>NZ_JBQFXO010000011.1:0-245951 GCF_056540865.1 Ruegeria sp. AL11
CCACTCCGAGCGGGAAAGGTCAGATTATTACGCGCTGTAGGGATTGCGGCGTCGGCGTTTTTAGCAGCTACATGATCCGCCTTGGAAAGCTAAGGTACGTGCGCGTCGGAACACTGGAAAACCCGGATCAATGTCCTCCAGATGCACAGATTTTCACGAGCAGCAAACAGGCCTGGGTGCCACTCAGCAAGGAAATTCCTATCTTCGAGGAATTCTACAAATTCGATGAGGTGTGGCCGCAGAATTCGTTGGAACGTTTGGAGACTGCTCTATCCTGACGGATCAGTCGTTGAAGCTGAATGGCGGCGTTGTCCGCATAGCAGACTTTGAGCGATTTTCACCAAATGACAGGTCTGCGACACAAAGCAGACTTTCAATCGAAAAAATTGAAAGTCCACTTCTTGGTTCTAGCGCACGCATTAACTGAGGTGATGCACATCTTGAAGGCCGTAGACCGGCGTCGGGATACCCTCCATCCGGGCCTTTATTTGCAGCGACAGGAATTGTGAATAATGCCGGGACTGATGCAGGTTTCCACCATGCATCCAAAGGTTTGGAACCTGTGTCGGCTTCCACATATTGCGTTGCTCGCCCTCCCAAGGCCCCGGGTCCTTGGTTGTGTCAGAGCCCAGACCCCAGCATTTCCCAAGCCGATCTGCCATATCCTGACCCATCAGGTCCGCGACCCAGCCGTTCATAGAATTATACCCCGTCGCATAGACCACCAGATCGGCATCCAGATGCGTGCCGTCATCAAGGATAACTCCGGTTTCATCAAGCGCGGTGACCTGACCCCGTTTCAGCTTGATCTCGCCATCAATGATCAACTGGCTGGCCCCTATATCGATGTAGTAGCCCGATCCGCGACGCAGGTATTTCATAAACAGCCCGCTGTCATCATCGCCCCAATCCAGCCAGAACCCGGCCTTTTCCAACCCGTCATAGAACTCTTTGTCCTGTTCTTTCATCGCGGCATAGGCTGGAATCTGGAATTCATGAAGAATGCGATAGGGCAGCGAAGCAAAGATTAGATCGGCCTTTTCGGTCGTCATGCCAGACTGCACCGCACGTTCAGAATAGAGATCGCCCAGTCCGATTTCCATGAGGGTGTCAGAGCGGACAATATGGGTTGAGGACCGCTGCACCATTGTCACATCGGCATCGTTTTCCCAAAGCGCCGCGCAGATGTCGTGGGCCGAGTTGTTGGACCCCACCACAACGACCTTTTTACCAGCCCATTTGTCGGGACCTTCATGTTCCGACGAATGCACCTGTTCGCCTTTGAAAACATCCATTCCTGGAAAATCAGGCATGCGTTTCTTGCCGGACATCCCCGTCGCCATGATCAGTTGCTTGGGCCGCAGTACAACCTCTTCGCCGTCCCGGTCCACCGTGATGGTCCATTCGCCCGTACTTTCATCGAACGTTGCGGATTTGGCCGCCGTGCGGGTCCAATAGTTCAGTTCCATCACCTTGGTGTACATCTCAAGCCAGTCACCGATCTTGTCCTTGGGCGAGAAGACGGGCCAGTTTTCCGGGAACTTGATATAGGGCAGATGGTCGTACCAAACCGGGTCGTGCAGGCAGAGGGATTTGTAGCGATTGCGCCAACTGTCGCCGGGCCGGTCATTCCGTTCGACGATGATCGTCGGTACACCCAGCTGACGCAGCCGCGCGCCCATAGCGATCCCGCCCTGACCACCGCCGATGATGACGCAGTAGGGCTGTGTTTCGTAACCCAGTTCAGCCTCTTCCTGCGCCCGCTCTTCTGCCCATGTGGTCCTGTGTTTACCCGCACCGTGCTTGGCCCCAAGTGGGCGGTTGAACCCTTTGGGCTCTTCATGACCTTTCAGCTCGACCATCGTGGTCAGCAAGGTCCATATCTTGCCATCCTTGAGGCGGATCAACCCGTAGCCGCGTGCCACTTCGGTTTCGAACTCGATCCATGCGGTGGTTATTCCGCCGTCTTCAGTTGGAACTTCACCTTCGGCTATTTTCCAACCACTCGGCTTGGTTGTGGCCAACTGATGCGCGAGCATATCTGCTAACTGCGCCTTGCCCTCGACCGTTTTAATATTCCAGGTAAAGCTTACCAGATCGCGCCAATAGCAATCGTCCTGGAACATATCGCAGGCGGCATCGATATCGCCTTGGGACAAAGCCGCACCGAAGTCATCCAGAAACCCCTGAACCTGATCCGAGAGTGTTGTGTCGAGCATGTCATCCTCCCTATCTCCACGGAGCAGAAGGCTGGCAAATCCGCGACCCTTCGGGCAAGCGGATTTGGCGCATCAACACTTGGTTCGGTCCAAATACGCCAATGCTTGTTGCGCGCGCAACAAGGGCGCAACACGGGTACATATGCGTTTAAGCGGGCGGTCTAAGCCCGGCTTTTCGCATACGGCGCAGGATCGTCGATCGGTTCACACCAAGGCGCCTTGCCAGTTGGGACATGTTCCAATCGCAAGCACGCAGAAGTGCTTCCAGATCATCTGAGTCCTGCTTTTGCGTAGGGGCGAGCGCCGGGGCGGGCAAATCCGTTAAGTCGATGATGTTGTCCTGACACAGGGCGACCGAACTTTGCAGCAGGTGTTCCAGTTCACGAATATTGCCGCGCCACAATCGTGATTTCAGGTCGGCGCGGGCAGCGGTCGAGAGGCGAATATCATGGCTGGCAAACCGTCGGAGCAGACGATCAATCAGCCAATCCAGATCCGCACGGTGGCGCAAAGGCGGCAAAGACAATGTGGCCCCCGCAATCCGGTGCAGAAGATCTTCACGAAGACCGCCCTGCAATCCTGCCGGGGGTTGCCGACATGACGCGATGATCCGCAGATCAGCCCGCCGCTCAAGCACTGCCAAAAGAGAGGCCTGTGCAGGCTCGCTCAGGTCTTCAACGCCGCGCAGAAACAGTGTGCCGGGTTCGATAGCACGGCAGAAATTGAATGTCGGAGTGTCGCAACAGATCACGGTGTGGAAATCCTGTGTCGCAGGATCGGCCATATGGATAGCGCGCGCCAGTTTAGTTTTGCCTGTCCCGCTTTCGCCGGTCAGCAAAAGCGGCAGATTGGTCGGCGCAAGACGGGCCGCTTTGTTCAAAAGTTGCTGAAGGCCCGCATCCGGCCCTGCAAAACTACCAAGGGCACCAGGCAGAACCTTTTCCCGTTTGCGCAGAGCTGCCGTCATCTGCGGCGTCTGTGGAGCAACGGCATGACCATAGAGCGCGCGCCCATCCTTGAGGTGTAGAACGCGGTCTTCGGACGGTCTGCCGCGCATGAACTCGGGCATGTCATCAACACTGATTTCAAGCCAGTCCTGCAATTGCGACCCGATCAGGTGACCCGAACCGTCCGGGTCCAGCGCACGTCGGGCCCCCGAGGTCATACCGATGATCTTGCCGCCTCCGTCCACAGCGACCGCCGCTTCGGGATCGACCTCAAGAAATTCAGGGCTGGCTGAAAAGCGCAGGACCCAATCACGCCGCGTCGATGCCATCAGGTTTGCCATCTCGACGCGACGGGCGGAGTTCGTCACCAATGTCATGGCCAGATTTTGCGACGCCTTTGGTGAGGGTCCACGCAGCAATGACACATCCAGAACAGCCGCAAGAGCACCTTTGGTGTCAAAAATAGGCGCTGCCGTACAAGACAGTGGCGTATGCGTGATCGAAAAATGATCTCCCTGATGGATCGTCACTGGCTGACCTGTAACAATGCACGACCCCACTCCGTTCGTTCCTGCCAACTCTTCCGTCCACTTGAAGCCCAGATGAAGACCCGCAATTCTGAGCTCGTCCTCAAAGTTCCGGTCGCCAAAGAAATCGACGCAGACGCCATCTGCATCCGCAAGCAGTAGGACGTAGTTCTGCCCTGCCACCTGCGCAAACAGCGATTGCAGCCCCGAACGCGCGGTTGCGATAAGACGTTCGGATTGTTCCAGGTGTTCTCGGAATTTGGTTTCAGACAAAATGTGCGCGGGTTCCTGCCGTGAGGGATCCATACCATAGGTTTCAACACAGCGCTGCCAGCTATCCGCGACAAGTCGGTCCCGCCCCGTATCGAACCCGCTTAAGACACGGTCAATCTCTTTTGAGTGCTGGCGATCCAACAGCTTCCCGTCCTACAAATCCTTCCTAAAAATAGCATTAGTCCGGCTTCGCGCCTATGTTCAAATTTCGTCCGGCAAGTGTTTGGCGCTTTGCCTTGTCAAGCTGACCTGCCTTGAAAGCGCAGCATTGGACCCTTTGGGCTGTGGGCGGAAGATGGACGCGAGATTTCGAATGTCTGCTTGGGAGCGGCGAGTGGGTGATCCCACCCGCCTAAGTCGTTAAAGATCGATACGTTCGGCAATACAAAGGCGTCTTCAAGTTCGATGCCAAGGTAACGGACTGAACTGTCTACCTGGCTGTGTCCTAGTAGAAGTTGAGCGACACGTAGATTTCCAGTCTTTCTGAATATCAAAGCCACCTTGGTGCGCCTAAGCGAATGCGTACCATAGCTGGACGGATCGAGACCAATCGCAGACCCAACTCCCGGAAGTGCCTGTTGTATTGCCGGGTCGAAAGATGCGGCAAAGCAGGCGTAAGACTTGGAAAAAGATACTGTTGTCACGCATGCCCGGCGAAGAGACCCATTGCGACACGACTTCACGTCTATTCTTTGTCATTTCGAATTGCACCGGTTTCGCAGTTTTGCTTTGAACAACGGACACCCGATCGCGAACAGTATTGGCGACGGAGAGGTCGTTAACCACCAGGCGGACGAGATCGCTCCCGCGCAACTTGCTATCGATGGCAAGTTTAAACACAGCGAGGTCTCTCAGCTTGTTTGCGAGTTCGAGCCGGGTACGAATGGCCCAAACCTGCTTTGGCTGCAATGGCCGCTTCTGTCCGACTAGTCTGCGTTTATTCCAGGGCGGACGACGCGTTGTGACGACGGGGAGTAGAGTTTTGGACATCTTAAGTCTCCGTCCATTCCCTTCCGTCCCAAACATCGACACAGTGCCGACAGCTGCAGTCCAATTGCTGCTCGCTTGCCTTCAGTACAGGAGAGTTCTCAGGTTTTCGGAACTGCCACCGCCGATCTTCTTAACCATCAAATCAGCTGCCTGCCGAAACGGGTCGGTGCATTCATCGAGATTGAACCTCAGCGGGCCAACACCATGATGGAGACTGCCCGCAACGTGGATATGACCAACGACATAGCTGGTCTGGAAGAACGTGCATTCTCGTTCTACGAACTGGCTGACAAGTTAATGCCCAACGAGACCCACGCAGCCCTGGCCGAAGCGGTGTACCAACACCAAGCTGGGCGTGATGGACGGAAGGTGATGGTTGGCGGCACACCTGTATCACTTGAAGTTGCTGCGAAGCAGCAGATCATACGTTTCATCTGACTTTAGCAACAGCGGACCTGAGTATCTTGCATGGGGGGACGTCACTCAAAATTGGCAGGATATCCAAAAACATTGACCGGATTTCAATAGTTAAGTCACTCCGCAAGGCATTACCTAAGAGCTAGCTCGGAATACCGAAACAACCGTAAGATACTTAAGTGATGTATTGACGAAAACTCTTGCTGGCTCCGCTCTAATCATCGCACTGTTGTTCATGCTGTGGCTACACGTCTACTTGCCCATGTGTGTGGCAAGCAACAGGCATCGCAACCCGTTGCTGTGGCTTTTGATCTGCATATTTTTCACACCGATTTTCGCAATCATCGGGATATTCTTGTTACAGAAAATCTCACCTAAAATCGACGCGAAAGACACGAATAATGCCTCACCAAGATGAAAACGACCTCGGATGGAACCACGCCGTGAACCGCCCCAAGACAAAGTGGGAAGCACGGGCTGATGGGGCAGTCGCCGCAACAAAGCTGACAATACTGGGCGTGATCGTTCTCGCAGCTATCATTGCTATGCTTGCCTAGTGTTTCGCTCTGCTTAGAGAGAAATAAACGAAGCCATCAAGTGTTAGAGAAATGAAGAAAACTGAGGTCGGACGTAAATTCCCTTTCAAGCCAGCTGACAAACAAAGGGGCTTCTGCACAGGCAATGGATACACATTAAGGCAAGCGAACGACTGCTAAGGCTGCAGTAGCGGCGGGTCGACACGCAGACTCGGTCGCTGAGCAGTCCATACGTGAACAACATCACTGAACGCAAAATCGAAAGCCGCCATAGTCAACAATGTAACGAGTTAGCGTTCATGGTGTGTTTCGAACGCGAGATCGGTTTCTCCTCCCTGAGATAGGGGCGCGCTTTGATTCCAGCGCGCCCCGTCTTTTTTGGAACGATGTCACGCTTACCGACCCAACTCGTGCTTGCGTAGAAGCCGCACGGTACGACTTTGTCAAACGCTCTCACCGTCCTACAATTTGGGTGTGAACAAACGAAGCGAATGGCCATGCTGGAAGACAAGCGCAAAGATCTTGACTCGGAAAAACAGAAACAACTCCTCCGGAAGCTGGTTGAAGATCTGAGCAAACAACAGATCGACCTCTACTATCAGCCCACAAGCGAAATCGCAGCGTTTCTTGAGAAACAGATCGAAAGCGGTAAGTCTCTGCTGGCCGAAGACAGGGCGCTTCTACGTCGGCTGAGCCGCCGCGATATCGAAGTGCTTCTCAGCCTACACTGATAGATTTGCCGAAATTTTCTGCTAGAGAAAGTGGTGGGCGACCCTGGAATCGAACCAGGCGTGCGTCTCCGCGAGGGAGTTACAGTCCCCTGCCACACCTTGCGGCCTGTCGCCCACTGTCAGGCGTTGCACCTGACGTGGAGGCGTGATTACTAGCGCACCAAAGGAGCGTCAACAGGAAAATACCGCTTTGACGCAGGAAATCGAACGCCCGGCCCGGAGGCCAATAAAATGAAGAAACCCAAGTGGGTCGTGGAGAAGGAACAGGCGCGCAAAGCAGCCGCTTCGGAAACGGTTTGGCTGTTTGGTCTGCACGCCGTGCGCGATGCGTTGATGAACCCGAAACGGCAGAAATTGCGCCTGATTGTGACCCGAAACGCCCGTGACAAGCTGGCAGAAGCCATTGATTTTGCGGGCACCGAGGCCGAGATGGTCGATCCAAGAAAGTTCAACGCTCCGATTGATCAGGGATCAGTCCATCAGGGTGCCGCCCTTGAGGTCAAGCCGCTGGAATGGGGCGGGTTGACCGAAAACTGTATCGGGCGCGAACACCCTCGCGTGATTTTGCTGGATCGGGTGACAGACCCGCACAATGTCGGGGCGATTCTGCGCTCGGCCGAGGTGCTGGGCGCCAGTGCTGTGATCGGGACTCGGCACCATTCCGCGCCTGAGACAGGGGCGCTGGCCAAAACCGCAAGCGGCGCTTTGGAGCGTCAGCCTTATTTGCGGGTCCGCAATCTGGCCGAAGCGATTGTCGAGTTGCAGGGCATGGGCTTTCTGGTGCTAGGTCTCGATGGAGAGGCCGAGGATACGATCGAGGCTGCCATAGGGGATCAACGTGATCGTCCGGTGGCGCTGGTTCTGGGTGCAGAAGGCCCCGGATTGCGGCAAAAGACCAAGGAAACCGTGGACAAACTGGTGAAAATTGACGCAGCCGGTGGTTTTGGATCTTTGAACGTCTCAAACGCGGCGGCGATTGCCCTATATGCCTCACGGTACACAGGATAGGAGCGCGTCATTTCTGGCCCATCGAAAATTGCCACCTGCTGTTATTGCGGGACCCGAGCGGCGCTTGTCCTGAAGGGAAAGCAGCGGCATGAGCTGAGCTGTTCCAGTTGCGGCGCGCCGTTGCATGACCTCAAGATGCTGCCCAAGCGCAAGGTGACCGAAAGCGCGCCCAAGAAACATGCGGTATCCCATACCGTCCCGCCGAAATCCAAGCGCAAGAAAAAGAAGAAAACCCTGTTTTCGCGCGTGATGGATGAGGCCTGGGATGTGATCGAGGATATCTTTGACTGATCCTCGCGCTTCGGGGTGATCACAACCGCGTCATCTGGGGTGTCTCACAGCGCAAAACGTTGCAGATTGAGACGCTGAGTCCATGATTCCGATATACCTATGCCAATCCGCCACGCTCTCATTGGCGCGCTGAGCGCCACTCTTCTCGCTTCTGCCGCTATTGCGCAGCCCATGCCCGTGTATTTCGCGCCCGAGGGGGCTGCGATGGCGGGATACGACCCAGTATCCTATTTTCAGGGTGACGTTCCCGTACAGGGCCGCCCCGAGATTTCAGTGACGTGGAAGGGAGCCGAATGGCATTTCGCCTCTCTCGAAAATCGCGCGTTATTTGAGGCGAATCCGCGCGCCTTTGCCCCTCAATTCGGGGGGTATTGTTCCTATGCGATGGCACAGGGCATCCTCAAGGGAACCGATCCGGGGGCCTGGCAGGTGGTAGATGGGCGCCTATACTTGACGTTTTCGCCTGAAATTGAGCGGAAGTGGCGTGAGGATCAGTTGGAATACATCCATCAGGCTGAAGGAAACTGGCCTGAGATTCTGTATCGAGAATAGGCAACCTTCCGCCGTTTGTGAAAAGTCATCACAAAAATGCGCGTGCCCTCTTTTTTTTAACCAAAACATGCCTAAATGTCACAGTGACCGCGGAACGGAACTGCCGCGGGTCATTTCACTGTCCCTCGTTCCAACAACTGGCGCCCAAGGTTTCTTGGGCGCTTTTTTCTTTTTCAGCCGTAGCATAGGGTAGCGGTATGGCTGAGTATTCTGATGAGTTCCTGAGATCCATTCTGAAGCGCACCAAGACCGTTGCCGTGGTCGGGGTGTCCATGAACGAGGTGCGGCCGAGTTTCTACGTGGCCCGCTACCTGTCGCTGAAAGGCTTTACCGTGATCCCGGTCAATCCCGGCCATGCAGGAAAGCAACTTTTCGGTCAAACCGTGCGCGCCACCCTGTCAGATGTCACGGAAGATGTTGATATGGTGGATATCTTCCGCCGCTCTGAGGCTGTACCTCCGATCGTGGATGAGGCGCTAGAGGCGTTCCCATCCCTGCGCACCATCTGGATGCAAATCGGTGTTGAGCACGCAGAGGCCGCCGCCAAGGCTGAGGCGCGCGGCGTGGATGTGGTGATGAATCGATGCCCCAAGATCGAATATCAACGCCTGTTCGGAGAGCTGCGCATGGGCGGCTTCAGCACCGGCATCATTTCATCCAAGCTATAGCCTCACTGCGCCGGGTAGGGTTTGAGGCGGGCCACTTGTTCTTGCCTGCGCTTTTCCAGAACAACCTCACGCGGGACCCAGTCATATCTTGTGTCTTCCTGCAGCGGAGACCAGAAAAGAACCCCGCCATAGCGCCACGGGTCCAACACAACGCCGTCATAGAGCGACTCGCCCCGCGCGCTGATAATGGCTGTGCTGTGGTCGATTCGCAGTGGATTGTCGGCATTGGCGATGGCGCGATGCATGTCCAGCGTTTGGAAGTTCTCTTGCTTTAACCGCCGCTCGATATCTTCGGCCCAGTGCCAGCATAACCCACGCGGGCGCAGGCCCTTGTTGACCTTGGCATTGTGGATCAACGGAGGGTCGGTGATCTCATATTCCTGCACCAGCTGCGCGGTGTAGGAATACGCAATGCGGGCGGCCCGGTTGGCCTCAGCCGGATCGATATCGGGACCGAGGCTTTGGATTTCCGAGGCAAGACGCTGAACTTCATCACCGGTGGACGGTGGCGGGGCCGCACAGGCGCCCAAAGTCACGAGGGCCAGAACGCAGGCCAAAGCTCTGATCATTGTGATGTCCCTCGACCGATAGACCGTGAAACATGATCATAGAACCGCTTCGGCGCGGACGGAAGACTGAGCTTAACTTTTTGGGCGTGCGGCCTTTTCGGCTATACCGCTAAGGCCCTGACGCCGCGCCAACTCCGCCAGCACATCGTCCAGCGCAACGTCGCGCGAGGCCAGCATGACCAGAAGGTGATACAGCACGTCGGCGGCCTCGGCCGTCAGCCCGTCTTTGTCATTCTTGACGGCTTCGATGATGGCCTCAACGGCCTCCTCGCCGAATTTCTCAGCGCATTTTTCTGGGCCCTTGGCCAGCAGCTTTGCTGTCCAGCTGCTCTCAGGGTCCGCCCCTTTGCGCGCCTCGATTGTGGCGGCCAGATCGTGCAGAATGCTCATGTCAGCCTCATCGGGATACCGGCGGCGGCCATGTGTTCCTTGGCCTCGCGGATGGTGTATTCACCAAAATGGAAGATCGAGGCCGCAAGTACGGCGCTCGCCCCGCCCTCGGTGACGCCTTCGACCAGATGGTCCAGATTGCCAACCCCACCCGATGCGATCACAGGCACATCCACCGCGTCGCTGATTGCGCGGGTTAGCGGCAGGTTGAACCCTGACTTGGTTCCGTCCCGATCCATCGAGGTCAGCAGGATTTCTCCAGCACCTTTGGCAACCACGGTTTTCGCGAACTCGACCGCGTCGATGCCGGTGGGTTTGCGGCCGCCATGGGTGAAGATCTCCCATTTTCCGGGGCTGACGGTTTTGGCGTCGATGGCGCAGACGATGCATTGGCTGCCGAACTGGTCTGCCGCCTCGGCAATCACATCCGGGTTGGCGACAGCGGCCGAGTTGAAGCTGACCTTGTCCGCCCCTGCCAGCAGCAGGGCACGCACGTCATCCTTGGTACGCACGCCGCCACCCACGGTCAGAGGAACAAAGCACTGCTCGGCCGTGCGCTGAACTACATCGAACATGGTACCACGGTTCTCATGCGTTGCATGAATGTCCAGAAAACAGATCTCATCCGCGCCGGCGGCGTCATAGGCCTTGGCCGATTCCACCGGGTCGCCTGCATCGCGCAGACCCACGAAATTCACACCTTTGACCACGCGGCCATCGGCGACATCCAGACAGGGAATGATACGGGTTTTCAGCATGCGCTTTCCTTTGTTGCCCGCACCCTTACCGGCAAAGCCCCGCCGATGCCAGACTTGTGATTGTCACCCTTCTCAAACCTGTGAAAACTGTCCCCAAATTCATCAGGAGATCAATAAGATGCGAAACCTTATTCTGACCACCACTTTCCTTTTTACAGGAGCAGTTGCCGCAATGGCTGACGATATCATCAAAGTAGAAACCGCAAAATCCGTGCCCGAGGCGCTGGACGCTCTCGAAGCCGCTGTGGGTAACGCAGGCGCGACCGTCTTTGCGCGTATCGACCATGCCGCAGGGGCCGAGAAGGTCGGCACGCCGATTCCGCCCAACCAGGTGCTGATCTTCGGCAACCCGGCGCTTGGGACGCCTGCTATGCAGATCGACCCGCGTGCGGGCCTGTTCCTGCCGCTGAAAGTGCAGGCCTATGAGGATGCGAACGGGCAGGTCTGGCTGGCCTATGAAGACCCGAAAGAGACGATGGATGACCTCGACGAGGTCGAGAACTCGCCGGTGATCGAGAAAATGCGCGGCGCGTTGAAGAAACTGACCTCGGCTGCCGCGCAGTAAGGCGTTTAGCTCAGGGCGCGAATGGCCTCAGCCAGGTCAATCGCGCCATCATACAGCGCCCTGCCCGAGATCGCGCCGTTCAGCTCAACTCCGCAATCGCGCAGGGCGATGAGATCGTCCAATGAGCTGACGCCACCAGAGGCAATGACCGGGATGGAGACGGCTTGGGCAAGCGCGGCTGTGGCTTCGATATTCGGGCCCTGCATCGCACCGTCGCGGTTGATGTCGGTATAGATGATTGCCGCGACGCCAGCATCTTCGATGCTGCGGGCCAGATCCGTGACCTGCACGTCCGTTTCCTCGGCCCAGCCTTTGGTGGCAACCATGCCGTTGCGGGCGTCGATGCCCACTGCGACCTTGCCGGGGAAGGCTTTTGCGGCCTCACGCACCAGATCGGGGTTTTCGACCGCAACGGTGCCCAGAATAACCCGCGCCAAACCCTTTTCGATCCAAGTCTCGATCGTAGCCATGTCGCGGATGCCGCCACCCAGCTGAGCGGGCACGTCGCAAGCCTTCAGGATCGCCTCGACCGGAGCAGCGTTGACCGGCTCGCCCGCGAAGGCGCCGTTCAGGTCGACAAGGTGCAGCCACTCACATCCGGCATCAACAAAGGCACGGGCCTGCGCGGCCGGGTCTTCATTGAAAACGGTGGCTTTGTCCATTTCACCGCGCAGCAGGCGAACAGCGTTGCCGTCTTTCAGGTCGATGGCGGGATACAGGATCATGTCGGGCGGCCTTATCTGAATGTTACACGGGCGGCGTATCGCACAAGCGGGTTAGCGACGCAAAGTCAATCTTGCCCGAAGCCCGACACCGGGCCAGAGTGAACCCAAATCAGGGAGGTTATCATGAAGAAACTTGCACTTTCGATTGCTTTTGCATCGCTGGCCACAGGCGCGATGGCGGCAGATCCGGCGGATGGGCTGTGGAAAACACAACCCGGCGACACAGGTGGGTACCTGCACGTGTCGATCAGCGAATGCGGCAGCGCAATTTGCGGCACCATCGACAGCGCCTTTGATGGCAATGGCGATCAGATTCTGGACTATGAAAACCTGGGCAAACAGATCATCTGGGATATGGTCGCAGAAGGCAGTGGCAGCTATGACAACGGCAAGATCTGGGCCCCGGATCGCGACAAGACCTACAACTCTAAGATGACATTGGACAGCCAGAACCAGCTGACGGTCAAAGGCTGTGTCGCAGGCGGATTGGTCTGCCGGGGGCAGACCTGGACCCGCATTCAGTAACTAGATCGTTTCGGGTTAAACTCGCGTCACGAATACCCTGCCACGCTTTCAGCGTTCTCGGGACATTCGTGTCACTTGATGATTAAGTTAAAACCCGAAACGCTTTAGGGCGCCCAAGTCAGGAAGTTGCCGATCATGCGCAGGCCAACATCCTGGCTTTTCTCGGGGTGGAATTGCATCCCGAGCATCGTATCACGGCCAATCACGGCCGTGACGTCCTGCCCATAGTCCACATAAGCCAGCCTTTGCGCCGGATCCGTGACACGGAAATGGTAGGAGTGGACGAAATAGACATGATCGCCGGATTTCACACCATTAAACACCGGGTGATCGCTATCCAAAACCAGATCGTTCCAGCCCATATGCGGCACCTTTAGCGAAGCGTCCGAAGGCTCGATCCGCAGCACGTCCCCAGCGACCCAATTCAGACCATCGGTTTCGGTATATTCATGGCCTTTTGAGGCCATCAACTGCATCCCGACGCAGATACCGAGGAAGGGGCGACCTTTCTGTTCGACCGCCTCAACCATCGCGTCATAGATGCCCTTGTGGCCACGCAGCTCGGCGGCGCAGGCCGGAAAAGCTCCGTCCCCGGGTAGCACCAGCCGGTCCGCGCGCGCGACTACATCCGCGTCCGAGGTCACAACGACCTCACCCGCGTGCAGTTCTTTCGCCATACGCTGAAAGGCTTTTTCGGCCGAGTGCAGGTTGCCGCTCTCGTAGTCGATAATCGCGGTTAGCATTTACAGCGCGCCTTTGGTTGACGGAATCGCATCCGCCTTGCGCGGGTCGGTTTCGACCGCATCCCGCAGGGCGCGGGCAACGGCCTTAAAGGCAGCCTCGGCGATGTGGTGGCTGTTGAAACCGTGCAGCTGATCAATGTGCAGTGTAATGCCGCCATGGGTACTGAGCGCCTGAAAAAACTCGCGCACCAGTTCGGTGTCGAACGTGCCGATCTTCTGGGTCGGCAGGTCCACGTTCCAGATCAGGAACGGGCGCGCTGACAGGTCCAGCGCACAACGCACCTGAGCGTCGTCCATGGGCAAGTGACACTCGCCGTAGCGGCGGATGCCTTTCTTGTCGCCCAGTGCCTGCGTCAGAGCCTGACCCAGCGCGATGCCGGTGTCTTCGACCGTGTGGTGGTCGTCGATGTGATAGTCGCCCTTGGCGCGGATCGTCATGTCGATCAGCGAATGACGCGCCAACTGATCCAGCATGTGGTCAAAGAAGCCAACGCCGGTCTGGTTGTCATACTGGCCGGTGCCGTCCAGATTGACCTCGACCGAGATCTCGGTCTCGGCGGTCTGACGGCTGATCTTTGCGCTGCGCATGGGCGAATTCCTTTTGCTACAGGCGCGCTTATAGACGGGGTTGGGCGGGTTGATCCAGTGCCCGCAGCGCAATCGGTACAAACTGTTGCAGGGGATTGCACACAGGTCCGGGCCATGCCAGCCTGCCGGAAACTCAAGTCAAAAGGCCCGGCACATGTCCACCTGCGTTTTTATCCAGATCCGCTGCAAACCCGGCACCACCTACAAGGTCGCCGAAGAGATCGCCCTGCGCGAGATTCACTCAGAGCTTTATTCCACCAGCGGCGAATACGACCTGCTGCTGAAGCTCTATATCCCCGAAACCGAGGATGTGGGCCATTTCATCAACGAACACCTGCTGGTGATTCCAAACATCGAACGATCCTTGACCACGATGACGTTCAAAGCGTTCTGATCTGAACCTGCACTCTTGATGCGGCAGAATCGGCCCGGTAGCGAAAGACGTCCGGGCCACAGCTAAACACAGACGCTCAGGCACCGCGTTCACATCGAAATTGATCAGTTGGAAAAGTTTGCATCTGGAGCGGGCGAGGCGATTCGAACGCCCGACCCTAACCTTGGCAAGGTTATGCTCTACCCCTGAGCTACGCCCGCATCAGATACATATGTTGGTCCGAAGACCTTAACTCAATGGAGCGGGCGAGGCGATTCGAACGCCCGACCCTAACCTTGGCAAGGTTATGCTCTACCCCTGAGCTACGCCCGCGCCGTTGAGTGAGGAGGGATGTATAAATTCCCGCGCGAGCCTGCAAGCGGAAAAAGACAAAAACCTGTAAAAATCTTTCGACGGAAATTCGGAGCTGACGCGTTGAATGGGTAATGAGGCTTACAAGGCGAAGGGACGCGTGATGAAATCAAGGGCATTGGCAGAAATGAAGACGGCACTGTTGGCGGCGCTGATTGTTTTCGCGGTATTGCTCTGCCCGCCCGAGGACGATCCGTTGGCCGAGGCCCCGTCCCCTATATATGAGCGGCAGGTTTTGACTGGATAGGCCATCTTGCCGGGTTTTGCCAAAAGGGTACCGCATTCGGCGTAGGCGTGGTCCAAGCTGCCCTTTGCAGACGGGCGCCAAAATTCGTTTTCTCCGCAACGGCTCTAGCAGCCAACCACTTGCTTGCCAGTTACGGCATTTACCGATGAAGGCGCAGGCTGTAACACCGGAGAAAGGAGCCCGGCAAGAACAGGACGAAGATGCAGGTTGTTATCCACGCAGGCGTGGCCTTTTCCGACAATGACCGGTTGATCGAAACCCTAATGGCGAACGCGTCGGTTCTGAACCAGCATCGGGTCATCCCTCTGGACCTCGCGCAGGGGCGGCAGTTTGTGAAAGTCGCCTCAGATTCCATGACAACCGGAGTGCCTCTGCCAGAGGTTCTTATAGGCCTGAATGAGGTTCTTCCCGACCGCACCACTTGTGATCGCGTTGTCCTGTCCAGCGACAAGGTTTTTGGCCCCAGACGAGCCGCGATTCTGCACGGGCAGTTTTATCCAAATGCGGCCGAGCGGATTGCGTTCCTGGACCGTGTTCTAGAGGCGGATCAAATCGAGCTGTGTTTCGCGCTGGTCAACCCGGCGAGCTTCATCTCGAAATTGCTGATGTCACTGCCCGAAGAGCGGCGGAAAGCCGTTCTAGGGAATACCGACTTGAGCAACCTGAACTGGCTGACCATGATCAACGACCTGCGAGAAAGAGCTCCGAACGTTCAGATCACGCTCTGGGCCAATGAGGACACTCCGCTTATCTGGGGCGATATCCTCAGAACGCTTGCAAGACTACCCGATAAGGCGGCCCTGCAACATGAATACGCGTTCCTTGCCTCAGTGCTAACGGACGCGGGCCGTGCAGAACTAACGCAACTGTTGGAACAAATAGCGTGGCAGGATCGGGACATGCTGCGGGATAGTCTGACCCATCTGTTTGATGAACATGCCGACCCGGCGCAGATCGAAGAAGAGCTTGAGATTTCGGGTTGGAATTCCGATGTGGTCAGCGCGTTTTCCGAGATCTACGAACAGGATCTCGCGGCACTACGCGCCATGCCGGGCGTAAGGGTGCTGCAGCCCTGACACGGGCTGCATTGCATTACATACCCAGCGCTTCCTTATACATTTCGAGAACCGCCTCTTCTTCGGCGATATCATCCTTGTCGCGCTTGCGCAGAGCGACCAGTTTGCGCATGACCTTGGTGTCGTAACCGCGCGCTTTCGCTTCGGCCATGACCTCTTTCTGTTGCTCGGCCAGATCTTTCTTTTCGGCATCCAGACGCTCAATCCGTTCGATGAACTGGCGCAGCTCGCCTGCTGTCACGCGGTAGTTGGCGGCGGCCTGATCTTCGGTCATGTCTTCCATGTAGGTCTCTCCCAGAGGCTGAATTGCGATGCTGAGACATCGGGCATGGTGCCGGATACATCGCCGGTGCCCGGGTCGCAAGCACCCAATCCCATGGGCGGGCTTGTCGGCAGGCCCCTGATCCGCTAAGCGCAAAAACACGGCACCAGAAAAGGCAGGCAACCATGTTCGAAATCATTACCTGGGGCGGCGCCGCCCTGTCAGTGGCCGGTCTTGTCGGTCTGGTCTGGTGTATTCTGCGCGTTATGAAGGCCCGCAAGGCAGGCCTTTCAGATGACGAACTGCGCGCTGTTGTTCAGGGTGTTCTGCCCTGGAACCTTGGGGCGTTGTTTCTGTCGGTCATGGGACTGATGCTGGTCATCCTGGGCATATCGCTGGGATAACCCGACCGATCAGATCGGCAAATTGTCAAACCGCGCTTCCATCGCGTCCTCGCACAGGGCCGCATCCAGATGGCGCATGCGCGACGGAACATGCATCCCTTGCTGACGCATGCGATCTACGATCTTGCTGAAACTGGGCTGCAGCGCCAATCGGGTATCCAGACACGCGTTCTGAAGTTTTTGCTCTAGCTCTTGCGCTTCGAAATAGAGGTTATCTGTCGTCATTGTGATCCTCCCAATTGTCAGTATCCCCGATATAGGTAACGCGGATACGACACGAAGATGCTACCGGAAACGATGGCGATCTATTGCCCGCTAAAATAGCCTGTTCGGCAAATCTGCGCGTCTGGGTTAAAGTTTAGGCAAATTTCATATGTCGTGCCTTGACGGACATCAAAAACCGAACTGACTCTTGTAACACATTCTGCTTTTCTTATATGTCGTCTTAGTGGAGGAAACCATGAAGCCAAAAGTGAAAGCGTTCTTCGACGACCAGACCTTTACGGTCTCGTACGTCGTCCACGAAGACAGCAGCCGCGCTTGTGCGATTATCGATAGCGTTCTGGATTTCGATCATGCCTCGGGCCGGACGGGGACAAGCTCTGCCGACCAGATCATCGCTTATGTACACGCCAAAGACCTCAAGACCGAGTGGATTTTGGAAAGCCATGTGCATGCAGACCACCTCTCGGCTGCGCCATATCTGCAGCAGGAACTGGGCGGCAAAATCGGGATCGGACATCACATCGTCGAGGTGCAGGAAACCTTTGGCAAAATCTTCAACGAAGGGACCGAGTTCCAGCGCGATGGCAGCCAGTTTGATGCCCTCTTCCGCGAGGGCGACAGTTTCCACATCGGGCAGATGCGGGGTGATGTGCTGCACACACCCGGTCATACGCCGGCCTGCCTGACCTATGTGATTGGCGATGCCGCTTTTGTCGGCGACACCTTGTTCATGCCCGACTTCGGAACCGCACGATGCGATTTCCCGGGCGGCTCGTCCGAGACCCTTTTTGCGTCGATCCAGAAAATCCTGTCTCTGCCCGATGAGACCCGCATTTTTGTGGGGCACGACTACAAGGCTCCGGGCCGGGATGAGTATGCGTGGGAGACCACGGTGGGCGAGCAAAAAGCGCTGAACATCCATATCGGGCAAGGTCGCAGCATCGAAGAGTTTGTTGAAATGCGGGACGCACGCGACGCGACCCTCTCCAAACCCAGGCTGATTCTGCCGTCGCTTCAGGTCAATATGCGCGCGGGTCAGATGCCCCCGGCCGACGAACAGGGCGATGTTTTCCTGAAATTGCCGATCAACAAGCTGTGACCTGCGCCACCAGTATAGGATGGATATAGAATGAACCCGGACTGGATATGGGGCCTGTGTGGCGGCATCCTGATCGGCTGCGGCGCTGCGCTTTACCTGCTTGGCAATGGCCGGATTATGGGGGCCAGTGGCATTCTGGGAGGTTTAATCGACGGCCCGGCAAGGCGCGAGAAACTGGTATTTGTCTTGGGGCTGATCGGTATGCCGCTGATCATGAGCCGTCTGATGAGCGAACAGCCTCAAACTCACCTGACAGAAAATCTGGGCCTTCTGGTCGTCGCCGGGTTGCTCGTTGGCATTGGCACGCGGTTGGCCAACGGTTGCACATCGGGTCATGGGGTCTGCGGCATCTCTCGGTTTTCTCTGCGCGGGATTGTTGCGACCCTAATCTATATCGCTGCCGGAGCGGTGGTTTTGGCCTTGTTCCGCCACGGTTTGGGGGTGATCTGATGCGGTTGTTGATCGCTTTGCTGTCAGGCGCGCTTTTTGGCGCGGGGCTATTGCTGTCGGGGATGACGGATACCCAAAAGGTACAAGGCTGGCTGGATATGTTCGGCGCATGGGACCCGACTCTGGCCTTTGTCATGGGCGGCGCGATTCTTCCCATGTTGGTCGCGTGGCGCGTGACCAAGACCCGCCAACCGGTGACTGGCGGCACATTTCCCGCACCTGCTCGGCCCGAACTTGACCGAGGGCTGATCCTCGGCTCAGTCCTGTTTGGCGCAGGCTGGGGATTGGTCGGCCTATGCCCAGGCCCAGCCATGGCGGCACTGTCCTATGGCGGGACCAGCAGCGCCGTCTTTCTGGTTGCGATGGCGGCGGGGATGCAGTTGGCGCCGGGGCTGCGCGCGCAACTGGACAGGGCGGCCAACGCGGCCTAATCAATTGGCATGGAGATTCGACCTATAACCCCCCGCTACGCCGTGTCCCCGCAGATCACTGTCGAGGACGTGCCCGCCATTGCCGAGGCCGGCTTCGTCAAGGTTATCTGCAACCGACCCAATGCCGAAGTTCCCGAGATCATGCAATCGGATGCCATCGGAGACGCGGTCCGCGCAGCCGGGCTGGAATACGAGGTGCTGGAATTGACCCACCAGACCATGACACCCGAGAATGTCGCCCGGCAACGCAATATGGCCGAAAATAGCTCTGGCCCGGTTCTGGCATATTGCGCGTCCGGCACGCGTTGTTCGGTTGTTTGGGCTCTGGGTCAATGCGACCAGATGAGTACGGATGAGATTCTGACTGCCACCACCAATGCCGGGTATCAGTTGGAGCAGCTGCGCCCTACTCTGGATCAACTGCGCAACACGTCAGACTAGATCAGACTTCCCCATACTTCGGGCCATCGAGGCCCGCCAGTTGCGAGATTTCTGCAGCCATTCGATCGGGTTCAACAAGGCTCAGGTCGTCGTCGACCGGATCGGCAACTGAGGGGCTCGCGACCAGATCGAGAGGGTCGGACAAGATATCTACGTCTGTGTCAGCCATATCGCCCCGGACACTGGCCGGTCGGCTTTCTATGAATTCGGCGGACTCCAAAGCATCCAGCGCGGGCAGCGGTACGTTTTCGTTCAGCCGAACGGCGCGCATCCCGCCCGACTGCCCCAGACGCCCGACCGAGGCGCGGGTGCGTTCGATCGTCAGAACCTCAGTCCGGTCCAATCGCGCGCCGGTCAGCGGCAACAGGCTGCCCACCTCAAGCGCGGATAGATGCGCCAAAGGCAACCTCATCCGGCACACCACGGCGTTCAGCTCGGCCCGGACAACGCCTGATGACTGCTCCAGCCGAGGGCCTGTGTCGACATCCAGCTCGACCTCAGCTTCGTCGGGCGCGGGCGGATCGGGCAGCACGATCGTGATCTGGCCCTGACGCAACCCACCTCCAAGTTCCACAGTCAGGTCAAAAACGCGGTAGCTATCTGCCACCAGCGACAAGTTCAGACCGCGCAAGTCCACCGCCCTTGAGGCATACTCATACCCAGTCAAACCCTGCTGATTTGCAGCATCGACCAGACCGACGGCACGGCGCAACGCATCCTCGACCAGTGGTGCGGCCATGGCGGCGTCCGTATCCGTAAAGCCCCGCTCGGCGGGCGCGTCCGGTGTAACCTCACCAATGGTTTGGGTCTGAACGATGGCCGAGACGCAGTTCAAATCCAGACAGGCCGCCGCCACCCCGTCGGGTCCCGAAAATTTCAACAACAACCAATCCTCGGCCAATGTGGCCGCAAGCCCGGCCTGCGCCCGATCTGCCTGTTTTGCCCCGATAACAGCCAACGGAAGGTTCAAACGCTCACCCGCGGCCCGCGCAAAGCCCAGACGCAACGCCCGCAGGATCGAGCGGGGTCGATCCCCCAGATCCCCCTGCCCCAATGACAATTTGCGCGCCAGAGCGGCGCCGGCCGTGTGTGCCATGGCTTCGGTACCATCCGATTTCTTGTCGTGAGTCTTGGTGTAACCCGGTAGAGGTTACAAACTTCTTTAAACCGAACTATTGCGCCGCTTGCCGGTAAGCCAAAGGCAGGCTGACGCGGAACGCCGCACCGCCCTGCCCCGGCAGATATGTGATATCGCCGCCCAAACGGTGCATGATCTCGCGGCAGATCGCCAAACCTAGCCCGGCGCCGCCGGCCTTGTCCCCTCCGACCCGGGCGAATTTCTCAAAGATCATCGACCGCGCCTCAGGCGGCACCCCGCTGCCATTGTCGATGAAGTCCACAACCAGCTGCCCGCCCACATCATGCGCCGAGATCGTCAGAACGGGCTCATCGGCATCACAGTATTTCCGCGCATTGGAGATGAGGTTGATAAACACCTGCCCCAAGCGGTCGAGATCAGTTTGCAAGGGGATACGCTCGGATGCCTTGCTGCGCCGCACAACCAGCCGCTGATCCGTGCCCGCCAACGCGCTGGAGATCGACCGATCCAGAACCGAACGCAACGTATCGTCGCCGAGGTTCAGCCTGACCTGCCCGTTCTCAAGAACGCTGAGGTCGAGCAGATCGTCCAGCAGACGTGTCAGGCGAAGCGCCTCGTCGTGAATGATTGCGGCATAGCGGGTCTGTTCTTCGTCGCTCAGCCCCTGGGTGTCGCGCATGATCTCGGAAAATGCCCGGATCGAGGTCATAGGCGTGCGCAATTCATGACTGACCTGGCTGAGGAAGCTGTCCTTCTGCTCGGATATTTGGGTGAGCTTTGCGTTGGCATCGCGCAACTGGCGTGCCGTGCGGCTAAGTTCGGCAGATTTTTCCTCCAACTGACTGGAGTATTCTAGCAATTGCGCGGATTCGTCGGCAACTGCCAGGAGGTCCTCGACCGATACCGAGGCACCGCCCACGATCTGCCCGATCATCGCATGTGCCGTCGCCGCCCCTACTGAGCCGCTGAGCTCCCTCTCAAGCCGGGCCAGAAACCCGGGTGTCGGCTCGGGCAATGGTGAGCGCCCGCCCTGAAGCTCGGCCTCGCGCTGGAATAGTTCCTGGGCGGGCAATGTGCCCAGAATGCGCTGGGTCATAATCATCAAGTCTTCACTTTGCGCAACCGACCCGGTCCAACCGCGCGGCGCGACCGAGTGGTCAAAGACATTGACGAATTGCGCGCCCTGAAGCCGCTCCAACGGGCTGGGAAAGCTCAGCAGGGATGCGACGCAGAACACCACGGCATTCAGGGAAATCGACCACATCACGGAATGCACCATTGGGTCGATACCTTCGATCCCGAACAAGGCCTGAGGTCGCAACCATGCAATACCAAATGGTCCGTTCAGTAGCACACTCTCGGGCATCCACGCCGCCCCCATTCCGGGAAGAAGCAGCGTGTAGATCCATAGAACAAAACCCACGGTCAAACCTGCCAGGGCACCGGTTCTGGTGGCTCCGCGCCAGAACAATCCGCCGACCATCGCCGGCAGGATTTGCGAAATACCGCTAAAGGCTACCAACCCGATCGAAGCCAGCGCCGCGCCGCCGCCAGACAGGCTGTAGTAGAAATAACCGAGCGCCATGATCGCAGCGATCGAGATACGCCGCGCCATCAGTACGATGTTGCGCACGTCTCCCGGTACAGACCCGACCCGCTCGTGCGTGTTCAGCCAGATCGGCATCACGACGTGGTTCGACACCATCGTCGACAGGGCCATTGCCGTTACGATCACCATCGAGGTCGCTGACGAGAACCCTCCGATAAAGGACAGCATCGCCAGACCGTCCTTGCCCTGAGACAACGGTACGGTAAGAACGAACAGATCCGGGTTGGACCCTTCCGGCAGCATATCAAGCCCGACAACGGCGATGGGGACGACAAACAAGCTCATCAGAAGAAGGTAGAGCGGAAAAGCCCAGGCGGCGGTGCGCAGATGGCCTTCGTCATCATTCTCAACCACCATCACCTGGAACATGCGCGGCAAGCAGACAAAGGCGGCGGCAGACAGGAAAATAAAGGTCGTCCAGCGCCCGGCATCCACTTGCCACGTGCCAATCTCCGAGGCGTCGATCCGCTCCATCATCGGGCCAAAGCCACCCGCAACGCCCCAGACCACGAAGATACCGACCGCGACCAGCGCAAACAGTTTGACCACCGACTCGACCGCAATGGCCGTGACCACGCCGTGGTGGCGTTCATTGGCATCCAGATTGCGGGTGCCGAACAAGATCGCAAACATCGCCAGCCCAGCCGCCACCCAGAACACGCTGGAGCCTTCGCGGTAGAGGCCCGAGGGGTCGGCCTCGGCAAAGATCGAAAAAGACAGGGTAATCGACTGCAATTGCAGCGCGATATAGGGCGTGCCGCCAATCACGGCCAGAATCGTGACGCACACCGCCAGCGTGTTCGACTTGCCATAGCGCGAGGACAAAAGGTCCGCGATCGAGGTCACGCGCTGGCTGCGCCCGACCCGAACCAGTTTGCGTAGCCCCCACCACCAACTGATCATCACAAGCGTCGGCCCGAGGTAGATTGTCACGAACTCCAACCCCGACCGCGCCGCATTGCCGACCGCGCCGTAAAAGGTCCAGGCCGTGCAGTAGATCGAGAGGGACAGCGTGTAGATCAAAGGGGAGCGCAGCCATTTGCCCCGTCCGGCCGCCGCCATCCTGTCTGCGGCAAATGCCACGCCGAACAGCAGAACGACATAGCCCAGACAGACCAGAATCAGGACGTTCAATGTTGCCATCAGCCAGCGTCCGCCTCAGAGCTGTGATCCGCGCCGGTGCGCCGGGCGACGAACCCAAAAATCAGACTGGCCAGAATCAGACCGATCCAGCAGGCGAAAATGTAGAAAATCGCCGACGACAGAGGTACACCGCCAGATTCAGAAGCGGCAGCTGGCCACAGCAGCGGCAGCACCAGCAGCGCTCCGCCCAGAAAGGGCAGCAACCGAGCCGAATCCGCCAACCTGCGCCGGCGATAGCTCTGCCGTTCAAGAAACAACGAGGGCCGCGCACCGCGCGACGTGCGGTCCTGACCCTCGGGCGACGTCATAACTGCGTCGCCTGCGCATGCAGATCGCGCACAGCGGTTAGTACCTCGGCGTTGGAAAACGGTTTGGTCATGAAGCGGCTAACACCCGCATTCTCGGCCATCTCACGATCTCTGGACTGCCCGCGCGCGGTCAGCATCAGAACCGGCAGGTCCTGCATGTCGTCCAAGGCGCGCAGATCGCGCAGAATATCCATCCCGCTCTTGCCAGGTAGCATCACGTCCAGAATCACCAGATCGGGCTGTGCGCCCTGAATCACCTGAAGCGCATCCGCACCATCGCCATGTGTCTCGACCTGCCACCCCTCACGAGTCAGCAAGAATCGGATGGCCTCGGCGATGTTGGGCTCATCCTCAATCAACAGAACCTTACGGCTCATTTGTGTATATCCTCCCGATGACTGGCCTCCACCCCGGAACCAGTCATTGCCAGATTAAGCGGTTGTTCGGGAACCTGTCAAAAGCCTTCGCTCAGAATTGACGGCTCGCGACGAGAACCGCAATCACCGCTTGGGCAAATCCGGCAGCTTGGCCCGACCCGTGTCGCCTTTGAGTTCGGTTCGGCCTCGACCAACGGCCGTATCAGCATGGCCGCGCGATATGAGGGTTCCTGATCGTATCCGGACACGCCATGCGGCCAGGCGTAGGCGTGACATTCGAACATCGCGGCGGCCCGCCCTTGTTGCGCGACCTGCCGTCTGATCGGAACCAGCGGCCGGTTCAACGCGGAAAACAGCGGCCAGTGCGGGCAGGCCTCGCCGTGGCGCGGCAGTGACAGGCCGGGGACAGGCTTCACAAACAGGATACTGCCTGAGCCGTCGCAAATCACCAGCCCCACTGGGCGGCTCAACACCCCTTCGGGCAGACTGGCGAGGCGTCGGAACACTGTCGGCAGATCGACCGAGAATCGCTGCGCGAGTTCCAGAGGGTTCGGATCACCATCTGCCAGCGTGGTTTTGAGGGCATCCAGCGGCATGGCCTTGGCGTCAGCCTCACTCTGCTTAAGCCATTCCCCTGCAAGGTTACGTGCAGCCGAGGTATTTAGACCCTCTAGATCAATGACCTCTGCCCCTTGCCCGGCGTCGAGTTCGGGAAAACTGTAGCCGCGCGCCTCAAGAAACACCTCGACCTCTTCCAGCGGTGCGCCACGCGGGTCTTTCGACGTATCGCTTTCGTCCAGATAGGTCACCAGCGCCTTGGAACTGTCGGCCAGTCGTTCGGCATCCTGATGAAGGTTCTGGTGAAACCGATCCTGCCACTCGGCGTCGATATCCTGCGGGTCGGCCAGAATCGCTGCGGTGGACCGAATCGCCGCTGCCGTGGACAGCACTTCGTGCATTGAGGCCGCCAGATGCGGGTCATGGGTGAACCGATCCGAAAGCTTTGCAACCGTCCGTTCCAGCGACACGACACGACGATGCATTTGCGCCAATACTCCCGACCAACCAGGAAAGCGGCCTGCAAATTCCTCAAGCGTTTCAATCTCGGCCTGCTGGCCCACCGCATCGGCCGCCGCTTCGCGTAATGCCGATATCAAGGTCGCTTCGATCCCTTGCGTCAACACGGACGGCTCAACCGCCAGTGCCCCGGCAATATCGACCAGCAATTTGCCCCCGATCCGGCGGCGGTTGTGTTCGATCAGGTTCAAATAAGAGGCCGATATCCCCACCTGTCGCGCAAGCTCTGCCTGCCTCAGACCCGCGATCTGCCGTCTTTCGCGGATCCGGCTACCGGTCAGCAAGTCCCGCATGGTCAAGGTCCTCAGTCACGTTTAGCTATCTTTGGTTGGCCGTGTTTTCAGTTTATCTTATCATTTTCTTAAGGTTACGCACCAGTTTTCAGACCGGATTGACAAAATTAACAACTTACGGCCCTCGGCGCCGCCGCCAGAGGCGCTTCGCCCCTTCTCATTTCCTGCATTTACCGCCACCATATGGGTATGAGCGATCCAGCTTTTGAATATGCACCCATCGGCCTTGTCGAATTGGAAAACCGCATCATCCGACGGTGCAACTTGCAATTTGCGCGCACCTTTGGCGGGGATGAAGCCGAATACAACAACATGCCCTTGCTGCATCTCTACCCTTCGGTCGCGGATTGGGAGAGAATCGGACAACGCAGCCTGCAGGTGATGCGCGACACCGGCTACTACACCGATGAACGGGTGATGCGCCGCCGGAACGGAGACCTGTTCTGGTGCCGCGCACGTGGGCGATCGCTGACCCCTGACGACCCATTTCGCCATGGAATCTGGAGCTTTTCCGACATCTCGGAGGAGCGCCCGCTGGTAGAACTGACCGTGCGCGAGCGCGAAGTGGCGATCCTGTCCTGCCGCGGCCTGTCTGCCAAGGAAATCGGGATGGAGCTGGGCTTGAGCTACCGCACGATCGAGGCCTACCGCGCCCGGCTGCTGGAAAAATTCGGTGCTCGGAAACTGCCAGAACTGGTCGCAAAGCTCTCTGGTATGCCCCTGTAGGTACAACCACTCACGACAAACCATCCAAACCCCCTGTTTTCAGGCTTAAACGGCGCTTTTCATGGCTGCTTGCTTAGCTTATAACCCTGCGTAATCAGATCGAAGCCCGCGTAGATACAGACGGGCCAAAGGGGAACCTTCGAGGATACTCATGACAGATACCAAACACGAAGCGGATGTGGCGTTCATCAAAGCCTTGGCCGAATTGCTGCGCGAAAATGACCTGACCGAGTTGCAGGTCAAACGCGAATATGGCGAGGAAGACAGCCTGAACGTGCGCGTCAGCCGCGCAACGCAGGCGGTTGCCGCTCCGGTTCAGGTCGCCGTTCCGGCCGCAGCTGCAGCTCCTGTCGCTGCCGCGCCGGCCCCTGCAGCAGCCCCCGCAGCCCCCGCCGCGGATGTGGAAGACCCGGCCAGCCATCCCGGCGCTGTGACCTCACCCATGGTCGGCACGGTTTACATGCAGCCCGAGCCCGGCGCGCCCTCTTTCGTTTCGGTCGGAGCGTCCGTTTCCGAAGGAGACACGCTGCTGATCGTCGAAGCGATGAAGACGATGAACCACATCCACGCGCCCAAGTCGGGCACCGTGAAACGCATTCTGGTCGGCGATGGCGACGCTGTGGAATTCGGCACCCCTCTGGTCATCATCGAGTAAGGCGGGCCCATGTTCGACAAGATCCTGATTGCCAACCGAGGCGAGATCGCCCTGCGCGTCATCCGCGCCGCGCGCGAGATGGGGATTAAGACGGTCGCCGTCCACTCCACCGCCGACAGCGACGCGATGCATGTGCGCATGGCGGACGAATCGGTCTGCATCGGCCCCCCGCCCAGCCCGCAAAGCTATCTGTCCGTCCCCGCCATCATCTCGGCCTGTGAGATCACCGGCGCGCAGGCGATCCATCCCGGCTATGGCTTCCTATCCGAGAATGCCGAGTTTGTGCAAATCGTCGAAGACCACGACATCACCTTCATCGGCCCCACCGCCGAACATATCCGTGTCATGGGGGACAAGATCACCGCCAAGGACACGATGAAAGCGCTGGGTGTGCCCTGCGTTCCCGGCTCCGACGGTGGCGTTCCAACGTTGGAAGACGCCAAGCGTATCGGTGAGGAATTCGGCTATCCTGTCATCATCAAAGCCACTGCGGGTGGCGGCGGTCGCGGCATGAAAGTCGCGCAGACGGCGGATGAGATGGAAAGCGCCTTCATGACCGCACGTGCCGAAGGCAAAGCCGCCTTTGGCAATGATGAGGTTTATATCGAAAAGTACCTCACCACGCCGCGCCATATCGAGATTCAGGTCTTCGGTGACGGCAAAGGCAATGCCGTCCATCTGGGGGAGCGCGACTGTTCGCTTCAGCGTCGTCACCAGAAGGTGTTCGAAGAGGCCCCCGGTCCCTGCATCACCCCCGAAGAACGCGCCAAGATCGGCAAGATCTGCGCCGACGCGGTGGCCAAGATCAACTATATCGGCGCGGGCACCATCGAGTTCCTGTACGAAAAAGGCGAGTTCTACTTCATCGAGATGAACACCCGCCTACAGGTGGAACACCCGGTGACCGAGGGCATCTTCGGCGTCGATCTGGTGCGCGAACAAATCCGCGTGGCCTCGGGCCTGCCGATGTCGTTCGGGCAGGATGACCTTGAGATCAATGGTCACGCCATCGAGGTTCGGATCAACGCGGAAAAGCTGCCCAACTTCTCGCCCTGCCCAGGCAAGATCAGCGCGTATCACGCACCGGGTGGCCTAGGCGTGCGGATGGATTCGGCGCTCTATGATGGCTACTCGATCCCGCCCTACTACGACTCGCTGATTGCCAAGCTGATCGTTCAGGGCCGCGACCGCGCCGAAGCGCTGGCCCGTCTGGAAC
This sequence comes from Ruegeria sp. AL11, assembly GCF_056540865.1. Taxonomy (NCBI): domain Bacteria; kingdom Pseudomonadati; phylum Pseudomonadota; class Alphaproteobacteria; order Rhodobacterales; family Roseobacteraceae; genus Ruegeria; species Ruegeria sp. AL11. Next base: position 27,906 of record NZ_JBQFXO010000011.1, read on the forward strand.
GCGCTTTGGGAGAGCTGATCGTAGACGGCATCGACACCACAGTGCCTCTGTTCCACGCACTCTTGCAGGAGCCGGACATCCATAGCGGCGACTACAATATCCACTGGCTGGAGCATTGGCTTGCGGAGAATATGGCCGACTAACCCCACAGGGCCGGTAGGCATGCGCCGCCCGGCCCTTGGATGCTTCCCATGAGCCTGTCACCAGAACTTTTGCTGCATGGCTATTCGATCGGCATTTTCCCGATGGCCGAGCATCGCGATGACCCGGACCTGTTCTGGGTCGACCCCAAATTCCGCGGGGTTTTCCCACTGGACGGTTTCCACATCTCGCGCAGCCTTGCACGGCGGATACGGAGATGCGGCTTTACCATCTCGATCAATCAGGATTTCGAAGGCGTCGTCGATGGGTGTGCCGATCGTGCGGACACATGGATTAACGCCGAGCTGCGCGACCTGTATCGACAGGTGTACAACGCAGGCCAAGCGCATTCTCTGGAAGTATGGGAAGACGACCAGCTTGTCGGAGGCGTTTTCGGAGTGGCTCTGGGCGCTGCGTTCTTTGGCGAGAGCATGTTCTCACGTCGCACCGACGCCTCGAAAATTGCGCTGGCTTATCTGGTGGACCGCCTGCGACAGACCGGTTTTCAGCTATTCGATACACAGTTTCTGACCGCCCATCTAGCCTCACTCGGCGCGATCGAAATCCCCCGGAGTGACTATAGAAAAGCGCTGGAAGAAGCGATTGGTGATAGCGCCGACTTTGCCGCCGAGGTGCCTCAGTCCGCCGATGGGGTGATACAGCGGATCACCCAAACGTCGTAGCGCGAATGGTCCAAAGCGTTCAGCGCCGGAGAGGTCGCGATCATCCAACCGTCGAACAACTGCTCCGCCTTGCCCTGTTCCCATATGGTCAGGAAGGCAAACGCATCCCCGGTCGGGTTATCGACGGGAAAGCGGCAATCCCCCAAGGCGACATCCAGACCAAAGACGGCCTGTGTCTGACCGGTCTGTAGCTCAACATCCACGGTCTGACCGTTGACCTTATCCAGGCCGCGCAACATCGCGCCGGGTCCGGACTGAACCGTTTGCTGTGCCGTCGCGGATGTCGCGGCCAGCGCCAACGCAAATGCCAGAGCGCGCATCATTCGCTGCCGTCTCCGGCGACGAACTTCACCAGCAACGAGATCAGGCTGACCGCGCCCTGCGTATCTTCGATCTGATCGCCGGGCTCAAAATAGAACGGAGACCCGCCGGGCATCACCTCAACAAAATTGCCCCCCAACAGCCCCTCGGACGAAATCACGATGGCACTGTCATCTGGCACGAGGACACCATCCGCGACCGAAAAGGTCGTATCAGCGCGGTAGGTCTCAGGGTTCAGGGTCACGTCGGTAACGGTCCCGATTTTGACACCCGCAAGGCGCACATCGGTGCCGACATTGACACCTTCCAGCGACCGGAAGGACGCGCCCAGCTCATATCCGGCACTGCCTTGCGACAGGCCGGTGGATTGGCTGGCATAAACACCAAACGCGACGGCGCAGGCCAAGACGGCACCGCCGACGAATACTTCGGTCCAGTTGTGGGTCGACATTGCTCGCCTCGTCTTATTCCGGGCTCCAGGCCTCGTAGTCCTTACGCTCAACAGGCTCTGTCCGGCGCAAGGACCCCGCAGGGGTGTAAGCAAGCGCGGTGCCTGTCAGGTTCTCCTGATGCGGTTTTTCCCAGGCCTTGTGCGCCAGCGGTTTGTCTGTCGGCGGCTCGTCCCAGGTGCGGTGAAGCCATCCATGCCAATCTGGATCAACCCTACTGGCTTCAGCCTCACCATTGAAAATCACCCAGCGTTTGCTGTCATCGGCGGTTTTATAAAAGACGTTGCCTTCATTGTCCTCGCCAACTTTAACACCTTTACGCGCAGTGAAAATCTGTGTGCTAAGGGTTGCCCCGTTCCACCAGGTTACGGCCCGTAAAAGAGTGTTCAGGATGCCCATGATCCGCCTCCGGCAATTCGGTCCCGAGAAGGTATGACCCAAAGGCGCGCCAAGGTCCAGTACCCGCCGCGAAACTGCGTCACTGCGGCAATAAAGCGGTCACTTCGATCTCGATCCGGTATTTTGTGTCGATCAAACCGCATTCAATCATCGTCGCGGCTGGAGGATTGGCTCCAAAAACTTCGGATAAAAGGGGCCAGCAAGGCTCGAACTCGGTCCGGTCGGGCAGCATGTAGGTCACACGAACAACATCGGCGAAACCTGCGCCAGCCTCTACCAATGCTTTGCCAATGACGTCCAAGGCTGATCTGCATTGATCTACAACGCTCTCACCCTGTCCAACAGTGCCGGAAACGTGGACCCAACCTCCGGCCACCACGGCTCGGCAATAGCCGACCTTGCCCTCAAATTCACCACCTGAAGAGATACGCTTGATTGCGGTCACGGCTCATTTCTCCGAGTATTTGAAAGTCATGAGGTTTTGCGAGGCTTTGCCTCGCGCTCCAGGATATTTTTGGCCAGATGAAGTGGAGGATCCCTTGTTCATCTGGCTGGAAATACCTCGGGGGAGGCGCCTGAAGGGCGGCGGGGGCAGCGCCCCTTACCCCTTAACCAGCTGACGCCGACTCCGGCACCGCATCCGCATAGATGATCAGCGGTTGCGAGTCAGAGGTCACGGCCTCTTCGTTTACAACCACTTCGGTCACATTCTTGAGCCCCGGAAGTTCGAACATCGTATCCAGCAGGATATCTTCGAGGATCGAACGCAGCCCCCGAGCGCCGGTTTTTCGCTCGATCGCTTTCTTGGCGATCGATTTCAGCGCCTCATCGGTAAAGGACAGTTCAGCATCTTCCAGCTCGAACAAACGCTGGTATTGTTTGACCAGAGCATTCTTGGGTTTGGTCAGGATGGTGACCAGAGCGTCCTCGTCCAGATCCTCCAACGTCGCCAGAACCGGCAGACGACCGACGAATTCCGGGATCAACCCGAATTTCAGCAGATCTTCCGGCTCGAGGTCCTGGAAGATTTCGCCAACGCCACGCTCGTCATTGTCACGTACGTCAGCGCCAAAGCCCATTGCCGAGCCTTTGCCGCGCTGCGCGATGATCCTATCCAGACCGGCAAACGCGCCGCCACAGATGAACAGGATATTAGTGGTGTCCACCTGCAGGAACTCCTGCTGCGGATGTTTACGTCCACCCTGAGGTGGAACCGAGGCGACGGTGCCTTCCATCAGTTTCAGCAGCGCCTGCTGAACACCCTCACCCGAGACGTCACGCGTGATCGACGGGTTTTCAGACTTGCGCGTAATCTTGTCGACTTCGTCGATGTAAACGATGCCACGCTGCGCGCGTTCGACATTGTATTCGCTGGCCTGAAGCAGCTTCAGGATGATGTTCTCAACATCCTCACCCACATAGCCAGCTTCGGTCAGCGTCGTTGCATCGGCCATAGTGAACGGCACATCCAGAATACGCGCCAGCGTCTGGGCCAGCAGCGTCTTGCCGCAACCGGTCGGACCGATCAGCAGGATGTTCGACTTGGCCAATTCAATATCACTACCCGCTTTCTGGGCGTGGTTCAGACGCTTGTAGTGGTTGTGGACCGCAACCGACAGAACCCGCTTGGCAGTTGCCTGACCGATTACGTAGTCGTCCAGAACCTCGCAGATATCCTTGGGTGTCGGTACACCGTCCGAGGATTTCAGACCGCTGGCCTTTGTTTCCTCGCGAATGATGTCCATGCACAGCTCGACGCATTCATCACAGATGAAAACGGTCGGGCCTGCGATCAGCTTGCGCACCTCATGCTGGCTTTTTCCACAAAAGCTGCAGTAGAGCGTGTTTTTGCCGTCACCGCCTGAATTCGTCGCCATGATCTACCTTTCGGGCTTCGTCTCTGCGCCCCTACCTTCGGGGCGCGCTTGCGCATGTTCGTGCAGCTTAGGCCAGCGCTCTGGCGGCTACAATCTCAAAATGGGCCCGCACTTGGCACGCGGGACGCGTTTCTTAGGCCTCTTCCGTATCCATCTTGGCACGGTTTTCGACGATCTCGTCGATGTGGCCCCAATCCTTGGCCTCTTGGGGACTCATGAAATTGTCGCGATCCAGAGCCTTTTCAACGGACTTCTTGGTCTGCCCGGTGTGACGTACGTAGATGTCATACAAGCGATCTTTCAGCTTCTGCGTCTCAGCGGCATGGATCATGATATCGCTGGCCTGACCCTGATATCCGCCGCTGGGCTGGTGAACCATGATACGGCTGTTGGGCAGCGAAAAGCGCATACCTGTCTCACCGCCGGCCAGCAGGACCGAGCCCATTGAGGCCGCCTGACCGATGACCAATGTGGAACATTTAGGCTTGATGTACTGCATTGTGTCGTAAATCGACAAACCGCTGGTCACCACGCCGCCGGGCGAGTTGATGTAGATCGAGATTTCCTTGTTCGGGTTTTCCGCCTCAAGATGCAGTAACTGTGCGACGATCAAATGGCTCATCCCGTCGTGAATCGGACCGTTGATGAAGATGATCCGCTCTTTGAGCAGGCGCGAGAAAATGTCATAGGCGCGCTCCCCCCGGCTGGTCTGCTCAACGACCATGGGCACGAGCGTATTCATATAGGTATCTACTGGATCGAACATTCGGAACCTGCCTGCTTTGCTATGGATCGGGACATTATCCCAACAAGAGTTACCCGAGTCTTAGTGTCGCCATTGGGGGGCTGCAAGGGGGGCCAGCAAGAACGACCTTGCAAACTGTTCGCAAGATACGGCAGAGCTTGTCTTTGGCTCACCTTGCACAGAGGCCGAAAACGGCGCTTTTTTGTTCACCGCTTCTTTGATCACAGTATTTTGATGCATGCATATGGGCGTAAAAGTGCAAAACAAGCAAATTGGATGTACTTATCCGGAAAGAAGTATATCTCTGGCTCCACCCACAGCGGGATAGTAAGGAACGAAGTTTAGATGGCACTCCCCCAAGTAACCCAGGACACCCCTTCGGCAGAGCTTGACCACATGGTCGAAAACGCGTCGCGGGCGGCGAATTTTCTGAAGGCGATTAGCCACGAAGGGCGTCTGATGATCCTGTGCCATCTGGCGTCGGGCGAGAAATCTGTTACCGAGCTTGAGACCCTGTTGTCCGCCCGCCAGGCCGCAGTGTCGCAGCAGTTGTCGCGCTTGCGGTTGGAAGGGCTGGTGACGCCCCGCCGCGACGGAAAAGCGATCTATTACCGACTGGCCGATGACAAGCCCCGTCGGATGCTGGAAACCGTATATGAGCTGTTCTGCAGCGAAAACACAGGGCACTAACAGTTCGCCCGGCAGGCCGCAGGCGTAGACGCAGCGCGACCCTCGGTAAACCGCAAAAGTGCTAGCCTCCTCAGTAAGATACTGCTACCGAAGGCCTGATCGAGCATGAAGGAGAAAAACATGATCCGCGCAATTCTGATTGGCCTGAGCCTGTTTGCACTGACCGCCTGCGAAACCGCCAAAGGTGCAGGTAAAGACATCGAAAAAGCGGGCGATGCGATCCAGAACGCAGCCTCGGACGTGCAGGAAAACCTCTGATCTATGCCTTCATCTTGCGGGTCGCAGGATGACGCACGCAATATATTGTTGATGCGGTGGGCTGAACTGGCTATTATGCAAGCACAGGTGCATAGACGCGGCATTGCATCATCTGACGTTAACACGGGGCTCTTTTGCACATGCGAAAGAGCCCCGTTCCCATTCTGACGAGGGGTGGGTGGTAGCCTGCATGAAGCCAGCAAGGGAAAAGGCGTCAGGTGCGCAGACGCGGTCTTTGCATGCGCCCTTGCGGGCAACCCCTGACGCCTTACCCGGACGAAGTTTGTCCTAAGACCACTTCGAACCAGTTGCCCCGGCCCCCGAAGGAACCGCAGCCGCCGCCACAAACTCGAAAGTCGCTGCGACGCACAAAGCCCATTTGAGTAGATGATCCGTCGACCCAAGGCACGAAGCCCCAACTCGATGCACCCCCCACCGGTAAGCCCTTGCAAAAGAACGTCAATCCTAAGATCAAACTCCCCTGCGCAGACCCCCTTGGCCTTTGCATCCCGCCTTCTGATCCGAGGAACTCCAGCGGTAAAACCAATCTTGCATTGCACCCGCTATCGGGCAAGAAAATAGCACTGCAGCATGGAAATCAGACGGGGATAAGTTGTTGATATCTGCCGGGAGGGTACTGTGGATAACTCCGGATTTCTTGACAACCACCTAGGGTTAGAAATGCAAAACTCTTTTCACCAAATTCTGACCGGAATTTTGCGATTTGCTGCAGACGCAAAAGGGCAACAGACAATAAACTGATCGCAAATTCCAGAAACTGGCAACGCCACAACGTCCGCAAAACCGAATCGTTCGGACTGAAACAGGGCTAAACTCCCTACCTAATCACCTACGCTGTCGAACAAATGAACAAGACGGTTTTCAGAGCGAGGCTTGCGCCCGGTATTGATCCTTAGCCGACGCTATAAAAACACCGACCGTGCTGATGTCGGTCGGGGAGGGAAAGCAGATATCTTCGCAAAAGATCGACTGGGCAAATCCTCCCAGCAGAATCTGCGGCATACTGCGGATAGGATGCCATTATGAAATGGGGCTTGGACCGGACGGCGAATTTTTCACCGCGCGCGACTTCGCGCTGAAGGATCGCGAGATCCGAATACCCCGAGTCGAGGAACACCGCGTGTAAACCCAGCATATACTGGATCCTGTCGCGCTCGGCGAAATCACCGTCCGGTCCGACTCCTCCCTGTGGAGACGAGTTTTCCGATATTGAGAAGCGTTCCGACCCGGACGGTTTACCTACTATTCTGTCGCAGTCACAATCGGGCGACAGTCTGTACCCCCTAAAATCCGGCCGGGCCGGAAACGCTTCAGTTCACCTGACGTTCCAGAACGGTGCTGTAGGTTGTTCCAGTGCGTAGGCTACGGAAATCCGCGTAGATTCGCCCATCCTCGTAGCGCGCGTCGATCAAGGCGTTTACGCCAATCGCCGGCTCGGCCGAGCTTTCGACGATCCCGATCTTTCCCGAGCCATCCTGGCTGATGGAACCGGTGGCCTCGTACATCGTCCAGTCATCCATGGCATTGCGACGCCACATACTCGGTCCCCAGAACACATTGTCGTTCTGAGCCTGAATTTCGAGCACCCATTCCGACTGGTTAAATCGCGGAGCATCGCCGGTAGCCGAATTCGACGGCGAAACTGTAGTCTGACTGGCCGTCCAAACACCGCGCAGATCAGGCGTGGTTTCGGCAGCAGCGGCAGTACCAAGGGCTAGGCTCGTGGCCAGAGCGGCTGCTCCGGCAGTCATAAATCTGGTCATGGTCTCTTTCTCCCTGAAATCGGTGCCATCTCTGGCTGTGTTCAACAGATTGGGAAGAGTGCGGCGGGTTACAACTTTCCTGAAGGAACCTTCATCAAGCGTTCATGCTGTGTTTGATCGTGCAGCCCGCTTTCCGCTCTATACATCCGGCGCCTCACTCGGTAAGGAGAGCCCTTCGACGATCATCCGCGTATTAGACGCTCTGAGGGTGACCGCAGCATCCCAAAGAGCCGAGCCATGAAACAGACACTTCAAGACGCCCTTGATCGCAAAGGGTATGACACGCTGACCCCTGTCCAAACCGCCGTATCCGCGCCCGGCTTGGAAGGCCGAGACATGTTGGTTTCGGCACAGACCGGGTCGGGGAAAACCATTGGCTTCGGCCTCGCCATCGCCCCGACCGTTTTGGGCGACGCGGATGTATTCGATGCGGCGGGCGCGCCTTTGGCGCTGGTCATCGCGCCGACGCGCGAATTGGCGATGCAGGTCAAACGCGAACTGGCGTGGCTCTATGCGGATGCAGACGCGTTAATTGCGTCCTGTGTTGGCGGCATGGATATGCGAGACGAGCGGCGAGCGTTGGCTCGCGGTGCGCATATCGTGGTCGCAACGCCGGGCCGTCTCCGCGACCATATCATGCGCGAGTCGATTGACCTGACCGCTGTCCGCGCAGTGGTTTTGGATGAAGCCGACGAAATGCTCGACCTGGGCTTCCGCGAAGATCTTGAGTTCATTCTGGAACAGACCCCGTCTGAGCGTCAGACACTGCTCTTTTCCGCCACGGTTCCCCGCGCCATCGCCTCCCTCGCCGCCCGCTATCAGCGCGATGCCGAGCGTGTCAGCACCGTCAGCGAGCGCACGCAACATGCCGATATCGAATACCGCGCGATGAATGTGGCCCCGCGCGATTGTGAGAACGCAATCATCAACGTGCTGCGTTTCTATGAGGCCCCCAATGCCATCATCTTCTGCAACACCCGCGCCATGGTCAGCCGCCTGACGGCGCGGCTGTCGAATCGTGGATTCTCGGTCGTGGCCCTGTCCGGAGAGCTGACGCAAAGCGAACGTTCGAACGCGCTACAAGCCATGCGCGACGGACGCGCCCGCGTCTGTGTGGCGACCGATGTGGCCGCACGCGGCATCGACCTGCCGAACCTTGATCTGGTGATCCACGCGGAACTGCCGAACAGCCATGAAACGCTGTTGCACCGCTCGGGCCGAACCGGACGCGCCGGGCGAAAAGGCGTCAGCGCGCTGATCGTGCCGCCCGCATCGTTCAAAAAGGCGCAGCGCCTGCTGAAATTCGCCAAGCTGACCGCCGATTGGGGGTCTGCGCCCTCAGCCGATCAGGTTCAGGCGCAGGACATGCAGCGGATGTTCAACTCGGACGACTGGACCGTAGATGTGACCGAGGGCGAAAGTGCTCTGGTCGATGATCTGGTCTCGCGCTTTTCACCGCAGCAACTGGCGGCGGCCTATCTGCGTCAATACGGGCGCAAGCACTCCGCCCCCGAAGAGCTGAGCGACGCACAAGATACCGCGCCAAAGCCGAACGTTCCCTTCGGCCCAAGCGTGTGGTTTTCGTTGTCGGAGGGACACAACGAAAACGCCTCGCCTCGCTATTTGCTGCCCATGTTGTGCAAGGCGGGCAAGATTACCAAAGACGATATCGGCGCGATCCGCATTGCTGACACCGAAAGCTACATCGAGATTCGCGAAAGCAGCGTTGAAGGCTTCCTGAAAGCCATCGGCCCCGAGATGACGGTCGAAGGCACCAAGACCCTGGTGCAACTGGACGCGCCGCCTGCCCTTGCCGGTGGTGGCCGCAAAGGTCCCAAGCGCGACATCAAAGGCAAGAAGCGCCACGAACGCCCGGCCCGCGTGGCTGAGCCACAGCCCGCAAAACCACGCCGGAAACCGGCCGAGAAACCCAAGGCCGAAACGCGGCCCAAACGGGATGAGGCCCCCTCGGGCGATCAGCACAAGAAACCTGCGCGCCGTCCGAAAGGCCCGCCTCCGCCCAAAGGCAAGCCAAGCAGCAAGAAAAACCGCGCACGTGCGGCTGCGATGAAGGGTGGCAACGCGATGCCCAAGCGGAAAAAGTAGACCGCCTTAGCGCACGTGGCTGGTTGTGCAAGCGAAGAAATTTATTTTCTTCGCCACACCATATATTGACAACACGCCACCACCAACCCCAATATGGTGTTGCTTCGGTTCTTTCGATTCCTGTTGAAAGCTAAGAGGGAAACCGGTGAAAAACCGGCGCTGCCCCCGCAACTGTAAGCGGATAGTTCGGCTGAATACGCCACTGAAAGCGTGCTTTTGGGAAGGCCAGTCAAAACATCAATCCGCGAGCCAGGAGACCTGCCGCAAGCAAAGAAAGAGAACCGCGAACGGAGGGTTCGGGGGCGTGTTCAGGGTTCATTTTGCCCGCAGCGTCCTCGGCATTCATTAAAAGGACAGAGGACGACATGAGCATTACCGTATATTCTAAACCCGCATGCGTACAATGCACCGCCACCACCCGAGCGCTGGATGCAAAAGGCATCACCTATGACGTCATCGACCTGACCCAAGATGACAGCGCCATGACCCATGTGACCGAGCTGGGTTATCGTCAGGCCCCTGTCGTTGTGGCGGGCAGTGATCACTGGTCGGGTTTCCGCCCGGACATGATCGCCCAACTGGCCTGACCCATGGCCGCGCCGATCCCGGCGCTGGTCTATTTCTCATCGAAATCCGGAAACACCCACCGCTTTGTCTCGCGGCTGGGCCTGACCTCTTTCCGCATTCCGAATGGAATGGACCCGCTGCCTGACCCCGGACACCCCTATGTACTGATCAGCCCCACCTATGCCGATGGCGACGGGCGCGGGGCGGTTCCGAAACAGGTGATCCGGTTCCTGAACGACCCGGACAGACGTGCCGGGATCGTTGGGGTGATCGGCACAGGCAACCGCAATTTCGGTGCGACCTACGCTTTGGCCGGTCGCATCATCGCCCAGAAATGCAACGTACCGCTGCTCTACACATTCGAGCTGGCCGGAACAGAGACCGACATCGCCCGCGTCCGCGCCGGGCTGGAAAAACTAGGGAGAAACCTATGCTCGACAGCAGCGTAAACGAGCAGGACTATCACGCGTTGAACGCGATGCTGAACCTCTACGATGGTGAGGGGAAGATCCGGTTCGATGCCGACCGTATGGCCGCGCGGCAGTATTTCCTGCAGCATGTGAATCAGAACACCGTGTTCTTCCACTCGCTGGATGAAAAGCTGGGGTATCTGGTGTACGAGGGCTACTATGAAGAGGCCGTTCTGGACCAGTATTCCAAGAACTTCATGCGCAAAATCTGGGACGCGGCCTATGCCAAGAAGTTCCGGTTCCCGACCTTTCTGGGCGCGTTCAAATATTACACCTCATATACGCTGAAAACCCGTGACGGGCAGCGGTTCCTGGAACGATATGAGGACCGCGTCGTCATGACCGCGCTGGCGCTGGCGCGCGGCGATGAGGCACTGGCCCTGTCCTTCATGGAAGAAATCCTCGACGGCCGCTTCCAGCCCGCCACACCCACCTTCCTGAACGCCGGGAAAGCCTCACGCGGGGAGTTGATCTCGTGCTTCCTGCTTCGGCTTGAGGACAATATGGAGAGCATCGGGCGCGGCATCAACTCGGCCCTGCAACTGTCCAAACGTGGTGGAGGCGTAGCGCTGCTGCTGACCAACATCCGCGAGCATGGCGCGCCGATTAAGGGCATTGAGAACCAATCCTCCGGCGTGATCCCGGTGATGAAACTGCTGGAGGACAGCTTTTCCTACGCCAACCAGCTGGGTGCGCGGCAAGGCGCGGGTGCGGTGTATCTGAACGCGCACCACCCGGACATCATGCGCTTCCTCGACACCAAGCGCGAAAACGCGGATGAGAAGATCCGGATCAAAACGCTGAGCCTCGGTGTGGTGATCCCTGATATCACTTTCGAGTTGGCGAAAAAGAACGCCGATATGTACCTGTTCTCGCCCCATGACGTGGAAAAGGTCTACGGCGTGCCGTTCTCGGAAATCTCGGTGACCGAGAAATATCACGAGATGGTCGATGACAAGCGCATCCGTAAATCCAAAGTCAACGCGCGTGAATTCTTCCAGACCATCGCAGAGATTCAGTTCGAATCCGGCTATCCCTACGTGATGTTCGAAGACACGGTGAACCGGATGAACCCCATTGCGGGCCGGATCAACATGTCGAACCTGTGCTCCGAGATTTTGCAGGTCAATGAAGCTTCCGAGTTCAACGATGACCTCAGCTATTCCCATCTGGGCACGGATATCTCCTGCAACCTCGGCTCGCTGAATATTGCCAAGACGATGGATGGCGGTGATCTGGGCCGCACTGTCGGCGCTGCGATCCGCGCGCTGACAGCGGTGTCCGAGATGTCGGCGATTGACTCGGTGCCGTCGGTACGTCGGGGCAATGATGAAAGCCACGCAATCGGACTGGGACAGATGAACCTGCACGGGTTTCTGGCACGCGAACATATCCACTATGGCTCGCCAGAGGGGGTCGAGTTCACGTCCGTGTATTTCGCGGCCATAGCCTATCACGCGATCCGCACCTCCTGCGAACTGGCGCAGGAACGCAAGGCGTCGTTTAAGGGGTTCGAGACCTCCGACTACGCCTCGGGCACATTCTTCGACAAATACACCACCCGTGACTGGCTTCCCGAAAGCGATCGGGTGAAGGCTCTGTTCGACGGCATGACCCTGCCCACAAGCGACGACTGGGCAGCGTTGAAGGCCGATGTGATGAAACACGGCCTCTATAACCGCAACCTTCAGGCGGTGCCGCCCACCGGGTCGATCAGCTATATCAACAACTCGACCTCTTCGATCCACCCCATCGTCTCGAAGATCGAAATCCGCAAAGAGGGCAAGATCGGCCGCGTCTATTATCCGGCGGCTTTCATGAGCAATGAAAACCTCGAATACTACCGCGACGCCTATGAGATCGGCCCAGAGGCGCTGATCGACACCTACGCAGCGGCCACCGAACATGTGGATCAGGGACTGTCGCTGACCCTGTTCTTCCCTGCCGAGGCCACGACCCGCGATATCAACCGCGCGCAGATCTACGCGTGGAAGAAAGGCATCAAAACTATCTACTACGTGCGTCTGCGCCAGGAGGCCCTTGAAGGGACCGAGGTGCAGGGCTGCGTATCCTGCTCGCTGTAAGGGGAAACGATATGAAAGACATGATCCAAACCAAGATCCCCCGCGCCATCAACTGGAACCGGCTGGAGGATGACAAGGACCTTGAAGTCTGGAACCGACTGACAGTCAATTTCTGGCTGCCAGAGAAGGTGCCGCTGTCCAACGACATCCAAAGCTGGGCGACACTGACGGACCACGAAAAGCAACTGACCATCCGCGTCTTCACTGGCCTGACCCTGCTGGACACGATCCAGAACACGGTTGGTGCCCCTGCTCTTATGCCCGATGCCGTCACTCCGCATGAAGAGGCCGTGTTGACCAACATCGCCTTTATGGAGGCGGTGCATGCGCGCAGCTATTCTTCGATCTTCTCAACGCTCTGTTCGACCAAGGAGATCGATGAGGCGTTCCGCTGGTCCGAAGAGAACCCCCATCTGCAGGCCAAGGCCGAGGCGATCCTGAAAACATACGCTCCCGGCAATGACCCGCTGAAACGCAAGATCGCGTCGGTGTTTCTGGAAAGTTTCCTGTTCTATTCCGGCTTCTACTTGCCGATGTATTGGTCCAGCCGGGCCAAGCTGACCAACACCGCCGACCTGATCCGCCTGATCATCCGAGATGAGGCCGTGCATGGCTATTACATCGGCTACAAATTCCAGCGCGGCTACGAGAAGCTCTCTGAGGCGGAACAGCAGGAGTTGAAGGATTATGCCTTTGGCTTGATGTTCGAGCTTTACGGGATCGAGAACCAATACACCGAGGAACTCTATGACGAACTCGGCCTGACCGAGGATGTGAAGGTCTTCCTCCACTACAACGCCAACAAAGCGTTGCAGAACCTCGGGTTCGAGGCCCTGTTCCCGCCCGAAGTCTCCGAGGTCAACCCGGCGATTCTGGCGGCGCTCAGCCCAGACAGTGAGAACCACGACTTCTTCTCGGGCTCCGGCTCCTCCTATGTCATCGGCAAGGCGGTAGCGACCGAGGACGAAGATTGGGATTTCTGATGGCAAAGGACACTCTGACCATCGTTCGGGACTGGCACGAAGCCTTTGACGTGCCGGTCGTGGACGCACCCGCAATCCCCGAGACGCGCGCACAGATGCGGTTGGCGATCCTAGAAGAGGAAGTTGCGGAGCTGCGCGCAGCGGTGGAGGATGGCAATCTGGTCGAGGTGCTAGATGCCCTGTGTGACATCCAATACGTGCTGGACGGCACCTTTCTGGAATTCGGCCTACTCAGTGTCAAACAAGCTGCGATGGAGGAAGTCCACGCCTCGAACATGTCCAAGCTGGGCGCCGATGGGAAACCGGTTCTTCGCGAAGATGGCAAGGTGCTGAAAGGCCCGACCTTCCGCCGGCCCGACCTCGCCCGTTTCCTTGAGGATGGCTAACTCTGCCTTGGCTTAGAAGAACAGCATCGGCCCAAATTAACAGGGCGAGTAAATCCCCGCCCTTTTTCACGTCAACTGATCTTCGACTGGATCAGCTGCAGTTCAGCGGAACCGCAAAGCCCGAGCTACGATCGGATGAGCCCTTGCTGTAGACATCTCCTGCAGGCAGGCAACCGGTAAAGCGTTCGGTTTCTCTACCAAACGCCGCCCCCACAGAGTTATCGACCCGAGTGCTGTTGGAGCGAGTCCGAACGACACCGAATAGGGTGCCGTTCACATTCACCGTGCTCAGATACAGGTTCTGACTGCTTCCCGATAGTTCCACCGCGTTTGCAGGCGACTGACCGCCGTTTTCGATCGCCACACCGGCAATCTTATCGATCCCGACCTTGTCGGATAGGACTGAGACAGTCGGCAATTCCGCAAGCTCGGCCGGGACATTGGTCGCTGGCGGTAAGAAGGCGACGGCTCCCGGAACATCGGACACCGTGCGCGGTTCACCATCAATCCCGGTGAACCCGACACCTTGGCGATTGAAGGGGTCTTCACAAGCCGCGAGGGTCAAAACGGCGATTGTCGGTAGCAAGATTTTTTTCATGGCGGTCAACATTTTGTGGCGATTTGCTAAACCGTAGCGGTAGCGAGATGTAAAAAGCAAGCCGCGGCAGGTGCGAAGGGGCCTGGCGCTGATGCGTCCCTGCAACGGACCTGTTCCCTTCGCATGGCCGCACCAGCGTACGCGTCCGAAAGAAAAAGGGCTCTGACAACTCAGAGCCCTTTTCAAAATGTCCAATTGGAACGGCAGATTACTTAATCTTGCCTTCCTTGTACTCGACATGTTTCCGAACGACCGGGTCGTATTTACGAATGGTCATTTTCTCGGTCATCGTACGCGCGTTTTTCTTGGTCACGTAGAAGTGGCCCGTGCCCGCGGTCGAGTTCAGGCGGATCTTGATTGTCGTCGGCTTCGCCATGGTTATCTCCTGCGTCCGAAAAGGCAGGGCCTTCCGGTTGAATTCCTATGAGCGTGCGCTTTTACCCCGTCGCGCGCCCGAGTCAACCGGATTCCGCAAGTGAGTTGCACAAAAGCTGAGTTGCACGCTTGCACCGGATTTGGCGCAATCACGCTTTCGTGATATGGTCGCGCAATTCGGAAGACCCAAAAGCCGGCGCCAAGCCCGGCCTTCGAGGCATCCAGATCAGGCTCGACCCTAAAACGGCAGATTACGTTTAAGCGTGTTTGGGGGTTAATCATGACAGAATGGAAACTGCAGGCCGAAGAGCTGGCCAATTGTAACTGCAACTTCGGCTGCCCTTGCCAGTTCAGTGTTCTACCCACCCATGGCAATTGCGAAGCTGTAGTAGTCTTCGATATTGAATCCGGCCACTATGGCGACACGGATCTTACCGGTGTGCGGGCAGCAGGCGTGTATCACTGGCCCGGCCCGATCCATGAGGGCAATGGCCAGATGCAGTTGATCATCGATGAAAGCGCCTCTGCCGATCAGCGCGCTGCGTTGCAGGCGATCATGTCCGGCGAAGACACCGATGAAATGGCGACCATGTGGTACGTCTTCAGCGCGATGGCACCCAAGAAACACGAAACTCTATACGTTCCGATCGAACTGGACTGGAGCCGCGAGGACCGGACCGGCTATGCTAAAGTGACCGGTGTGTTCGACGTGAAAGTCAGCCCGATCCCTAATATCGTGACCGGAGACCCGCATCGTGCGGCGTTCCATCTTCCCAACGGGTTCGAATATCGCACCGCCGAGGCGGCCTCGGGCTCGGCCCAAACCACGGGTGCGGCGATCAGCCTGGCCTTTGATGCGACCCATGCGCATCTGGCGCATCTCAACATCTCAGGACATGGGGTTCTGGGCGCTTAGACCGGGTGTTCAATGACTGAATCCCCACCACCGAGCCATTTGGTCGATCGGGTGCTTCGGCATGACCGTGGAGTTGTTCTCGTCTGTGTCGCGCTGATCGTTCTGGCGGCATCGTGGTATACGATTGCCGGGGCTGGCATGAACATGACCGCCGTGGACATGACCCGGATGGCCCGCCCGATTGGCAATCCCATGCAGATGGCGACCGAGGTGCATTGGACGGCCCCTTATGCTGTGCTGATCTTCCTGATGTGGTGGGTGATGATGATCGCGATGATGACCCCCAGCGCCGCCCCCACTGTTCTGCTGTTCATGGCGTTAAAACGGGTCGGGCCGGACAAGGCCAATACGGCGCGGCTGAGCCTGTTTTTTCTGGCCGGCTATCTGGTGGCCTGGGCCTTGTTCAGTGTGCTCGCGACCGGAGCACAATGGCTGCTGGAAGGTGTTGGGCTGTCCGATGGCCCAATGATGACCATCCGCTCCCGGACGGCGGCCGGGTGCGTGATGATCGCAGCGGGGCTGTACCAACTGTCCAGCCTCAAAACCGCCTGTCTGCGCCATTGCCGTAGCCCGGCGCGTTTTCTGGCCGATCACAACAGACCCTACGCCTATGGCGCAATCCGCACCGGCGCGCTGCACGGAGCCTATTGTCTGGGCTGCTGCTGGGCCTTGATGCTGCTGCTGTTCGTGGGCGGCGTGATGAACCTCTATTGGATCGTCGGCGTCGCCATTTACGTCGCGTTGGAGAAACTGATGCCGCGCGCCATGTGGCTGGTGCCTGCAACCGGTGCGGCGCTGATCATTGTTGGCGTGTGGCTGGTGGCCGTGCCCTAGCCCGCCTTAGATCGGATTTCAGGCCAAAGGACCGGCCCAATCAAAGGTCCCTCAACTTTAGTCAGGAGGCATCCATGCCCATTTTTATCACCTATGCATCATACTCACAAAAAGGCGTTAAGGGGATGGTCGGCAAACCATCCGATCGGACGGACGCCGTAAAAGCGCTGTTGAAGAAGGTCGGCGCCAAGCTTTTGGCCTTTTACATCACGACGGGGGACAACGACGTGGTTGTTATCAGCGAAGCACCCGATGAGACGGACGCAGTTGCAGTAGGCATGGCGGTCGCCGCCTCGGGCGCGGTATCCAACATAGAAACTGTAAGGGCCTGGAAAGCCAAGGACTTTGTGGCGGTTCAGAAGAAGGCTGCAAAACTGGTCGGGGCCTATACGCCCCCCGGCAACTGACAATTGGATACGCGCGGAGGGCCTGTAAGCCGGATCTTGTTCCGGGGTTACCCCCTTCGATGACCATTCCTCTAGGCCGTGCATTGCTGCGCGGCTCAAGCTGCCAACCCGGTCCCTCTCGGCCAAGACGCGCTTAGCGGTGGTATCGGCAGATGCCGACCATCCCGCGCGGGGACCCTATTTGGCATTGCTCCCGGTGGGGCTTGCCGTGCCGCCGCTGTTGCCAGCGGCGCGGTGGGCTCTTACCCCACCGTTTCACCCTTACCTTTGACCGAAGCCGCAGGCGGTCTGATTTCTGTGGCGCTTTCCGTCGGGTTGCCCCGCCCGGGCGTTACCCGGCACCGTTGTCTTGTGGAGTCCGGACTTTCCTCTCGGGTCTTGTGACCCCAGCGGCCATCCGGCCCTCCGCGCAGAGGGGTGGGTATGCTGTGTTCCCGGTCGCGTCAAGGGTGGATAGGACGGAGGAAGGGGCCAGCCCCTTCTTGGCCTTTGGCCAATTCATCCCCGGGATATTTTTGGCCAGATGAAGAGCGGATCAGGTCGCGCGTGGGGCAAGGCTGAGCGCCTTGAGATCGGCAGGTGAGAGCGGACCTTTGCCCCAGGGGCGGTATCGCAGGCGGATGGCGGCCAGAAGTGTCTCGTCCGGGACATCGGCCGTGAAGCCTGCGGCGCGGGCCAGTGTGCGAAAGCTGTCGCACGAGATGTCTGCCGGGGCAGTTTCGGTTCCACGTACCGCTGCCAGCCCCTGTCGCTCGAGCCGCTGCCAGTCGAACTTTGCTCCGGGGTCGCTTTTACGACCGGGGGCCATGTCAGAATGGCCGATCACGCCCTCGGGCGGGATCGCCCAGCGCGACATGATCTGAGGCACGAGGGTTTCCAGCGTTGCCATCTGCAAATCGGAGAAAGGATGCGCGCCGGTATTGTCCAACTCGATCCCTACGGAACGCGAGTTGATGTCGGCCTGACCGTGCCACTCGCCTGCACCGGCGTGCCATGCACGGTCCTCCTCGCGCACCATTTGCCAGAGCGTCCCCGTCCCGCCGATCAGGTAGTGTGCCGAAACCTCGGCTTGTGGGTCGCAGAGACGCTCCAGCGCCGCCTGAGCGCTGTCCATCGCCGTGTAGTGCAGGACAATCAGTGTCGGCGTCAGGTCGTCGCGGCGAGGGCCGAAATTCGGGGATGGATGCCAGATCGGCGTAGGCTTAGTTGTTGATGGCACTGCGGAACGGGCTCGGGTCCCAGCTGCAGGCATAGCCGTCGCCATCCGGGTCCAGTCCTTTGCGGTCGCGCTGTGGCCCTCCGTTCGACAGGAACGCGATCTGGGCCTGATCGGGCGAGGGGAATTGCGCGCAGTTGCGCTGTGCTTTGGCCTGCAGGTTGAACCCCGCGCGGCTGTAAAGCTGGGTGCCCACCGGGTTGGATGTGCTGAGCGCGTATTGCACGATGTTGGGCTGCCCGTCAGTTCCGCGTTCAGGCACGGCCGTGGGGGCAACCACTTCGTAGGTCTGGCTGTTCTGTTCGATACGGGCAGCGTCGGATTCGATGCTGCGACGCTCGGACACCGCTCCGAAATCCTGTTCGTCGGAGATGCCGGTATTGCTAGGCACAGGGGTGACAGTTGGCTGCGCAGATGTGCCGGCCAAAGCCGCCGCCGTCTGATTGGCAATATCAGCATTGGCACCGGTCGCAACGGCTGCGTTCGATGCCGAACCCGGAGCGCCCAGAGCCTGTTCCGAGACATCCACCGGGGCGAGCAGCGGATTCACGACGTTCCCCTGCCCGGATAGTTGAGCCTCACGCTGGGCCTGATACTCGGGCGTGTTGAAATCGGTTCCGCCAATCGGAGTGACCGTATCACAGGCGGCGATAAGCGAGATCGCCGCGATGAGAGGCAAAGAGCGCATGCTGCGCCTCCGTGTCTGATATCTTTCAGGCCCGAGGCTTACCACCATTTCGACGGTTTTGCCACAAAACCAGCGGCGTTTTCCAACGCATAGGCGGTATTGAGCAAGTCTCCCTCGTCCCAGGGCCGACCGATCAGTTGCAGACCCAGCGGCAGCCCTTGTTTATCGAGTCCTGCAGGCACCGAGATCCCTGGCAGACCGGCAAGGTTCACAGTCACGGTGAAGACGTCGTTCAAATACATTTGAACGGGATCAGCCTCGGTCATCTCGCCCAGACCGAAGGATGCGGACGGGGTGGCCGGGGTCAGAATCGCGTCAACACCTGCGGCGAAGACATCCTCAAAGTCTTTCTTGATCAGAGTGCGGACCTTGCGGGCCCGGTTGTAGTAGGCGTCGTAAAAGCCCGCCGACAGCACATAGGTGCCCACCATCACACGGCGCTGCACCTCATGGCCGAAGCCCTCGGCGCGGGTTTTCTCGTACATTTCGGTGATGCCGTCACCCTGCGACAGCTGCGCGCGGCGGCCATAACGTACGCCATCATAGCGGGCGAGGTTCGAGGACGCCTCGGCAGGCGCAATCACATAGTAGGCAGGCAGCGCGTATTTGGTGTGCGGCAGCGAGATATCGACGATCTCGGCGCCAGCGTCTTTCAGCATCGCGGCGCCATCGGACCAGAGCTTTTCGATCTCGGCAGGCATACCGTCCATGCGGTATTCTTTCGGGATACCGATCTTTTTGCCTTTGATGTCGCCGGTCAGCATCGCCTCAAAATTCGGGACGGCCAGTTCAGCGCTGGTGGAATCCTTGGCGTCATGGCCACACATGGTTTCCAGCATGATCGCCGCGTCGCGTACGTTTTTGGTCATCGGACCGGCCTGATCCAGCGAGGAGGCAAACGCGACGACGCCCCAGCGCGAGCAACGGCCATAAGTCGGCTTGATACCGGTGATACCAACAAAAGCTGCAGGCTGACGGATCGAACCGCCGGTATCGGTGCCGGTCGCGGCCAGACACAAGTCAGCGGCCACAGCAGACGCCGAACCACCCGACGAGCCGCCCGGTGTCAGCTGCGCATCATCATTGCCGCGACGCCACGGGCTGACAGCGTTGCCATAAACGGAGGTTTCGTTGGACGAGCCCATGGCGAATTCGTCCATGTTCAGTTTGCCCAGCATGACAGCACCGGCATCGGCCAGTTGCTGAGACACGGTGGATTCGTATTCGGGTTTGAAGCCTTCCAGAATTTTGGATGCCGCCTGCGAGGGCACGCCCTTGGTGCAGAACAGATCCTTGATGCCGATCGGCAGACCACACATCGACGGCGCGTCGCCACCTTTGATCCGCTCATCTGCAGCCTTGGCGCGTTCCAGCGCGATCTCGGGCGTTTTGTGGACAAAAGCGTTCAGCGCGTCGGCGTCATCAATGGCTGTCAGGCAGGATTCGGTCAGTTCTACCGAGGTCACGTCACCCTTGCGCAGCGCATCGCGAGCCTCGGCCAGGCCCAGTTTGTTCAGATCGCTCATGTCTTACTCCACCACTTTGGGGACTGCGAAAAAGCCTTCGCGGGCGTCGGGGGCGTTGGCCAGAACCTTGTCCTGCTGGTTTCCGTCGGTGACCACATCCTCACGACGTTTCAGGCGCATCGGCTCGACCGAGACCATCGGCTCGACGCCTTCGACATCCACTTCGTTCAGTTGCTCGATGAACCCAAGGATGGTGTTGAACTCGGACGCCAGCGCGGGCAGCGCGTCATCCTCGACCTTGATCCGGGCCAGTTTGGCCACCTTGGCGGCGGTGCTTTGGTCAATCGACATCGGAAAACCTCATATGCGTTAGGGGGCATTTACCCGTCCGAGGTCCGGGTCGCAAGAGCGCGATAAGGTCTGCCCTGGCATCATCTGACATGGCCTCTTTTCCATTTTGCATACCTCCCATGCAAAAAAGTAAACCGTTTAGTTCATTTTTACTCTTGAAAAACTAAACTGAACTGTTCATTTCTATTGCACGGCACAGCCAAAACCCGGAGTAGAGACATGAAACCCTTCCTGATTGCATTTGTAGTGGCCACCACTGTTGTAGCGTCGCAAGCACAGGCTTTTGGCCCAACAATGAATACCCTGACACCTGATCTGACCTTCCCCACTCCTGCCCCCGAGGTTGTCAGCCAGGATCAGGTCAAGACGAACAAGTGATAGACCCCCTGCCCCGGGTCGGGTGATAACTGCCCGACCCGGACGGCAACAATTGACTGCTGCTCTTTTCGACGCGACCCGCTACGGTAGACCGAGTGATGCGCCGAACCGTAAGATTGGTTCGGCAAGAACCAACGGAGCAGAAGATGAGCGCGCGCAAGCAAGCCGTTCTGGACGCGATTGATGCGGCCAACAGGCAAGACCCCAACATCGAAGACGGCCAACCGGTCGAGCTGATCTATGGTCAACGCATGAGCACTGAGATGGACAGGCTGTTCCCTGACGCCTCGGACATGTTGCAGATTGCCGCGCGCGGGCAACACGTTGAACGCTGGAAGCTGGCGCGCAACGAATATCCCGAAGGCCGCGCCGGATATCTGGCCTGGCGCAAGGCACAGGGTGTCCATCACGCTGAGGTTGTCATGGGCCTGATGCAGCAGGCCGGATACGACGCGGATGATATCGACGCGACCGGTCGCATGCTACGCAAGCAAGGCATCAAGCGCGATGATGAAGTTCAGGCGCTTGAGGATGTCATCTGCTTTGTATTCCTGAAATGGTATTTCGCGCCTTTCGCCGCAAAACACTCGGCCGAAAAGATTCAGAGAATTGTCGAAAAGACAGCCCGGAAGATGTCAGCCGAAGGCCGCGCGCGGGTTCTGCAAGAGTTCGATCTGCCCGAAAACCTGGCTGCTGCGTTTCAGGACTGAGACGCGCGGGTTAGGTGCCTACGATAAACCTCGATCATCCAGCCCAGCATGGTGGCGTTCAGGATGTGCCACATGAAATGCGTGCCCAGCGGGAGCTGCATACATAGAGGCTCATCCAAAGCGCGGAAGGTGATCGAGGCGATCAGTATAGCCGCGCCAATCGCTAGCCCTCGGGCCGTTTCCGGTGTGCGATTGCGAAGAAGAAACGCGTAAATCAGAATCAGCAGAGGCACCGGAGCGTATGCAGCTGACCCTCCCAAACCCGGAACCAGTTGAAACAGCGGCAGGGTTGCGGCCGTATAGGGAATGATAAGCGCGGTCACCATCGCGGCGGGCAGAGGACGCATCTGCCAGACGTCCCGATTGATCGCAAAGATATAGACCAGAATATACAGAAGGATCGGCGCGACATCGGCCATCGCAGCCCAGACCCGCGCGTGGGTGTGAAACAGATAGCTGCCGATCCCGATCGTGGCGAGAAACAACACCAGTAGCATGGCCAGAGGCATCCCCTGCCCGCGCACCCTGCGCCACATGATGAAAGCTGCGATCAGGAACGCGGCGTTGGTCACCGCGTTGATCGGCTCGGCCCAATAGGCGGGGGTAAGGCGTTCGCAATACCCGTCAATTTCCTGAAACCAATCCATGAACTTTTACATAACGGATGCTAGTGTGATGCCAATAGGCATCGCAGGAGGATTTCTCATGAACATCATTTGGTTGGGCCATGGCAGCTTTCGCATTGAAACCGAAGGTCAGGTGCTACTGGTCGACCCGTGGCTGACCGGCAACCCGTCTCTGCCCGAGGATCAGCATGATGCGGCCGTTGAAGGTGCCACGCATATCCTTCTGACCCACACGCATTTCGACCATGTCGTCGACATCCTGCCTTTGGCCAAACACCTGAAGGTACCGGTGGTCGGTCAGTATGACCTCATGGGCTATTGGGCCGAGGCCGAAGGGATCGAGACCATCGGCTTCAACAAAGGCGGAACAGTCAATCTGAATGGCATCAAGGTCACGATGGTGCCTGCCTCGCACAGTTCGACCTTTTCGACCCCGGACGGGCTGCGCACCGGCGGCAGTGAGGTTGGGTTCATGATCGCAGCCGAGGGGCGCATGCTCTATGTCTCGGGCGACACCGATGTCATGGCGGATATGGATTGGATGGGGGACTACTACAAACCCGATATCGGCATTCTGTCCGCCGGCGGACATTTCACAATGGATATGACAGCCACCGCCTATGCCGCCAAACGGTATTTCAATTTCAAAACGGTGATTCCCTGCCACTACAAAACTTTCCCCATTCTTGAGCAATCCGCGCAGACACTGATCGACGGCCTGCCCGGTGTGGACGTGATCGAGCCTGAAGTCATGAAAGCGATCGCCCTCTGATGCCGGCGTCAGATTTTAGCGCGCAGGAATACGCAGACCGCCTGAGCAAGACCCGCGCGGCGATGAACGCGCGCGGGATTGAGACTCTGCTGGTCACCGACCCGTCCAACATGGCCTGGCTCACCGGGTATGACGGCTGGAGTTTCTACGTCCCCCAGATGGTGATCTTGCCTGCACAAGGGGCGCCTCTGTGGTGGGGGCGCACGCAGGACAAGGCCGGCGCCGCGCAGACCACGTGGCTAGAAGCGTCGGATTTGCTGGACTGGCCGGAAGAACACGTCCAGCATCCCGACCACCATCCGGTCGACGCTCTGGTTCTTGCGCTGCGCGACCGGGACTGGACCCGAGGGCTGGGCGTCGAGATGGACAATTACTACTACTCCGCCGCCAGCCACCGCATTCTTGAGCGCGCCTTCGGTGAAACGATCGATGCCACGGGTCTGGTGAACTTGCAGCGTGCGGTCAAAAGCGACGCCGAGATCGACATGATGCGCAAGGCGGGCCAGTTGACAGCGCATATGCATGGGGTGCTGCGCGAGGCGTTTCGCGAAGGCCTGCCTAAAAACCAACTGGTCGCCCAAGTGCAGGCAGCAGGCATCACGGGCCTGCCCGGTTTGGCGGGCGACTACCCGGCGATTGTGCCGATTGCACCCTCGGGGCGTGAAGCCTCGGCTTCGCATATCACCTGGAATGACCGGCCTTTGGCGCGCGGAGAGGCCACCTATTTCGAGATCTCCGGCTGCTATCGACGGTATCACTGCCCGGCCAGCCGCAGTCTGTTTCTGGGCGATCCACCGGATGACATCCGCCGGGCCGAAGCGGCGGTTCTGACGGCAATTGAGGCCACTCTGGCAGCCGCACGCCCCGGCACCACATGCGAGGAAGTCGCCACCTGCGTCTATGACAGTTTCGCCCGCGCCGGATATGAAAAGGCCAACCGCACCGGTTATCCCATCGGCCTCAGCTACCCGCCCGACTGGGGAGAGCGCACGATGAGCCTGCGTCCCGGCGACACCACGGTATTGCAGGAAAACATGACGTTTCACCTGATGCCGGGACTGTGGACTCCGGACTGGGGGCTGGCGATAACCGAAAGCTTTGTCGTGACGCCGGAGGGCGGCCAACCGCTGGCCGATATCCCGCGTGAGATGGTGGTTAAACCCTAGTAGTCACGTTGGCTCGCGAAAAAGCGCCTGAGCAGGTCGGCCGCCTCGTCGGCTGCGATGCCATCATAGACCTCTGGCTTGTGATGGGCCTGCGGGTGCGCAAAAACCCGTGCGCCATGGGCGACTCCACCTGATTTCGGGTCGGACGCCCCGTAGTAGATGCGGCGGATGCGTGCTGCGGCCAAAGCCGCGGCGCACATCGCGCAAGGCTCCAACGTCACATAGAGGTCATGACCGGGCAGCCTTTCTGAGCCTGCCTCGGCGCAGGCGGCGCGTAGAGCCAGTATCTCGGCATGGGCGGTCGGGTCGTTCAGCTCTCGCGTGCGATTCCCGGCAGAGGCAACAACCCGGCCGTCGGACGCGACGATCACCGCGCCGACGGGAACCTCCCCCCGTTCGGCGGCCGCGCGGGCCTCGGCCAGCGCCTTGTCCATATGCGATTTGAACACCATGCCCCTGACTGCCTCAGAAACCTGCCTTTCGCAAGCGGGCGGGATGGGGTATGGCCCTGCCATGAGCAACACCCCTCCTCCAGGCGACCGGATCGCCAAAGTCCTGGCCCGTGCTGGCGTAGCCTCGCGGCGCGAGGCGGAACGCATGATCGAAGCAGGCCGCGTCAGTGTGAACGGCAAGGCTATCAAAAGCCCTGCCCTGAACGTGACCGGCAAAGACAGGATCACCGTCGACGGCAAACCGGTATCGGAACCCGAACCCTCACGCCTGTGGCTGTATTACAAGCCGACCGGTCTGGTGACCACGACCAAGGATGAAAAAGGCCGCGCGACGATCTTTGACGAACTGCCCGAAGGCATGCCTCGGGTGATGTCTGTTGGCCGGTTGGATCTAAACTCCGAAGGGCTGTTGCTGCTGACCAATGATGGCGGCATCAAACGCAAGCTGGAGCTTCCCTCAACCGGTTGGCTGCGGAAATACCGCGTTAGGGTGAATGGACGCCCCAAGGACGAGGATTTCGCCCCCCTGCGCAAAGGTCTGGTGATCGAGGGCGAAAGGTTTCAGCCCATGACCGTCTCGCTTGATCGTCAGCAGGGCGCGAATGCCTGGCTAACCATCGGCCTGCGCGAAGGCAAAAACCGCGAGATCCGCCGCGCGATGGAGGATATCGGCTTTACCGTGAACCGCTTGCTGCGCGTATCTTACGGGCCGTTCCAACTGGGCGACCTGAAACCGGGTGAGGTTGAAGAGGTCCGCCGCCGCGTAATGCGCGATCAGCTGGGTCTGGATGGGGGTGAAAAACCCGAAGGAACGGCGAAACGCGCGACCCGACCGCAGCGAAAACGCCCTCCGATCGGCAAGAAACCCCGCAAGTGATGCGGGTTTGACAACCTTCCCCCTAGCGCCAAGCCCTCGTATCCCCTAAATTTTCTGTGAGTGCTGCTATTTGGGGGGCTGAATGTCCGGGAGCGGAGTGCAAAAACTGGCCTATGCGGCCCTTCTGGTGCTGCTGTTTGGCGTCTGCACCGGCCTGCTTGGGGGTCTGTAGCCATGGCCAAACGCTTTGGCGGCAAATACAGCCCTCAGGGTCAGGAATCGTCGGATAGCCCGCTGCCGCGCGGCCAGTTTGACAATGCTCGGGTTGAACCTGCAGGCGCGCGGGCAAACATCCTGTTCATCCCCGCGATCCCTCTGGTCTTTTTGTCGCTGAATGACGGCGCGATTGGCATGACCATGGGCCTTGTTGCCGCAGGCATTCTGACAGCCGCCGCGTTTTTGCTGCGCGAAGGGTTGCGGGCCGAGGCCGCTTATAACGCCCGCAAAACCGCGCGTCGCCCAGCCTTCCCTCGTAAGATCTTCGCAAGCGTTCTGACCGGGCTTGGGGCAGCGCTCGCGTCCTACCGTACGGAGTTTCTGGACGCTGAGACCGCGGCGCAAGCAAGCCTTGTAGCCCCGATCCTGTTTGGCGCCGCCGCCGCTACCCTACATTCCGTATCCTTCGGCTTGGACCCCATGAAAAACAAGGGGATGGAGGGTGTCGACACGTTCCAGCAAGACCGTGTCGCCCGCGTCGTCGATGATGCAGAAAAGCATCTGGCTGAGATGACGGATGCAATCAAACGCGCCGGAGATCGACGGATTGAGGCGCGTGTCGAACGGTTTCAGGACACCGCCCGTGATCTGTTCCGCACGGTCGAAGAAGATCCGCGCGATCTGGCGGGCGCACGGAAATATCTGACCGTCTATCTACAGGGGGCACGTGATGCGACGGTCAAGTTCGCGGATGTATATGCCCGCACCCGCGACGGGCAGGCCTTGGCAGACTACTCCGCCCTATTGGATGATCTGGAACAGAATTTCGCCGCGCGTACGCGCAAAATGCTATTGGATGACCGCAGTGATTTGACGGTCGAAATCGACGTGCTGCGTGAAAGACTGCAGCGCGAAGGCGTCCGGCTGGACTGACCGGCCCTTTATATTTGAGCGAGGAACTCCCCTATGTCCGACGAGATCAAGAACAAAGCGGTTGAGGCCGAAACACTGGTACAAGAGGTCACCGCGGTGGCCCTGCCCGAACCACAGGCCGAGGTCGTCTCGCTTGAAGAGGCCGACGAACCCGTCAGCGCCGAGATCCGCAAGCGGATGGATGAGATCGACATGGGCAACACCAATTCGATCGTCGCCTTCGGCTCGTCCGCGCAGGCCGAATTGCAAGAGATCAGCCAAGCCATGCTGGCAGATGTGCGCAATAAGGATGTTGGCCCCGCGGGCGACAGTCTGCGCAACATCGTCACCACGATCCGGGGGTTCTCGGTCAGTGAGCTGGACGTGCGGCGCGAACGCAGCTGGTGGGAGAAACTGCTGGGTCGCGCGGCCCCATTCGCCAAATTCACGGCCCAATACGAAGAGGTGCAGGGCCAGATCGACCGTATCACCGACGATTTGCTGTCTCACGAACACACTCTTTTGAAAGACATCAAATCGCTGGACCTGCTCTATGAAAAAACGCTGGGGTTCTATGACGAACTGGCGCTTTACATCGCTGCGGGCGAGGAAAAGCTGACCGAGCTGGACAGCCACGACATCCCCGAGAAAGAAGCCGAGGTTCAGGCAGCACCCGAAGATCAGCAGGTCATGAAAGCGCAGGAGCTGCGCGACATGCGCGCCGCGCGCGACGATCTGGAACGCCGGGTGCATGACCTGAAACTGACCCGGCAGGTGACGATGCAGTCACTGCCCTCGATCCGGTTGGTGCAAGAGAACGACAAATCTCTGGTGACGAAGATCAACTCGACCTTGGTCAACACGGTTCCCCTGTGGGAAACCCAGTTGGCGCAGGCCGTCACCATCCAGCGCAGCGCCGAAGCCGCCGCTGCCGTGCGCGACGCCAATGATCTGACCAACGAGCTTCTGACCTCGAACGCGGCCAACCTGCGTGAGTCGAACAAGATGATCCGCGAAGAGATGGAGCGTGGCGTGTTCGACATCGAGGCCGTCAAACAGGCCAACGCGGACCTGATCGGCACGATCAATGAAAGCCTGGCGATCGCGGACGAAGGCAAAGCCAAACGCGCAGCTGCCGAGCAAGAGCTTCAGAAGATGGAGGCCGAATTGCGCGACACGCTGGCCGCCGCCAAGGCACGGCGTGACGGGACCGGCGACAATGCCGGAACGGCTGTTCCGGGATAAGGTGGGCTGGGCGTGCTGCCTTTGAGCTGTCTCAAAACGGGCCTTGGTGTTCTGGGGCTTCTAGCGCTTGCGGGGTGCGATGAGGCGCTGACCTCTTCGGTCGTTCCGCAGGTGCGGCCATCGGCCCCGCCGACTGCGGCAAACGCCTATGTGCCACCTTCGGCCGCCAGTCAGGACCTCGCGCGGTTCTATCAACGGATCGAACGGGACCTACTTACCCGCGGCCTGTTGCGTACCGATGGCGGAGGACCAGACACCCCTTATGACGCCGACGACCTGAGCCGGAACTTTGAGGCCATCGCTTTTTACAGCGAATATCCTGATCACACTGTCTCGCTCGGGTCGCGGCAAACGGATGGGCAACTCAGCCGCTGGTCAGGACCTGTTCGTATCCAGACCGAATTCGGACCCTCGGTCCTGCCCGCGACCCGCACCAGTGACGCGGATCAGGTTCAATCATATGCTGCGCGGCTGGCCAAACTGACTGGCCATCCGATCTCGACCGTCAGTCGCAAAGCCAATTTCCACGTGTTTTTCGCCGGCAAAGACGACAGCGCCTATGTTGTCACGCGTCTCAAGGAACTGGTGCCCAACATCAGTCAAGCCTCTCTGGATTTAGTCGCCAACCCGCGCGCGAGTTTCGACTGTTTTGTGTTCGCCTCGGCCACCCGCAACGATCCGAACAAATACGTGCGCGCAGTGACGCTGATCCGGTCGGAACTGCCCGATCTGGTGCGGCGTAGCTGTATTCACGAAGAGATTGCGCAAGGGCTGGGCCTGTCCAATGACAGCCCTGCCGCGCGGCCTTCGATCTTCAACGATGATGACGAGTTTGCCTTGCTGACAAGTCATGATGAGAAACTACTGACAATGCTCTACGATCCGCGTCTTACGCCCGGAGTGACGGTCGATCAGGCCCGCCCTGTGGTGCGGATCATTGCGCGTGAATTGATGGGGCAGCCGCTCTGACCCCAAGGACAGGAGAACCCAAATGGGAATTTTCGATTTTCTGACCGGAGAGTTTATCGACGTTATTCACTGGGTCGATGACACCCGAGACACCATGGTCTGGCGGTTCGAACGCGAAGGGCACGAGATCAAGTATGGTGCCAAGCTGACCGTCCGCGAGGGTCAGGCGGCGGTGTTTGTCCATGAAGGGCAACTGGCGGATGTGTTCACGCCCGGTCTCTATATGCTCGAGACCAACAACATGCCGATCCTGACGACCTTACAGCACTGGGATCACGGCTTTCAGTCCCCATTCAAATCCGAGATCTATTTCGTCAACACCACGCGGTTCAATGATCTGAAATGGGGCACCAAGAACCCGATCATGCTGCGCGACCCGGAATTCGGACCAACCCGCATTCGGGCCTATGGCACCTATACGGTACGGGTGAAAGACCCGGCAAAATTTCTGGTCGAGATCGTCGGAACCGATGGTGAGTTTACCATGGACGAGATCAGCTTTCAGGTCCGCAACATCATCGTGCAAGAGTTCAGCCGCGTGATCGCCGGGTCCGGCATTCCGGTTCTCGACATGGCCGCGAATACGGCCGATCTGGGCAAACTGATTGCAGCCGAAGTCTCGCCCGTGTTGGAAGGCTATGGGCTGGAGATGCCTGAGTTCTACATCGAAAACATCTCGCTTCCGCCTGCGGTAGAGGCCGCGTTGGACAAGCGCACCTCTATGGGACTGGCGGGTGATCTGGGCAAGTTCACCCAGTATTCCGCCGCCGAGGCGATGACGGCAGCAGCCAACAACACCGGTCAGGGCGGCGGCATGGGTGCCGGTCTTGGCATGGGAATGGGCATGGCGATGGCCAATCAGATGGCGAACATGGCAGCGGGCCAACCGAGCGGCCCGTGGGGGTCGCCCGCCCCCGCTGCCCCGCAAACATCCGCGCATGCGGCCCCGCCGCCCCCTCCACCCGTTGAGCATGTATGGCATATCGCGGTGGACGGACAGACCAGCGGGCCGTTCTCGAAGGCCAAGATGGGGCGTATGGCCACGGACGGAGAACTGACACGCGAGACACATGTCTGGACCGCTGGTCAGGATGGCTGGAAAAAAGCCGGTGAGGTGCAGGAGTTGGCGCAACTGTTCACGATCCTGCCCCCGCCTCCGCCGGGTGCGTAGGCAGTAGCAGGCGGACGGATGACTGAAGAACACCGCTTTCCCTGCGACCAATGTGGCGCGGACTACCGGTTCAATCCCGGCGATGGCACGTTGACCTGTGACCATTGCGGCCACTCCGAACCCATTGGCTCAGGCCCATGGGGCGGCGCAAGCCTGCGCGAGCTGGATTTTGACGCCGCCATCGCCGACCGTCTGCCCGACAGCGAGATTGAGGAAACGCGGGTTCTGTCCTGTCCGAACTGTGCCGCTCAGGTCGAGTTCGACCCGAATACCCACGCAGCGGAATGTCCGTTCTGTGCCACTCCTGTGGTGACGGATACAGGCGTCAACAGGCATATCAAACCCAAAGGCGTCCTGCCTTTTGCGCTGGATGAACGGTCCGCCCATAAGGCGATGGGGGATTGGCTGGGTCGGCTTTGGTTCGCGCCGAACGGGCTGAAGGACTATGCTCGCAAGGGGCGAAAAATGCAGGGCATATATGTGCCCTACTGGACCTTCGACGCGGACACCAAATCCAGTTATCGCGGCGAACGCGGCACCGTCTACTACGAAACGCGCACCGTCATGCGCGACGGGAAGCGGGTGCAACAACAGGTGGCCAAAGTGCGCTGGAGCCCGAAATCCGGTCGTGTCGCGCGGTTCTTTGATGACGTTCTGGTGTTGGCGTCACGCTCTCTGCCCAAGAAATATACAGACGCGTTGGAGCCCTGGGATCTGCCCGCACTTGAACCCTACCAGCCGCAATACCTGGCGGGGTTCCGGGCCGAGGCGTATTCGGTCGAGTTGCCCGATGGGTATTCCGAGGCGCGGGCACATATGGCGCGCGTGATCGAGCGTGACGTGCGCTTTGACATCGGTGGCGACCGGCAGCGTATTCACGCGGTGGACACGGATGTACGCGATGTGACGTTCAAGCATATCCTGCTGCCCATCTGGATGGCTGCCTATAAGTATCGCGGGCAAACCTATCGGTTTGTGGTCAACGGGCGCACTGGCCGGGTGCAGGGGGAACGACCGTGGTCTGCGATCAAGATAACCATTGCGGTGGTCCTTGGCCTGCTGGTGGCAGCAGGCGTGGGGTACGTGATGGCGACGTCGCAGGGGTGAGCCCAGCAAAATCACACAGGCAGACGTTTTCCCGACTACGCGCAAGACGCTGGATGACAAGTGGGCCTCCGGCGGCTAAACCGACTGCTGAACGCATGCGATTTGGGGAGAGCGATGCGCGCAGTCTTACAACGGATCTCTAGAGCGTCAGTCTCGGTGGATGGCGCTGTTGTCGGTCAATCGGGACCGGGCCTGATGATTCTCGTATGCGCGATGCAGGGCGACAGCGAAGAGAATGCCTCGAAACTTGCTGCGAAAATCTCCAAGCTGCGAATCTTCAAGGATGACGCCGGTAAAATGAACCGGTCTGTTGTGGACATTGGCGGCTCGGCCTTGGTTGTCAGTCAGTTTACCCTTGCTGCGGATACGGCCAGCGGTAACCGGCCCGGATTCTCGCAGGCCGCTGCGCCGGATGTCGGGAAACACCTTTATGAAACCTTTACCAAGAACCTCGCCGCTTGCGGAATCGCGGTCGAGACAGGGCAATTTGGGGCCGACATGGCCGTCGAACTGGTCAATGATGGGCCAGTGACAATCTGGATGGAGAATTGATGACCCGCGCTGAACAGGCAATCGCACTCTGGCAAGCCGGAGTCGCGGCGGTAGACGGATACACGGCAACCCGCAAAGCACTCTCCGATGTTGCAAAACCGGATCGGATTCTGGCAGTTGGCAAACCCGCGGCGGCGATGGCCCGAGCGGCATTGGATCATTTCGGAGACATCCCAACGCTGGTGGTCACCAAGGACGATCATGGGCGCGACCTGCCGGAGGGCGTCGAGGTGATCGAGGCCTCACATCCAGTCCCGGACAGCCGCAGCCTTGCAGGCGGCAGGGCACTACGCCTTGCGGTTGAGGCTATGCCGTCTGAGGCGCACCTGCTGCTGTTGGTGTCGGGCGGCGCGTCCTCGCTGGCCGAAGATTTGATAGGTGGCAAAACGCTTGAGGATCTGAAGGCGTTGAACAAAAAGCTGCTCTCCGAGGGACTTGATATCGGGTCGATGAATGCGGAACGACGCAAGATTTCGCAAGTCAAAGGCGGAGGATTGCTGTCCCGGCTCAAAGGCCGAAAGGTCACGGTTCTGGCGATCTCGGACGTGCCGGGGGATGATCTGAACGTTATCGGCTCGGGCATCGGTGCGCTGCCTGAACAAGTCTCTTACGAGGCCGAAGCGCAGATCATTGCCTCGAACGCCCATGCACGTGCGGCGGCTGCCGAAGCGGCCGAGGATGCGGGTCTGTCGGTGCTGGCCAATGAAGAGGCCCTGCATGACGATTATCAGGCTGTTGCCACAGCGCTCGGTGAGAAACTGCGGCAGATGGGATCAGGCGTCATGGTTTTCGGCGGCGAGCCGACTGTTGTGCTGCCCCCAAACCCCGGACAGGGTGGGCGCAATCAGGCTTTGGCACTGGCTCTGGCGCATGAGATTTCCGGCCTTGAAAATATCACGGTCGTGGTCGGAGGAACCGACGGAACAGATGGCCCAACCAACGCAGCGGGCGGGGTCGTTACTGGCGCCACTTGGGCCAAAGGCGCGGACGAGGCGCTGGCCGCCGCCGATAGTGGGGCCTTCCTGGAAAACGCAGGCGCTTTGCTGGTGACCGGGCCGACGGGAACCAATGTCATGGACCTGATTGTCGCAATTCGGGATTAGAATGACGTATTCTCCCGATACCGACCAAGGCAACCAATAGATCATTTTCGTCATAGCGGAGGAAGCGAAGACACGGCGCTATGACGGCTTTGATAAACACGGTATTGTCAGGCAAGGCACATTTGCGACACGGAATTCCACTTGCCCGACCCGCTGAAATGCGTCAACGTTGACTCACGCGTCAATAAAAAGCCCGAAAACGGGCGAACACAATCAACTGGGAGCTTCTGAATGAACGAACAACTCACTCACATGTCCAAACAGGTGACGGCAGGCAAACTGACCCGTCGCGAGTTCATGGGCAAAGCCGCCGCTCTTGGCGTTTCGGCAGCCATGGCAAGCACGATGTTCGCCGACGCGGCCCGTGCAGCCGGCCCGAAAAAGGGTGGCGATCTGAAATTCGGCCTGCAGGGCGGCGAATCGACCAACTCGCTGGATCCGGCAACCTATGCAAGCTCGGTCCCGTTCCAGAACGGCAAACAGTTTGGCGACCAACTGGTCGAAGTTGCACCCGACGGCACGATCGAACCACGCCTTGCCGAAAGCGTCGAAGGCAGTGCAGACGCGAAGGTCTGGACCTTCAAGCTGCGTCAGGGGGTCGAGTTCCACAACGGCAAGACCATGACCAGCGAAGACGTGCTGAAAACCATGCAGCGCCACTCGAACGAAGACTCCAAGTCCGGTGCATTGGGCATCATGAAGGGCATCGAGTCGATGAAGGCCGATGGCGACAATTTCCAGGTCACCCTGTCCGAGCCCAACGCCGACCTGCCCTATCTGATGGCCGACTATCACCTGATCATTCAGCCGGATGGCGGCATGGAGAACCCGGCAGCCGGTATCGGCACAGGTCCCTACAAGCTGGAAGTTGATGAGCCCGGCGTCCGTCACCTGTTCACCAAGAACGAAAACCACTGGAACAGCGATTTCGGCAACTTCGACAGCGTCGAAGTGGTTGTCATCAACGACGCAACTGCCCGGACAGCCGCGCTGCAATCGGGTCAGGTTCACGCAGTGAACCGCGTCGAGCCCAAAGTTGCCGACCTGCTGGGCCGCGCGCCAAACCTGACTGTTCATTCGACCGCCGGTCGTGGCCACTATGTGTTCATCATGCATTGTGACACGGCTCCGTTCGACAACAACGAACTGCGCACGGCTCTGAAGTATGCCATCAACCGCGCGGATCTGGTGGACAAAGTTCTGCGCGGGTATGGCTCGATCGGGAATGACATGCCGATCAACGCGGCTTACCCACTGTTCGATGAGACCATCGAACAGCGTGAGTTCAGCGTTGAAAAAGCGGCAGAGCACTACAAGAAATCCGGTCACGATGGATCGCCGATCATTCTGCGCGTTGCAGATGGCGCCTTCCCCGGTGCTGTGGATGCGGCGGCGCTGTTCCAGCAAACCGCTGCTCAGGCAGGTATCCCGCTGGAAATCAAGCGTGAACCCAATGATGGCTACTGGTCGGAAGTTTGGAACGTTCAGCCGTTCTGTGCCTCTTACTGGGGTGGTCGTCCGGTCCAGGACCAGATGTATTCGACCGCGTACCTGTCGAGCGCAGATTGGAACGACACGCGCTTCAAGGTTCAGGCCTTCGACGACTTGCTGTTCGCAGCGCGCGCCGAACTGGACGCGGAGAAACGCAAGGGTATCTACAGCCAGATGGGCCAGATGGTCCGCAACGAAGGCGGCCTGATTTGCCCGATGTTCAACGACTTTGTCGAAGGCATCAGCAACCAGCTGGACGGTTGGGAATCTGATCCGACGCAAGAAATGATGAACGGCAACATCTCGCGCAAGATGTGGTTCGTATAACTCGGGCAACGGATAATGCATCCTATCATCAAACTGGTTTCCCAGCGCCTTGCGCTGGGACTCCTATTGCTGCTCGGCGCTTCGGCTCTGATTTTTGGCCTGACCGAAGCCCTTCCCGGAGACGCCGCGCAAGCCGTCCTGGGGCAGTCCGCAACCCCTGAGGCCCTTGCAAACCTACGAGAAGAGATGGGCCTGAACCGCCCTGCCCTAACCCGCTATTTCGAATGGTTGGGTGGCATCGCGCAAGGCGATCTGGGGCAATCCCTCACCAATAAACTCGATATCTCCGAGAGTATCGGCAAACGCCTCGGTAATACACTATTCCTTGCTTGCGTCGCTGCGATCGTTTCTGTTCCGCTTGCGATCTTCTTGGGCCTTCTGGCCGTCCGGTTCCGCAATCGCTGGCCCGACAAGTTGATCTCGGCGATTACTCTGACAACCGTTTCAATCCCCGAGTTTCTGATCGGTTACGTGGTGATCTACTTTATCTCTGTTAAACTGGGCTGGTTCTCATCCCTGGCGATGATCAACGATTCCATGACCTTCGGGCAGAAGCTGAATGCAATTGCCCTGCCGGCTTTCGTTCTGACGCTGGTGGTTCTGGCGCAAATGATGCGCATGACCCGCGCGGCCATTCTGAACCTCATGCAATCGGCCTATATCGAAACCGCCGAGCTTAAGGGCCTGAGCACCTTTCAGGTCATTGCACGCCACGCCTTCCCCAATGCGATTTCCCCTATCGTGAACGTTGTGATGCTGAACCTGGCCTATCTGGTTGTCGGTGTCGTCGTGGTCGAGGTTGTGTTCGTCTATCCTGGCATGGGGCAGTATCTGGTGGATGCGGTGACCAAACGTGACGTGCCCGTCGTGTTGGCCTGTGGCGTCGTATTCGCGGCCGTCTATATCGGCCTGAACATGGTTGCCGATATCGTGTCGATCCTTGCCAACCCAAGACTGAGGCATCCGAAATGATAAAGAACATTCCTCTTTCGGCACTGATTGGCCTCTTGTTCACTGGCGCCTATTTCTTTGTGGCCATCGCGGCCCCCCTGATTGCGCCCTATGGAATGGCAGAAGTCGTCGGTGATGTGTGGGAGCCTGCCAGCGCCGAACATCTGCTGGGTACGGACAATATCGGGCGGGACCTACTGACCCGCATGATCTATGGCGGGCGCACGACGATCTTCATCGCTGCCGCCGCAACCTTGCTCAGTTTTCTGACCGGTACGTCTCTGGGTTTGCTGGCCGCCGTTCTGGGCGGATGGGCGGATCAGGCACTCAGCCGGACTGTTGACCTGATCATGTCGATCCCGACCCTGATCCTGGCGCTGGTTATTCTGGCCATCGTTCCGGTGACCGTTCCGATCCTGATCCTTGTGATGGGTCTGCTGGACGCAACCCGCCCCTATCGACTGTCGCGCTCGGTCGCGGTGGACATCAACGTGATGGACTACGTCGAAGCCGCGAAACTGCGCGGTGAAGGGCGCGCATGGGTTATCTTCCGGGAAATCCTGCCCAACGCTCTGTCGCCTCTGGTGGCCGAGTTCGGTCTGCGGTTCATCTTCATGGTTCTGTTTATCTCGACCCTGTCCTTCCTAGGCCTGGGCGTGCAACCGCCGCTGGCGGACTGGGGCGGCATCGTGAAGGAAAACAAGGACGGTATCGTCTATGGCATCGGCGCTGCTCTGTGGCCCGCAGTGGCTATCGCGACGCTGGCCATCTCGGTCAACCTTGTGGCTGACTGGGTTCTGAACCGCACCACATCGCTGAAAGGAGGCCGGGGATGAGCGACGATATCCTTCTCAAGGTCCGCGACCTCAAGATCGGCGCGACCGTCTATCCGCCGGGCGAAAAGCCCCATGACATCGAAATCGTGCATGGGGTCAGCTTTGACCTCGAACGCGGCAAGGTGCTTGGGCTTATCGGTGAATCCGGCGCTGGTAAATCCACCATCGGTCTGGCCTCGATGGCCTACGGCCGCGGTGGTGTGAATATCACCGGCGGCGAGGTCTGGGTAAACGGGCGCGATATCCTCAAGACATCTCATGGGGATATCCGCAAGCTGCGTGGGGGTGAGGTCACCTATGTGTCGCAATCCGCTGCCGCGTCGTTCAACCCTGCCAAAAGGATCATGGATCAGGTCGTCGAAGCGGCGGTCGAGCAGAAGAAATTCACTCGCAAACAGGCCGAGGCCCGTGCACGTGAACTCTTCGCCAAGCTGGGCCTGCCCGATCCGGACAATATCGGCAGTCGCTACCCGCACCAGGTTTCCGGTGGTCAGCTGCAACGCTGCATGACCGCGCTGGCCTTGTGCCCTGAGCCAGATCTGGTGGTGTTCGACGAACCAACCACGGCCTTGGACGTGACCACCCAGATTGACGTTCTGATGGCGATCAAAGAAGCCATTGCGGATACCGGCGTCGCAGCCTTGTATATCACTCACGACCTGGCGGTTGTGGCGCAGGTCAGCGACGACATCATGGTTTTGCGGATGGGCGACACCGTCGAGTACGGCAATACTGATCAGATCATCAACAACCCGCAGGAAGACTACACCAAGGCCCTGGTCTCGGTCCGGTCTATCGAACATGAAGAGAAAAAGCCGACCTCAGAGCCGGTTCTTCAGGTCGACGGTATTACCGCACGCTACAAGGGTCTGAACTTCGATGTTCTGCACAACGTCAATGTTGAGCTCCATCCGGGGCAGACTTTGGCGGTCGTGGGCGAATCCGGCTCGGGTAAGTCCACTTTGGCACGTGTGATCACCGGCCTGCTGCCGGCACGTGAGGGTGAGATCACCTTCAACGGGCGCAAGCTGAGCTCGGATCTGAAGGGGCGTACACGCGAAGACCTGCGTGAGCTGCAGATGATCTATCAGATGGCGGACACGGCGATGAACCCGCGTCAGACAGTCGGCACGATCATCGGCCGCCCGTTGGAGTTCTACTTCAACATGCGCGGAGCCGAGAAACGCAAACGCGTTGTCGAGCTGCTGGATGAGATCGAACTGGGCGAAAAGTTCATCGATCGCTATCCGGCGGAACTATCCGGCGGACAGAAACAGCGTGTCTGTATCGCGCGGTCACTGGCGGCCAAGCCTAAGATGATCATCTGTGATGAGGTCACTTCGGCCCTTGATCCACTCGTAGCTGACGGCATCCTGAAGCTGCTGCTGGACCTGCAGAAGATCGAGGATGTGGCTTACCTATTCATCACCCATGATCTGGCGACGGTCCGAGCGATCAGCGACAGCATCGCGGTGATGTATCAGGGTCGCGTCGCGCGCTACGGCTCGAAATCTCAGGTGCTTAGCCCGCCGTTCGACGACTACACCGACCTGCTGCTCAGCTCGGTCCCCGAGATGGAGCTTGGCTGGCTGGAAAAAGTGGTTGCCAACCGGAAGATGGAGGCGGCAGGGAACTAACCGCTGCCTCAACCAAAGCTATGAAATCCCGGCACTTGTCACAAACAGGTGTCGGGATTTTACTATTCGGGGCGGGAATAGGCAGCCCAAGTGCAACGAATCTTCTAGGGTCGCCCGAAACACTCTCGAAAAGGGTCAGAACATGGACCGCAAACTCCTCCTCATCATTCTGGACGGCGTCCCGTGGCGCAACTTCCGCCGGTTGTTCGGCAACCTCGAAGGCTGGGTCGATAGTGGTGAGGCCCGCGTATGGAAGCTCCGCTCGGTCCTGCCATCGACCTCGGCCAGTTGCTATGCCTCGATCCACACGGGCGTGACCCCGCAGGAACATGGCTGTACCGGCAACGGCAATGTCTTCCGCCTGAGCCATAAGGACGTTTTCAGCCAGGTCCGCGAGGCCGGAGGCGTGACCGGAGCCGTCACCCACAGCTATTGGTCGCAGTTCTTCAACCGTCATCCGTTCGACTATGTGCGCGACGTGGAATATGACGAGCCGGACAGTAAGACCATCAATCACGGGCGGTTCCACAGCATGACCGGCTATGGCAAGGCCAACCAGATGACGCCCTGTGACGTCGATCTGTTTGCCACTCTGACGAACCTGTGCCTGCGCCATGGGTTGGACTATGGCATCCTGCACACCTGCACCTTGGACAGCATGGGTCATCGCTTCTTCCACGATTGTGAGGAAATGGATCATGCGTGCTTCGTGATGGATGAGATGCTGGCCCCCTTCATTCCGAACTGGCGCAAGCTGGGCTATGAGGTCATCGTCACCGCAGATCACGGGCAGGACGAACGCGGCCACCACGGCGGGCGGAGCCCGTTGCAACAGGAAACCGCACTGTATTATTTCGGCGACGCAGAAGGCCCCGAGGCCGATACGGTGATCGACCAACTACAGCTTGCCCCTACCATCCTAACCCGTATGGGCGCGCCGCTGGCGGAAACGATGAAGGCCAAAGCGTTCCTGAGCTGATCAGAACGCTACGCGGACTCATCCGGCGACAGGAATGTTCTGAACAGGACAGGGCATTCCTGTTCTAATCTGGAACCCAGATCGGTTAGTCGTAGGACCAAATCCCCTGCCCCAGAGCCTCAATGGCGATGGAAATTCGTTCAAAACTATCCGCAGCGCGTTTGACCGAGGTTCGGGCGCGCAGATAACCGTGGACAAGGCCCGGTTCGTTGATCCACTCAGCGCGTCCTCCAGCAGACTGGATCGCGGCACAATAGTCTGATCCATCATCCCTGAGAGGGTCGCAATCGGCGGTGATGACAACGGTCGGCGGCAAGCTCGAGAAGTCGGTATCCTGAAGCGGGGCAAAAGTTGGATCGCCGCTTGGGGCTGGCCCCCCGCATCTAACTGCTTCGTAGAACTTGATATCCTGAAGCGTCAACAACGGCGCATGCGCGTGTTCGATATACGAACCTTTGGACGTATCACCGCCCAGCCCGGGGTAGATCAAGACCTGCCCCAAGATAGTCTCTAGCCGACCCCGCGCGTGATGAGCGACACATGCCGCCAGATTGCCCCCTGCACTGTCACCCGCCAGAATCATCGGGTCGCCAAATTCGTCCGCCGCCCAGTTTGTAGCAGTCCAACAGTCCTGAAACTGGGCCGGATGCACGTTTTCGGGGCACAGGCGATAGTCGACTGCGACAATCCGATATCCGGTCTGTGCGCAAATCTCGGCGCAGACATCATCGTGGCTATCCAGCCCGCCGACGACGAAACCGCCGCCATGGAAATAGACGACGGTTCGTGTCGGTTGACCTGCGGTATAAAGGCGGACCGGCACGCCATTGGCGGACAGGTCCTGCACCGCCACCCCTTCGGGTCGCGGCTGGCGAAAATCCTGACACATCTTGTCATAAACCTTGCGCTGGTCTTCGATTGACAGATCCACCGCATCGTCAGGATAGCTTTCAGCCGTGCGTCTTATGAACGCCCAAGTTTCCTCATCAATTAGACGTTCATAATCCATGTTCCCTCCCGGTTAGGCTGCCCACTCCCACGGCCGGGTATAAGCGCCCAGCACTTTGCTGACATCGTCCTCGGATGTGCCGTTCGCGTCAAGCTGCGCGACCAGGCCACGCTTCTTGTCGTCGATGACCGAGACGACACGGGCATCAACGCCAGCTTGCTCAAGCGCGCCATTGTAGATCCGGGTGATCGCGTGCTTGCGCAGATCAGGTTTGAACACCTTACCAACCGCGGTCTTGGGCAATTCGGTCAGAATTGTCATGTGCTTGGGCTGAGCCGCGCGTTCATGAACATGGACCTTACAGAACTCCATCAACGCCTCTTCGGTCACCGAAGCTCCCTCCACCAGTTCTACGAATGCGCAAGGCACCTCACCGGAATGGGCGTCGGGCTGACCAATGGCACCTGCGAAGGCCACGGCCTCATGCCCTAGCAGGGCCTCTTCGATCTCGGCAGGATCAATATTATGTCCGCCACGAATGATCAGGTCCTTGGCACGACCGGTGATCCAGAGGTACCCGTCGTCATCAAAGCGACCCAGATCGCCTGTGCGCAGATACTTGTCGTAGTGGTACAGGTTCTCGTTCTTGTCGGTTTCTGTATAGGTATTGCCTGCAAAGACACCGGGGTTCGAAACGCAAATCTCTCCAATCTCATCCACCGCGCATTCCTTGGGACCGTCCGGGCCGTCCTGCAGGATTTTGACATCGGTGTAGGGGAAGGGAATCCCGATCGAGCCGATCTTTTTCTCACCATCCACCGGGTTGCACGAGACAAGGCAGGTGGCCTCGGTCAGGCCATAACCTTCGACGATGGTCACGCCCGTTGCCTCTTCGAACCGCCGGAACAATTCCACCGGCAGCGGGGCCGAGCCGGAGAACGCCGTTTTCACCGAGGAAATATCAGCATCCACGGGTCGCTGCATCTTGGCCGAGATCGCGGTGGGCACGGTGATGATGAAACTGACCTTCCAACGTTCGATCAGCTTCCAGAAATTGTCGAACACGCCATCGCCGCGATAACCCTGAGGTGTCGGGAAAATCACATGCGCGCCCGAGGACACGGCCGCCATCCAGATCACATGCACGGCAAAGACGTGGAACATCGGCAGCGGGCACATGATGACGTCGTTTTCGTCGAACAACAGCGTATTGCCCAGCCAGCCATTGTAGATCAGGCCCGAATATTTGTGCTGCGCCACCTTCGGCATGCCGGTCGTGCCGCCGGTGTGGAAGTAGCAGGCCACCCGGTCCTCGGTGCTGTCTGCGAAGGTCAGTGTCGTGGGCTGTTTGGCCAATTCCTGATTGAAGTTCTTATAGTCCGCATGCGCGAGCTTTGCCTTGTCGCCCATTTTTGGGCGCAGGAACGGGACGATCCAGGATTTCGGCGGTGTCAGATAGCGGTTCAGGTCAATCTCGAGAATGGTGTTGACCTTGGGCGCATGGCGCACGGCCTCTTCCACCTTCTGCGCCACATCCGTTTTCGGGAAGGACTTGAGCGTGACGACAACCTTAGCGCCAGTCTCGCGCAGAATGGCGGCGATCTGTTCCGGCTCGAGCAGCGGGTTGATCGGGTTTACGATACCGGCCACGGCACCGCCCATCAGGGTCACCAGCGTCTCGTTACAATTTGGCAGGATATAGGCCACCACGTCGTTTTCGCCGATCCCGAGCGAGCGAAACAGGTTGGCCGCCTGATTGACCTGCCCTAGAAGGTTGGACCATGTCAGCGTCTCGGCCTTGTCATTCGGACCTGAAAACAGCTGAAAACTGACCGCGTTGTGGTTTGGAAATTTCTCTGCGGTGCGCGATAGCAGCTGGTGGAACGTCACCGGCAGGTCGCGGTCCTCCCATGCCATTTCCTGTTCAATACGCGCTTTGTCTTCCTTGCCAACAAAGGCCATGTGGCTCCTCCCCGTGTTTTATTCTCCCGCGCGCCACACGCGGAGTGATCTTACCTCAGATGGGATCACAACCTTGGCGGCGCAAGCAAGGGCTTAGCGAGGGAAAAGTTGAAAATGTAGAATGACGCTACGGCGAAACGGCGATTGCCGGAGCGTCACTTTATTCCGCGGCGACGCCGTCAGTGAACTGAAGACGGGCCAAACGGGCGTAAAGCCCCCCTTGCGCCACCAGATCGTCATGGGTGCCCTGGGCGACGATGCGACCGGCCTCCAGCACCACAATGCGGTCCGCCTTTTTCACGGTTGCCAGCCGATGCGCCACGATCAGGGTCGTGCGCCCGGCGCGCATCTGATCCACCGCGCCCTGTACAGCCCGTTCGCTTTCCGCATCCAGCGCCGAGGTCGCCTCGTCCAGCAACAGAACAGGCGCATCCCGCAAAATGGCGCGTGCAATAGCGATCCGCTGTTTCTGCCCGCCAGACAGCATTACTCCCCGTTCGCCAACGAAACTGTCATAGCCTTCGGGCAGTGCCGCGATGAAGTCATGTGCGGCAGCGGCGCGCGCGGCGGCCTCGACCTCGGCGTCCGAGGCATCCAGACGGCCAAAGCGTATATTGTCACGGGCGGAGGCGGCAAAAATAACCGGATCCTGCGGGACCAGTGCCATATGCTGGCGGAAATCTGCCCGGTTAAGGTTTTGCAGATCCATCCCATCCAGCATCACACGCCCCGAGTTCGGGTCGTAGAACCGCTGGAGCAACTGAACCACAGTTGTTTTTCCCGCGCCCGAGGGGCCAACGAAGGCAACCGTCTCGCCGGGATTGACCTGCAGGCTGAGCTTGTCCAGCGCTACCACATCGGGCCGCGCAGGATAGCGGAAGGTGACCTCTTCGAACTTGATCTCTCCGCGCACCGGTTGCGGCAACGGTTTTGCTTGGGACGGGTCGGTCACGGCGTCTTCGGCATTTAGCAGCTCAACCAACCGTTCAGTGGCCCCTGCAGCGCGCTGAAGCTCGCTCCAGATCTCGGACAGGGCAGCAACAGAGCCTGCCATGATGACGGAGTAGATGACGAATTGGATCAGAACCCCTTCGGTCATGACCCCATTGCGCACGTCATTGGCCCCCATCCACAGCACTCCAACGATGCCTGAGAAGACGAGAAAGATTACGATGACCGTCAGAATGGCCCGCGTCTGGATGCGGCGTAGCGACACGACATAGGAGGTCTCGGTCATGTCGCCAAACTGCTGGCGGCTTGCGGGTTCATGGGTGAAAGCCTGCACGGTCTGTACCGCGCCCAGCGCCTCGCCCGCGTTGCCTGAAGAGGCCGCGATCCAGTCCTGATTCTCGCGGCTTATGGCGCGGAGCCTGCGGCCCAGCACCAGAATTGGCACCACAACAACGGGGATCAGCAGCAGAACCAGCGCTGTCAGCTTGGCCGAGGTTAACAGCATCAGCACCAACCCTCCGACAAACATCAGCAGGTTGCGCAGGGCAATCGAGACAGATGACCCGATCACCGATTGAATCAGCGTCGTGTCGGTGGTGATCCGGCTC
Source organism: Ruegeria sp. AL11 (assembly GCF_056540865.1). Lineage (NCBI taxonomy): Bacteria > Pseudomonadati > Pseudomonadota > Alphaproteobacteria > Rhodobacterales > Roseobacteraceae > Ruegeria > Ruegeria sp. AL11. The sequence goes on from NZ_JBQFXO010000011.1 coordinate 71,587, forward strand.
AGGACCTCTCCGGTCATGATGCGTTCGTAGAACTCGGGGCTCATACCGATGACGCGGTCAAAGACGGCCTTTCGAATATCGGCGACCACGCGTTCCCCCAGACGGGTGACAAGCGCGTAGCGGATGCCGGTGCCCACGGCGAGAATACCGGCGATACCCAGCGCGGCCAGGAAATACCAGTCCAGCAGCTCTCCGTCCTGAATGCGGAAGTTGTCCACCACGCGACGCACGGCCAAGGGCAAGGTCAGCGTCATACCAGCCGTCAGGACCAGCGCCAGTGTCGCTCCTAGCATCAACAGGCGATACGGCTTCATGAACGGCCAAAGCGATGCCAAGACGCCCAGCTTTTTCGAGCCTGCTCTTTCTTCGCTGGCGCCCGGCGCGGATGCGGTGGTCGTGCTGGCTATCTGTCTCGCCATGTGCGGCCCTTGTGTCTTCACTGTGTCTTCGATGCTGAGTTGCTGTTTCTTGGCGGTACTGGCCCGCAGGGTCAAGGCCGCGCGCAAAATGCCCTGAGGACCGGGCCATTTGACGCAGAGATGTAGGGCTGAGTTGGAGCGGGTAGACGGAATCGAACCGACATAGCCTGCTTGGAAGGCAGGGGCTTTACCATTAAGCTATACCCGCTCAATGTTTCGCCTTCCTATGTGATGGCTAAGTGGGCGTCAAGAGCGAACCATCACTTGGGCAAATTGACCCGAAAGAAAGAGTTTTTCGTAGTTTGTGAGGAAGGTGTGAGCAAAGGCGTTCTGTTTGATATCGCAGGTGTTCTGTATCAGGGCGATAAGCCACTGGCGGGTGCTGTGGAGGCGGTTTCAACCATTCGCGACACAGGACTTCCGGTTCGCTTTCTAACGAATTCAACCCGACGACCGAAGCGTGTTATTCTGGATAAGCTACAAGGCTTCGGAATAGACGCAGATCCCGAAGAAATACTGACACCCGCTGCGGCAGCTTGTGCCTGGCTAGAGGAAAACGGTCTTGCGCCACATCTTCTGATCCATCCGGATCTGGAAGAGGATTTTGCAAAGTGCTCGAAATCTGGCCCCAAAGCGGTAGTGGTTGGAGATGCCGGCCGCTATTTTACGTATGAACGATTGAACGCAGCCTTTCGCCTGATCCAAGACAGTGCTCTCTTTCTTGCATTGGCCTCAAACAGAGTGTTTCGTGACGCAGACGGCGAATTGAGTCTGGATGCCGGCGCTTTCGTCCGGGCGCTTGAGTATTCGAGTGGAACGAATGCTCTTCTGTTTGGAAAACCATCGCCAGCGTTTTTCCACTCTGCCGCGCAAAGCATGGGGCTAGAGCCTGCTGAGGTAACAATGATTGGCGATGATGCCGAAAGCGATATCGCGGGTGCTTTGAGGGCGGGTTTAGGCGCGGCCTTTCTGGTTCGAACCGGAAAATACCAAACTGGCGACGAGGCGCGCTATGAACCGCGACCCACTGCAACTGCAGACGGTGTCCGGGCCGCTGTGGAACTTTTCACCGAAGGGCGCGATTGAAAGCGCCCGAAGGAGCATTGCACCGATGGGAACCGGCACACACAAACAGATAAGGTCAGTGCGGTAAACTTCGGCCCGAACAAGCTTTGATTTCAAACTTGGGTTGGCACACGACCCGCGGCGGGTCAGAACAGTCGAGCAAAATGAGGGCTTTTGCAAGTTCCGCCAGGGGTAAAAGAGGACACTGAAGTTCTCCGCGGACGGCCCGTGGCCGACATTCAGCACGGCATAGAATTTCCGCGGGCGCGGCCCGCTTTGCTTACATTCACTGCAAATGCAAATTCTCGACATCTGCGAATTCACAGGATGCGGACTGTGCGGCCATCCGCATTTTCACTCCGAAGGACCGTAGCAGACCTTCGAAACGAGACTTTGCAAACCCAGAGGTTCGCGGCCCTACTTTCATCAAACTCTAATTTGCAACTCCACTAGATTTCTGTAAGCGCCTCAGCGATTTTGTCTGCGAGTACTTCAGGCTGGTCAACGCTCGGCCAATGTGTGGCGTTTTCTAAGATGACATGGTTCATCTTGTTTTCTTCTAGCCAACGGACAGTGTCTTCGGGACAATTATCGGGATTGTACAAATATGTAACGTTAGCTGCGTGTTGCAAAACCTCACCTGGTATGTGATCTGATGAAAACATCCGGGCGTCAATACCGAGCTGCCAAAGCGCTAAAGGATCGGCCTTTGAGACTTCGTCGCGATATCTCCTTATGATCGGTTCAGACTTCGCCATCTCATCTAGCCGCCCTAGAAACGCTTTGCGAAACTCTGCCGGACTAGCGTAGTCGGCCGCTGTACCGGAAAAATAGGCATCTGCGGCGGTAATGTTACCTTCCAGAGAAACGATTTTAGTCAAAGGGCAGTCTGCCCGGCGGGCGGCCAAGGAAGCTATGATCGAAGCAACTGAATGGGCGACGATAGTTTCGGCCTCATACTTTGTTGCTTCATTTGACACGTATTGCGCGAGGGCTTCGAGTGTTGTTCCTTCAGCAAGAGGCGCAGCGCCAAATCCTGGAAGATTGATGGGCAACAAACGATGGCTGAAAGCAAGGTGTGTCTCAGTCAATCCGTCAAACATGCTTCCATTGTCGCCGAAGCCGGCAACGAACAAAATGATCGGCCGATTGTCACGCACCCCTTTGAATTTTCTTGAGTGTTCGGCGCACATATCAATCTCCTGAACTCTGCGGGACGCGCAAAACAGGGCTCCAACGTGCAAGCTACTTTGTGCAAAGAAGGCTGTTTGCGGTGTATCGGGAGCTTTCTGCAATTCCTATGGGAAGGACCTCAGCCGCAGTATTTTCGGACCTCGGTATCCCGAAGCCCCGTGGCTACAAGCATGCATCTGTTACGGGCTTCGTAGTAATAGCCGCGGGCATACCACATGACCGCTTCGGGCTCATTTCCATCCGAAACCATCCAGGCACCGCGCAGGTATTTCACGGCGTATGTCAGATTGGTCTGAGCGTCAAAGAGGTCGGAAGGCTGTCCACGAAACCCCATCTGGCGCGCTGTGGCAGGTAGAATCTGCATCAGCCCGTAGTAGGGGCCATTTCGGGCACTGGGGCGGTAATCACTTTCTCGTTGGATCACTCGGTGTACAAGGCTCCGCGGCACACCGTTTGCGTCCGCAGTTTCATTGATCATCACTCGCAGCTCAGGGGTTTCACCGGGATAAAGCCGGGTTAATGACTCCGCGGGTTGATTGCTACAAGCGGCAAGAAATAACGCAGCAACAATGAACGTGTTTCGCATCAGAATTCTCTTCCCATCAACTGTACGATTCATCAGCGCTCAACTGCGATTGAATTTCAATATCCCAGAAAATTGTTGAGCAACTTTTGGCCCGAATTGATTTGGCATCTAATACCGACGGTGCACTCTCTTTTCAGTAACAATGTGCCTCTTTTTCTGACGCTCACGCAAAAATACAAACAGTCCTGACCCCAAGATCAGTGCGATACCAATGGCGACAGGCAGGTTTGGGAGCTCTCCCCAGATGACCCATCCCCAGAAAACGGCCATAGGAAGACCGACGTATTCAAATGGCGCCACTGTCGCCGCGTCTGCCATGCGGTAAGCCTGGCCGAGGCAATACCCGATGATTGCAGAATTGAATCCGAGCCCAATAAACAACCAGCGGTCAGTCCCTTCGGGCCAAACCCAGGCACGCAGCAAGAAGATCAAGCTTTCGTTTTCAAACGCGCTCGCAAAGCGCCCATCCCCTGCCACTGACCAGAACAACAGGCTTACAACGATAAAGCACGCCTGAATGTAAACAGCCATTGCTGAGGCTTTGGACTTTGCGCCCAAGAAACGAGTCATCACGTTGTTGAGGGCATAGGTGAACGCAGCAAGAACCGGAAGGGCATACATCAGCAGACCAACCTCACGCTCGCCGCCGCCCTCCCAGGGGCGGGTCATGATCACCACGCCCAAGAATCCCACAATCACGGCACCAATCCGCATCGGCCCAACTCTTTCGCCAAGCAATGGGATACTCAGCAAGGTGATCATCAAGGGAGCTACGAAGAAAACAGCCGTGGCTTCCGCCAGGGGCATTACCGCGAGGGCTGTAAAGAAGGTCAGATTGGCTACCACAATCAACAGACCGCGCAGAAGGTGAAGTCCAGGCTGATCGGTTTTCAGGATGCGCCAACCGCCCTCCATCTGGACTAGGGCAAAGCTAAATCCGATTCCGATCAATGATCTTGCAAACACCATCTGGTGCAAGGGGTAACCGCCAGACAGGAATTTAATCAGCATATCATTGATAGAAATCGCCAATATTCCGATCAGTACGAACGCAATACCAACTGTCGGGTTTTGTAATTTTTGTACCGGTGTCATGGTGTGCCCTTTCATTGGGCCACTACCATGGGTCTGGGGATAGATCACGTCGCTTTGCGACACGGTAAGTCGCGCAACCTTGTCCAACTTAGGTCTTGTGCGTAGCTTTTGGAGCCATGTGCAACCTCTACTCCAACACCATCCCGGCCACAGCGATGCGCCATCTGTTTGACGTGACCGTTGAACGCGACACGCTGGGGAATGCGGAACCATTCCCAGCCATTTATCCAAAGCCCTTAGCCCCTGTGGTCAGGAAAGGCGACGAAGGTAAGCGTGAGCTGGTCTCGCTGAGTTGGGGATTTCGTACGACAAAGAAGTCAAAGAAAACCGGTGCTATTATCCAACCGGGTGCCTTGAATAACGCACGTGATGACAAGGTGCGCTCAAACGGCTTGTGGAAACAGAGCTTTGAGGAGCGGCGTTGCCTCGTTCCGGTTAGTTCGTTCTGTGAGGCCCAAGGAAAAAACCCTGCCACCTACCACTGGTTCGCCCTGAAGGGCGATGAAGACCGCCCGCCACTCGCATTTGCGGGTATGTGGCAAACCTCGCGATACCAGGGCCTTGAAGGGCCCGAGGAGGTTGAAACCTACACCGTCATCACCACGACGGCCAATGAACTGGTAAAGCCCATACACCCGCAGAGAATGCCCGCCATCCTCAAGCCGGAGGACTATGAGCAATGGATGGATGGCAACGCGAATGACGCATTCGAACTGCTGGAGCCCCTAAATTCGAACGAAATGCAAATTGTTCGGTCTGGCGAAGGTGAGAAGTCGGACTCAGCAGGAAGATTGCCGTGAAAATCGTATCGGGTGGGCAAACTGGCGTAGACTTGGCTGCACTTGAGTTCGCTATCCAACGCGGTTTGAGCTACGGCGGCTGGGTTCCCAAAGGTCGCATCAACGAAGCTGGCCGCATTCCAGAGCGATACTCAGGTCTAACGGAAGCACCTTCGCCAGAACCAGACGTCAGAACCCGGCTCAACGTCGGTTCAAGCGACGCGACGCTTATTCTGACTGATGGATCAGAAAGTCCCGGCACGAACTATACTCATCAAGTCGCAAGTGAGTTAGGAAAACCGGTTTTGCGTATCGCGCTTGCAGATAAAAACCGTCTAGAAACTGAGCGGGTTCGGCAATGGGTCGCATCGATCAAGCCTTCGGTTCTCAACGTTGCCGGACCACGTGAATCTGAGGCACCTGGGGTATGTTCGAAAGCGTTTGCTTTCCTGAGCGACGCACTTTCGACCTCCTAGGCCAGTTTCTCACACGCCCGAAGTTCTTAAAGGGCTGACCGGTAAACCCGACGGTATTAACAACCCCTGCGGTCCATTGATCGAAAATTCCACACTGCCACCATTACCACTAAGCTATACCCTTTCAGCGTTTGGGTTGAGTGATCCAAGCATCTGGGGGCGTCAAGAACCGAAATCACGCCGGGCGTGCATTTCCTTGGGGCAGTGGGTCTGTCAGATATCCTCGCCCGGCGGCTCTAGCGCGCCGCCCGGTTCCAGCAAGGCCCGCTCGGACAGCCATGGGTTCAGCTCAAGGGCCGCAGTCAGGGCAGAACGGGCCTCATCCAATCTCCGCAGACCCAGCAACGTTAGGGCCCGGCCACTCATGGCCGCGATGTGATTTGGGGATAGCTCCAGCGCCCGATCCAGATCAACCAAAGCTGAAGGGAAGTCTTGCCGCAGGAAATTGACGAAGGCACGTTGGTTGTACCCTTCGGCATATTCCGGGCAGTAGACCACCAGTTCATCTAGCTCTTGCAAAGCGCCCAGAAGATCCGATGCCTCGCGCCGCGCCATGCCACGATCCAATAGCGTCTGAGCGCGAAGGTCGGGCGCATCGGTCCACAGCTCCCACATCTGGTTGGAAATCCCGCGCGCCTCAGACTGCGACTCGGCCTGTTGAATTTGTGCAATCAGCGCGCCCATTCCTTCCGAATGGTCCGGTGCAGACGGGCAGGATTGCGCCAAAGCGGGAGTTGTAAGCCAAAGGGCAAAGACAGGTGCTATGAACGTGCGGATCATAGACCAAGTGTGACGCACAATCCGCTTTGGTCAAGTTTCGCGGTCGATGCCACCCAGCAATCCGGTTTCTTTCACCGCTTCCATCGCAACAAAGGTCGAGGTATTGGCGACATGCGGCAGAGACGAGATCTTCTCGGCCAGCACCGCGCGGTATTCCGACATCGACCCGGTGCGCACCTTCAGCAGATAGTCGAAATTCGACGCGATCATATGGGCTTGCTCGATCTCCGCGATCTTGCGGACCGCGGCATTGAACTCGGCCAGCGCTTTTTCCCGCGTGTCAGTCATGCGCACCTCGACAAAGGCCACGTGATCTAGCCCCAACCGGATCGGATCCAACATTGCTCGGTATCCTGTAATCACCCCATCTGCCTCAAGCCGCTTCAACCGTGCCTGGGTCGGCGATTTCGACAACCCGATCCGCCGCGCCAGATCCGCGACCGAGATGCGCCCGTCTTCGGCCAGAGCCTGCAGAATCGCGCGATCAAAACGGTCGAGGTTCGGAAAGTCCATTTGCATCGAAATACCGTCAAAAATCAGTTCGTTTGACCTGTGTATGTCAAAACTTGGTCCGTTGTCCCGAAAAAATGCGCGTATACTGATAAAAACGCCCGGAGGAACAATGTCTCACAGCCTGCGCACATCCATCGACACCCACACCTATGCCGATCAATCGACCGTTCTGCAGGCATTGACCCACCAGGCAGACCTGTCCGAGTCGGACCGTCGCGCCATCTGCGACGCGGCGGCCCAATTGGTCCGCGATATCCGGTCCAGCACCTCGCCCGGCATGATGGAGGTGTTTCTGGCTGAATACGGCCTGTCCACTGACGAAGGCGTGGCGCTGATGTGTCTGGCCGAGGCGCTTCTGCGAGTACCCGATGCAGATACGATTGATGCGCTTATCGAAGACAAGATCGCGCCCTCGGACTGGGGCAAACATTTGGGGCAGTCCTCATCCTCGCTGGTCAACGCCTCGACCTGGGCCTTGATGCTGACCGGCAAGGTGTTGGATGAGGGTAAGGCCTCGCCCGTCAGCGCCATCCGCGGGGCGATCAAGCGGCTGGGTGAACCGGTCATCCGAACCGCTGTTGGACGCGCGATGAAGGAGATGGGGCGTCAGTTCGTTCTGGGCGAGACGATTCAATCGGCCATGGAACGCGCCAGCGGGATGGAGGCCAAGGGCTACACCTACTCCTACGATATGTTGGGCGAAGCGGCCCGGACCGAGGCCGACGCCGCCCGCTATCACCTGTCCTATTCGCGCGCTATCGCCGCCATTGCCGAGGCGTGTACTCATGACGATATCTGCGCCAATCCCGGCATTTCGGTCAAGCTGTCTGCCCTGCATCCACGCTATGAGCTGGCGCAGGAGGCGCGGGTCATGGATGAACTTGTCCCCCGCCTGCGCGCACTGGCCCTTCTGGCCAAAGCTGCTGGCATGGGCCTGAACGTGGATGCCGAGGAAGCCGACCGGCTGTCCCTGTCCCTGCAAGTCATCGAGGAAGTCATGGCCGAGCCCGCCTTGGCCGGTTGGGATGGGTTCGGCATCGTCGTGCAAGCTTACGGCCCGCGCGCCGGGCTCGTTCTGGATACGCTCTATGAAATGGCCGGGCGCCATGATCGCAAGCTGATGGTGCGGCTGGTCAAAGGCGCCTATTGGGATACGGAGATCAAGCGCGCGCAGGTCGAAGGTGTCGATGGCTTCCCAGTCTTCACCCATAAGGCCGCGACCGATGTCTCGTATATCGCCAATGCCCGCAAGCTGCTGGGCATGACCGACCGGATCTATCCGCAATTTGCCACGCATAACGCGCATACCGTCAGCGCGATCCTGCACATGGCCGAGGGACAGCCATTCGAGTTCCAGCGCCTGCATGGGATGGGCGAAACGCTGCACGGTCTGGTATTGGACAAACACAAAACCCGCTGCCGCATCTACGCGCCGGTCGGCGCGCATCGCGATTTGCTGGCCTATCTGGTCCGGCGTCTGCTGGAGAACGGCGCGAACTCATCCTTCGTGAACCAGATTGTGGATGAGGCCGTCCCACCGGAAGAGGTCGCCGCTGATCCATTCACTGCAGCTGAGACACCGCCCTCGCCTCTGCCAACCGGGCCAGAGCTGTTTTTGCCCGAGCGTCCCAACTCCAAGGGCTTTGATCTGCACCACACACCGACGCTGGACCAGATCGACGCAGCGCGGGATCGGTTCCAAGCAACTGATTGGCGCGCGGAGCCTTTGCTGTCCGAGGACGCGAAACCCATGGCTGAAGAGCCGGTGATTAACCCGGCCAAACCCCAGGACAAGCCCGGCACAGTTGCGTCGACCAGTATTGCGGATGTGGAGCTTGCCCTGGCCTCGGCCAGCCCATGGCAAGCCCCGGCAGAGCAACGCGTCAAAGCTCTGAACGCAGCCGCCGACCTGTATGAGGCCCATTTCGGAGAACTCTTCGCCCTTCTGGCTCGCGAGGCGGGGAAATCCCTGCCCGATGCCGTTGCCGAGCTGCGCGAAGCGGTGGATTTCCTGCGCTACTACGCGGCGAACATCCCCGATGCCAAACCGGCTGGGGTCTTCACCTGTATCAGCCCGTGGAACTTCCCCCTGGCGATTTTCACCGGACAGATTTCGGCGGCTTTGGCAACCGGCAACGCCGTCCTCGCCAAACCCGCGCCGCAGACGCCTCTGATCGCGCATCGCGCGGTGCAGCTGTTGCACGAGGCCGGAGTTCCCCGCGATGTGTTGCAACTGCTGCCAGGCGGACCAGAGGTCGGGGCCGCGCTCACCTCGGATGCGCGCGTCTCGGGTGTGGCGTTCACCGGATCTACGGCGACGGCGTTGAAAATCCGCTCGGCCATGGCACAGAACATGCGACCCGGCACACCTCTGATCGCTGAGACAGGTGGTTTGAACGCGATGATCGTGGACAGCACGGCGCTGCCGGAACAGGCGGTGCAATCCATCATCGAAAGCGCGTTTCAATCAGCTGGTCAGCGCTGCTCAGCCCTGCGCAGTCTCTATCTGCAAGAGGATATCGCCGAGGATGTGCTGACCATGCTCAAAGGCGCGATGGATGCGCTGCAGGTCGGTGATCCGTGGCTGATCTCAACTGATTGCGGGCCGGTCATTGATGAGACCGCGCGTCAGGGAATCGCGGACCATGTCGCGAAAGCCCGTGCAGAAGGGCGCGTTCTTAAAGAACTCAACACGCCGCCCGAGGGGACATTCATTGCCCCCACCCTGATCGAAATCGGCAGCATCGCCGATTTGGAACGTGAAATATTCGGCCCGGTTCTGCATGTCGCTCGCTTCAAAGCGCAAGAGATCGACACGGTAATCGCCGACATCAACGCCACTGGCTACGGGCTGACCTTCGGCCTGCACACTCGCATCGACGACCGGGTTCAGCATGTGACCGAGGCGATCCACGCGGGCAATGTCTATGTGAACCGCAACCAGATCGGCGCCATCGTGGGATCTCAGCCTTTCGGAGGCGAGGGGCTTTCGGGCACTGGTCCCAAAGCGGGTGGGCCGAACTACTTGGCCCGGTTCTGCGCTCCGGATCGTCAGAGCACCTCAGAGACATGGCGGGCAACTGCGGAATTGCCCGCGCCGAAAGGGCAACCGGCCCCTTTTCGAACCCAAACCCTGCCCGGACCTACGGGGGAATCAAACCGGTTGTCTGAATTTGCCCGGCCTCCGCTGTTATGTCTCGGCCCCGGCGAGAGCGCTGCGCGCGCTCAGGCAGATGCGGTTTTGGCTTTGGGTGGGACGGCGATTGAGGCGACGGGCATGCTCGATCTGCATCGTTTGGAAAACCTGACCGGCTTCGCGGGCGTTCTGTGGTGGGGAGACGAGGAAACCGCCCGTCAGATAGAACAGCATCTGGCGCGGCGCGACGGGCCGATCCTGCCCATGATCCCCGGACTGTCGGATCGTACGCGGGTGCTGGCGGAACGCCATGTCTGCGTCGACACGACGGCGGCGGGCGGCAATGCGGCGCTGTTGGGTGGTGCGGCATAACCTGACCTTGACGCTGGGCCCGGAAAAGCCCAGCGTCGCGCCATGTTTCCGATCCGAGATCACAACCCCTCGGGGCGCACACCCTATGTTGTCTACGCCCTACTGGCTGCTAACATCCTAATCTTCGTCAGCTATGTCGGGATCATGGACAACGCACGGGTGCTTCAGCAGTTCTATTTCGACTACGCAATCATTCCCGCCCGCAGCGCCGAAGGGGTCGCACTCGAGACCTTCGTGACCTCGATGTTCCTGCATGGCGGATGGATGCATCTGGCGGGCAACATGCTGTTTCTTTGGATTTTCGGCGATAATCTGGAAGACGAAATGGGCCACCTACCCTTTCTGCTGTTCTACCTTGTCGCCGGGATCGGAGCGGGGCTGATCCATGTGATCACCGCACCTGACTCGGTGGTGCCCACAATCGGCGCATCCGGGGCGATTGCTGGCGTGATGGGCGGGTACCTGCTGCTTTTCCCCAAAGCCCGCGTGGATATTCTGCTGATCCTGATCGTCTATTTCCGGGTCTTTACCATCCCGGCCTTCGTAATGCTCGGGGTCTGGCTGGCCCTGCAGTTTTTCGGCAGTCTTTCCAGCAACCCCGACGAAGGCGGCGTTGCCTATTGGGCCCATACCGGTGGGTTCATCGTGGGGCTGATCCTATGTATCCCACTCTGGCTGAAACGCGGAGGGCCAGCGTACTGGGACCGCACGCACGGTCACCCGCCTCACCCCGAGACGAAATACAAGCTTTCGCAATCGCGGATCCCGCGCGTGCCGCGTAGGTAAAGGCGTTTAAAGCGTTTTGCGTTTTATCTGAGGCAAAGTGGTCGAAATGCGCGTTCGATCGAAGGGAGAGGCAGCGTTTTTCGATTCAAATCAAACGCAAAGCGATCTAGCCCCGGATGACCTTGGCAAAGCTGTCAAAGATCGGCTCGTTGGCGCAGATGACCTCGCCATCTTCCAGAATGCTGCCTTCGGGGTTCAAGGGTTGAACCAGACCACCGGCCTCTTTCACGATGATGATCCCGGCGGCCAAGTCCCACGCGTTCAGGCGACGTTCCCAGAACCCCTCGTAACGGCCTGCGGCCACATAAGCCATGTCGAGCGCCGCAGCGCCCCAACGGCGCACGCCGGCACAGGCGGGCATCAGGCGCGCCAGATCCTGCAGCGTGGCCGGCAGATCCGAGCGACCGCCAAAAGGCAAACCGGTCGAGAAAACCGACTCGATCATGCGGTGACGGCCCGAGACGCGGATACGCATGTCGTTCATCCAGGCGCCCTCGCCTTTTTCGGCAAAGAACATCTCGTCCTTGGCGGCGTCGTAGATCACACCGGCGACGATCTTGCCTTTGTGCTCAAGCGCGATCGAGATCGCCCAGTGCGGCAACCCGTGCAGGAAGTTGGTGGTGCCATCCAGCGGATCAACGATCCAGCGGCGGGTCGGGTCCTCGCCGTCAATCGCGCCGCCCTCTTCGGCCAGCCAACCATAGGTCGGACGCGCGCCCAGCAGTTCCTCTTTCAGGATGGCCTCGGCAGCGATATCGGCCTTGGACACGAAATCGCCCGCGCCCTTCATCGACACCTGCAGGTTCTCGACTTCACGGAAATCCTTGACCAGAGACCGCCCCGCCTTGCGCGCGGCTTTGATCATGATGTTGAGATTTGCACTGCCAACCATTGTGAAAAGGCTCCTGTCCGGTCAAACCGCGCGTATACTGATGCAATGCGCCCTTGCCAAGAGGAATGATGCGCATAGCAGACCTTAGCGAAACGCCGTTACTGCGCCTGCAACTTCCGCGCCTCGTCTCGCGCCAGCTTGACCAGATCTTGGACAAAGGGTTTTTCCAGATCCTCAGTGCGGACAGCGGCATAGAGACGACGTGTAATCCCTTCTTTTGTCAGCGGGCGGGTGACGTAGTCTGAGTTGTATTTGACCTCGCGCACGACCCAATCCGGCAGGACAGAAATCCCCCGATTTGAGGCGACAAGCAGCAGGATCACGGCTGTCAGTTCAACCTGTCGGATGCTGGCTGGTTCAACCCGCGCCGGGATCAACAACTGGCTGAACACGTCCAATCGCGTGCGCTCGACCGGATAGGTGATCAGGGTCTGACCGCGAAAATCCTCGGCCTCAATGAAGTCTTTCTCGGCCAGCGGATGGGAAGATGCCGCGACGAATACCGGGTTATAGTCGAACAATTCCACGAACTCGACACCCAGCAGGTCTTCGGGGTCGGAGGATACGACCAGATCAACCTCTTCCTTTTGCAAGGCAGGCAGCGCGTCAAAGGCCAAACCGGGGCGAATATCCACGTCTACATCGCCCCAGGACTTGCGGAAGGACTCCAGCACCGGAAATAGCCATTCGAAACAGGCGTGGCATTCAATCGCAATATGCATCCGACCCGTGCGGCCATCGCGCAGGGATGAGAACTCATGCTGCGCGGCTTCGACCTGAGGCAGAATCTGCTCGGCCAGCCGCAACAGTCGCAGCCCCGCCGCAGACAGCTTCATCGGCTTGGACCGACGCAGGAACAGTTCGACCCCGGCCTGATCCTCCAGCCCTTTGATCTGGTGGCTCAGCGCCGATTGGGTGATGTTCAGCTGATCGGCCGCACGCGCAAGGCCGCCACAGTCATGGATCGCCTTGATGGTGCGCAGGTGCCGGAATTCGATGTGCATTTGAAGTAAAGCTCATGTTGTTCTTGAGGAATATGAGTTTGTCTCACAATGCGTGTCATGCGACAAGACCCTCAGTTGATCCTGAGAGGCTGCGATGACCAAACCTGAAATCTCATTCGAGTTTTTTCCACCCAAAACGCTGGAGGCCTCATTCCGGCTATGGGATACGGTGCAGACGCTGGCCCCTCTGGAGCCCCGGTTCGTTTCGGTTACCTACGGCGCGGGAGGCACGACGCGAGAGTTGACGCGCGATGCCGTGGCGACTTTGCACAAGTCATCGGGACTGCCGGTTGCGGCGCATTTGACCTGCGTCGATGCTTCGCGTCAGGAAACGCTGGATATTGCAGACACCTTCGCCCGTGCCGGTGTAGAGAACATCGTCGCATTGCGGGGCGATCCGCCGAAGGGTCAGGACAGGTTTGTCCCTCACCCCGAAGGTTTTGCCAACTCTGTTGAATTGATTGAGGCCCTCGCAGAAACCGAGATGTTCAGCATTCGGGTTGGTGCCTATCCCGACATTCATCCCGAAGCACGGGATACGCGGGCCGATATCGACTGGCTAAAGGCCAAGCTGGACGCGGGCGCCGATGAAGCACTGACGCAGTTCTTCTTCGAGGCCGAGACCTTCTTCCGGTTCCGCGACGCCTGCGAAAAAGCCGGGATCGACAAGCCGATCGTGCCGGGCATCCTGCCGATCGAAAACTGGAAAGGCGCGCGCGCCTTTGCACAGCGCTGCGGTACACGGATACCCGATTGGGTCGATCACGCCTTTGAAAAAGCCTTGCGTGATGATCGCGAGGATCTGCTGGCTACGGCCCTTTGCACCGAGCTGTGTTCGGACCTGCTGGAGGGTGGTGTGGACAAGCTGCACTTCTACACCCTGAACCGGCCCGAGCTGACCCGCGACGTGTGCTTCGCCCTTGGGATCACGCCGAAGGCTGAACTGCAGAACGTCGCCTAACCCCTTTCGACAAAGACGAAATGCCCGCGCCATCCGAAAGCGCGGGCATTTTGCTTGCCGCTGGAACAATGTCAGCACGGCCAGATCATTGTCCCCCGCAACTAATTCAATCTTGAGAAGAATTTGACAAAATCGTGACCGTACTCAAACTGGTCTCGTGTACGTTAATGAGTGTTTTTGAGTATGAAACCTGTCGATAAGATCGCAGCGCGAAACAGCGCGCTGGCGGACCTAGGGTTGTCGCCCTCTGCCAGTTCCGACGAAATCCGCGAAGCTTGGCGCAATATTGCCTTCCGGGCGCATCCCGACCATATGCCGGGGGATTGCGAAGACTTCTCGCGCGCCAAGACTGCCTATGATTTTCTACGCAAACAGGGGTTGGGCGCAAAAGGCGCATCGGGCCCGCAAATGCCTAAGCGGCCGCGCCTCAAAAAGCGTGTGATCGAGTTGCCGCCAGAGGACATCTCCGCCTGCAAATCCATACTGAACCCGACACAAGCACTGCCGCATATGGCAAATTCGCCATCAACTCGGAACGCCGATGTCGAACCGGCTGCATCAGACCATGTGCCCGATGCCGTCGGATGCTATGGCCGCCACTTGACCTTTTTCGTAGCAACTCCGGTAACCGAAGGGGCGAACCGCATCGCACTTCCGACCTCGGTGCTAAGCAACAGACGGCATGTCGAGACTGAGATCCTGAGCTTCAAGTCCAACAACACCGGACCGGGCGAGGTGGTGATTCCTGACACCATTTGCGAACGCAAGTTTCCGGGGGCAAAAAGTGTTCGTATCCGGTTCGAAGCCAATCAGGACATGATCGACGAATTCTGGCTGGCTGGATAGTCAGCCAGAAAAAAGCCCGGCTCAGTGGGGGGAGCCGGGCTTGTTTTTCTTCACAACATTGTCTGCGCGATCAGTTGGTGACAGGACCTTCCGAGGTGAATTTCGGGATCACGCTGGTCGATGCGTCTGCGCTTTCGATACCGGGCCAGTTGCCTTCGGCCAGGTTGATGTTGCCCGGGATGTCCTCTTCGAAGAAGCCTACAACAACGTCGGTTATGTTCAGGTACAGCTTGTCATCAACGATGCGCCACAGGTTCGGGTTTGCCGGAACCTTGCCGCCTTTTGAGACGCCATAGGCGCAATGCCCGTCATACTGAGGCGCGTAGTAGGCCGGGTTCTCAAGAAACTTATCGCGGTTCTCCTCCGATGCAAAAGCCCAAGTTGCGCCGTTGTATTCCGCCGTGATGTCGGCATTGCCGCGTACACCTTCTGGCTGCGACGTCCCCACCGGTGCCTGATCAAGGCCGCGATAGGCTACAACATCATAGCCAGAGACCGCAAATCCGGTTCCGTCGACATATTGGGGGCCTGCAAAAGCCGGAATTGCCAGAGCCATGGCCGCAGCAAAAGACAGGGCAAAACGTTTCATGTGGTCATTCCTTTTTCGTGTATCGGGGGTGCCGTTTGGCTGACACGACAAACAATAAGCGATTCTGAGGCGCTTCGTAGGGCCGCTCGCGCCGGTGTGACCATCAACGAGATTTCGTGAGAGAATTATTACAGTTTCCTGCGTCAAGCGGGGTTGGACTCGGGGAATTGCAACATTAGCTGTTAGCGCATCGGCTTTGCAGCCCTGCGATTGGCAAGAAAGGCATCAGATGAGCGATCAATCCACTTACACTCCCCCCAAAGTCTGGACCTGGGATAGCGAAAGCGGCGGACGCTTCGCCAATATCAACCGCCCCATCGCCGGAGCAACCCATGACAAGGACTTGCCCATTGGCCGCCACCCCATACAGCTCTATTCGCTGGCAACGCCCAATGGCGTCAAAGTGACAGTCATGCTTGAAGAGCTTTTGGCTCAGGGTCACGAAGAAGCCGAATACAACGCGTGGCTGATCAACATCGGTGAAGGGGATCAGTTCAGCTCGGGCTTTGTCGAGGCGAACCCGAACTCGAAAATCCCGGCGCTCTGGGATCGGTCAGGTGATGCTCCGGTGCGCGTGTTCGAAAGCGCCTCAATCCTGTTCCATCTGGCCGAAAAGTTCGGAGCGTTCTTGCCCGAGTCAGGCCCGGAGCGGACCGAGGTGATGAACTGGGTGTTCTGGCAGATGGGTAGCGCGCCGTATCTGGGCGGCGGATTCGGCCATTTCTACGCTTACGCGCCTGAGAAATGGGAATATCCGATCAACCGCTTTGCCATGGAAGCCAAGCGCCAGCTGGACGTGTTGGACCGTCAACTGGCCGAAAACACCTATATCGCAGGCGAGGATTACTCGATTGCGGATATGGCGATTTGGCCCTGGTATGGGCAGCTGGTTCTTGGGCGTCTCTATGATGCTGCCGAGTTCCTGGATGTGGAATCCTATGAAAACGTCATGCGTTGGGCCAAAGCGATTGACGCGCGCCCGGCCGTAAAGCGGGGCCGCATGGTCAACCGCGCGTTTGGCGAGCCGCACACACAGCTTCATGAACGTCATGAGGCCAGCGACTTCGAAACCCGTACGCAGGACAAATTGGAAGCAGCGGCAGACTAGTTCTCTTCGAGTTTCGTTAGAGACTCTCCAAGACATTTAGCGCGGTGCAAAAGTGTGCACCGCGCTTTTTATTTCAGGATCGGCGGGTTCTCGGGATCGCTGCCGGGCACAGGCCGGGTCAGGTCACGGACTTCGGGTTGCGGCAGGTCGAACCGCAAACCAACCTTCGCCAGAGACGCGGCAGCGGGGGCTTCGGGTGCAAAAAAACCGACATCCATCGCTCCGGCTTCGATCCCCGAAAAGGTCAGAGCCTCGGACGCAGCCTTGGCCAGCGCTGATTGCGCCCCGTCCACGGCCCCGACAAAGCCCAGCAAGTGGCCCGAAGCACCGGATTCGGATTTGGTGCCGACCAGATAGGCCGACTGTGCCAGACCGACTGCAGTCGACAGCTTTGTATCCAACGCGCGTAACAGGGTTTCCGGTAGGCCGGTCGGAGGCAAAAACTCGGCCAGTTTCTCTTCGACCTCATCAGGCGCATGTTCTAGCGTTGTCGCCAGCCAACCCAGCGCCTCGGACGGGATCAGCATCGAGGATGGAGCGACCTCGATGTTCAGACCCAGACCGATCCCCTGCCCCGCCAGCATCGAAGACAGGATACGCCCCGAAAGCGCCGCGTATGGAACCGGACGTCCGGCGAATTGCGCCAACCGATCCTCGCGATCAAAGGCCAGTACGAAACGGCCATCGGCCACGTCGAACAGCTCAGGCGAGATATTCTCGCCCTGCGCCTCTTCGGTCAGCATCAAGAACAGCTCACTATCAGCCAGCCGCTCAAAAAACCGCAGCCGGGCGGCATCGTCCTGCGGAGCGGCGTCCATCGCGGTATGCGCTGTGTCCAGCGCCGTTGCTTCAGTCATTCAGAACCTCTTGCACCCGTGCCTGCAAGGCCGGCAGCAGGTCGGTCTCGAACCACGGGTTTTTCTTGATCCATGCCGTATTGCGCCAGGACGGATGAGGCAAGGCAAAGATGTGCGGCGCGTGGTCTCGCCAATTGCGAACCGTCTCGGTGACCGAACTGTGCACCCCAAGATGGTACTTATGTGCGTGCCCCCCGACCAACACTGTCAGAGGGACCGGCCCAAGCGCCTCAACGACCCGTTCATGCCAGGTTTTGCGGCACAAGGCAGGGGGCGGCAGATCCGCTTTTCGCTCGTCATATCCGGGAAAGCAGAAGGCCATAGGCACGATGGACAAACGATCTCGGTTGTAAAACACCCCCTCGTCGATCCCCAACCAATCCCGCAAGCGATCCCCCGACGGGTCTGTAAAAGGCCGCCCCGACTCATGTACCCGTGCGCCCGGAGCCTGCCCCGCAACCAGGATCGGAGTGCCAGCGCGGAACCAGACGACAGGACGCGGCGCGTGCTGCGTCGCGGTTTGCGCGAACGCATCCGCACACAGCCGACAGGCCGAGATTTCCTTTTGCAGATCACTCATAGCCGCTGTCTTGCCCCGAAATCGTGAGAATCAAAGGATGATAGCCACCCTCGAAGTTGCCGCCAAAACATCTTTTCGTGTTGATGTTTGCCACGATGTGATCTGCACTTTGTGAAGATGCATTGAACATTTGTTTCATAATTCGACATAATGTAGCCAACATGAAACGATAGACCTCGCATCCAAACGCTCACCAAAAAGAGCGATCAAACCAAAGGATTGAGCAGCAGGCCAAGCATGCTTGAATTCGAGAATGTCAGTAAATCCTTCTGGACGGGGACACGCCGCAAGGTGATCCTCGACCGGGCTTCGTTCCGTGTCGAACTCGGAACCTCGCTGGGTGTGCTTGCGCCGAACGGGACGGGAAAAACCACTCTGATCAATATGATGGCGGGTTTGGAAAAGCCCGATGAAGGGGTCATCCGGCGTGAGTGCAAAGTGTCTTTCCCGATGGGGTTTACCGGTGGTGTCTCCTCGAAGATGTCTGCAATGGAGAACGCACGCTATATCGCCAAAATCTACGGTATGGACCCCGACTATGTCGAAGCCTACTGCAGCTGGCTGTGCGGTCTCGGCGAGTATTTCAACCAGCCTTTGGCCACCTATTCGTCGGGCATGAAAGCCAGATTCACCTTTGCGCTGATGCTGGCACTGGACTTCGACATGTACCTGATTGATGAGGGCATGCCCGCGTCCACGGATGTGGAATTCAACCATAAGGCCGGCGCAATCTTGCAGGAAAGGCTGCGCACGACAACGCTGGTCATCGTATCGCACAGCCCCGCAACGCTGGAAAAATTCGTGAAACAGGCGGCCGTTTTGGTCGACGGCCAGCTGCACATGTTTGAAACCTTGGAAGAGGCAAAGCAGTTATATGACTACGAAACCCAAGGTTAGAAAATACAACTGGCGCCACAAGGCGCAATCAGGCACCTCGCCCGAGGCCCGCTCGGACGCCATGGCCCGCATCCGCAGCGCAACGCAGGCCTCGTCAGGCGAAACGCAGCCCGGGACCGAGCTGGACGATATCAAGCGCGAAGGCCCTACCGGTCGGCAATTGCGTATTGCCCGGCGTCTGGCCAGCAAACACGGACTGGCGGCGACTTCTGACTATGACGCGGTACGCCTGCTACGCAAGAAGGGTATTGATCCATTCCGGCGCAGCAATTTGCTGGAACTGGCCTCGGCAAATGCTTCGGCGAAAACGGAGAGTGACGAAACGGCAGCCGTCCAGTTGCCACAACCGGTGAGCGAGGCCCCTCAGACTCTGCCAGGACCTGAGATGAGCCCGGCCGAGCGGCGCGACCGTGAAATCGGTCAGATCCAGAAGGACATCGCCCTCCGCCGAAAAAAGAAACTGGCGGCGCTGTTTGCGCGGCTTGCCGTGTTCGTCTTTCTGCCCACGTTCGTTGTCGGCTATTATTTCTATCGGATTGCGACACCGATGTATGCCAGCGACTCGGCCTATTCGATCCTTCAGGCCGACGGCGGTGGTGGAGCGATTGGCGGCCTGCTGAGCGGGACTCAATTTGCAACCGCGCAGGATTCTGTTTCCACTCAAGAATTTTTGGAATCCAAGGACGCTCTGGAACGTCTGGAAAAGGATATCGGCTTTTCTGAAATCTTCAAACAGGATTGGATCGACCCGATCCAGAGACTACCAGAAAACGCTAGCTTGGAAGACACCTACAAGCTTTACAGACGCATGGTGACCATCGGCTATGACCCAAGCGACGGGATTGTGCGAATGGAAGTTGCCGCACCCGAGCCCGAAACTGCCGTCGAACTGTCCCAACTCCTGATCTCTTACGCGGAAGAGCGGATCAACAGCCTGTCCGGCCTCAAGCGCGAGGATCAGATGCGCGATGCGCGGGAAGGGTTTGAGGCCGCTCAGGATGAAAGACGACGGGCGCAAGAAGCGCTGATCGAGTTGCAGTTGCAGGGTGCTTTGCTGGACCCAGAAAACGTCATCGCCGGTCTTCGCGGTCGGATCAATGAGATCGAGGTCGCCATTCAGGATAAAGAGCTGGAACTGGCCGCCCTGCAAGACAACCGCCGACCAAACCAGGCCAAGGTCGACGGGGTCAGTGCCGATATCGCCCGCCTGGAAGTTGTCCTAGCCGAGTTGAACGCCGAGATGCTGGACGCGTCCGCAGGCGAAAACTCGCTGGCGCGGCTGAGCGTCCGAATCCAGATGGCGCAGGCTGATCTGGCAGCGCGTGACATGATGCTGCAAACGGCGATGCAACAAATGGAAACCACGCGGTCCGAGGCGAACCGCAAAGTGCGGTACCTAACAGTTTCGGTGAACCCGGTGGAGGCGCAGGATCCGACCTATCCAAGGAAGTTCGAAAATACGATTTTGGCTTTCCTGTTGTTTGCTGGTATCTACCTGATGATCTCGCTTACCGCGTCGGTCCTTCGTGAACAGGTATCCTCGTAAGACACATGAAACATGTAAAAATCTCCGACCTGACGGTCGGCAATGACCTTCCTCTGACCATCATTGCCGGCCCCTGCCAGCTTGAGACGGCAGACCATGCCCAAATGATTGCGGGCGCCATGAAAGAAGCCTGCGACGCGGCCGGGGCGCAGTATGTTTTCAAGGCGTCGTATGACAAGGCGAACCGAACCTCTTTGTCCGGCAAGCGCGGCATGGGGATTGATGCGGGGCTGAAGGTTCTGGATGACATCCGCAGCACCATGGGCATTCCGGTGCTGACCGATGTCCACACCGAAGCCCAATGCGCCATCGCGGCTGAGGCCGTCGATATTCTGCAGATCCCAGCTTTTCTGTGTCGCCAGACCGATATGCTTTTGGCGGCGGGCGCAACGGGTAAGGCTGTGAACGTCAAGAAAGGTCAGTTTCTCGCCCCCTGGGAAATGGGCAACATCGTCGACAAGATCGAAAGCACCGGGAACCAGAATATCCTCCTGACGGAACGTGGAACCTCGTTCGGGTACAATACTCTGGTGGCCGATATGCGGGGCCTGCCGCAAATGGCGAAGACGGGCTATCCGGTCGTGATGGACGCGACCCATTCGGTGCAACAGCCCGGTGGCAAAGGTGGCTCCTCGGGTGGGCAGCGCGAATTTGCGCCGGTGATGGCGCGCGCCGCCGTATCGCTGGGGATCGGAGCGGTGTTCATCGAAACGCATCAGGACCCCGACACAGCACCGTCTGATGGCCCCAACATGATCCCTTTGGATCAGATGCCCCATCTTGTTGACACATTGATGCGTTTTGATGCGCTGGCCAAAGCGAACCCGATTCAGATTTAACGATTGAGACCAGTTATGACCAAACCCATTCCCGAGGTGACCCCAAACACCTGGAGCTTTCTGCGCGACCCGATGATCAAACCCACCGGGTTCCGCGAATATGATGCACGCTGGAAGTACCCTGATGAGATCAACCTGCCGGGCATGACCGCCCTTGGTCTTGGGATCGGTACTCAGATGCACAAACGCGGCATCGCGCCGGTCATTGCGGTTGGCAATGACTACCGCGACTATTCTCTGGCCATCAAAAACGCGTTGATCCTCGGCCTGATGCAGGCGGGTGTTCAGGTGAAGGACATCGGCCCTGCCCTCAGCCCAATGGCCTATTTCGCGCAATTCCATCTGGATGTTCCGGCGGTGGCGATGGTCACCGCCAGCCATAACCCAAACGGCTGGACCGGGGTCAAAATGGGTTTCGACCGACCGCTGACCCACGGCCCGGATGAGATGTCCGAGCTGCGCGACATTGTGCTGAATGGCGAGACAGTGGCGCGTGAGGGCGGCTCGTATGAATTCGTCGATGGCGTTAAAGAGGCCTATATCGACGATCTGGTCGGTGATTTCAAAATGTCCCGCCCGCTTAAGGTGGTTTGCGCCACGGGTAATGGCACTGCCTCGGCATTTGCACCCGAGATTTTTGAGCGGATCGGTGTTGAGGTTGTGCCCAGCCACAACGAACTCGACTACACGTTCCCGAACTACAACCCGAACCCCGAAGCCATGGAGATGCTGCATGACATGGCGGATGCGGTGAAATCCAGCGGTGCCGATCTGGCCTTGGGATTTGACGGCGACGGCGATCGCTGCGGTGTGGTCGATGACGAGGGCGAAGAGATCTTTGCCGACAAGGTCGGTGTCATCATGGCGCGCGATCTGGCCAAGCTGCATCCCGGCGCGACCTTCGTGGCCGACGTGAAATCCACTGGCCTGTTCGCCAGCGATCCAGAACTGCAGGCCCATGGCGTCAAGGCAGATTACTGGAAAACCGGCCACAGCCATATGAAACGCCGGGTCAAGGAAATCGGAGCTCTCGCAGGGTTCGAGAAATCCGGCCACTACTTCCTCGCCGAGCCTGTTGGGCGCGGATATGACTGCGGGATGCGCGTTGCGGTGGAAATCTGCAAATTGATGGACCGCAATCCGGATCAGAGCATGTCCGATTTGCGCAAGGCTTTGCCCAAGACATGGTCAACTCCGACAATGTCACCCTATGCCGCTGACACCGAGAAATACGATATCCTTCAGCGTCTGGTGGACAAGTTGGTTGCCAAGGCCGACGCGGGCGATAGCTTCGCGGGTCGCGCAATCAAAGAGGTCGTCACCGTCAACGGCGCGCGCGTCATTTTGGACAATGGCAGCTGGGGTCTGGTGCGGGCCTCGTCGAACACCCCCAATTTGGTTGTCGTCTGCGAAAGCAGCGAAAGCGAAGCAGAGATGCGGGCTATCTTTGCCGACATCGATGCTGTCATCCGGACCGAGCCCGGCGTCGGCGACTACGACCAAACGATCTAAAAGAAAGGGGCGCCGATGTGCGCCCCGATCAATCCCCTCCGAACAGCTTGAGCAAGCCTTTCTTGGCTTCCTCCTCTAGCTTGTCCTTAAGCACGTCTTCGATTTGATCAGTGTCTGTGATGGTCGAGTCCAGCTCTGACCCGACCTTTTCCAGAACCTTGGTTTTGGCGTCGTTTTCCAGATCTTTCAGCTTTCCCTCTGCCGCTGCCTCGATGACCTTTGTCAGGTCCGGACGGATCGAAGGGTCGCTCCACGGGCCGACAATACGCACAGGCACAGCGATGCCTTCGCCTGAGTTAGCACGCAGGGCGACCGGCGTGAACAGATAGTCGATATCGCGCGCGCCGATCCCTACGCGTCCCGATCCATCCGCCCTGAAATTATCCAGCGACATGAGCAGGTCGTTGTTCGTCAGATTGCCGCCATCCATCGTGAAACTGGCTGTCAGGCTGTTGAACACTGTGGTCCCTCCGGACCCTTCGCCGCGCCCCATTAGCCGGTTCAGGTCGAAGCCGGAGATGACGCCCTTCCCGACCGAAATATCGCCCTTCCCGGACAGCGACCGCATGATCGCATCTTCGGTCTGCCCCACGCCCAGAAACTCCAGCGAGGCCGAGGCCGTTCCCGTCAGCCGTTCAACCCCTCCGAGCGTTGACAGCGCCTGCTGCACGTCGATTCCTTCGGCTTTGAAGTTTCCGCCGACGGACAGGCCGTTGCGATTATTGGCCACTACCTGACCGTTCAACTGTCCGGAAAACAGAGTCGCAGGTTGCATTTTCAGAACCGCACGTGATCGGTCGAGGTTGAGCGTCAGGTCGCTTTGCCCAAGCGTCATGTCCGGCACGGCGATGGAGGACGCGGTCAGTCGAATCGAGCCATTCGCCAAGCCCAGCGCCGACGCGTCGATAGGTGTCGTCGACCACCCGTCACTGGCAGAAGAGGCCCCACCGCCACCGTAGCCTGTGTCGACGGTGTCTGCGAAGGTCGAAAAATCCAGATCCCCCGCCCGCAAACGCGCTGTGATCTTTGGAGGGTCTGAAATCACGATATCGGCCTCGCCATCGAACCGGTTGTGATCTAGCACTGCAGTCATGTTTCGCAAAGAGATGCGACCGTCCCGCGTGTAAGTCATTTGCCCCGCCACATCTGCCACACGCCCCAGACCATTGGGCACCGCCACGCCCGCCTGCCCGAACGCGGCCAGCATGGCGTCGGTATTGCTGGTCTTGACCTCAGTCTTGCCGTCCATTTCTCCTTCGATGGTCGCGCGCCCGTTGAAGGCGATACGCCCGCCCGGTGCTGTCATCGAAAGCTCCAGAGGTGCCGCGCCGCCCGAGGCGAAGGCTGGCAGGTCAGGCAGCTTCAGATTCACCTGAACAGTGCCACCGGGCACGGCCATATTGGCCTCCATGATCATCGGGGCCGAGACATCCGGCCATTGCGCCGAGAGGTTAACGTCCCGGAAATTCCACTTGGTCGCTCCGTTTTCGATAAAGATCAGGCGCGCGTTGCTGAGTTCCAGTCGGTCGAGTGTGATCGGTTGCGTGGCCTGAGGCGCGGACACTGTTCCTCCTCCGGTGCTGGGTGCGGAGGCAGGTGCGGTCAGTTCCCAATTGCCCCGGCCGTTAGCGTATTCCAGCCGCAGAACAGGGCTGTCAGCAAAGACCCGTTTGATCCTGATCTCGCCTCCCCACAGCGCCGCCGCATCCACGCCGAAAGACAGGCTTTCAGCGCTCAGCATCGGCTCAGACCCCGCCCACTCGGCATTGCCGAAGGTGACTGGCCCGGTTTCAAGGCCCAGAACCGGCCAGAAAGAGATCGAAACATCGCCCGAGAAGGTCAGGTCGCGCCCCGTTTCCGCTTTGACCTGTTCGGCCAGAAGCGCCCCCAGTTTGTCGCCGGGCATCAACAAAAGCGCGCCCACAACAAGGCCCACAACGGCCACCAAGACGAACAGGATACGTATCAGCCATTTCATCGAACTGCTCTCCGCCTTTTGGGCTTGTGTTTGAGGTATCATTCAAACCCACGGCCGCATTTGCAAGGGGAACCAATCCAAACTATATGCGGCCGCATGAGTAGCAATCCGCCAAACCTCCGCCCCGACCTTGCCCCGTCTGCCCGGATCACCGACACGCCGCGTTCAGGCCAGCCGACCATTGGTATGGTCTCATTGGGCTGCCCCAAAGCGCTGGTAGACAGCGAGCGCATCCTAACCCGGTTGCGCGCCGAAGGGTACGGCATTTCGCCCGATTATTCCGGGGCCGATGCCGTGATTGTGAACACCTGCGGATTTCTGGACAGCGCCAAGGCCGAATCTCTGGACGCCATCGGCGAGGCTCTGGTCGAAAACGGCAAGGTCATCGTGACCGGCTGTTTGGGGGCCGAGCCAGACTATATCCGGGAACACCACCCGCGTATCATGGCGGTCACCGGCCCGCATCAATACGAGCAGGTTTTGGACGCGGTACATGTGGCGGTGCCGCCTGATCCGGACCCATTCGTTGACCTGTTGCCTGCTAGTTCTGTGCAGCTGACTCCGCGGCACTACAGCTATCTCAAGATCTCTGAGGGCTGTAACCACAAGTGCAAGTTCTGCATCATCCCCGACATGCGCGGCAAGCTCGCCAGCCGTCCGGCCCATGCCGTGCTGCGCGAGGCCGAAAAGCTTGTCGACAATGGTGTGCGTGAGCTGCTGGTGATCAGTCAGGATACCTCGGCCTATGGGTTGGACCGGAAATACGATGTGAACCCGTGGAAGGACCGCGAGGTGCGCAGCCATATCACCGATCTGGCGCGCGAATTGGGGCAGCTCGATGCCTGGATTCGGCTACACTATGTCTACCCCTACCCGCATGTGCGCGAGTTGATCCCGCTGATGGCAGATGCGGGCTGCAACGTGCTGCCCTATCTGGATATCCCCTTTCAGCATGCGCACCCGGATGTGCTGAAGCGCATGGCCCGTCCGGCCGCAGCCGCCAAAACACTCGATGAGATCAAAGCCTGGCGCGAGATCTGCCCGGACATCACTCTGCGCTCGACCTTCATTGTTGGCTTTCCAGGCGAGACCGAGGCCGAATTCCAGACCTTGCTCGATTGGATGGACGAGGCGCAATTGGATCGTGTTGGTTGTTTTCAGTACGAAAACGTTGATGGCGCGCGCTCGAACGATCTGCCCGATCATGTGGCCCCTGAGGTCAAGCAGGACCGATGGGACCGTTTCATGGAGAAAGCGCAGGCGATCTCTGAAGCCAAACTGGAAGCCAAGGTCGGTCAGACCCTCCAGGTCATCGTGGATGAGGTCGATGACGAGGCCGCCACCTGCCGAACCAAGGCCGACGCGCCCGAGATTGACGGCAACCTTTTCATTGATGAGGGGTTCGAAACCCTCAAACCCGGAGACCTCGTTACGGTCGAGGTCGATGAAGCGGGTGAGTATGACTTGTGGGGCAAACGGGTTTGAACACCCCTAACCCTATGATCTGACAACTACAAATAAGTTAGGGCAAGCGTGAGCCGAGTTTATTGGCGCTTGCCCGCCAAAGCCGCGATGCTGAACTCGACACGGGTTGGAGGGTTTCATGTTTCGGTTTCCGAAGATTTCATCGCATTTCAAATTGCTGGCGGTGGCGGCCATGATGCTGGCGCCTCCGGTCGCGGCGCAGCACGCGCATAGCGGCGCGGTCACGATCTTGTCAGTCGGTGGCAACAAGCTGGTGATTTACACGCGCAGCAAACACTTTGTTCACCGGCATCACGCGGCTCCGGTCCTCAAACACAAGGTCAAACTGGGCAAGCGTGTCCTGCATCCGCGTCGTAAACTGGTTCTCAAGCATCACAGGCCGCGGCATCTGAAACACAGATCATTTGGTCTGCGCCACAGGATACATCGCAAGTTTCGCTGAGCGCTCCACGGCGTTTCAAGCGTAGCTTAAGGCGGTCTAGATCAGGCCGATCAGCGCTACGGCCCAGGCAATCCCAGCGGCAATCGCTGTCAATGCAACAGCTGCGCTCGCAGCATCTTTGGCCAGTCCCGCCAGCGGATGATGGTCGGTCGAGGTATAGTCGACCGCCCGCTCGATGGCCGTGTTGAACAGCTCGGCCACGAGCACGAGGACGCCCATGACAAGGATCAACGCACGCTCGGCCCCGCTGATCGGCAGCCACACAGCAAGCACCGCCGAGATCAGGTTGGCATAGCCCCAGACGCGAAAAGAATACTCATCCCGCCAGGTGGCGACCAATCCTTGCCAGCTCCATTTGGTGCGGTCCTTTAGGCGGGAAAAGAAATTGAGCATGGGTTCTCGGGCGATTGCTTTCGTGCCGTTCTGAAGGGTTGGCAAGCGCAGTGCAATGGGCAAGAAAAAACCGCCCCAAGGGCGGCATCCACTTCGTTTGATGTGCAGACGGCCCGCATTGGGGCCGCCTGCAAAACCTTTATTGTATCGGGTCACAGACAGTCTGGCCTGCTTCGGTTGTTGCCAGCTGATACCCGCCCGGGCAGCTTGGTGTGCCAGCTTTATCATAGCTCGGCTGAACGTATACTGGGGTCGGTTCTTCCTGCTGCGCACAAGCAGTCAGGATCAGAGCAAACGCACCAACGGCGGCAAACTTCAGTTTCATGTCCATCATTCCTTTATTACTTTGCTGATATTGCCCAATTTTCGGGGCCACAACCAGAATACGGGCTGACAAGCAATCTGGCAACAGAATCAATCACAAAACCGTGAAACGCAGCGATTCCATGCCAGCATGACCGGCAATTTGCGACTTACTCGCCAAGACAGGCTACCTTTTTCGAAACATAACCCTAGACTTTTTTCAGACATCAGCCAAAGGACGGAGTAGCCAAATGTCTCAATCCCCGATCATCGCCCAAGACTCGCCCATTCCCGTCGAGGTCGAAGAAGGGAAAAGCTATTTCTGGTGCTCCTGCGGCCAGTCTAAGCGGCAACCTTTCTGCGATGGCTCCCACAAAGGCAGCACGTTCGAGCCAGTCAAATACACCGCTGAGGCCAGCAAAAAGGTGTTCTTCTGTGGGTGTAAACATACGTCCAAGCAACCCCTGTGCGACGGGTCGCATTCCAAGCTCTGAAAGGCATTTCAGGTCCTGAGACTTCAGGCCTGTTCTGTTTGCGCGGCCTTGAGCGCGGCAAATTTCGCCCGATTCGGACAGGTCTGCGGTGCGTCTGTGCCCGCGGCCTGCCGATCCATCCATTCGGGGCAATCCTGCGCAGATGAGCACCCCCGGCAGAACTGGATCATCTCGGCCCATTCCTCTTGGCTAAGCTTGCCGGACCGATGCGCATGAACAAGGTCTGCGCCGGTTGTCTGCCCCATGCGCAGGACCAGACGGAAGTGGGTCATGATGTTTCCCAGATGCGGCATCCTACCAACCCGCGCTAGGGCATCAGTTTATGCAGCAAGTCTTTGTTGCGGCAGTATTCAGGGGTCCGGCTTAGAGACGATGCTTGAGCCAGCAGCGTTTGGCAATTGTCGGGATTGGGGCAATCGGTGCAGCGCAGTACCGCCTCCGAAAGCTGGTCCATGGACACATCGCCCCGGATAGTGGCTTCCTCCAGATCGACATCCAGCATGTTTGCCATGTCGTCCACCAAACCGGCATGCAATCGCAGTGATTTCAGGCTGGGCATGTTGCGTCCTTTCCCTGTCGCGCTGGCAAACAGGGTAGCAAGCATGGACCATAGGACTTTGATTCAGGTCAAATTGGGGCGCTGATCCGGTCCAGATAGGCGCGCGTGGCGTCCTGAACACGACGAAAGCGGTCTCCGCCCAGTTTCTTGCCGCCATACCAGCGGGTGACGATGATCACGTGATTGCGCAGGCCTTCACGCTCCAACATACGTAAGATCACCATGCCAGCGCCGCTTTCGCCATCATCGGCCTTTAGCCCGCCAGTCGGCAAAACCGCCGCCCATGTATTATGCGTGGCCTTGGCATAGCTTTTGTCCGAACGCAACGCGTCCAGCACCGCGTCAATCTCGGCCCGCGATTCGACATGCGCGCCCGACACCGCGTATTTCGAGCCCCGATCCGTCAAGACGACCCCCATCCGCAGCACATCCGTCATTGGGTCAATCCAAGCTGCCGGGCCGTTTGCTGAACGATCTGCACGCGCTGCGCGTTGGGCGGATGTGTGCTGAGGAACTTGTCAGCGGGATCCGGAATGCGGTCGAAATACTTGGCACCGACCAAGGGGTTATATCCGGCATTATAGGTAATGATTGTACCCAGTTGATCGGCCTCAAGCTCAAAGGTCTGGACATAGGCCTGCACACCCACTTTAGCACCCAGTTTCTGCGCCTCTTCAATCTCGGCGTCGCTGCCACCGCGAAGCCGCGCCAAGTCTCCGAATTTCGCGGCACTGGCGCTGGCGTTTTCGCTTTGACGGGCGATATGACTCAGAACGTGATGCGCCGCCTCATGGCCCATGACAAAGGCCAGCTCATCCGCGTTCTGGGCAGACTGGATCATCGAGCGGGTAAAAATGATCACTGGCTGGTTTTTGTCATCCAGTGTTTGAAACGCATTAGCCGGGGCCTTGGGATTCAGGTCCACCAGAATTCGGAAGTCGCAGTTCTGTCCTTTTGAGGTACGCAAACATTGCGCGCGGGCTTCGTCACCGATTGCCTGGCTAACCTCACGGAAGGTCTCAACCGTCACGGGCGCGTCCGAGGCCTCCCACTCGGCGACGGATTGCTCACGCAGGGTTTCCGCGCTGCATGCCGCCAGAAACAGTGCAATCACCAGAAGAATGAGTCGACGCATCAGGTTTCCTTCAAGCGGTCAGGCCTTAAGGGGAACATAGCGCGCGCATGACGGCACGACCATACCCGGATCGTGCCCAAACGACTTGCATTGCGAGGCGGTCGCGCGCACTCTGATCTCATGTTTTCGATTGAGCATGAATTCGACTCGACGGTGATTACTCTGGTGGATGAAGGCGACAAGCCTTTGAACGAAGACGTCGTCATCAACAGCTTCGCGGAATGTGTAACGTTGGAGCAATTCGATCCCCGCACCGGTGAGGTCCAGAAAATAACACTGTCGCCTGAACAGGTACGTGATCTGGCAGCCGCGCTGGACCTGCCCGAAGGCGTCTATCAAATTCGCGAAACGCAGGAATAAGGCTCCTATAGCGCGCGCGTGGACGGCGACACGCCGATGCCTTAGATATCGCAAACGTAGCCATTCAAACCCCTTTTTCGCAGGCCGCATCGACCGGGCGAAAAAGACCCAGCGAACTTGCCCCGCCCCTTGAAACCCAAGCCGTGGCAACCAAAATACAAACCGCTGATGTAAAGGAAGTTAACATATGTCCCTGAAAAACCCCGCCGCGCTGGAATTTCTGCAGGTGCGCCGCTCTCGCCCTGCAAAATCGCTGATCGCCCCGGCTCCGACGCGGGATGAGCTGTTGCCGCTGTTGATCGCAGCCGCGCGCAGCCCTGATCATGGCAAGCTTGAGCCTTGGCGGTTCATTGTGCTGGAAAAAGGCGCGATGGCGCGTCTGGCCAGCCTGACCGAGGACTGCGGCACCGCTTTGGGCAAAAGCCCCGAAGACATCGCAAAGGCGCGCAGCCAGTTTGATCTGGGACATCTGGCGGTGGCCGTGATCGAGGTTCAGAAACCGTCCGAGAAGATCCCCGCCATCGAACAGACCTATTCGGCGGGCGCGGTCTGTCTGGCGCTGTTGAACGCGGCATTGGCCGCAGGATGGGGTGCCAACTGGCTGTCCGGCTGGCAGACCCATGACCACACCTTCTGCCAAAAGGCATTTGGGCTGGCCGACAATGAAAGCGTCGCAGGCCTGATTCACATCGCCACCGAAGGCAGCGCCCCGCCCGAGCGCCCACGGCCTGATGTTGCCGCCCTGACGGAATGGGTCGCGGAATGATCATCCTCAACGCGTTTTTTGCAGCGCTGGGTCAGATCGGAGACCCAAAATTCCGCTCTGTCCTGTTTCGGGGCATCGGGCTGACGGTTCTTTTGCTGATCCTCGCCTGCGCAGGCGCGATCTGGTTCATCAATTCGCTATCCGGCAACGAGATTTCACTGCCATTTGTTGGCACGGTTTCCTGGTTGAACGACGTGCTGAATTACTCGGGCATTTTTCTGGTGCTGGCGTTGCCGGTGTTCCTGATGGTGCCGGTCGCCTCGGCCATCACCTCGATCTTTCTCGAGGACGTGGCACAGGCGGTTGAGGACGAGCATTATCCAACCCTGCCCAAGGCTCCAAAGATACCGATATCCGAGGCCGTCATGGATGGGTTGGGCTTTTTGGGCGTTCTGATCCTGGCCAATATCCTGGCACTGATCCTCTACGCGATCTTCCCACCCTTCGCCCCCTTCATTTTCTGGGCGATGAACGGGTTTCTGCTGGGCCGAGAGTACTTTGCACTGGCGGCGATGCGCCGTTTGGGCCGTGACGGGGCACGCAAGCTACGCGCCAAACACGCCACCACCATCTGGGCGGCAGGAACGCTTATGGCAATCCCGCTTTCCGTTCCTTTGGTGAACCTTGTGATCCCGATCCTCGGGGCGGCTACGTTCACCCATATCTACCACAAGCTTTCGGACACCTAAGGTCAGCGCGGCTCCAACTGGTTCAACCAGTCGAAGTCGCGCACAGAAATCGCGCCTGATAGGATGATCCCGGCGATGATCGCCCATAGAACGATCGAAATGCCGGTGGTAATCCACATCTTCTTTTTCATGTGATGCTCTTCCGGCGCACCCGCATGGGTGCCCGGAACGATATCCCCCAGATCGCCCTGCGTCTTGATACGAATAGGCAGAACGATCAGCAGCGTCATGAACCAGATGACAGCAAACAGAACCAAAGCGGCAGTGATAGTCATGTCAGGCCCTCCGGGCTGGCGTTACACCTGTTCCAACTCGACCAGGCAACCGTTGAAATCTTTGGGGTGTAGGAACAGCACCGGTTTACCATGGGCACCGATCTTGGGCTCACCCGAGCCAAGCACACGCGCGCCGGTTTCCTTCAGGTGGTCACGCGCTGCGATGATATCGTCGACCTCATAACAAACGTGGTGGATACCTCCGGCGGGGTTCTTTTCCAGAAACCCGTTGATCGGGCTGTCATCACCCAGCGGGTACAGAAGCTCGATCTTCGTATTAGGCAGTTCGATGAAGACAACCGTCACACCATGATCGGGTTCATCCTGAGGCGCACCCACCTTGGCGCCCAGCGCATTGCGGTATTGATCTGATGCGGCCTCAAGGTCCGGAACGGCGATGGCGACGTGGTTCAGGCGTCCAATCATGATAGTCTCCTCTGTCCTGCATTGCTTGGGTTATGGGGGCTGCCCGGGCAAAGAACAAGTGCGCCAAATTGCCCGTTAACCCTGTGTTAGCCAGAAGTTCCTAGCGTGAGACATCTGCTGGATAGGAGAGCTGCCATGGACGATTCGGGACCCTTGACCACCATTGCCACACCAACCGCGACCCGGCCGTTGCGGGGACAGACCATTCTGGTTGTCGAAGACAGCCGATACTCCTGCGACGTGATCCGCCTGATGTGCTTGCACAGCGGCGCGCGGATCCGGCGTGCAGATTGCCTGAAATCGGCCCGGCGTCACCTGCAGATCTATCGCCCCTCGATCATCGTCGTGGATATGGGGCTGCCGGATGGCTCGGGCGCCGATCTGATTGCCGAACTGACGCAGGCCACCCCTCGGATCGGCGTGATCCTTGGCATGTCCGGCGATGACTGCACCCGCGAACAGGCGATGCAGGCTGGTGCAGATGGATTTCTGGACAAGCCAATCAAATCCATGGCCTTCTTTCAAAGAACCATTCTCGAGCTGCTACCCGAAGACCGCCGCCCCAGCGAACTACACGCGGTCCGGGATGAGCAGATCCACCCCGACCCGCTCGCCTATCAGGACGACATGGCCCATATCGCCGATGTGCTGGCCGGTCCGAATGATCACCGCACGCTTGACTATGCAGCCCAGTTTCTCGGCAGCGTCGCGCGTGAGGTCAATGATCTGGTACTAATCAAGGCGGCAAAGGACCTTGCCGCATCCCGATCCGAAGGCACGCCGATCACCGCTCGCGCTGCGCAAGTTGCCGGGATCGTTCAAGACAGATTGCAGCAGAAAGAGGCTATCTGAATTGATCACCGCCTATTTCATCACCGCATCTTTGTTGTGTTTGTGGATGTACCGACAGGCTCGCAGCTCGGCTCGGGCCATCCGGGCGAAACGGGTCGGGGTGGCCAATCCTCTGGACTAAAGCGTTTCGGGTTTCACCTGAATCATCAAATGACACCAATGTCCAGAGAACGTCACAGGCATATCCAGGGATTGAGGTGGCGAGACAGACCGGAAATACACACGCATTCTCGCCTCCAGTGATCGGCCCGATCAGGTGATACGCAGCAATTGCTTGGTTTCGCCCCCTCAAAAGCAAACCGCCCGCTTGAAGCGGGCGGTTGTTGTCTAGTCCTGAGGGATGATGCGAAGCCCCAGTTCCATCAACTGATCCGAACTCGGATCGGACGGCGCATCCATCATCAGATCCTCAGCGCGCTGGTTCATCGGGAACATCATGACCTCGCGGATGTTGGCTTCATCAGCCAACAGCATCACGATCCGGTCAATGCCCGCAGCACAACCACCGTGTGGCGGCGCGCCGTAGTGGAACGCGTTGAACAGGGCACCAAAGCGGGATTTCACTTCGTCCTCACCATAGCCTGCCAGCTCAAAAGCTTTCAGCATGATTTCCGGCTTGTGGTTCCGGATCGCGCCCGAGACCAGCTCATACCCGTTACAGGCCAGATCGTACTGATAGCCGCGCACGTCCAGAGGATTGCCGTTCAGCGCTTCCATACCGCCCTGCGGCATCGAGAACGGGTTGTGTTCAAAGTCGATCTCGCCGGTTTCCTCGTCCTGCTCGTAGATCGGGAAATCCACGATCCAAGCAAAGGCGAAACGATCTTTCTCGGTCAGGCCCAGCTCATCGCCGATCACGTCGCGAGCCTTGCCGGCGACCTTTTCAAAGGCCTTCGGCTTACCACCCAGGAAGAACGCGGCATCGCCGACGCCCAGACCCAGTTGCTGACGGATCGCCTCGGTGCGCTCGGGACCGATGTTCTTGGCAAGCGGGCCAGCGGCCTCCATCCCTTCGCCCTGATCGCGCCAGAAGATGTAACCCATCCCCGGCAGACCCTCTTTCTGCGCAAAGGCGTTCATACGGTCACAGAACTTGCGGCTACCGCCCGTCGGCGCTGGGATGGCGCGGATTTCAGTGCCGTCCTGCTCCAACAGCTTCGCGAAAATCGCAAAGCCAGACCCGCGGAAGTGGTCGGAGACCACTTGCATTTTAATAGGGTTCCGCAGATCGGGCTTGTCGCTACCGTACCACAGGGCCGCATCCTTATAGGAAATCTGCGGCCAGTCCTGATCCACCTTACGGCCGCCACCGAACTCTTCGAACACGCCAGTCAGAACGGGCTGGATCGTGTCGAACACGTCCTGCTGTTCAACAAACGACATCTCGAGGTCGAGCTGGTAGAAATCGGTGGGCGAGCGATCAGCGCGTGGGTCTTCGTCGCGGAAGCACGGCGCGATCTGGAAATACTTGTCGAATCCAGACACCATGATCAGCTGTTTGAACTGCTGCGGGGCCTGCGGCAGTGCATAGAACTTGCCCGGATGCAGACGCGACGGCACAAGGAAGTCGCGGGCGCCTTCGGGCGACGAGGCGGTGATGATCGGTGTCTGGTACTCGCGGAAGCCCTGATCCCACATGCGGCGACGCATCGAGGCCACAACGTCCGAGCGCAAGGTCATGTTCTGCTGCATCGCCTCGCGGCGCAGGTCGAGGTAGCGATAGCGCAGGCGGGTTTCCTCGGGGTATTCCTGATCACCGAACACCATCAGCGGCAGCTCGTCGGCAGCGCCCAGAACCTCTAGCTCACGCACGTAGACCTCGATCTCGCCGGTAGGCAGTTTTGGGTTCACCAGATCGGCGTCACGCGCTTTGACGGTACCGTCGATGCGGATACACCATTCCGAGCGCACTTTTTCAAGCTCGGCAAAAGCCGCGCTGTCACCATCGCAGAGAACTTGTGTCACACCGAAATGGTCGCGCAGGTCGATGAACAGCACGCCGCCATGATCTCGGACCCGATGCACCCAACCGGACAGGCGGACGGTTTCACCGACATTGGCGGCGGTCAGAGCGGCGCAGGTGTGGCTGCGATAGGCGTGCATGGAATATCCCTTCGGGCGCAGAATTCGTCGCGCCGATACACCCTGTCAGGCGTGGAAAGTCAAGGCAGGTCGCGCCGTCAAAACGGCCTTTGAACGTTGCCGGAATAGAAATACACGCCCAGACCCACGGCAAAGATGATATTCCCCGCAATCGCGTGCAGCAGCACCGCGTAGAAGAAGGACCCTCGTTTGTGATAGGCCCAGCTGAATAGCAGGCCGCCGACAAAGGTCATGACGGCGACAATCCAGCTCCAATACATCAGATGGGCGAAGGAAAAGATGGCCGCGTTCAGGAGGTCAGCCTTGCGACCGTCAGGCAGGATCGCATGGTAGCGGCGGTAAAACAGCGGGCGGAACAACAGCTCTTGCGGTAGCGCAGACAGGAGCGGATAGCCGACCCAGATAAAGGCCAGCATCTCGGGCCGGTGTATCAAAAGGAAAAAGGCGGCGTCCGGGCGGGTCAGGTGGATCAGCGCGGTGCAGAACAGTGCTGTAACAGCCGTGAAAGCAGCCAGTTCGCGGAGCGACCAGTTTGCCCAATTGTAGCGAAGTTCGGCCCATTGGAAGCCCGGTGTGGCATGCAACAGGACAATGCCCAGCCCTGTGAATGCGAACAAGGCCGGGAACATCCAGTTGGGCGGGAACAGGACTGCAATCAGCAGAGGGACCACAACGAAGAACGCACCGAATTCAAGCCGCAGGCGCCCCATCGCTACAGGGCGGTGGTCCAACGCGCTGTCGTTGCTCATAACACCACCAGCTTGGCCGGGATTAGGCCGCGCAGAGAGTTGCCCATGAATATCGCCTTGGCGGACTTCAGATCATTCATTGTTAGAACGGCCTCGGCCCAACCCTCCTCCAAAAGCTGCTCGCGCAGAATGCCCGGCAAAAGACCGCAGGACACAGGAGGAGTAAGCCTGCGCCCGTCCGGCATTTCAATGAACAGATTGGTGATGGTTCCTTCGCACAGCTCCTCCCGCTCGTTGAGGAACAGCTCCTCATCAATGCCGTCAGGCAGGGAGGCTCGCGCAGTATCATAGACCACGCGGCGCGAGGTTTTGTGCTGCAACCATATGTCGTCTGAGTTCAGCCGGGTCTGAGAAATCCCCAACCGCCAGATCTCAGGATTGCGAGCCAAAGCGGCGGTGGTCAGCTCAAAGCCCCCGCCGACATCCATGGTCAACCGACACCGCAAGGGGGCATCGCTGGCAACGCCAGCCAAAACCACAAGCGCCGCGTTGCGGTCGAAGGGCAGCGCCAAGTCCTTGGCCGTGCGCGCCATGCGGTTCAGATGCCTGTCACGCCGCAAGAAACCCTGATCGAGGTGAAAGCCCAGCGTTTCGATCAGGCGGAAGTCAGGCTCAACTGGTGGGCGAAGCGGGCTTTCCATAGGGCTTCCTCGTATTCAGATGGGGCTGTGCTGTCCCAAACCACGCCGCCGCCGACATTCAGGGTGGCGTTTCCATCGTCCATCATCAGGGTGCGGATGGCGACGTTGAATTCCGACCGGCCATCCGGCGCGGCCCAGCCGATGGTTCCGCAATAGATATCACGCGCCCAGGGCTCCAACTCGGACAGGATCTCCATCGCACGGATCTTGGGCGCGCCGGTGATGGAACCACAAGGGAACAGAGCCGTCATGATATCGGACAACCCGGCCCCGACCTG
Organism: Ruegeria sp. AL11; assembly: GCF_056540865.1. Classification (NCBI taxonomy): domain Bacteria; kingdom Pseudomonadati; phylum Pseudomonadota; class Alphaproteobacteria; order Rhodobacterales; family Roseobacteraceae; genus Ruegeria; species Ruegeria sp. AL11. The sequence continues at coordinate 108,347 of NZ_JBQFXO010000011.1, forward strand.
CAGCTGCGCTCGCACCAGCGAGACCATCTGATGCACCGTGGCATAGGTTTCGACCTTGAACAACTCGGGCACATGAACAGAACCGGGGAGCGCCACGCGGCTGATATCATTGCGCAGCAGGTCAACGATCATCAGGTTCTCGGCTCGGTTCTTCTCATCCCAGGACAGGAAGTTGCGACGGCGGGCGTCCTCGGCCATGTCCTCGCAACGCGGTTGGGTGCCCTTCATAGGCCGCGTTTCGATTCGACCGGTTTCATCCGTGCGGAAGAAAAGCTCGGGCGAGCGACTAAGAAGGTCCGGCAGACCGTCCTGTTGAACCAGCGCTCCATGGCCGACCGGTTGGCCGGATGTCAGCGCCGCGTAGAGCGCCGCGCTTTCTCCATCGACCGTCAGATCAATCGGGAAGGTCAGGTTCGCCTGATAGATATCCCCTGCCCCGATGGCATCATGCACTGCCCTGAAGGCCTGACTGTAGCGGGTCTCATCCCAACGCGGCTGAAACGTGGATACGCCGCCATCGGCTTTGGGTAGCGCGCTTTGATCCGGTGCGTCATAGACGCCGAAACACAGCAGCGGCAGTTTGCGGTCATTCGGCAGCAGTCCAAGCAGTTTAGGTTCCAGCACATAGCCCAGCTCATAGCTGGCATAACCAGCCAGCCAACTACCCGCCGCGCGCGCGTCATCGAGGGCCGCCAACGCCTGTGGCACCTCGTCCGCGGCATCCGCCCGGATGATGTGGGATGGCCGGTCGAACCGGGTTCCCGGACCGGCAGGTCCCTGATCAAAACGAATACGCAAGTGCATCCTCATAAGCCGTGATGCGCGATATAGAGAATACTCTGCCAAGGGAAAGGGGGGAAAGCGGCAATTTCACCTCTGTTCCCGATACCTCTTGCACCTTTTCGCGCGGTCCCTATAACGCAGGACAATTTGGGCGCTGGGGCGGTGCCCTGACTCGCTGACAATCGAAGGAACAAGGCCATGCCGAGAAGAACCGACATCAAGTCGATCATGATCATCGGGGCGGGCCCCATTGTTATCGGACAAGCCTGCGAGTTTGACTATTCCGGCGCTCAGGCCTGTAAGGCGCTGCGTGAGGAAGGATACCGGGTCATTCTGGTGAACTCGAACCCCGCGACGATCATGACCGATCCGGGTCTGGCCGACGCGACGTATATTGAGCCGATCACCCCCGAAGTGGTCGCCAAGATCATCGAGAAAGAGCGCCCCGATGCCCTGCTGCCGACCATGGGTGGCCAAACCGGCCTGAACACCTCGCTAGCGCTGGAAGAGATGGGCGTGCTGAACAAGTTCGGCGTCGAGATGATCGGCGCTAAACGCGACGCGATCGAAATGGCAGAAGACCGTGCTCTGTTCCGCGAGGCGATGGACCGGTTGGGCCTTGAAAACCCCAAGGCAACCATCGTGACCGCGCCCAAGCGTGAAGACGGTTCTACCGATCTGGATGCCGGTGTTCAGATGGCCTTGGACGAGCTGGAGGAAATCGGCCTGCCCGCCATCATCCGACCTGCCTTTACGCTTGGCGGTACCGGCGGCGGCGTGGCCTATAACCGCGAGGATTACATCCATTTCTGCCGCTCGGGCATGGATGCCTCGCCGGTGAACCAGATCCTCGTCGATGAAAGCCTGCTGGGCTGGAAAGAATACGAGATGGAGGTGGTCCGCGACACCGCCGACAACGCCATCATCGTCTGCTCGATTGAAAACGTTGATCCGATGGGCGTGCATACGGGTGACTCGATCACCGTGGCCCCTGCCCTGACGCTGACCGACAAGGAATATCAGATCATGCGCAACGGCTCGATTGCCGTTCTGCGCGAGATCGGGGTTGAGACCGGTGGCTCGAACGTACAGTGGGCGATCAACCCTGAAGATGGCCGCATGGTCGTCATCGAGATGAACCCGCGGGTATCGCGCTCATCCGCTCTGGCCTCCAAAGCGACCGGTTTTCCGATTGCCAAGATCGCCGCGAAGCTGGCCGTCGGCTACACGCTGGACGAGCTGGACAATGACATCACCAAGGTCACCCCCGCGTCGTTCGAGCCGACCATTGACTATGTCGTCACAAAGATCCCGAAATTCGCCTTCGAGAAATTCCCGGGGTCTGAGCCCTACCTGACCACCGCGATGAAGTCGGTGGGTGAGGCCATGTCCATCGGCCGCACGATCCACGAATCGATGCAGAAGGCGCTGGCCTCAATGGAATCGGGCCTCACCGGCTTTGACGAAATCGAAATCTCCGGCCTGAATGTAGGTGTTTGGGAAGAAGCGGACGACAAGGCTGCCGTGATCAAAGCGATCAGTCAGCAGACTCCCGACCGTCTGCGCACGATTGCGCAAGCGATGCGTCACGGTCTTTCCGATGATGAGATTTTCGGTGTCACCAAATTCGACCCTTGGTTCCTGGCCCGCATCCGCGAGATCATCGAGGCCGAGCGCCAGGTCCGCAAAGACGGCCTGCCGGTCACCGAGGACGGCATCCGAAAACTGAAAATGCTGGGCTTCACCGACGCACGTCTGGGCAACCTGACTGGCCGTGACGAAGACAACGTCCGCCGCGCCCGCCGCAATCTGGGCGTAAAGGCCGTGTTCAAACGCATTGACACCTGTGCCGCCGAATTCGAAGCGCAGACACCTTATATGTACTCGACCTACGAAGCTCCGATGATGGGTGAAGTTGAGTGTGAGGCGCGCCCAAGTGACCGTAAAAAGGTCGTCATCCTTGGCGGTGGTCCGAACCGGATCGGTCAGGGCATCGAGTTCGACTATTGCTGCTGTCACGCCTGCTTTGCGCTGACCGACGCGGGTTATGAGACCATCATGGTCAACTGCAACCCCGAGACGGTCTCGACCGACTATGACACCTCGGATCGTCTGTATTTTGAGCCGCTGACTTTTGAGCACGTCATGGAAATCCTGACGAAAGAGCAGGAAAACGGCACGCTGCACGGCGTCATCGTCCAGTTCGGCGGCCAGACTCCGCTGAAACTGGCGAACGCGCTTGAGGCCGAAGGCATTCCGATCCTCGGCACCACGCCCGACGCGATCGACCTAGCTGAAGACCGTGAACGCTTCCAGGCGCTGGTCAACGAGCTGGGCCTGAAGCAGCCGAAAAACGGCATCGCTTCGACCGATGAACAAGCGCTTGAGATCGCAGAGGAAATCGGCTTCCCGCTGGTGATCCGCCCTTCTTACGTTCTGGGCGGTCGTGCGATGGAGATCGTGCGCGATATGGATCAGCTGCGGCGCTACATCAACGAGGCTGTTGTGGTCTCGGGCGACAGCCCGGTTCTGCTGGACAGCTATCTGGCCGGTGCGGTTGAGCTGGACGTGGACGCTCTGTGCGATGGCACCGATGTTCACGTTGCAGGCATTATGCAGCATATCGAAGAGGCAGGCGTTCACTCGGGCGACTCGGCCTGCTCACTGCCGCCCTATTCACTGTCGAAAGAGATCATCGAGCAGATCAAGGAACAAGCGTTTAAACTGGCCAAGGCGTTAAACGTGGTCGGCCTGATGAACGTCCAGTTTGCGATCAAGGATGGTGAGATTTACCTGATCGAAGTAAACCCCCGCGCCTCGCGTACCGTACCCTTCGTCGCCAAGGCCACCGACAGCGCGATTGCGTCCATCGCGGCGCGTGTGATGGCCGGTGAGAAACTGGCGGACTTCCCGAAACGCCCGCCCTACAAGACAGTCGATGACAGCAAGATCGCCGACCAGATGACGCTGGCCGACCCCGACATGCCGTGGTTCTCGGTGAAAGAGGCCGTGCTGCCCTTCGCCCGCTTCCCCGGCGTCGACACCATTCTGGGCCCGGAAATGCGCTCGACCGGTGAGGTCATGGGCTGGGATCGCGACTTCCCGCGCGCATTCCTGAAGGCACAGATAGGCGCTGGCATGGTGCTGCCCTCATCCGGCCGCGCATTCATCTCGATCAAGGATGCAGACAAAGGGCCGGATATGTTGGAGGCCGCGCGCGTTCTAGTCGATCAGAGCTTCGAACTGGTCGCTACACGCGGCACGCAAACCTGGCTGGACGCGCAGGGCGTACCTTGCGAAGTGGTCAACAAGGTCTATGAGGGACGCCCCGATGTGACTGACCTGATGAAAGACGGCGGTGTTCAGCTAGTGATGAACTCGACCGAAGGCGCACAGGCGGTGGAAGACAGCCGGTCGATCCGCTCAATCGCTCTGTATGACAAGATCCCCTATTTCACCACCGCCGCCGCCAGCTACGCAGCAGCGTTGGCGATCAAGGCACAAGCCGAAGGTGATGTTGAAGTGAAATCGCTGCAGGGCTGACGTGCAGCACCAAGGAAAAAGCAAAACCCCCGGTCTTTGACCGGGGGTTTTTCATTCAAGCGGTAACCGCTTGTCGTTTCTCATCTCGCTGAAAAAACAGCATATAGAAGACCGGGGCCGCGACCATGGTCAGGACCGTGGCAAAAGCCAATCCGCCCATGATGGTGACCGCCATCGAGACAAAGAACGCGTCGGTCAGCAGCGGGGCCATCCCAAGGATCGTTGTAATCGCAGCCAGCATGACCGGCCGCAGACGCGATACGGATGCTTCGATGATCGACTCCTGCAGGGGTTTGCCCGTTGCTCGGACCAGATCAATCTCTTCGACCAGAACGATGCCATTCTTGATCAGCATGCCCGACAGGCTGAGCAGACCCAGAAGCGCCGTAAAGGTGAACGGCAGTCCGGTGCCCAGCAAACCGATGACCACACCGTTCACCGACATGGGCACCAAAAGCCAAATGATGACCGGCTGGCGGATCGCATTGAACAACAGCACCGAGATCAGCACCATGATCAAAAGGCTCAGTGGCAATTGCCTGCCAAGGCTTTCCTGGGCATCGCCCGAGTCCTCGAACTCACCTCCCCATTCCATACGATAGCCGGGTGGCAGGTCCATCTCTTCAATCGTTGCGCGCACCTCGGAATGCACCTGCGCTGCGGTCACATCTGGTGGGATATCCGCGCCAACGGTGATTGTCAGAACCCGGTTGCGCCGGTGGACCTCGGTGTTGAGCAACTGGTATTCGAACCCGTCCACCATCTGTTCGATGGGCACGAATTGGCCTGACTGATCGGAATACACGACCTGATCGACGATCGAATAGTCACCCTCGGCCGGGCGGCGCAGAATGATCGGGATCAGGCGGTCACGCTCACGCAGGACGCCTCCGGTGATGCCGTCGGTCGAGAATTGCAGCGTGGCCGCAATATCTTCACGCGAAACACCGGCTGTCTGCGCGCGTTCAGTTGCGTAGATCGGTTGCACCGCCAGCTCTTTTTCGCGCCAGTCATGATGGACGTTGAGCGCGTTCGGCGTGGCAGCCGCCATACGTTGAACCGCTTCGTCCGCCAACTGCCTCAGCACGGCCGGGTCGCTACCCGAGAAGCGAGCTTGAATCGGCGTGCCTCCCCCCGGACCGAAGACCAGACGTTTGGTGCGAAACTCGCTTTCAGGGAACTGAGCCACCCCAAAGGCTTCAAGCTCGGCCTGCAGCGCTGGGATATCCTCCAGCGTTTCCGTCCGAATGATCATGTGACCGTAGCTTGGGTTTGGGTCCTCAGCGCTATAGGTCAGCATGAAGCGGGTCGCGCCTTGCCCGACAAACGTGGTGACGGACACCACATCGTCACGTTCGGCCAGCCAATCCTCTACCACTGCCATATCCGCAGAGGTACGCGAGATTGGTGTGCCCTGAGGCAGCTTGTAGTGGACAAAGAACAGCGGCGTATTCGAGTCCGGGAAGAATTGCTGCTTCATCAGGCCGAAGCCCGCATAGCAGGCCACCGTCACAGCGATCAGCCCGGCCACAACGAGCCAGCGGAACCGCAACGCCCAGCGCAGGATCGCGCCATAGACACGGAACAGAAGGCTGCCATAAGCGTCAACTTCACCCTCTTTCCCCTGCTTGAAGAAGTAATGCGCCAACATCGGTGTTACTGTGATTGCCAGAACCCAGCTGAGCAGCAATGAGATCCCGATAACTGCAAAGAGCGAGAACAGGAACTCTCCGGTCGCGTCGGGGCTGAGACCGATGCCCGCAAAGGCCATGATGCCGATGACCGTTGCGCCCAGCAGTGGGATCTGCGTTTTAGACGCCACTTCATCCGCCGCATCGCGCGAGGACTTGCCGCGCAGCATCGCGATCTGCATGCCCTCGGCCACCACAATGGCATTGTCCACCAGCATCCCCATCGCAATGATCAGGGCACCCAGCGAGATGCGCTCCATCTCAATCGAGAACAGCGCCATGAAAAGCAGTGTCCCGACCACGGTCAGCAGCAATGTCGTCCCGACCACAATGGCAGCGCGCCATCCCATAAACAGGCCCAGAACCGCGACTACAATGATCACCGACATGGCGAGGTTCACAAGAAAGTCGTTCGAGGCTTGCTCGACCACCACGTGTTGCTGGTAGATGGGCAGAATTTCCACGCCAAACGGGATTTGCGTATCCAGTTCCGCGAATTTTGCATCCGCGCGCTTGCCAACTTCGACGATGTTCTCGGCGGCCAAGCCGGCAATGCCCAGCGTAAAGGCCTCGGTCCCATCGAAGCGGATCATGATATCCGGATCAGTTTGACGGGCGCGGTAAACGTTGGACATGTCAAACAGGTTGATTACCTGCCCTTGCGAACCGACCGACAACCCGGCGATAGCAGATACACTATCCGACCCTTCAGCTGTCAGAATAGTGGTGCGGTCGTTCTCGGACCGAACAGAGCCGGAGGAGTTGACCGAATCCGCGTTGGCAATCGCCTCGTTGATGGCTTGGATGGGGACATTCTGATTCACCGAGATAGACAGATCCGGTTCGATGAAGATCGCTTCTTGCGGCAGGCCCTGCACCTCGACATCAGCAACGCCGTCGACGGTCAACAACTCACGCCTGAGAAACGTCGCCAGTTCGTGCTTTTCCGCGTCCGAAAAGCCTTCGGCCGTGACTGCATAGAACAGGCCGAACACGTCGCCGAAACCATCATTGACGTAGGGCTGATTTACACCGGATGGCAGGCCCCGCGCCGCGTCACGCACCTTGGCGCGCAGGCGGGTCCAGATTGCGGGCAACTCGCTGCCGTCGTAGGTGGATTTAATCTCAACCTCGATCAGAGACTGCCCCGGCTGATTCAACGAGGTGATCGTATCCACCTCACCCATTTGCTGGATCGCCGATTCCAGAGGCTCAGAGACTTCCAGCGCCACTTGCTCGGCCGTTGCGCCGGGGTATTGCGTGACGATGACCGCGTTTTTGATTGTGAAAGCCGGGTCCTCTAGGCGCCCCAGGGAAAGGAAGCCCCATATGCCGCCAAACAGGGCGATCAGGATGATCAGCCACGTGTAAAGTGGCCGGTCGATAGATGCGCGTGCAATTCTCATCAGCCCGCCCCTTAGTTCGAGAAGCCGGTGAAACGGCGCACGACCTGGCCGTCCGTCAAAGCCGAACCGCCCGCGACAACAACCTCATCGCCGTCTGACAAGCCAGTCAGAACACGGACTTCACCGGTCTGCGTTGGTTCGATGGTTACGGGTGCAAGGCGTACCGTGCCCTCATTTGCGCCAACCGGAGAAAAGACCATCACGCCCAGCGCGCTATCCGCGCCAGCGACGATGGCTGATGCCGGTAGAACGATTCCCGTGCGGCCATCCCTGACATGCACGTTCACCGACACGGACGAACCGGGCAGAATCTGCAGCCCCTCAGGCGGGGTCAGACCGAACTGAATACGGAATGTCTGTCCAACACTCGAAGTCTCGGCGTCGAACTCACGGATTTCCAGCGGGAAGACTTCATCGCTTACGGGAAATTTGGCGGTGATCGTGATGTCATCCTGCTGACCCGAGCGTTGGAACAGGATCTCGGGGACGTCCACCTCGATCCGCAGTTCCGACATATCGTGAATACGCACGATCGGCGTCCCCGCCGACACGGTGGTAAAGGCCTCAACTGCGCGGCTTGACACGAGCGCGTCGAACGGGGCCGTCAGTGTCGCGTGTTCCAGTTCGTATTCCGCGTCGCGTACAGCGATAGCGGCCAGTTGCGCTTCGGTTTCGGAATCATCGACTGCCACTTGGCTGGCCGTAGTGCCGCGCAACCGCGACAGGCGCGCGACGGTTCGGTCGGCCTGTTCTTTCTGCAGACGGGCGCGATCCAGCCTGAGTTCAAATGGCTCTTGATCCAGACGGGCGATCAGGCCGTCCTTCGGGATGACAAACCCTTCGGTGACAGGCATCTCGACAATCTGCCCCGGAACCTGAAAGGCCAAATCAACGGTCTGACGCGCAGCAACGCGGCCGAAAAACTGACGAGTGAAACCCGGAGCCGTTTCCTGAACCTGCATCAATTTAACCGGTTTCGCGGTCTCTTGCGCGACAAGCGGCGTCGCCAAAACGGCCAGCAGAAGGCCCAGAGAAGTCAGCTGTTTCATTTTTTCAATCCCTCGGGAATTCCCGTTTTCAGTACGTTGTCACGGATCTTGCTCGCCATCCGGGCGAACTCGGCTGTTTCTTCTGCATTCAGGCCAGAGGCCTTGTGAAACAGATCTCCGGCTGCTGACACCAACATGTCACGCGCGCTCTCGCCTTGTTCGGTCAGCACCAGCAGCCAGGCACGGCGATCGTTGGGATCGCGCTGGCGTGCCAGATAGCCAGCTTCTTCCAGAGTATCCGCAGTGGCCGTAATGGTGGAGGGTACGCTCAGCATGTCAGCCGCCAGAACACCCATTCGCTTGGGTTCATCCAGCTTGATCAGCATGTGGCATTCCGGGTGGCTCAGGTCTGTTTCGATGGTGTCGAAGGTCTCTTCGAGTTTCCAGTAGAGGGCATAGACGCCCATGATGGCCTGAATTTCAGGGCTCAGGCGGCCAAGCCTGTCGCTGATACTGTCTGACATTGAGGAGACTCCGAGACGTCGTTGCAGGTCATATACTTCAAATTGTGAACTATTCAATAACTGAAGTGGAGAATCACCCTCCGGCCTAGCTTCCCTCGGGTAACCAAGACTTGATCAAATGCCCCTGTGACTGCATTTTGAGCAAACCCAAAACGTTCAGGACTTGCCATGTATATCCCTGCAATCACCGGTACAGGCGTTTTCACGCCCAAAAACGTCATCACCAATGCCGAGCTGGTGCAAGCCTTCAACGCCTATGCCGACAAGGTGAATGCAGAGAACGCCCAGGCCATCGAAGCCGGGGAGATGGAGCCGATGCAGCATTCGTCCGAGGAGTTCATCGTCAAGGCGTCCGGCATCGAAAACCGCTATGTGATGGATAAATCCGGCGTGTTGGACCCCGACACCATGCACCCCGCTTTGCGCCAGCGCAGCGATGACGAGCCGGGGATCATGACCGAAATGGCGGTGGATGCCTGCCACAAAGCACTGGCGCAGGCTGGTCGGACGGCGGCAGATGTCGATCTGGTGATCTGCGCGGCCTCGAACCACGAACGGGCCTACCCGGCCATTGCCATCGAGATACAGCAGGTTCTGGGCATCAAGGGTTTTGGGTTTGACATGAATGTCGCCTGTTCCTCGGCCACGTTTGGCATTCAGGCGGCGGCGGATATGGTGCGCTCGGGTTCGGTTCGGTCCGCATTGGTCGTGAATCCCGAAATCTGCTCGGGCCATCTGGAATGGCGCGACCGGGATTGTCATTTCATCTTCGGCGACGTGGCCACGGCCACCCTGATCGAACGCATCGAAGACGCGCAAGGCCCGCATTTTGAGGTCCTTTCGACCCGATGCGCCACGAGTTTCTCGAACAATATCCGCAACAATAACGGCTTTCTGCGCCGCTCGCGCCCTGATGGGATGATCGACCGGCGCGACATGCAGTTCATGCAGAACGGGCGCAAGGTCTTCAAGGAAGTGCTGCCCATGGTCAGCCAGCATATCAGCGACCACATGGAGGCCGAGGGCATCGGCAGCGACGACCTGACACGCCTGTGGCTGCATCAGGCCAACAAAACCATGAACGATTTCATCGGTAAGAAGGTCCTTGGACGTGTGCCCGAGGCGGGTGAGCAACCCAACATCCTACAGGACTATGCAAACACGTCCTCAGCCGGGTCGATTATCGCCTTCTCCAAATACTCGGACGATCTTGAGGACGGGGATATCGGGCTGATCTGCTCGTTCGGGGCGGGGTATTCGGTGGGGTCCGTAATTGTGAAACGGAAATCCTGATCCAAGCGGACTATGCTATCGCATTACCTGGAACACGCGGAAGGCTTCGTGTTTCGGCCGCTGAAGTTCGTGAACATTGTTCGGCAAACGCCCAGCTAGGAATGCCGAAGGCAACCCCTCGCCTTCCGAAACGGAATTCCAGTAGGCCGCGCGAGACGCGTGCTTGCAGATCAACACGTAGTCCACACCCAGGTAGGCAAGGCGCTGGCCCGTCTCAGCCGGGTCCGACCGGAAAAGATCAATCTGTGCCAGGTTTCCCGCCTCATTGCGGTGATAATTACCGCCAAGCACCGAATGATGCGTGAAACGCAGGATGTTTGCCGCGAAGTTAAAGCCGGTCACACTCAACCCCGAAGGCAGATCATTTAGCGGGTCGTAGGCCTCCTGGGTATTGCAAGACTTCGAGAACACTTGCGGCCCGGCCGCGCTGTTCTCGGTCGTGGGTTGCCTAAGAGAAACATAGAACCGTTCGATGGTCGTTCCGGTCTTGGGCAGCATGAAGATGAAAAACACCATCATCAGGACCCCCCAGAAACGACTCCTCTGCGCTTTATACTTCAGGAACATGGCGCCAAGCACCTGCGCCTGAACCACTATGAGTGAAATGGCTAGAAACGCGCTCATCCGGGATTGGTACAAAAAGAGCGTTAGACTGGCACTCATAAGGAAAACCAACAGAAGATAATCAATCCGCGTGTCACGGGCGCGCGACAAATATAGCCCAGCAAGAATCGTAAAAACGGATACCCCAAACAAAGCGATCTTTTGCCCCGTATGGCGCGACAAGGTCGCAAAAGGTGCTTGCGCCTCGCTGATCTGGCTCAGCCAGAATTCTTGCATGGGTTGCGACATCTGACTGATGGGATTTTGCAGGCAGTACGGTGCAAACACATATGCGAAACCCAGGGCCAGAACTCCAAGGGACAGCAATGAGACTGCGCGCGCCCATAGCGACCATGCCGACGCAACGGCCCCGAGTCCCAACAGCCCAAGTCCTGCAAGCCCAGCAGGCAAAGCGACGCTAAGCGTCAGAGCATCACATCCGGGAAAGAAGAAGCTGTCGGCTGAGGTGGTTGCAACGCTCACCGCCAAAAGCGTGACTGCAAGCGCAGCTCCAAAGGCCATCAGGCGCGTACGAGCCTGTTCGCCCAACAATACCCAGTCAACGGCGAAGAAAGCCCCAATCAGTCCCAGATGCATCAGCGATTCAGCGCCTATCGACATCGACAGCGCAAGAAAAACGCCAAGCCAGATGCTTGCTCTCAATCGGGTTTTCCGCTCCACAAAGAACATCACTGAAAAGACGTACAGCATGATCTGCAAGCCGTGATGATCGAACGAGAAGTAGGTGTATTTCTTTGTGCCTTCCAAAGCCAAAGCGCCAAAGATCAGCGCCGAGATTGCCCCCTGACGCCCACCCAACGCTCCCGCTGTCACGACAAGGGCCCATAGGGTCGCCATCACCAAAATAGACGGCCAGACAATCGCTGTGACGTGAAGCGCAGCAGGCTCGGACAAGACAAGGCTGAACAACAAGTAGAGCGCTGCGATCGGCGCATCAACCAGCCGCGACCAGTGCATAAGCGTACCGTCGTTGGGACCCAGCCTATGCTGATACAGGTCGAGCCACCCCTGCCCGTTCAGCAGGTCGCTAACCACCACCCAGCGCAGCACGTCATCTGATCGGCCCTCATAATGGCTTAGCGCCGTCAACATTGACAGAATGACACAGACCGCGACAAGAAGGCGCCAGACAATCCCGTCGTCCTGAACCCTATAGGGTCGTGGGAAACCGTTCATGAAAGAATGCTCTGCGCTGTTTCGCCAAAAAATCCAGCTTCGCTTCTGTCACAGGCTTGCGGCAAAAACGTGTCAGCTAACGCTTTCTTCTTCGAGATGCAGTTTCATCTCAATCAGAACCTGCTGCAAAAGGCTGGTTTCCTTCAGCAGGCGCTTGGCTTCATTGACGGTGATGATCCCGTCTTCGATGGCCGCCTGATACTCGGTCATCAGCATGGCAAACCGCTGGCTCAGGGCGATGACATCCGCGTTCACGCCACCTGTACGCGGAGAATCCGTGTTGCGATCCCCGTAGGACAGGGTGATGTTCTTCAGGTCCGCCAGCGCCGAGGTAACATGCGGATAGTTGGCCGCGTTCTCTAGCCGCGCCACTGCGTCGACGGGCATGAACCGATCCGCGTGTTCCGAGTTGTCCGAATAGTAGCGGCCGAGCGTTGCCTTTGATTTGCCCGTGATCTCGCACGCGGCTTCGATCCCGACATCTTTCACCAAGGCTTCGGTGTGTTTCTTAAGATAGGCCCCGATATCTGCCATAGTTCTACCCTTGCTACCTGCGCGCGCCGCCCCTTCTGTCCGTTTTGGGGGAAAGCATAGGGAAATTTCCCATAACCGAGTCATAATTGAAATGCCATAAATTGACTATCCCTCAGATATGCGAGGGTTTTGTGAGTGAGTGGCGGCCGTTCAGTGCCGGTAATGAGTAATCGTGAGGCAATATTGTTCAGCCTCACTCCGTTTTGGTCACATGTTGACCGATGGCGTCGCTGTTGCATGCGCAAGGTTCCATCCCCAAAGAGCATCTGCTCGGCCTCTGCAATGGTAACGGCGACGTCGCTTCCCTCTGATCGATTGATGGGTTGTTCGATTGGCGTCGGCGCTTTAGACCCGCCGCATGGCTAAACTGTATTTCAACTACTCGACCATGAATGCGGGCAAATCGACCGTATTGCTGCAGGCCTCGCACAATTACCGTGAGCGCGGCATGAAGACCTATCTGATGACCGCTGCCGTGGACGGGCGCGCTGGTGTGGGGCGGATCGCCTCGCGTATCGGGATTTCCGAAGAAGCCGATACCTTCCGGCCGGACGATGACGTTTTTGCCATGATCGAAACGCGCCAGAAGGCCAATCCGATCGCCTGTGTCTTCGTGGATGAGGCCCAGTTCCTGTCCGAGGATCAGGTCTGGCAACTTGCCCGCGCCGTGGATGACCTGAAGCTCCCGGTGCTGGCTTATGGCTTAAGGGTAGATTTCCAGGGCAAACTCTTCCCCGGCTCAGCAGCCTTACTGGCCTTGGCCGATGAGATGCGCGAGGTCCGCACCATTTGCGAATGCGGACGCAAGGCCACGATGGTGATTCGGCAGGACGACAATGGCCGCGCGATCACCGAGGGTGCTCAGGTTCAGATTGGCGGGAACGAGACCTATGTCTCGCTCTGCCGCAAACACTGGCGCGAGGCGGTCGGCGACTAGACCGGGTTTGGCAAGTCGCGCCCTTCGACAAAGGCGGCCACATTGTCCAACGCCATATGTCCCATGCCGGTTCGCACCTCTTCGGTGGCGGTACCCAGATGCGGCAGCAAGGTGACGTTCTGCATCTCGCGCAGTGCCTGCGGCACAGCCGGCTCGAACTCGTAGACGTCCAGCCCAGCTCCTGCGATCTGCCCTGCTTGCAGCGCGCTGATCAGAGCGGTCTCATCCACCACTTCACCCCGCGCGATGTTGACCAGAATGGCCGAGGGGTTCATGGCCTCAAGCACTGCGGCATTGATCAGATGGCGTGTCTCAGCCCCGCCCGGAACGGCCAGAACAAGAAAATCGACCGAGGCCGCAAGTGCCGAGAGAACGGGGATGAACTCGGCCTCAAAATCAAGCTGCTTGGCACTGCGGGACTGATAGGCAACCTGCATGCCAAATCCAAAGTGACAGCGCCGTGCGATGGCTTGGCCGATGCGGCCCATGCCGACGATGCCGACTCGCTTGCCGGTGACATGATGCCCTAGCATTTGCGTGGGATGCCAACCCTGCCAGTTTTCAGCCCGTACCAAACGCTCTCCCTCACCCGCGCGCCGCGCGGTCGAGAGGAGCAAGGTCATGGCGATATCGGCGGTCGCATCTGTGACCGCGCCGGGCGTGTTGGTGACCGCGATGCCTAAGGCGCGCGCGGCCTCGACATTGATGTGATTGTAGCCGACGCCGAAATTGGCCAACAGCTTGCAGCGCGGCTCGGGCACTTTGGCGAAGACTTCGGCCGAGAATAGGTCGCCCAGAGTGGGCACAACCACGTCGTAGTCCTGCAACGCCCTCACCATCTCATCCTCGGAAAGCGGAGTGGTTGCCGGGCGAATCTCAACATCGAACTCAGCGGCTGCCCGTGCTTCGACCGCCGATGTCATCGGGCGCGTGATCCAGAGTTTCATCAGTGCATCCTTCCGCCAACGGGGACGTTGCCATCCGGGCCGATCAAGACGATCTCTCCGTTTTCATCCGGCAGACCCAGCACCAGAACCTCGGACATGAACTTTCCGATCTGGCGTGGCGGGAAGTTGACCACAGCCATCACCTGTTTACCGATCAGCATCGACGGGTCGTAATGTGCGGTGATCTGGGCCGAGGTTTTGCGCTTACCAATCTCACCGCCGAAATCGATCCACATCTTGATGGCGGGCTTGCGGGCTTCGGGATAGGGCTCGGCGCGGATGACCTCACCGACGCGGATGTCGACTTTCAAGAAGTCATCGAAAGAGATCTCACTCACGGCCCAGCTCCTTGGAACGGTCGGTCGCGGCCTTAACGGCCCGGTGCAGCAGATTTGGGAACCCTTCGGCTTCGTGCATCAGAACCTCAAGCGCGGCCTGTGTCGTACCATTGGGCGACGTCACATTGACCCGCAGTTGCGCGGGGTCTTCCTCGGCGGCCATTGCCAAGGCACCGGCGCCTGCAACTGTGGATTTCGCCAGTTTCATGGCCAGCTCATGCGGCAGACCCTGCGCCTGCCCTGCGGCGGCAAGCGTTTCGATCAGGTGGAACACATAGGCTGGGCCTGAGCCGCTGACGCCAGTGACCGCATCTATCTGAGCCTCGTCCGACAGACGCACGGTCTCGCCTATCGACGACAGCAAGTTTTCCGCGAGGTCCAAATCGTCACCGGACACATGTGCGTTGCCGATCATCGCCGTGATACCCTGACGGATCGCCGCCGGTGTGTTCGGCATTGCCCTCACAATCGGGGTGCCTTCGCCCAGCACGTCTTCGAACGTTGCAATCGAGGTGCCCGCTGCAACGGAAACGAACAGGCTGCCACCACCACCGAGGGCCTGAATCGCAGGCAGCGCCTCACCCATCATTTGCGGTTTGACGGCCACCAGCACGACTGCGGGGGATTCGGGCAGTGGCGTGTTGATGTTAACGCCCTGCGCTTTCAGCCAGTCCGAGGGGTAAGGATCAATCACCCAAACGGAAGCGGCGGGCAGACCGTGATCCAGCCAACCCGCCAACATCGCGGATCCCATCTTTCCGCAACCCAATAACACAAGGCCCTGCTCGGCCACGCGCGACATGTCCATCTGTGCCCCTCCCCTATTCAATGGTTCAGGGCAAAGGTTTACGCTCGGCCGTAGGCCTCTGCAATGGCGACTTGCATCGCCTCTTCCGGATCGCGATTACCCCATGTGACAAGTTGGATCGCAGGGTAATACCGCTCGGCGCTCATAACTGCGGCGGTGATCATCGTGTCGATCTGATCAGCGCTGGCCGTCTGACCGCCTGCCAGGACCAGACCATAGCGATACACCATCAGTTTTTGGTTCGCCCAATAGGTGAACGCACCTGCCCAGCACTGATCGTTCATTTTGTTGAGCAACTCATACAATTCGGATTCACGCTCGGATGGAGGTTCCATTTCGAACGAGCAAACCATCCGCAGCGTTTCATCATAGTTGGACCAGGCCAGCGTGATCGAATAGGTCCGCCACTGCCCTTCAACCGCCATCGCGATCTGATCGTCGCCGATGCGGTCAAAGTCCCAGTCGTGATGTTCGGCCAGATGTTCAACAATATCGATTGGATGAAGGTCTTCTTCGAGAAACTGCTCGGAAAGGGCCATAATGCCACCTCACTACTCTCTAGCATTTCGGGGCTGGCAGCGCCCCAGCGCTAGTTGCCTGCTCTACAAGCCGGGCTTCCCCCGTAGGCCTGTACCAAATATGGTGCGCCGCAAGAGGGTGTCTGGCAACCCCATTTCTTGGGGATAACGGCAATAAGTTGTGGACAGTCGGCAACGACGATCAAAATATTGGCGTCTTATGCAGCTTTGCCTTGATTAATTTCTGCAAGGCGGCATGATACACAACACCGCACAATCCGGCCTTGGATTGCGCGGCGCTAACCTTGTCTTCAAAATCTGGATATCAGCGTTACTTGTCCAGTTTCGCCTCAAGCGCTGCGATGCGCGCCTCAAGCGCGGCGTTCTCTTCGCGGGCCTTTTGGGCCATGGCGCGCACAGCGTCGAATTCTTCACGCGTAACGAAATCGCGGTCGGCCAGCCAACGTTCGATCATCGATTTCATCGCATTCTCGGCCTCTTCGCGTGCGCCCTGCGCCACACCCATGGCGTTGGTCATCAGCTGGGAAACGTCGTCGAGGATCTTGTTGCGGGTTTGCATGGCTTTTCTCCGAAATCGCGGTTGTATCCTATATGGGGAAGGATTGGCGCAGGCTCAAGGTTGACTTGCCCTGCAAACCCCGGGCAATGAGACGCACATGCAGGCTGTTCTGAATTTCCCCGATCTGTCGCCCGAGCTGTTCTCGATCTCACTGTTCGGGATGGAGTTCGCGCTCAGGTGGTACGCGCTGGCGTATATTGTCGGCATCCTGATTGCCTGGCGCCTGGCCGTGATGGCCCTGCGGCGCCCGGCCCTTTGGCGCAATGAAACGCCACCCATGAAGCCTGAGCAGTTGGATGATCTGCTGACCTGGATCATCATCGGTGTGATTCTGGGTGGGCGTCTGGGCTTTGTGCTGTTTTATCAACCGGCCTACTACTTGTCGCACCCGGCAGATATCCTGAAGGTCTGGCAAGGGGGGATGGCCTTTCACGGCGGGCTGCTGGGGGTGATTGTCGCCTCATACCTCTATGGTCGCCGTCACAACATTCCGACCCTGTCGCTAGGCGATTTGGTGGCCTATACCGTCCCGCCCGGCCTGTTGCTGGGGCGGCTTGCCAATTTCATCAACGCCGAGCTTTGGGGCCGACCAAGCGAGCTGCCATGGGCCGTGATCTTTCCCGGCTTCGCAGCGCAGGACTGCCCGGGTGTCGTGGCCGGTATGTGCGCCCGTCACCCCTCGCAGCTATACGAAGCCGCGCTTGAGGGTGTACTATTGGGCGCTGTCCTTCTGTGGTTGGCATATCGGCGCGGCGCGTTCCGAAAACCCGGCCTGATCATGGGCGTTTTCCTCGCAGGCTACGGGGCATCCCGCTTCGTGGTCGAGTTCGTCCGTCAGCCCGATGCGCAGTTCATCTCGCCCGGCAACCCGCTTGGACTGGCGTGGCATATCGGCGGCTACGGCCTGACAATGGGGCAAATCCTGTCTCTACCAATGATTACCTTAGGCCTGTGGTTCGCCCTGCGCGCCCGGCGAACGGCATGAGCCTGCACGAACTCCTGATCGCCCGAATCCGGCAAGACGGCCCGATGACGCTGGCCGATTACATGACCGAATGCCTGCTGCACCCAACTTTGGGCTATTACTCCACGCGCGACCCGTTTGGTGCTCAGGGCGATTTCACCACCGCGCCTGAAATCAGTCAGATGTTCGGCGAGTTGATCGGCCTATCACTGGCGCAAAGCTGGATGGATCAGGGGCAGCCATCCACGTTTGCGCTGGCCGAACTCGGACCGGGTCGCGGTACGCTGATGGCGGATATCCTACGGGCAACCCGCACGGTTCCCGGTTTCCATGATGCGGCCAAGGTTGTTCTATTGGAGGCCTCCGAGACGCTTCGCAACGTGCAAAAGGCAACCCTGATAGATCACAACCCGCAGTGGATCAGCGATGTGGCGGAACTGCCGGACTTGCCGATGTTTCTGGTGGCAAATGAGTTCTTTGACGCCCTGCCCATCCGCCAATTCCTGCGTGATGGCGCCACTTGGTGCGAACGATTGATCGGAGAGGCCGATGGCGCGCTGAGTTTTGGCCTTGGCCCCGCTGAGCCGCATACTGCGCTGCAGAACAGGCTGTCCGATACGCGAGACGGGGATCTCGTCGAACTCTGCGCACCTGCCATTCCGATTCTAACCATCCTAGCCTGCCGAATCGCGCAGAACGGAGGGGCTGCTCTGATCGTGGACTATGGTGACTGGCGCTCGCTTGGCGATACGCTTCAGGCCCTAAAGGCGCATGAACGTGCGGACCCTCTGCAAACCCCCGGCCAAGCAGACCTGACCGCGCATGTGGATTTTGAGCCCCTGGCGCTGGCTGCGAAGGCCGCAGGCTGTGCTCATACCTGCCTGACACCACAGGGTATTTTTCTGGAACGTCTGGGAATCACCGCCCGTGCACAGGCTCTGGCCAAGGGTATAGGCGGCTCCAAGCTTGATGAACTGGTGGCCGCACATCGCCGGTTGACGCATGTCGATGAAATGGGAAATCTGTTCAAAGTGCTGGGCCTCTACCCGCCCCAAGCTGCGCCTCCACCGGGACTTGAACCATGACCTTGGAAATTCTCACGTCGGATATGCTGGCCCCCGTAAAACACGGCTTTTTCAGCCGTAGAGGCGGCGCATCCTCGGGCGTCTTCGCGGGATTGAACTGCGGTTATGGATCATCCGATCAGACCGAGATCGTCGCCCTGAATCGCCGACGGGTTGCTGACGCGATGGATGTCACGCTAGAGGCGCTGGTTGGTATTCATCAGGTTCATTCGCCCGATGTGCTGACGGTGGATGCGCCCCTTACGGGTGACAAACCCAAGGCGGATGCGCTCGTGACCGCCACGCCCGGGTTGGCTCTGACAATTCTGACCGCGGACTGCCAGCCTGTGCTTTTCTGCGACCCTGACGCGAACGTGATCGGCGCCGCCCATGCTGGCTGGCGTGGCGCTTTGGACGGCGTGTTGGAGGCCACATTGGACGCGATGGAGGCATTGGGCGCCACGCGCGAAAACACGCGTGCCGTGATCGGGCCATCCATTTCGCAGGCGGCCTATGAGGTCGGCCCCGAGTTTCTGGATGCTTTCATGGCGGAGTCCTCGGAGAACAGCCGATTCTTCGCCAATGGCACCGAGGATCGGCTGCAATTTGATTTGCCAGCCTTTGGTCTGCATAAACTGCGCCAAGCGGGTGTCGGGCAGGCAGAATGGACCCGGCATTGCACGTATTCCGATCCAGATCGCTTTTATTCATACCGCCGGACAACACACGCCAAAGAGGCGGACTACGGGCGGTTAATTTCGGCGATCAGATTGTAGATTAGGCCCCAATTAAGGCAAAACCGCCACCTTTCCGCCACATTTATTGTGTTTACCTGACACAGAATCGTAGTGAATTTTGTGCCAGTACTCAGAAGGTTATCTGTCTTTGCCGACAAATGAATGCTGGCACCTCAAACAGAGGAACCGCCAACCTTTATTTTTTGTCCGTTTTTGATCCCGGTTAAGCCTTATCCCTGCCGCAAACCTGCGGCACGTTAAGTCTACACACACGGAATGAGGCTCAGACCTCCGATCGAGCAGGACCAGAAAATGAAACAGAAATCTCGCTTTCTCAGCGCGGTCATTCAGGCCGCACAGGACCCGAAACTGGACATGCCGTGGAAGCGAGTGTCAAGCCATTCTGTCAGGGTTGCCCGCCGTCTGGCGACGCGACGCTGAAACAGAAAGCCAACGGAACCAAGCTGCCGGTTCCATTTGGTCAACGCGCACCGGGTAGTGCTCCGGTCCGATGTGCGTGGGATGCAAAGAAAAATGCATCCTGAGTTCGGAGCGTGTTTGCGGGCATTTTCGCCCGCGCAGTACGAGTTTGTCTGGGGGGTCAATGGATTGACCAATGGAATGCGAAATTGCTTCGCTGTGCGCTGCGGCCATAGCCGGTGCCCAAGGGTTACCCATTTATTTCAAGACAAAGAACCGAACCGACAGATGGGCCTGCATGGGGGTATGCCCCGTCTGATCCGGTTCTAAAAGGAACGGAATATTTATGACTATTCCAAAATCACTGGCCATTGCTGCCAGAAATGCTGTCGAAACCTCGGCATTGCTCCGCGACACTCCGCGGCCGACTACAAAACAGAAAGCCCAGCTGCGCCGTTACGAAGTGAGCGCCCTGCTCAAAAACGGAGACATTGCGCAAACCCGGCATATCGCACCGGCCCTGCCGATGTTCGAGGACGCCTTTTGCGCCTTCTCACGGGGGTCGCTTGTGGAAACCGAACAGGGGCCCATGGCGATCGAGGATCTGCTGCCCGGCGACACGGTACTGACGCAGGACGGAACCTCTGAGACCGTTTTGTGGAAAGGCTCTGTGACGCTGATACCGGGCCGCGAGGATTCGCGCGGGCGCACCCGTCCGTTGACCCGCATCATGGCTGATACGTTTGGCATGCAAAAACCGATGTCCGGTGTGATCGCAGGACCAGCCGCGCGTCTGCTTGGCACGCCAGCCCATTTGCGGCACCTGCATGGCGGGTCACCGATTCTGGCGCCTGTGGCCGAATTTCAGGACGGAATGGGTGTTGTGGAAACAATGCCTCCAACTCCAGTAGAATTGTTTCACATTTGCCTGAAAAAACACTCGGTCATCCGTGTAGACGGCTTGCCCTTTGAAACCTATCATCCAGGTGCTAATGCGGTTCGCATGATCAGCCATTCGTTACGGTCGATCTATCTGAACCTGTTCGCGCATATCGAATCGCTGAACGATTTTGGCCCGTTGCTTATGCCGCGCGCCGGAGACGGAGAGATCGACGCGATATCGGCGTGAATTGTTAAAGAGTACTGCAGAGTGGGGGCTTTATGCAGATTTTGATAGGATGGGCTTTGACCCTGGCGGTGGTGGCTATGCTGCCGCCCTGCCCAACAGAAACACGACGGATGTGGTTTACGCCGAGCGGTTCATTCGGTCTTCCAATACATCGAACGGGACGCCTGGCTCGTCTTTTGCGCCGCGGATAACAAGCGATGTCTTGACGCTGGCCACGTTTGGCGTGGTCAGCAGTTCGCCGGTCAGGAACTGCTGAAAACTGCTGAGGTCGGGCGCGACGCATTTCAGGATGAAGTCGACCTCGCCGTTCAGCATGTGACACTCACGGACCAGCGGCCATAGTCTGCACTGCTCCTCGAACGCGCTGAGCTCCGACTCCGCCTGGCTGTCCAATCCAACCATCGCAAAGACTTGAACCTCAAACCCAAGCTCGCGGGCGTTCACTTCGGCGTGGTAGCCGGTGATATAGCCCGATTCCTCCAAAGTGCGCACACGGCGCAAGCACGGAGGGGCCGAGATACCGACCCTTTTGGCCAGTTCTACATTGGTCATGCGACCGTCCGCCTGCAATTCCGCCAGAATCTTGCGATCAATTTCATCCAGCCGGGTCGTGACCATAAAACGCTCCTGATTTTTCGGTTCTTATATCAGCACCCAGCCCACGCGCAATAATGTTTCGTAGCTGCGCAATTTTCTTTGTTTTCAGATCGCTCATTTGCGCAGGGCCATACCGACAAGGCATATCAGGTTCCCTTCATGAAGGGGCTTTAAGCCCTGCCCGCCCATCGCTATATCCTTGCGACGGGCAAAAGGCCCAAATCAGGCAGTTCGAGCGGGGGTACCATGGCCGACACACGACACACCAAGGTTCTGATCATCGGGTCGGGACCCGCAGGCTATACAGCCGGGGTTTATGCAAGCCGCGCGATGCTGGAACCCATTCTGGTGCAAGGGATCGAGCCCGGCGGCCAGCTGACGACCACCACCGAGGTCGAAAACTGGCCCGGCGATACTGAGGTACAAGGCCCCGATCTAATGGTCCGCATGCAGGACCACGCCAAGGCGATGGGCTGTGAGGTCATCGGCGACATCATCAACGATCTGGATGTCTCGAAACGTCCCTTCACCGCAAAAGGGGATAGCGGCACGGTTTACACTGCCGATGCGGTCATTCTGGCGACCGGTGCGCGGGCCAAATGGCTTGGCGTGCCGTCGGAAGAGAAATTCAAAGGCTTCGGCGTCTCGGCCTGTGCGACCTGCGACGGGTTCTTCTACCGCGGGCAAGAGATCGTTGTAATCGGCGGCGGCAATACCGCCGTGGAAGAAGCGCTGTTCCTGACCAATTTCGCCAGCAAGGTGACCCTGATCCACCGCCGCGACGAGTTACGGGCGGAAAAGATCCTGCAGGATCGCCTGATGAAGAATGAAAAGATCGAACCGCTCTGGTTCCACGAACTGGACGAGGTCATCGGGACCGATGCGCCCTTGGGCGTCGAAGGCGTGCGCGTCAAGAACGTGAAAACGGGCGAAATCTCTGAAATCCCGTGCAAGGGCGTTTTTGTCGCCATCGGCCATGCCCCGGCCAATGAGTTGGTCAAGGACACGCTGGAAACCCATATGGGCGGCTATGTCGTAACCAAGCCAGGATCAACCGAGACCTCGGTTCCGGGTGTTTTCGCAGCCGGTGACCTGACAGATCACATCTACCGTCAGGCCGTCACCAGCGCAGGCATGGGCTGTATGGCTGCCCTGGATGCCGAACGCTTTCTGGCCGAACAGGACTAAGGGCCACAGGGTCAGGTCACACCGGCTTGACCCTATCCCCGCGCGGCCTCACACTGGTGCAAAACATGAGGGTCGCGCGTGGTCACAACGGACAACGCTCTTTGGCGTGGCGGGTGGTCAACCCGGCTTAGGATCGGCAGCGGGCTGGTCCTTTTTGTCTTTGCCTTATTCCATTTTCTGAACATCGGCCTCGGCCTGTTTCACACCGATTATCTGCATGGCATGCAAGACGGTCGAAAGGCCGTCACCCGCCACGACGCCATGAGCGCGCTTCTCTACCTTGCGCTGATCGTGCATTCGGGCCTTGCGCTAACGTCGATCATACAACGACGGACCTTGCGCATGCCGTTCAGCTCGGCCCTGCAAATCGTGCTGGGGCTGCTGATCCCGATCCAGCTGATCGTCCATATCATTCACACGCGCTACGCGCATGAGATCTACGATGTGAATGACGAAATGGGCTATATCATCATTCTGATGTGGCCAAGCTCTGCGATTTGGATGCAAAGCCTGCTGTTGCTGATCGTGTGGGTACATGGCTGCATCGGGTTGCACATGTGGCTGCGGTTGACCCGGTGGTGGGGCAGGACCCTGCCCTACCTGATCGGTATTGCAGTCTTTGTCCCCTGTTTCGCCCTGGCCGGTGTGCTGACCGAAGGGCGCCGGATCTGGGCCGATTTTGCCGATGACTTCCTGCGCGAACAGTATATCGAACACTATAACTGGCCCTCGGCCGAGGCCTTTGAGGCCATGTTCCGCGTCGAAGACAACGCAATGATGGGGTTTTGGGCCGCGCTCGGTGCAACGGCGGCCTTCTATCTTGGCCGCAAGCTGTGGCGTCGTCGGCACTCTGTTCAGGTGACCTACGCCCGAGGCCCCGAGGTTTTTGCCGAGAAGGGCATGACGCTGCTTGAGATGTCTCAGGCCAACGGAATTCCGCATGCCGCCCTATGTGGCGGCAAGGGCCGCTGCACCACCTGCCGCGTGATCGTCGAAGATGGCGGAGATCACCTGCCCCCGCCCAGCGAGATCGAAGCCCGCAGCCTGGCCGCCGTTGGGGCCTCGGCCCAGACCCGTCTGGCCTGTCAGATGCGCCCGACCGAGCCGGTAAAGGTCTTTCGTGTTTTTCGCCCCGACGGCAAGCACGACCGGGCTCATGCAAGTCAGGGGCAGGAACGTCAGTTGGCCGTGCTGTTTCTGGACATGCGCGGCTTTACCGCCCGCACAGCAGGGCAACTGCCCTATGATATCGTCTTCCTTCTGAACAGGTTCTTTGATGCGATTGTGCCTTCGATCACCTCTCAGGGCGGGGTCGTCGACAAATACATGGGGGATGGGCTGCTGGCGGTTTTTGACAAACCCGACCCCCGGCAATCCGCCCGCGCCGGTCTGAAAGCCGCGATTGAGATCAGCCATGCGCTGGAACAGTTCAACCGACAGCTATCATCCGAAGATAGCCCGCATATCCGCATCGGCATGGGGCTGCATCTGGGCGATCTGGTGCTTGGGGAAATTGGCGCGGCCGGCCATGCCGCGCAAACCATCATCGGGGACGCCGTGAATGTCGCCAGCCGTCTTGAGGCCGAAACAAAGCCGCTGGGGGTTGAGCTTCTGGTGTCGGCCGAGCTGCTACAGGCCGCCGAGATGGACATCTCGGACGACCGCATCCAAAACTTCAAGCTGCGCGGCGTGTCCGAGCCCGTTCCAGCCCTGCCTGTGCCCCGCGCCTCGGAACTTGAAAAGGCCTAAGACAACAGGAACACGCATACTTACTGTGGCACATTTGCGCTAGATTACCGGAACTTTGATCGCCCGTTTTCCACCGAATTGGAAAATTCTTCCAATCACAAGAAAAACCGCTCATATCCTCCTTAGTTTTATCTGACCCTGTGGACTCTGACTCAGTGGCGGGGCACATGCCGTTTCAAATGCCAAGATCACACTGGCGCATCATCACATCGACAAGAGAATTCCGATGACAATGTTAAGCAACCTCGCCCCCATTCCCGAACTCTACGTATCTTATGACTCGGCCCAGAAGCTGAAGGTTGAGGCAGCGGATCTGACCAGCCATGACCTGTCTCCGCGCCAGATTTGCGATCTGGAACTGCTGATGAATGGCGGCTTCAACCCGCTGAAAGGGTTTCTGAGCGAAGCCGACTACAACAATGTGGTCGAGAACATGCGTCTGGCTGACGGCACGCTGTGGCCGATGCCGATCACGCTGGATGTCAGCGAAGAATTCGCCGAAAGCATCGAACTGGGCCAAGACATTGCCCTACGAGACCAAGAGGGCGTGATCCTCGGCACCATGACCGTGACCGACCGCTGGACCCCTGACAAATCGCGCGAGGCCGAGAAGGTCTTTGGCGCGGATGACGATGCGCACCCGGCCGTCAACTACCTGCATAACGTGGCAGGCAAGGTTTATCTGGGCGGTCCCGTTGTCGGCATTCAGCAACCCGTCCACTATGATTTCCGTGGCCGCCGCGACACGCCGAACGAGCTGCGCGCCTATTTCCGCAAACTGGGCTGGCGCCGGATCGTTGCGTTCCAAACTCGCAACCCGCTGCACCGCGCCCACCAGGAACTGACCTTCCGTGCCGCGAAGGAAGCGCAGGCCAACCTGTTGATCCACCCGGTTGTCGGCATGACCAAACCGGGCGACGTGGACCACTTTACCCGCGTGCGCTGCTATGAGGCGGTGCTGGACAAGTACCCGGCCTCGACCACCTCGATGTCGCTGATTAACCTGGCGATGCGCATGGCTGGCCCGCGTGAGGCCGTTTGGCATGGCCTGATCCGCGCCAACCACGGCTGCACCCACTTCATTGTTGGCCGCGACCACGCTGGCCCCGGCAAGAACAGCCAAGGTGAAGATTTTTACGGCCCCTATGACGCGCAGGATCTGTTCCGCAAATACCAAGATGAAATCGGCGTTGAGATGGTCGACTTCAAGCATATGGTCTATGTGCAGGAACGCGCCCAGTACGAGCCGAATGACGAGATTCTCGACAAGGACGATGTCACCATCCTGAACATCTCGGGAACCGAACTGCGCCGCCGTTTGGCCGAAGGTTTGGAAATCCCCGAATGGTTTAGCTTCCCCGAGGTCGTGGCCGAACTGCGCAAAACCAAACCGCCGCGCAGCCAGCAGGGCTTTACAGTGTTCTTCACTGGCTTCTCGGGCTCGGGCAAATCCACCATCGCCAACGCGCTTATGGTTAAGCTGATGGAAATGGGCGGCCGCCCCGTGACGCTGCTGGATGGCGACATCGTGCGTAAGAACCTGTCGTCCGAGTTGGGCTTCTCGAAGGAACACCGCGATCTGAACATCCGCCGCATTGGTTACGTGGCCTCCGAGATCACCAAAAACGGCGGTATCGCCATTTGTGCGCCGATTGCGCCCTATGCCGCCACCCGTCGGGCCGTGCGCGAGGAGATCGAACAGTTCGGTGCCTTCTGCGAGGTTCACGTGGCCACCAGCATCGAGGAATGCGAACGCCGCGACCGCAAGGGCCTGTATAAGCTGGCGCGCGAAGGCAAGATCAAAGAGTTCACCGGCATCTCAGACCCTTACGACGTGCCCCAGAACCCTGAACTGAGCGTCGAGACGGAGAATGTCGAGGTCGACAACTGCGCTCATCAGGTTCTGCTGAAGCTCGAGAGCATGGGCCTGATCGCTGCAAACTAAGCGGTTGAGCTAAACCAGATTGGAAACGGCCTCAGGTCACCGGGGGCCGTTTTTCGTGCGAACCAAGGACCGAGATTGACAAAGATGCGTGGCCTTGATGCAGTCAACCCAGTCAAGTTCGCCACAGTCAATCCACGATGCACCCCCTTCCTCAAATCGCCAGCTTCTGGTTTGGCTCCGATCTCAGCTGGCTCGAGGCGCTGTGCATTCAATCCTATCTGGACCATGGTCATTCCTTCACCCTCTATGCGGCCCACGACATCGCGAACATCCCAAATGGCGTCGACCTGCGGCATGCGTCCGAGATACTGTGGCCCGCCCCTTTTGATCTACGGCCCGAAGATCGGCTGGGCGTTGCGGTGTTTTCGGACATTTTCAGGCTGAGGTTGCTGGAACGCACAGATTTCATCTGGGTGGATCTGGATGCGCTCTGTCTGAAGCCTTTCGATTTTGCGTCCCCTTTTGTCTTCGCCCCCTCTCAATCCGGCAAGTTTCCCAATGGGGTGCTCCGTCTGCCGCAAGAGTCCCAAACGCTTGCGCAGATGCTGGCATTTGTCGCCTCGGCCAACCCGACCCAACCCTGGCGCGGGGCCAAGCTGCGCAGACGCAACGAGCAGCGTATCGATGAGGGTGAAACCTGGGGGATCGAGGCGCTGCCCTGGGGATGCTCCGGCCCGAAGGCGCTGGGGCATTTTCTGCGTGAGACCGGAGAGGACATCCACGCAATGTCCGCCGATACGTTCTACCCGCTGGCGAATGAGGCGCTTTGGAAGCTGCACGACCCCTATCTGCCCCCATCCACTATTGAACGAGACGGGGTACATTCCGTGCATGTCTTTGGGCATCAGAAGAAATTCATGGCCCAACAGACTGCGGGCCTGCCGGTGCGGGGATCGTTTCTCAGCACGCTATGCGCGCGTCACGGGATTGACCCACAAGACAACCCAATCGCACCGATGGCTTGGATGGGGTTTTAACCGGACGCGCCCGATAGCTCATGCCGCAGAGCGCGCACGGCGCGTTCTTCGAACTGACCGTAATCTGCAGCTGCGTCCTGAGTCGCCTTCAGATGGGGCAGACGCTGCGCATAGTCTTCTTCGGATGCAGACTGAATCGCTTGCTGTATATCTGCCTGTGTCTCGCAGAGGATCATCCCAGAAGTCTCCATGAAATCCCCGATATTCGGGCAACCCCAGTAAATCGGGACCGTCGCGCACAGGATCGAGTCGATCAGTTTCTCCGAGAAGTAATTCCGCTCTCGAACATTCTCGATTACGACCGAATAGCGGTAAGGGGCCAGACCATCCGATTTCTGTTCAAAAGGCGTGTATCCGCGCCCCATGATATCAACATCTGCCCCGGTTTCGCGGACCCAATCTATGACGTCATGGCGTAGCTGGTGGCCCACGAGGTCCCGCTTGGCCGAGGCGATCAGCGAACAGGATTTGACCTTCTCAGCCTGTAGCTCCTGCCAGTCCGGCACCATGGTCACGCCATAGGGCAGAAACACAGCATTGGGCAGGTTTTCCAGTAGAACGTCGTGAAAGGTGAACACCCTAAAGAACCGCCGCCACGTCAGGCGCAGCTGTCGGTCATGTTTGGCGTGGATGGCCGACGGCTCGCCCATCACCAGTGAAATCCGCGCTTTCGTGCCCCGCCGCAACCGCCAGTGAACCGTTGAATTGGGATACATGATAAGATGATCCGTCGGCGCGAGGTCGCCAACTGTTTTGCCCAGCAAACGATCCGGGCAGCCCTCGTGCCAGATCAGCTCGGACAGAGGCACCTCGGCCAGTTTCGGGCCCAGACGGTGGCCGTAGGGTAAAACAGCAATCGCTTCGGTCATTGATCCGCCTCAGGCAAGTCGACCTGTCCGCGCATCAGAACATAGCCTTGCCCCGCCACCTTGATCCCGGTCATGGCATCGCTCGGACCGACACGCGTCACCGTTGCTTGCCCCGGACGCCCCATGTCGTGACCCTGTTCAGCGATGAATTGGTCTTTCTCCATAAGCCCGTATTTCCAAAGATAGGCCGCCATCGCGCCCGTCGCAGAACCTGTAAAAGGGTCCTCGGGTGGGCTGGGCGGTGCCAGCAGCAGGCGTGAGAACGTATCCCCTTGTGTCGTCGCCCCCTGCAAGGTGACCAAAAACGGCTCGGCCATATCGGAACCAGAAAATCCCGCTTTTGCTGCCACCTCGCGCAAAGGACCTTCGGCCAGCCGCGCCGCGCGCAAGGCGTCGTGATCCCGCAGCACGGTGATACAGAACGGCAACCCGGTAGAGACAAATCGCGGAGGAGAAATAATCGCGTCCTCGGGCAACGATATCGCACTGGCAACCAGATCGGCGGGAACATGTGCTCCAAATTCCGGCGCAACCTGCGTCATCTCGATCTCATCACCGTTCAGACGAATGGCGACTAGGCCTGCCCCGGTTTCCAATGTCAGAGAGTCACCCTCAACCAGACCGCGCGACCGAAGTGCCGCGACCGTTGCGATGGTCGGATGACCGGCAAAGGGGATTTCACGGCTAGCCAGAAAATACCGCACCCGGATATCGGCAACATCCGACGGGCCGGTAAAAGTGCACTCTACCAGAGAGGTTTCGCGCACATAGGCCATGCAGACCTCATCCGACAGATGGGCCGCGCCATGGACTACGACGCAGCCATTTCCACCAAAGGCTTTGTCGGTAAAGGCATCCACCCAGTCAAAATCGAACCAGCTCATCCGGCGTTTCCTTACATGCACATGTCATCCCGGATACAATCCGGAGTTTGTGCATGTTTCGCTGGTGTCGGGCGGAATGTCACGCGCAAACGCGTGTTAATGGAGCCGTTCAGTGAACGGCCACCGGCGACAGATCATGCTCGCGGGCCAATACAAAGGCCAGCTTGCGGTCGGCGACAAGCGCCAGTTGCTGCCCGTCTGAGTCATGAACGGCGTACAGCTGATCCAGATCACCCGCCTGATCGCGCAGATCGCTGGGCAGATCGGCAACCTCAACCGTTTTGACATACACGATACGGTCGCCTTCGGTGTTGATTTCAATCGGTGTGTTCATTGCTCTTACCCCTTCCGTATGTTGATTGTCTGCACCACGGTTTCCGGCACGGCGCGGGTCAGATCCACATGCAGCAGACCGTTCTCCATTATCGCCTCGCCCACCTCGACACCGTCGGCCAGCACGAACATGCGCTGGAATTGACGCGCCGCGATGCCGCGATGCAGAAAGATGCGCCCCTCGCTATCGTCGCGCTGACGGCCTCGGATCACCAGTTGGCGATCCTCGATGGTGATCGACAGATCCTCTTCCGCGAACCCGGCCACCGCCAGAGTGATGCGGTAGGAATAGTCCGAGGTCTGTTCGATGTTGTAGGGCGGATATCCTTCATTGCCAGCCTTTGCAGACCGTTCCAGAAGGCGTTCCAATTGCTCGAACCCCAACAGATGCGGGTATGAGCCCAAGGTAAGTTTTGACACGTGTTCTCGTCCTTTTATGTCAAAGCGACGTATTGGGCGGCCCCGTTCTGGCAACCGCACAAGGTAGAATATGGGAAGAAACCGGGATGTCCACAAGGTCTGGCGTGATAACGTCTTGCACACTATCTTGTTGGGGACGCACCACAACAAGCCCGAGTCGCCAATGAACGCGCCCACTGACATGTCCATGAAAACCGATGAAGTTCTACGGGTTGAGTTGGAGGTTTTTCGTCGTCAGCACCGCGATCTTGATGAGGCGATCGAGGCGTTGCAGGCCACCGGCACATCGGATCAGTTGACGATCAAACGGTTGAAAAAACAGAAACTGCGGCTGAAAGACATCATCCGCCTGATCGAGGATCGCCTGACCCCCGACATCATCGCCTGACGCATTGCCACGCATGCGGATTTGGCTATAGTGCGCGCTCTTTCGAACGGCAGGGACGCAAGCGGATGAGCGATGTGAAAGTGGGGATCATCATGGGCAGCCAATCGGATTGGCCCACGATGAAAGAAGCCGCCAATATCTTGGATGAATTGGGCATCGCGTATGAAAAACGCATCGTTTCGGCCCACCGCACCCCTGACCGTCTATGGGATTACGGCAAGACCGCTGCGTCGCGCGGTTTGCATGTGATCATCGCGGGCGCTGGCGGGGCTGCACATTTGCCCGGCATGATGGCGTCGAAAACCCGCGTGCCCGTGATCGGCGTTCCGATTCAGACGCGGGCGTTGTCGGGCGTCGACTCACTGTATTCGATCGTTCAGATGCCGAAAGGATTTCCTGTGGCGACCATGGCAATCGGCGCGGCCGGTGGGGCCAATGCGGGCCTGATGGCGGCTGGTATTCTGGCCTTGCAGGACAGCGCTCTGGCCGAACGGTTGGACGCGTGGCGTGAGGCTCTGTCGGCCTCGATTCCGGAGGAGCCTGTCGATGAGTGACGCTCTGCAACCCGGTGCCCGGATCGGAATCCTGGGCGGAGGCCAATTGGGCCGGATGCTGTCGGTCGCTGCCTCCCGCTTGGGGTTTGTGACGCATATATTTGAGCCGGGCGCGAACCCGCCTGCGGCGCAAGTCGCCGACCGCGTGACAACCGCGCCGTATGACGACGCCGACGCGCTGCGCGCCTTCGCCGACTCGGTCGATGTCATCACCTACGAGTTCGAGAACATCCCAACCGAGGCGCTGGACCTGCTGGAAGCCCACCGCCCAATCCGTCCGGGACGCGAGGCTCTGCGGGTCAGTCAGGACCGGCTGACTGAGAAAAATTTCCTGCAAGGTCTGGGCCTCAACACCGCGCCTTTTGCGGACGTCACCGATCTGGCAAGCCTGAATACGGCTATTGAGGAAATCGGCACACCCGCGATCCTGAAGACCCGCCGGTTCGGCTATGACGGCAAAGGTCAGGCCCGCCTGCGCGCGCCTGAGGATGCCGAGGCTGCTCTGGCCGATATGGCGGGCGCGCCCGCGATCCTTGAGGGGTTTGTGGACTTCTCACACGAGGTCTCGATCATCGCGGCCCGCGGGCTTGATGGCCAGGTCGCTTGCTTTGACCCCGGTGAGAATGTCCACCGCGACGGCATCCTGCACACCACAACGGTCCCTGCCCGCCTGCGCCCGGCGCAGCGCACGGATGCAGTTCTGCTCGCGGCCAACATCCTGAATGCTCTGGACTATGTGGGCGTGATGGGGGTTGAGCTGTTCGTCACACCCGCGGGCCTGATCGTAAACGAAATCGCGCCTCGGGTGCATAACTCGGGCCACTGGACGCAGAATGGCTGCGCCGTCGACCAGTTCGAGCAGCATATCCGCGCCGTGGTCGGGTGGCCTTTGGGAGACGGGCAGCGACACTCGGACGTGGTGATGGAGAACCTGATCGGCGACGATATGGACCGCGTGCCGGACCTGGCGCAGGAGCGGGACGTCGCCTTGCACCTGTACGGCAAGGCCGAGGCCAGGCCCGGTCGGAAGATGGGTCACTTCAACCGCATCGCTCGCTGAGGGAAATCGCGCAGTCTACGCGATGCCTCCGGCGGAGGTATTTTTGAACAGAAGAAGGTGAGGCGGTCAGGAGAAAAATCTGGCCGCGATGTCACCGGACATGTGGCTGACACGGCCGCCCGCAAAGGTGGCGGCGACGCGGTGAGTTTTTGCATCCAGAATGACGATATCGGCGCGTTGACCCGGCATCAATGTTCCACGATCTTTCAGGTCGAGAAACCGCGCGGGGCCGGACGAGACAAGCGTCCAGGCCGCCGCAAAATCCAGCAACCCGCTTTTTGCCAACATAAACGCGGCGCGGCGCGGGCTGGGATAGTGGTAGTCTGAGGCCAGAGCGTCACACAGCCCCATCGCGATCAGGTCCAGCGCGCTGGCGTTGCCCTTATGGGAGCCTCCGCGCACCACGTTAGGTGAGCCCAGGATGATGTGATCTCCGGCCGCGCGTGCGGCTTCGGCTGCAGCGAGGGTTTCGGGGAATTCAGCGATCGAAACACCGCGTTTGCGCCATCCTGCGCGGGTCTCAGGCGTGGCATCATCATGGCTGCCCAAGCGCACGCCGCTTTGGGTCAAGTCAGCGCAAAGCGCGTCAAGTGCGGCGGGGACTTCATCGCTGCGGGCATGCATGGATAGCAGCATCTCAAAATGCACATCGGGGTTGCGCCCCGCTTTCAGGGCCTGCCCCGTCAGACGCGGAGGTTTTCGCCCTTCGGCCAGGCGGTCATGCGGCAGGTGGTCGTTGAAGACGACATAAGGCACCTGCCAATCCGCAACCTTTTCGGCCAGCTCGTTATAGTCGTCCAGCATATGCGTCTCGAACCGCAATTGCGGGATCAGATCCGTGACGGTGCTGTCCTTGACATCGGCAATCGCCTTGAACACCTGCGAGGCAAAATCCGGCCCACGCACCCCGCCTTCCCAGCTGTAGAACTGGGCCAGAACGCCGGTGGTGATCCCATTGGCGGCAAGCTCGGCCTCGACCGACAGGATACCTTCGTTCATCTGCTTCATGGCACCACGGCGCGGGGCAATATGACGTTCGAACCCGTCCCCATGCAGGTCGATTATGCCGGGCAGAACCAAATAGCCTGACAGATCAACGTGTCGCCCGGTCCGGTCGCCCTGTACGACCCCTTCGGCAATTGACAAATCGGCGCGCGACAACCCAGCCTCCGGCAGCAGAACCTCTGCTCCGGTCAACGTCAGTTCCAATGCCGTCATTCCGTGCGCTCCGAGTCCGGCTCCGAGCAATCCTGCCCGATACAGATCTCGTCAATGACGTCCATCACCCCATCAAGCCAAGTGATTTGCGGGTCGAACTGTCCAAATTCGATGAAGTGCAGCGCCTGGGCCATGACGCGGGGATTGTTCATCATAAAAGTATGCGTCACAGGCAGAACGATATGATCCGCCATACCTTCAACTCGGGTCGTGCGGATCGACACTTTGCCATCGTCTGGCCCATCAATCATCGACGAAAAGACCGGGTTCAGAGAGTTTTCACCCGCGATCACCCCAAGCTCGAACTCAACCGGGGGCAATTGGCGCGGGATACCCTCGGGGCCCGTGCCCAACTGCAGCCCTGCTGGACCATTGAGGTAGCCGAACACCTCCCACGCACCCAATTCATCCACCAACTGGCTGCCTTGATTGGGCGGCCCAAGCATGACGACGCGACCCAAATTCTCTGGTTCGTGATCCTGCAGCCAATAGCGCAACAGGATACCCCCCATGGAATGCGCCACGACATTCGCGGTGTCGTCCCCGCATTTGGCGAACGCATCGGGCAGAGTTTGCTCGGCCAGTTCCGGGATGCCCAGATCGGTCGACGGGTAACCCGGGCGAATGACCGTATAGCCATGCACCTCGAACAATTGCTCCATCACCGAAAAGGACGCCTCGGTCCGAGCCAGCCCATGCAGCAGGATCACGCATTTCGCCTGGGCCGCAGCCGGGAGAAGGAGAAAAATTATGGCAAGCAGAACTCTCATACCCGCCAGATAAGGCCTATTTCGGTTCGGGGAAAGATGTGACCTCAGGTTCTGCGCTGTACTGCCAGCGCGATCCCGCCCAAAACCAGTGCCGCGCCGATGATCAAGCGCATGCTTGCCACCTCACCCAACAGCAAAATTCCGGCAACGATTGCGATGACAGGGACGCTGAGCTGTACGACCGCAGCGACCGAAGGGGCAAGCTGCGGCAACACGCGATACCAAAGCGCGTAGCCAAGGCCCGACGTCACGCCCCCGGACAGAGCCGCCAGAAAATAGCCAAATCCGGTCATCTGGCAAGTACCACCTGTCACCAGCAAGGCCATAGCCGTGACGGGTAAGGCGACAACGAAATTGGCCGCCGTGCCCTCCAAAGCGTTCGGTTCGGACCGTCCGGCCAAGGAATAAGCAGCCCAACCAACCCCCGCCGCGACCATCAGAGCAGCCATCAAGGCGTCCACCTGAACGGTCCCCGATGGCCAAAGCACATAGGCCAACCCGCCCAGCGCGACCGCTGCGCCTGCCAATTGGCGCACCGTCGGGGCCGCTCCGGTCATAGCACCGACTGCGAACATGGTGATCTGAACGACACCGAACAGGATCAACGCACCCAACCCGGCGTCCAACGTCAGGTATGCCACAGAAAAGCCAATCATATAGAGAGACAGTGAACCCGCCCCGATGATCCGACGTGGTGAGAGAAGCGGCAGAACCCCGCCTTTCAAAAGAACCAACACGGCCAGAACCACCGCCCCCGCAAGAACACGGAAAACGGCGAACCCCGCAGGATCACTCGCCCCGCTCTCAATCGCCAGCCGGTTCAGAATCGAATTGGCCGCAAAGGCGCACATGGTCAGGGAGGTCAGAAGAAAAAGTCTCATGAATCCCGCATAGCGCGTTGGCCACGCTTTGCACACTCACTTTCCGGCTACGTGCAACGTCCAGTCTTCTTCTGTTCAAAAATACGTCCGCCGGAGGCATGGCCGCGCAGCGGGCATTCCAAACGCAAACGGGGCCGCCCAAAGGCGACCCCGCTCGTAAGCACTATGGCCCAAGCAGCTTACATCATGCCGCCCATGCCGCCCATGTCGGGCATGCCGCCAGCAGGTGCCGCGCCTTCTTTGGCGGGCTTGTCAGCAACCATTGCTTCGGTGGTGACCAGCAGACCAGCAACCGAGGCCGCGTCTTCCAGCGCGGTACGGACAACTTTGGCCGGGTCAATCACGCCGAACGAGAACATGTCGCCATATTCTTCGGTCTGCGCGTTGAAGCCGAACGATACATCGCCGGATTCACGGACTTTGCCCGCAACGACCGCACCGTCAACACCTGCGTTCTCGGCGATCTGGCGCAGCGGCGCTTCGATCGCTTTGCGAACGATGTTGATACCGGCGTTCTGGTCAGCGTTTGCACCTTCCAGAGTTTCCAGTGCTTTACCGGCCTGAACCAGGGCAACACCGCCGCCCACAACAACGCCTTCCTGCACAGCAGCGCGGGTCGCGTTCAGAGCATCGTCCACACGGTCCTTACGCTCTTTCACTTCAACTTCGGTCATGCCGCCGACGCGGATAACAGCAACACCGCCTGCCAGTTTGGCAACGCGCTCTTGCAGCTTCTCACGGTCGTAATCCGACGAGGTTTCTTCGATCTGAGTGCGGATCTGAGCAACGCGTGCTTCGATCTCGGCTTTCTCGCCTGCACCGTCAACGATGGTGGTTTCGTCTTTGGTGATCTCGATCTTCTTGGCGGTGCCCAGCATGTCCATGGTGACGGACTCAAGCTTCATGCCCAGATCTTCCGAGATGACCTGACCGCCGGTCAGGATTGCGATGTCCTGCAACATGGCTTTACGACGATCGCCGAAGCCCGGTGCTTTGACAGCAGCAATTTTCAGGCCGCCGCGCAGTTTGTTGACAACCAACGTCGCCAGCGCTTCGCCTTCAACGTCTTCCGCGATGATCAGCAGCGGCTTTTGCGACTGGATCACCTGCTCGAGCAGCGGAACCATCGGCTGCAGCGAGGACAGTTTCTTTTCGTGCAGCAGGATCATGCAGTCGTCGAGTTCTGCGATCATCTTGTCTGCGTTGGTGACGAAGTAAGGCGACAGGTAGCCACGGTCGAACTGCATACCTTCGACAACATCAGTCTCGGTTTCCAGACCTTTGTTTTCTTCGACGGTGATGACGCCTTCGTTGCCAACCTTCTGCATCGCGTCTGCGATCTGCTGGCCGATTTCGGCTTCGCCGTTGGCCGAGATGGTGCCAACCTGAGCAACTTCTGCCGAGTCTTTGACTTCACGCGACGCGTCTTTGATGCCTGCAACAACTTTGGCAGTCGCCAGGTCGATACCGCGCTTCAGGTCCATCGGGTTCAGGCCAGCTGCAACCTGCTTCAGACCTTCGCGAACGATGGCTTGGGCCAGAACGGTTGCGGTGGTGGTGCCGTCGCCGGCTTCGTCATTGGTGCGGCTGGCGACTTCTTTCACCATCTGCGCGCCCATGTTTTCGAACTTGTCTTCCAGTTCGATTTCCTTGGCAACCGAAACACCGTCTTTGGTGATGCGCGGTGCGCCGAAGGATTTGTCCAGAACCACGTTGCGGCCTTTGGGGCCCAGGGTCACTTTAACAGCATCGGCCAGGATGTTCACACCTGCCAGCATGCGGTTACGGGCATCGGTGTCGAATTTGACGTCCTTTGCAGCCATGTCGTTTCTCCTTGAGAAATTAGTTGTAAATGAAGATCAGAGGAAGCGCGGCGGCTTACTCAATGATCCCCATGATGTCGCTTTCTTTCATCATCAGCAGCTCTTCGCCGTCGACCTGAACCTCGGTGCCCGACCATTTGCCGAACAGGATCTTGTCGCCAGCTTTGACCGCCATTGCGATCAGCTCGCCGCTGTCCTTGCGTGCGCCTTCGCCGGTTGCGACGACTTCGCCTTCGCTGGGCTTTTCTTTCGCGCTATCAGGAATGATCAGGCCGCCTGCGGTTTTCTCTTCGCTTTCTGTACGGCGAACCAGCACACGGTCATGAAGCGGTTTCAATGCCATCTTTGTAGCTCCTTGGGCTCAAAGTTTATCTATCCTCCCCCCGCCGACTGGCGAGGCGTTAGCACTCAAGGGTAGAGAGTGATAACGACGCATAGCTATGGGGTGCAAATCCCCGAGTCAACAAGCTGTGATGGATTTTTTTCGACCCAGACCCTCAATCAGGCTGGTCCCAACTATAGGCCCAGTGCTTCAAGCCCTCCTGCCCCGCATCCGTCAGGGCATAAACACCTTTTTCAACCTTGTCGAACCAGCCGTAGTGATTGGTGCGCATCAGCCGAGTGGCCTCGGCTACGCCTGTCGACTTCGCGACCTCGGCCCCTTTGCACGCGCCATGCTCAGCAAGATGGGCCGCGCATTTCAAAGCGTCCTGACGATAGGCTGTAACAATGCCGTGCCGCGTTGCGCCGCCAGAGTTCGGGTCGCCTTGTAGCCGATCAAACTCTCGCAGCATCCGGCCCGCTTTGGCCTTGTTCTTGCGCGGGGCATAGGGGCCGGGATCGCACTGCACCTCGACCGCTCCGTCTGCGCGCACGGTGATCAGGCCCAAGCCCAACCTGCGGCAGAGCGCCAGATTGTCCCGCAACGCTCGACGCGCAGTGCGTCCGGTTGGCTTGCCGACCCCCAGATAGACCTGATCCGTGACCCTGAGCCGCGCGACGGCCTGATGGAACAAAGCCAGCGAAAAGCGCAGTTTCAGCTCGACAATCACCGGCTCGGACCCGTCGCGCACCGCCATGATGTCGGCTGCGCCAACCTCACCTTTCACGGTATAACCCTGCCTCTCGAACAATGCCTTGATGGGGGGATAAAGATCCTGCTCGCGCTCCATGGCCCAATGCTATGCGTTTCGTGTCGAAATACCAGATGGGTCACCTTGAATATGCTGCATTTGGATGCCTAAATCTTATGTCGTCTGTTTGACCAACCGAGGAAGGACCGCCTATGCGCCTGATGGCCCTTTTTGGACTATTGCTTCTGCCCATGACGGCACATGCCGCCTGCGAAGGTCACGACCTGCGACCCTTGATGTCGGAAGAGGATCAGGCCGCCCTGCAACAATCCCTTGCCTCGGTCCCTTACCCCGAGGGCAATCACTGGATCGCCACCAAGGGCGACACGACCCTGCACCTTATCGGAACACTACACACCAACGATGCACGGATGGGTCCGGTCGTCGAACGGCTGACACCCATCGTAGCCCAAGCAGACGCGATCTATTTCGAGGTCACCGAAGCCAAAATGGAAGCGTTCGAGCAAGGCCTGGCCAATGACCTGAGCCCCGTGATGATCACCGAAGGCCCCACACTGATCGACCTGATGAGCGCCGAGGACTGGGCGGCCCTTTCGACTTCTTTGGCCGAGCGCGGCATTCCCAGCTGGATGGCGGCCAAAATGCGGCCCTGGTTTCTGAGCATGATGCTGGGCATCCCGCCCTGCCTGATGCGGAACCCGGATGCGAACCATGGCATGGATGCCCGCCTGACAGATGTGGCCGAGGCGCACGGGATTCCCCAACACTCGCTGGAGCGGATCGAAGACCTGATGGCGATGTTCGACACGCTTTCACTGGAACAACAGGTCGACTCGCTGGTCCGCTTGTCCGGAGCGATGCAGGCCGATGCAAACCACCTTGCCACCATGGCCAATGCGTATCTCGAGGAAAAACATGCGCAGATCCTGCAATTGGCCCGGATTCAGGGGTTCGAGGCCTCGGGCCTGTCGCAAGAGGATTACGACGCAGAATGGGCGCAGTTCGAACAACAATTGCTGGTAGATCGCAATAACAGTTGGATGGACCATATCCTGCGGATTCAGGATCAGACGGCCGTCATCGCGGTAGGTGCCGGGCATCTCAGCCAAACATATGGCTTGCTCTCGCTTCTGGAACGGGAAGGCTACACGCTGACGCGCGCGCCGTTCTGATTTCTCGGCAAGTCAGACCAACAGTCGCAGCGGCCCGCAAGCAGGTGACAAGCCCTGTCATGCGCCCTATAAGGCGCGCAAAATTTCCAATCCGCAGGACGCTGACATGACAACCCTAGTATTTGGTCACAAATCTCCCGACACCGATTCCACCGGCTCTCCGATCCTGTGGTCATGGTACCTGAACGAAGTCAAAGGCGAGCAGGCTGAACCCGTGCTGCTGGGCGAGCCCAACACCGAAGCCGCCTTCATGCTGCAGCGCTGGGACCTGCCCAAGCCGCGCATCATCGAAGACGTTGAAGCGGACGTTCCGGTTGTTATCGTCGACACCAACAACCCGGCAGAGCTGCCCGCCAGCGTCAACAGCGCCGACATCCGTGCCATCATCGACCACCACAAACTGGTTGGAGGTCTGGAAACCAAAGGCCCTATCGATATCACCGTTCGCCCTCTGGCCTGTACTGCGACCATCATGGTCGACCTGATGGGTGACGACGCCGCCAAGATGCCTGAAGCCATCAAAGGCGCAGCGCTGACTTGCATCCTGTCCGATACGCTGGAATTCCGCTCGCCCACCACCACCGCGCATGACCGCGAAGTGGCCGAGAAACTGGCCGCAGAACTGGGTCTGGATGTCTCGGCCTATGCGGCGGACATGTTCGCGGCAAAATCGGATGTGTCCTCGTTCTCGGATGCCGAACTGATCCGCATGGACAGCAAGGAATATGAAGTCGAAGGCACCAAGTTCCGCGTCTCCGTCCTGGAAACCACCGCTCCCGGCGTTGCTCTGGACCGCAAGGACAGCCTGGCCACGTCGATGGTTGACGTAGCAAAGGAAGACGGCGTCGATCAGGTGCTGCTGTTCGTCGTGGATATCCTTAACGAAGAGGCCACCCTGCTGGTCCCGAATGATCTGGTCAAAACCGTCGCCGAGAAAAGCTTCGGTGCATCGGTCGACGGCGACGCCGTAGTCCTGCCCGGCATCATGAGCCGGAAAAAGCAGATCATCCCGAACCTCAAGGTTTGATACCTGACCCAAGGGCGCCCCAAGCGGGCGCCTTTTTTTTGCGAGGCTCTGCCTCGCGCTCCGGGATATTTGTAGCCAGATGAAGTGCGGACCCCCTGCTTCTTCTGTTTCAAAATACCTCGGGGGAGTCGCGGCTCGCCGCGGCGGGGGCAGCGCCCCCTCTGGCAAATCCTGCCAAGCTCTGCCATAGGCTTGGCTGTCCGCAGACCATGCCAAAGGGAATCCCATGACCCAGATCATCTCCGCCCTCCACGAGATCTCCGATCGCTACAAAGTGCTTTTCGTCGACCTTTGGGGCTGTGTTCACAATGGGATCACTGCGTATCCAGAAGCGGTTGCCGCGCTGCAGACCTACCGCTCGGAGGGCGGTTTCGTTGTTCTGGTGACAAACTCACCAAAACCGCGCGCGGGCGTCGCCACGCAGCTTTCGCAGTTCAACGTCCCCGCCGACGCCTATGACACGATCGCCACAAGCGGAGATTCAGCCCGTTCAGCCATGTTCCGCGGCACGGTTGGCGAAAAGGTTTACTTCATGGGCGAATGGGAACGTGACGCGGGGTTCTTCGAGCCTCTGAAGCTGTTGGACCATCCTGTTCATATCGAGCGCGTCCCTCTGGATCAGGCCGAGGGGATCGTCTGCTGCGGGCCGTTTGATACGATGGCAGATCCCGACGTCAATCGCCCAGACTTCCTCTATGCCAAGCAAAAAGGCATGAAGCTACTATGTGCGAACCCCGACATCGTGGTCGATCGGGGCGAAGTACGGGAATGGTGCGCGGGCGCTTTGGCGAAGCTTTACACCGAGATGGGTGGCGAGAGCCTGTATTTCGGCAAACCCCATCCTCCTATCTATGATCTGGCGCGTCGGCGTGTGCAGGAAATGGATGTTGACGTCTCGGACAGCGACATTCTGGCTATCGGTGACGGCCCGCATACCGACATCCTTGGCGGCATGGGAGAGGGAATCGATACGCTCTTTATCTCAGGCGGGTTGGCCGCGACCGAGACGAAAACGTCGCACCACCCCCACGCAGAATCCCTAAGCGACTATATAGAAAGGGAAAAGATCAATCCCACCTATACAATCGGGCGTTTGCGTTAGTCATTTTTCACTTGATTTTCTGCAACTGCGAAGTAATAAAGTTGCCAACGGATGGCCGATGGTAGACTTTTATTACTCGGCAGAATTCAAGTGAGGGCACCATGTTGGACAATCTTCCACGCGGAACGATCTGTATTGAAGACATCGAGATGGGCATGTCCCGCCACCTGCGCAAAGTGGTGACGGACGAAGATATCGAGATGTTCGCGCAGGTCTCGACCGACCGGAACCCTGTGCATCTGGACGATGACTACGCCCGCGATACGATCTTTGAGGGCCGCATTGCGCATGGGATGCTGACGGCCGGGTTGATCTCGGCCGTGATCGGCGAGCAACTGCCTGGTCACGGGACGGTCTACATGGGTCAGTCGCTGAAGTTCCTGGCTCCGGTCCGCCCCGGCGACATGGTTTATGCCGAGGTCAAGGTGATCGACATTGATTTTGCCAAACGCCGCGTGAAGCTGGATTGTCACTGCGCAGTCGATGGCAAGAAGGTTCTGGTCGGCGAAGCCATGGTCCTTGCCCCATCGCGTAAGTTCGACTGAGCAAGTAGACGCGCACCCCTGTCGCAGAGGGGCTCAATCTCTGCGGCAATGACCCGCGCGCTGAAACGGTCATCGCTGAACCGAATGACGCTCTGCCACTCACCATCTAAGCGGGACGAATTGTCCGAAATTCTCGAAGGTCACGCTTGAACATACTGTTGATGAACAGTACCCAAAGCGCATGCAGATCATCCGGGACTTCCAGTATATCGAGCCAGAAGATCGCGGCGCCAGCGTGGCGATCGGGAACTTTGATGGCGTCCATGTGGGGCATCAGTCGGTTATCGAGCTGGCGCGCAATGCGGCTCCGAATGCACCTCTGGGCGTGCTGACGTTTGAACCGCATCCGCGTGAGTATTTTGCACCCGATGCGCCTCCGTTTCGATTGATGCGTGGGAACGCGCGGGCACACCGGCTTGAGAAGCTGGGTGTGCAGAAGCTATACGAGCTACCCTTCAATGCCGCTTTGGCTGGGCTGGCCCCCGAGGAATTCGCGCGTAGTGTGATCTGCGACGGTCTGGGCTTGTCTCATATCGTTGTGGGTGCCGATTTCTGCTTTGGCAAAGGGCGGGTAGGAACGGCGCAGGATATGGTCCGCTTTGGCGAGCAAATGGGGTTCGGCGTGACCATCGCCCCCTTGATGGAGCGTTCCGAGAACGTCGTCTCTTCGACCGCGATCCGAACCGCTCTCAGCGAAGGCCGCCCTGGCGATGCGGCGACCATGCTGGGCCATTGGCACCGCATCGAAGGCGAGGTCATCGGCGGCGAGCAGCGCGGGCGCGAGCTGGGCTTTCCCACCGCAAACATGTCGATAGAGGGCCTGCACCCGCCGAAATTCGGTGTTTATGCCGTACTGGTGGATGTTCTGGACGGCCCCAACAAGGGCTCCTACCAAGGCGCCGCGTCGATTGGCGTGCGACCAATGTTCAATGGTGAGGTCCCCAATATTGAGACGTTCCTGTTTGATTTCTCCGGCGATCTTTACGGTGCAACCCTTTCGGTCGGATTGGTCGA
This sequence comes from Ruegeria sp. AL11, assembly GCF_056540865.1. NCBI lineage: Bacteria > Pseudomonadati > Pseudomonadota > Alphaproteobacteria > Rhodobacterales > Roseobacteraceae > Ruegeria > Ruegeria sp. AL11. The sequence goes on from NZ_JBQFXO010000011.1 coordinate 150,962, forward strand.
GTTTCTGCGGCCTGAAATGAAGTTCGATGGTTTGCACGGGCTGATTGCCCAGATGGATGCCGATTGCGCGAAATCAAGCGACATTCTGGCCGCGCGATGAGCGTGGATCCGATCAACCGCGCGGGTCTGTCTCCGCGCTTTTGGGAACGCAAACCCCTGCGCAAGATGAACCAGCGCGAGTGGGAAGCCCTCTGCGATGGGTGCGGCAAGTGTTGCCTGAACAAGCTGGAAGACGAAGACACAGGCGAGGTCGCGCTGACCTGCGTCGCCTGCCGCCTTTTGGACGATGAAAGCTGCCGTTGCACCCAGTATGGTATCCGGCACCAGTTCGTGCCCGAATGCATCGTCATGACCCCAGACAACATCGACTCACACGCCTACTGGCTGCCCCAAACCTGCGCCTATCGCCTGCTGTGGGAGGGCAAGCCTCTCTATGATTGGCACCCCTTGCTGTCTGGCACAGCTGACTCTGTTCATGCCGCCGGTGTCTCGGTTCAGGGGCGTACCGTGTCCGAGTTCGAGACCCCCATGGAAGAGTGGGAAGACTATATCATTGAGGAGCCGACCTGATGTATTTTGCCTCTGACAATTCCGGGCCTGTCCATCCGCAGGTACTGGCAAAACTGGCCGAGGCCAATCAGGGCTATCAGATGGCCTATGGGGCGGACACCCTGATGAATGAGGTCCGCGATCGCCTTCGCAGCATTTTCGAAGCCCCCGGCGCAGCGGTTTATTTGGTGGCGACCGGAACGGCGGCGAATTCACTGGCTCTGGCCACCCTCTCCAACCCTTGGGAGACGATCTTTTGCTCTCCGGTCGCGCATATCCACGAGGATGAGTGCAATGCGCCGGAATTCTACAGTGGCGCCAAGCTGACCCTAGTGCCGGGCACTGACAAGATGACCCCCGAGGCCCTGCGCCGGACGATTTCCTTAGAAGAAACGCGTGGTGTTCATGGACCTCAACGAGGACCGGTTTCCATCACACAAGTGACTGAGCGAGGGTCGGTTTATTCTCTGGAAGAATTGCAAGCCCTGTGTTTGGTTGCGAAGGAGTATGACCTGCCGGTGCATCTGGATGGGGCGCGGTTCACGAACGCTCTGGTCGCGTTGGGGTGTTCACCGGCCGAGATGACATGGAAGGCCGGCGTGGATGCGGTCAGCTTTGGCGGCACCAAGAACGGGTTGATGGGCGTCGAGGCGGTGATCTTCTTCGACGAATCCAAAGCATGGGAATTCGAACTGCGCCGCAAACGCGGGGCGCATTTGTTCTCGAAACACCGGTATCTGTCTGCCCAGATGGCAGCCTATCTGGAAGACGATCTTTGGCTGACATCTGCCCGTCAGGCGAATGCAAACTGCGCCCGCTTGGCCGAGGGCTTACGGGCGAAAGGGGCCGATTTCCTGCATGAGCCGCAGGCCAACATGATCTTCGCCTCCTTCCCGCGCGCCAAACACCGCCAGCTTCATGCGGCGGGCGCGGTCTATCACCTGTGGGGGGCGCAGTTGGAAGGTGCGGATGAGGCAGAGCCTCTGCGCTGCCGTCTGGTTTGTGACTGGTCGATCAGCCACGAACAGATCAACCAGTTTCTATCCCATCTGTAGGCTCAGCCTTTCAACTCGGCCAAATGTTGGTCGAGGTCGTCCAGACTGTCCTGCCCCCAGAACCGCTGACCATCTGGTGTGATGTAGAAGGGCGCGCCGAAAGCCCCGCTCTCCACGGCCTCTTCCAGATTGGCAGCGTAGGTCTCGGCCCCCACCAACAGGCCGCTATCGGCCAGATCGGCATTGAACCCGGCTTGCGTCAGGCAATCACGGATCACGTCGTCCTGCGCAACGTCTTTCTCTTCAGCCCAACAGGCCCGCAGCAGAGATTGGCATAGTTTACCCACATCCCCCGATCCATCTTTGGCGGCCGCAATCACAGCGTAAGAGGACGGAGCCATATTGGTCGGCCAATGCGCCGGTTTCAGGTTGAACGGTACGCCTAACTTTTTCGCGACCCGCACCAGATTCTGTGCGCGGTATTCAATGCGGGAAATATGCCGGTCTTTTGGTGGCGTGCCGCCCGTGCGCCCGAAAAGCGCCATGATGTCCAGTGGTTTGTAATTGATCGTCGCACCATGCTTGGCTGCGATCTCCTCCAGCCGTGTGCCCGCCAGATAGGTATAGGGTGAAATTGTCGCAAAATAGTAGTCAATCTGGGTCATCTGCACTTTCTCCGCTGCGTTGTCTTTGCGGAACGGTAAGGCCATGCTAAGCGGTGTCAACATCACGAATCTGTCACATTGCCAACGCTGCCCGGGGACTCCAGCCGATGCCGACACTCCACGAACCCAAGCTGATTGCTGGGAACGCTAACCTTCCGCTTGCCGAAACCATATCACGCCGCATGAGCCTGTATCGCGGCGTTGATCAGGGTCTGGTCGACGCCCGCGTCGAGCGCTTCAACGATGGCGAGATCTTCGTCGAGGTGTTCGAAAACGTCCGTGGCGAGGATATGTTCATTATCCAACCGACCTCAAACCCGGCGAATGACAACCTGATGGAGCTGCTTATCATCGCCGATGCGCTTCGTCGCTCGTCCGCGCAACGCATCACCGCCGTGATCCCTTACTTTGGCTACGCCCGTCAGGACCGCCGCACCAAGGCGCGCACACCGATCTCGGCCAAGCTGGTCGCCAACATGCTGACCGGCGCAGGGATCGAGCGGGTTCTGACGATGGACCTGCACGCGGCCCAGATTCAGGGCTTTTTCGACATCCCGGTGGACAACCTCTACGCCTCACCGATCTTTGCGCTAGATGTGAAAAACCAATTCAAAGACAATATGGACGAGATCATGGTGGTATCACCCGACGTCGGCGGCGTGGCCCGTGCGCGCGAACTTGCCAAGCGGATCGAAGCCCCCCTGTCGATCGTCGACAAACGCCGAGAAAAAGCCGGTGAAGTGGCCGAGATGACCGTAATCGGCGATGTTAAAGACAAGATCTGCCTGATCGTCGATGACATGTGCGACACTGCCGGCACCCTGTGCAAAGCGGCGCAGGTGCTGCTGGACAACGGCGCGAAAGAGGTCCACTCCTACATCACTCACGGCGTCATGAGCGGACCCGCGGTTGAACGTGTGACGAATTCGGTGATGAAATCTCTGGTTCTGACCGACACGATCCAGCCGACAGATGCGATCCTGAAAGCCAAAAACATCCGCATCGTGCCGACCGCGCCGATCTTTACCCAGGCCATCCTGAACATTTGGAACGGTACCAGCGTCTCGTCCCTGTTCGAGGACAAGACCCTGACCCCGATCTACGAATCCATGTACCAGATGGACTGACCTGACAGGGCGGCTTGCGATAGCCGCTCTTTTCTTTTCAGCAGCGGCGGCTTAGGACGCCCCTGCCCTTTCTCTACCACCATACAGCGGGACAGCGTTCTCATGACTGACACCAAACGCGTCGTTCTTTCCAGCGACCACGCCGCCATCGACCTGCGCCAGACCCTTGCCGCGCATATCGCCCAAGCCGGGTGGGAGGTCGTCGATATCGGCCCCACCACGCCTGAAAGCACGCACTACCCTCTGCACGGCAAGGCTGCGGCTGAACGTGTGGCCTCGGGCGATTGTACGCTGGGTATTCTGCTGTGTGGCACAGGCCAAGGGATCATGATGGCCGCAAACAAGGTTCCGGGTATCCGCTGTGGCGTCTGCTCGGATACGTTCTCGGCCCGGATGATCCGCCAGCACAACAACGCCAACATGCTGTCGATCGGCGCACGGGTCATTGGCGAAGGTCAGGCGCACGACATCGTGGACGCGTTCCTGACGGCCGAATTTGAAGGCGGCCGCCACGCAACACGAGTGGACATGATCGAAGACTGATCAAAGCACTGGCCCGCATGACATGCGGGCCACAACAGCGCCTTATGAGATGTCCCAATCATCCTCGTGCGCAACCTCACCAATTGCCGTCCATGAGGCGCGGATACGAGCGATCTTCGTATCGGACCATGTTCGGAACACCGCGGTGAACCCTTCGGCCGTAATCTCTTCGGCCTGCACCTCGGCGCGCAGGGCCGAGGATGTATCCACATCCCACAAAGACACTCCGATCTGAATCAACGGAGCTGACCGGAACGGCTGGCTGAATTTAACCGGGGAACGACGCTCACGCGGGCCATTGCCCGTCCACATGTCGCCGCCGTTGGAGAAGTCCGAGAACAGAACCGCCTCGCCTTGGTCAATACCTATGGGATGGGTGCGAAAAGTCTTCATGTTTTTATGTCTTTAACTCGTAATTACCGGAACTTATTCCACAGATATCTCACAATCACGACAAAAAAACGGCCCCGCGAAAGCGAGGCCGTTCAATTCTTCTGCAGGTGAACCTGTTACAGGCTCATATGCGTTCCAAGGGCTTCCATATCGGCCAGCAGCTTGGCGGCTTCGTCGACGATGGACTGATCATCGCCTTCCTTGGCCGCGTCATGCGAGGCACGCGCGTCAGCGATCAGGTCATCGAGATGCGACCGGGTCACTTCGGCAACCGGAATGGCCTTTTCGGCCAGAACCGACAGGCCATCACCGTTGATCTGCGCAAACCCACCGGTCACCAGATATTCGCTGGCGCCTTCGGGTGCGTCGACCTTCAGGATGCCCGGGCGCAGCGTGGTGATCGTGGGGGCATGATCGGGCATTGCCGTCATATCCCCGTCCGCGCCGGGTAGCTGGACCGCGGTGGCCGCGAGCGAAGCAAGGCTCCGCTCGGGGCTGACCAGGTCGAATTGCATTGTGTTTGCCATCAGGGATACTCCTTAGGCGGCTTCTGCGGCCATCTTCTCCGCTTTGGCGATCACTTCGTCGATGCCGCCAACCATCAGGAAGGCCGCTTCGGGCAGGTGATCGTATTCGCCAGCCACAACAGCTTTGAACGATGCGATTGTCACGTCTAGAGGAACCTGAACACCCGGCGAACCGGTGAAGACTTCGGCCACGTCGAACGGCTGCGACAGGAAGCGTTCGATCTTACGGGCACGGGCAACGGTCAGTTTGTCTTCTTCCGACAGTTCGTCCATGCCGAGGATGGCGATGATGTCCTGCAGCGACTTGTAGCGCTGGAGGATCTGCTGAACGTCGGTCGCAACCGCGTAGTGCTCTTCACCAACGATGGCCGGGTCCAGCAGACGCGAGGACGAGTCGAGCGGGTCAACAGCCGGGTAGATACCCTTTTCCGAGATCGCACGGTTAAGAACGGTGGTCGCATCCAAGTGCGCAAACGAGGTTGCCGGCGCAGGGTCGGTCAAGTCGTCCGCAGGCACGTAGATCGCCTGCACCGAGGTGATCGAACCCGACTTGGTCGAGGTGATGCGTTCCTGCAGGGCGCCCATGTCGGTGGCCAGCGTCGGCTGATAGCCCACGGCTGACGGAATACGACCCAGCAGAGCCGAAACCTCGGAACCCGCCTGCGTGAAGCGGAAGATGTTGTCGACGAAGAACAGAACGTCGGTACCGGACTGGTCGCGGAACTGCTCGGCCAGGGTCAGACCTGTCAGAGCAACACGCGCACGCGCACCCGGAGGTTCGTTCATCTGACCGTAAACCAGCGCAACCTGCGATTCCGACAGGTTGTCAGGCTTAATAACGTTCGACTCGATCATCTCGTGGTAAAGGTCGTTCCCTTCACGGGTCCGTTCACCAACACCCGCGAACACCGAGAAGCCTGAGTGCACTTTTGCGATGTTGTTGATCAGTTCCATGATCAGAACGGTTTTACCAACGCCGGCGCCGCCAAACAGGCCGATCTTACCGCCTTTGGCGTAGGGGGCCAGCAGGTCAACAACCTTGATGCCGGTGACCAGGATTTCCGACTCGGTCGACTGTTCGTCGAACTCAGGTGCGGGCTGGTGGATCGCGCGGGCTTCGGTTGCTTCAACCGGGCCTTTTTCGTCGATCGGCTCGCCAACAACGTTCAGGATGCGGCCCAGAGTTGCGTTACCAACCGGAACCGAGATCGGTGCGCCAGTGTCGGTTACAACTTCGCCGCGGACCAGACCTTCGGTCGCGTCCATCGCGATGGTACGGACGGTGTTTTCACCCAGGTGCTGAGCAACTTCCAACACCAGGCGCTTGCCGTTGTTGGTGGTTTCCAGCGCGTTCAGAATTTCAGGCAACTGATCTTCGAACTGCACGTCGACGACGGCCCCGATGATCTGTGTGACTTTGCCTTTTGCATTCGCCATGTTTCGTCTCCGGTTTTCTTACAGCGCTTCGGCGCCGGAAATAATTTCAATCAGCTCGTTGGTGATCACGGCCTGACGCGAGCGGTTGAACTGAATCGTCAGCTTGTCGATCATCTCACCCGCGTTGCGTGTCGCGTTATCCATCGCGGACATCCGTGCACCCTGTTCAGACGCTCCGTTTTCGAGCAGAGCCGAGAAGATCGCGGTCGCAACCCCCTTGGGCAGCAGGTCGGCCAGAATGGCCTCTTCGCTGGGCTCGTAGTCGAAGATTGCACCGCTGTCGTCACCTGCCGCTTCGTCTTCGAACGAGGCGGGGATAACCTGCTGTGCCGTCGGGATCTGGGTCACAACGTTGACGAACTTCGAGTAGAAGATCGTGGCAACATCGAACTCACCCGCATCGAAGCGAGACAGGACGTCCTTCGCGATGTCTTGCGCATTGGTGTAGCCAATACGTTTGACTTCGCTCAGGTCGACATGACCTACGAACAAATCGCCCAGATCGCGCTTGAGCGCGTCGCGGCCTTTTTTGCCAACGGTCAGAACTTTGACCGTTTTGCCTTTGCCGCGCAGCTCTTCAGCTTTGGCACGGGCCAGCTTGGCGATGTTCGCGTTGAAGCCGCCACATAGGCCGCGTTCAGCTGTCATCACAACCAGCAGATGGACATCATCACTGCCCGTACCACGGAGCAGCTTGGGGGCGCTGTCACTGCCCCCGACCGAAGCCGCCAGCCCCGCCATCACGGCATTGAACCGCTCGGCATAGGGGCGCGAGGCTTCAGCAGATTCCTGGGCGCGGCGCAGTTTTGCAGCCGCGACCATCTGCATGGCCTTGGTGATCTTGCGGGTCGATTTGACCGACTCGATCCTGTTTTTAAGGTCCTTCAGACTAGGCATCGGAACCTCCTCTTATGCGAAGGTCGCGGCAAATTCGTCGATCGCTGCCTTGATCTTGTCGGACGCTTCACCTTTGATCTTCGGATCTTCGTCGGTGAGCCATGTCAGCAGGTCAGCGTGCTTACCGCGCAGGTGCGCCAGCAGACCGGCCTCATAGCGGCCAACATCCGATACGTCGATCTTGTCGAGGTAACCGTTGGTACCCGCGAATATGACGCAGACGATTTCCGCGTTGGTCAGCGGCGAGTACTGCGGCTGTTTCATAAGCTCGGTCAGACGGGCACCACGGTTCAGCAGCTGCTGAGTTGCGGCGTCGAGGTCCGAACCAAACTGCGCAAACGCAGCCATTTCGCGGTACTGAGCCAGTTCCAATTTCACCGGACCAGCAACCGATTTCATCGCGTTGGTCTGAGCCGAGGAGCCCACACGCGAAACCGACAGACCGGTGTTCACAGCAGGACGGATACCTTGGTAGAACAGCTCGGTTTCCAGGAAGATCTGACCGTCGGTGATCGAGATCACGTTGGTCGGAATAAACGCCGAAACGTCACCACCCTGGGTTTCGATAACCGGAAGAGCGGTCAGCGAGCCTGCACCGAAATCTTCGTTCAGCTTCGCCGAACGCTCCAGCAGACGGGAGTGGAGGTAGAAAACGTCACCCGGATAGGCTTCACGGCCCGGCGGGCGGCGCAGCAGCAGGGACATCTGACGATAGGACACAGCCTGCTTGGACAGGTCATCATAGATGATCAGCGCGTGGCGGCCATTGTCGCGGAAGTATTCCGCCATCGCGGTCGCGGCGTAGGGCGCCAGGAACTGCATCGGCGCCGGGTCAGACGCGGTCGCGGCAACAACGATCGAGTATTCAATCGCGCCGGACTCTTCCAGTTTCTTCACCAGCTGCGCAACGGTCGAGCGCTTCTGACCGACCGCAACGTAAACGCAGTAAAGTTTCTTCGACTCGTCGTCGCCTGCTGCGTCGTTGTAAACTTTTTGGTTCAGAATGGTGTCCAGAGCAACGGCAGTTTTACCGGTCTGACGGTCACCAATGATCAACTCACGCTGGCCACGGCCGATCGGGATCATCGCGTCAACTGATTTCAGGCCGGTTGCCATCGGCTCGTGCACCGATTTACGCGGGATGATGCCGGGGGCTTTAACGTCTGCAACGCCACGCTTGGTTGCGTTGATCGGGCCTTTGCCGTCCAGCGGGTTGCCCAGACCGTCTACAACCCGGCCCAGCAGCTCGTCACCGATCGGAACGTCCACGATCGAGTTGGTGCGCTTGACGGTGTCACCTTCTTTGATGTCACGGTCAGAACCGAAGATAACGACACCAACGTTGTCGCTTTCCAGGTTCAGCGCCATGCCCATGATGCCACCGGGGAACTCGACCATCTCACCGGCTTGCACGTTGTCCAGGCCGTATACACGGGCAATCCCGTCACCGACGCTCAGCACGCGGCCGATCTCGGCCACTTCGGCTTCCTGACCAAAATTCTTGATCTGGTCCTTCAGGATTGCAGAAATCTCTGCAGCTTGGATTCCCATTTATCCGACCTCTTTCATTGCATTCTGTAGGGAGTTCAGCTTCGAACGGATCGAGCTATCGATCATTTTCGAGCCCACTTTAACGACAAGACCGCCGATGAGGCTTTCATCCACGGTCGCATTGATAGTCACGGTCTTGCCCACACGCTCGGACAGCGTCTTGGACAGTTTTTCCATTTGCGTCTTGGTCAGCGCCTTGGCCGAGGCGACATCGGCGGTCACTTCGCCGCGCTCTTCGGCCAGCATGTCGCGCAGGACCTGCACCAGCTGCGGCACCACAAACAGGCGACGCTTCTGCGCCATCAGACCCAGCGTGTTGCGCAGGATGGCGTTCAGGCCCATCTTATCAGCAACAGCGGCAATGGCGTTTTCCTGTTCGGCGCGGGAAACCAGCGGAGATGCGATCAGGTCGCGCAGATCGGCGCTTTCGCCCAGTGCAGCTGCAAGATCATTGATGCCGGATTCCAGACCTGCAAGGTCTTTGTTCTCTTTTGCGATCTCGAAAATCGCGGTGGCATAGCGCTCGGCGATGCCTGTGGAAATCGAAGCTGGTTCGGACACGTCCACCCTTCCGATACTTAGGCCCCGAAAACCGCGCGCGCAGCCAACCCGGGGGCGTGAAGATACCCCGTCCTTGAAGGGCGGGGATCAAAATCACCGGGGATGTATCAGAGGTGCTTCCACCAAGCAATACGCGATAGCGGTAACTGAATTATCCACAAATCGTTAGTTTTCATAAGCTTAACCCAAGTGCGACCGTTTGGACCCCTTGGCGCAGTTGAAAAATGTTACTGATTTGCAGGTTTTTGCGATTCCTGTGACCTTTTTCCCGCATTTTTTCCCGATGACTGCGCGGAATCGTCACGCCGGCTTCAGCAAACCGTCCAGCGCCTTGATCGGACGTTTCACCTTGTCCTTGGTGACCGTACCGCTTGGCGGACGGATCAGCTTGCTGACCTCAACCATCAGTACGCCTCCGGCCATTATGGTAGGAATGCGCTGGCCAGTTTTTTCGATCAGGCTACCCGATTTCAGCCAGAACCGTCGGAACGAGGGCGGTAGATACAGCGCGGAACAGTGGTTTTCAGGCACGAAATGATGGCTGCGCAGAAGGTTCTCGAGTTGCGTGGCCGAATATGGGTGACCAAATCCGAACGGTGTCCGGTCGGACCGCGACCACAGCCCCGCCCGGTTCGGCACTACAAAAAGCGCTCTGCCCCCCGGCCCCAACACGCGCCAGCATTCCTCAAGCACCTTGCTGGGCTGTTCCGAGGTCTCAAGCCCGTGCATCACCACCAGCTTGTCCACGTGGCCCGTCTCAATCGGCCAAAGCGTCTCTTCGGTCAGGACCGAGACATTGGGCATCCCGGCAGGCCAGGGCATCACCCCCTGAGGACCCGGCATCAATCCGACAACCCGCCGCGCGTCGGCGAGGTAGGGCCGCAGAAGAGGGACCGCAAAGCCAAATCCGGCCACCGTCTGGCCCTTCGCCTCGGGCCAGAGGTCGATCAGCCGACCACGAATCGCAGCCTGCGCCGCACGGCCCAGCGTGCTGCGATAGTAGAAATTCCTCAGATCCTGCACATCAAGATGCATTGCGGACACCCGGTCAATCGGCTTAGCTGAGGCGCAGTCTAGCAACGAAAGGGCAAAAGGCCATGCCTCTTGAGATCGTAACCATCCCATGTCTCAGCGATAATTACGCGTTTCTTGCGCATGATGCCGAAAGCGGCGCGACCGCGCTGATCGACGCACCCGAAGCCGGGCCCATCCTGGCCGAGTTGAAGGCGCGCGGCTGGACCCTCAGCCATGTCTTGCTAACCCACCACCACTGGGATCACGTCGACGGACTACCCGGAATTCTTGAGAAACACCCGGCCAAGGTGATCGGAGCAGCAGCTGATGCGCACCGCCTGCCCCCGCTCGACCAACAAGTCAGCGACGGTGAGAGCTTTGAGTTCGCAGGTGAGCCAGTTCAGGTAATGGATGTCTCGGGGCACACTTTGGGTCACGTCGCCTATTACATGCCGCAAAGTGCCACTGTCTTCACTGCGGATAGCCTGATGGCGCTGGGATGTGGGCGCTTGTTTGAAGGCACGCCGGAGCAGATGTGGCGCTCACTCAGCAAGCTTGCGGCGCTGCCGGATGACACGCTGGTCTGTTCGGGCCACGAATACACCCAATCTAACGCCAAATTCGCCGTCACCGTTGATCCGAATAATGCAGCCTTGCAACAGCGCGTCGTCGATATCGACCGCGCGCGCGCTGCAGGTCTGCCCACGGTGCCCTCAACAATGGGTCTGGAAAAAGCAACCAACCCGTTCCTGCGCGCCGAAGATCCGGCGATTCTGGCCCATTTGGGCATGGAAGGCGCGGACCCAGTTGCTGTTTTTGCCGAGATCAGGGGTAGAAAAGACAATTTCTGATGCCTATTTGACCATCCTCACGGCCACTCTCACAACAAATGTGACTGTCAAGTGAAAGAAAACCCTTGAAGCCGGGCGTCGATCAACCAAACTCTAATAGTATGAGGACATGGTTGGGATGGGGATCCGGCCGCAAGCCTGCCCCCTTCTGACCCAAGACAGAGGAGCACCCGCGTGCCTTCATTCTCGAGCACTTTGGAACAAGCCATTCACGCAGCTCTGGCAGCGGCGAATGAACGGCGACATGAGTTTGCTACGTTAGAGCATCTACTACTAGCGCTTTTGGAAGAGCCTGACGCAATCCGGGTCATGAAAGCCTGCAGCGTCGATCTGGACGAATTGCGCAGTACATTGGTCGAATTCATTGATGAGGATCTGTCAAACCTCGTCACCGATATCGACGGGTCCGAGGCCGTGCCAACGGCAGCATTCCAGCGCGTCATCCAGCGCGCGGCCATTCACGTGCAAAGCTCGGGCCGGACTGAGGTCACAGGCGCCAACGTACTGGTCGCCATCTTCGCCGAACGCGAAAGCAACGCCGCCTATTTTCTGCAGGAACAGGACATGACCCGGTATGACGCGGTCAATTTCATCGCGCACGGCGTCGCGAAAGACCCGGCCTATGGCGAAAGCCGCTCGGTTTCGGGCGCGGATCAGGTCGAAGATGAAGTGCAGGCCACCGCCAGCGACGAAGATCAAAAAGAAAGCGCCTTGGGCAAATATTGCGTCGATTTGAACGCCAAATCGCGCGCAGGCGATGTGGACCCGCTGATCGGTCGCGCCGATGAGGTCGAGCGCTGCATTCAGGTGCTATGCCGCCGCCGCAAGAACAACCCGCTTTTAGTAGGCGACCCCGGCGTGGGCAAAACGGCGATTGCCGAAGGCCTGGCGCATAAGATCGTGGCCGGTGAAGCCCCGGATGTTCTGTCGAACACCACCATTTACTCGCTCGACATGGGCGCTCTGCTGGCCGGAACCCGCTATCGCGGCGATTTCGAAGAACGTCTCAAGGCGGTCGTGACCGAGTTGGAAGATCACCCTGATGCGGTGCTGTTCATCGACGAAATCCACACCGTGATTGGTGCCGGGGCGACCTCGGGTGGGGCCATGGACGCGTCCAACCTGCTGAAGCCTGCGCTTCAGGGGGGCAAGCTGCGCACCATGGGGTCGACCACCTACAAGGAGTTCCGCCAGCATTTCGAAAAAGACCGCGCACTGAGCCGCCGGTTCCAGAAAATCGACGTGAACGAGCCTTCGGTCGAGGACAGCGTGAAGATCCTGCGCGGTCTGAAGCCCTATTTCGAAGAGCATCACGCCATCAAATACACCGCGGATGCGATCAAAACCGCTGTGGAACTCTCGGCGCGCTATATCAATGACCGTAAACTGCCGGACAAGGCGATCGACGTCATCGACGAAGCGGGTGCCGCGCAGCATTTGCTGGCCGAAAGCAAGCGCCGCAAAACAATCGGTGTGAAGGAGATTGAGGCCGTTGTCGCCAAGATCGCCCGTATCCCGCCGAAAAACGTCACCAAGGACGATGCGGTGGTTCTGAAAGACCTCGAAGCCTCGTTGAAACGGGTGGTCTTCGGGCAGGACGACGCCATTGTGGCCTTGGCCAGCGCGATCAAACTGGCGCGCGCCGGGCTGCGGGAGCCTGAGAAGCCCATCGGCAACTACCTGTTCGCCGGTCCGACCGGTGTGGGTAAGACCGAGGTGGCGAAACAGCTGGCCGATAATCTGGGCGTGGAACTGCTGCGCTTCGACATGTCGGAATATATGGAGAAACACGCGGTCAGCCGTCTGATCGGGGCGCCTCCGGGCTATGTCGGGTTCGACCAGGGCGGTCTACTGACCGACGGCGTCGACCAACATCCGCATTGTGTACTGCTGCTCGATGAAATCGAGAAGGCGCATCCGGACGTGTTCAACATCCTGTTGCAGGTGATGGACCATGGCGAGCTGACCGATCACAATGGCCGCACAGTGAACTTCCGTAACGTGGTGCTGATCATGACTTCGAACGCGGGTGCACAGGAACAGGCGAAGGCCGCCATCGGCTTTGGCCGTGACCGTCGCGAGGGCGAAGACACCGCCGCGATCGAGCGGACGTTTACGCCGGAATTCCGCAACCGCCTGGACGCGGTGATCTCGTTCGCGCCGCTACCGAAAGAGGTCATCCTGCAGGTGGTCGAGAAGTTCGTTCTGCAGCTTGAGGCGCAACTTCTGGATCGCGGCGTGACTATCGACCTGACGCCCAAGGCCGCCGCATGGCTGGCCGACAAAGGCTATGACGACAAGATGGGCGCCCGTCCTCTGGGCCGCGTGATCCAGGAACACATCAAGAAGCCTCTGGCCGAAGAGTTGCTGTTTGGCAAACTCGCCAAGGGCGGTGTTGTTCGTGTCTCGGTCAAGAAAGGAGATCTACACTTGGATATCCTCGGCCCCGATCAGCCGCGTATTCCGGGCAACAAGCCTCCACTTTTGACGGCGGATTGATTGCAGATCATCGAATCAGAAAAACCCGCCAGTGTTTGGCGGGTTTTTTCATGTCGAAAACCCTTGTGGTCAAAGTCCGTTTGTCACAGCCCAGTTTGGATTTGACGCGCTGAAGCAGTATTGGCGACGGCCCATTTTCTCCGAACCGCCCAATAGCCGGATAGCAGGCTGGACGCATAGCGCATTCCTAGCTGACCTTGAAACAACGCCGACAGCACAGCGATGCTCAGATCGCGGGCTTTACGCAGCCTCCCCGCTTTGGTCGGCCTAAAGTACTCAAAATCGATGAACTTGATCTGCTGCCCGTCCCAGCACATATCGCGAAAGGCAGGGCGGCCATGGGCAATATCTGACGCATGAAGCCGCGCCAAGGCCCGGCCTGCGGCGCGACAGGCTGTTTGTTTTTTGAAAAGCTCACGGGAACGATCACCGCAAAACCGGGTCAGGCTGAGACCCGCATCCTCGACGGCGATGAAATCCGAACCCTCGGCCAAGATGCGCGGCACCGGCACGCCTTTGTTCCACAAATAGCGATGCGACGTCCGATCACTGGCAAACGCCGCCTGAGGGCAGCCTTTGACCAGCCAGAGATGGGGTGCAAAGCGCTCAACCCGTTTAAGCCAGAACTTGTCTCCGCCCGCGGTCTGGCACAACACCACCCGTCGGTATGAAGCTCGCAAAACCGTTTCAACCGTTTGGTACAGGTCTGCTACCCTATGGGCCACGCGCGTCTCCTCTCAACCTATGACAGTAATCTAGGTTTGAGGTGGGTGTGTTTCATCGGGTGCAGGCGGCAAATCCAGATCGCAAAGGCGGTTTTTCGCCACGCGAGGGGTTTAGCGCTCGGTCAATTTCAACTCAATTCGCCGGTTCTGTGCTCGCGCCTCGGGCGTGTCTTCCGGGTTGACAGGCTGGAACTCTCCGAACCCGTTGGCGGCCAAGCGATTGGGTGGAATGCCCAGCGCTTCGACCATATAGCGCACGACGGAGAGCGCCCGCCCCTGGCTCAGTTCCCAGTTGTCGCGATACCGACCCGACCCGGCCAAGGGCACGTTGTCGGTGTGGCCATCCACCCGGATCACCCAGTTCAGACCTTCCGGGATTTCGGCAGCAACTGTGCGGAGGATCTCAGCGACTTTGGCGACCTCCTGCCGGCCTTCCAGCGACAATACGGCAGAACCTGTGGCAAACAGAACCTCAGAAGAGAACACGAACCGGTCGCCTTCGATCCGCACGCCATCTTGATCGCCCAAAACGTCGCGCAGGCGGCCAAAGAATTCCGACCGGTAGCGTTGTAGATCCTCGGCCTGCGCCGCGAGTTCCTCATTCTGGCCGGCCAGTGCTTCGGCCTCAGCCTCTACGCGTTGACGCTCGGCCTCTTCCAGCAGGCGGCGGCGGCGTTCCTCGGATGCGGCGCGGGCTAAAGCCGCGTTCAGGTCCTGCCCCAGAGACTGGATTTGAATTTCAGCGGCCGTATTGCGGTCTTCGTAGTCGTCCAGCAGCGCCTGCAGCGATCCCAATTGTCCGCGCAATGCCGCGATTTGCTGGTTCAACAAAGCGGCCTCGCGCTGCGCTTTTTCCGAGACCGCCTGTTCCGCCGAAAGCGTCTCGCGGGCCACGGCCAGCAATGCATCGCGCTGTTCGGCCAAGGAACGCTGGGATGCTGCATCTTCCTGCGCCTCGGCCTGCGCTGCCAGAGCGGCCTGCAACTGGACCTCCAGCTCTTCCGTGTTCAACTCGCCAAACTGTCGTTCCAGTTCTGCGCGGGCAGCATTCGCAGCAGCCAAAAGGGTCAGGGTATCCTCTGCCTCTTTGCGCTGCGCCTCTAGCGCAAGGGTCATGGCGGTCAGTTCCGCATCGGCGTTCTGAAGGCGATCCCTCAGCGCTTCGGCAGCGGCGGCCTCCGCCAGCCTGCCAGCCTCTTCCGCACTTAGCTGATCTTCGAGTTGAGCGATCTGTGCCGCGCGTTCTTCGCCGCTTTGTTCCAGATCAGCGACCAAAGCCTCCAAAGCCTCACGGCGGGCTGCAGCGAGGCGGGCGGCTTCGGCTTGCGCGTCAATTTCTTCGCGGCTTTGCGCCAAGGCCTGATTCAGACTGTCGCGTTCGCCCAAAAGATCCGCCCGTTGCGTCTCAAGCGCAGCTATCGCGTCTTGCGCCCGCGCCTGATCAGCCAACAGCGCCGCGACCTGAGCCTCGAACCCAGTGATCTGGCTTTGCGCCTCAGCCAGACTATCTTCCGTTTCGGTCAGTGTGGCATTCAAGGCCCCCAACCGCGCTTGCAGACGGCTATTCTCACGCTCTTCCAACCCTAAAGCACCAGCCAGTGCGGCAACCTCATCCGCAAGGGTCGTCAGCTCATCCTCCTGACCCGAGATCGTTTCACGTAGCACGAATTGGATGACCATGAAGATGGTCAGTACGAAGGTCAAAACCATCAACAGACCCGTCATCGCATCGACGAAACCGGGCCAGACCGAGCCCTGGAACCGTTGACCGGTGCGGCGGGAGAGGGCCATGGGTTATTCCCCCTCGTGCGTGGTTCGAACCGCGCCGCGTGGCAGGGTCAGAGCCTTCACTAGCAGTTCGATATCCTTGCGGAATTCGTTCATGCTGTCCTGACGACCGGCGGAGATCTCTTCGAGGATGCGCAGCAACTGAACATCCATCGACCGCAGGCGCATCCGACTTTCTGCATCGATGCCCTCGCCCGCCCCGTGTTCGCGCATGTGATCCAGCAAGGCGTCCTGCCCCAAAGCAACACGCTCCAACGCGGCGGCAACGCCTTCGTTGTCCGCCTGACGCTGGTTCATCTGCCCGATGACAGTGACCAATTGACCAAGCTTGTTGGACACGTCGGCCCGCTCTTCCTCCTGAGCCGAGAACAGATCCTGTAGCGCGTTCATTTGATCCGACATTGCGTCCAGAACGGGCGCCAGAACGGCGACCTCAGCCCCACCGTCCTCGCCTGAGGCGAATCCGACCCGGGTGATGCCCGACAGCCATTCCTCAAGCTCGCGGTAGAAACGGTTCTGTCCGTGGCCGGCGAAGACCTCCAACAAGCCCACAATCAATGACCCGGCAAGGCCCAGCAAGGAGGAGCCAAACGCAACGCCCATCCCCTGCAGCTGCGCCTCGAGGCCCGTCATCAAACGGTTGAAGACGGCCAGCCCCTCTTCCCCTTCTTGCGGGTTCAGGCTGCGGATGGTGTCGACAATTGCGGGCACCGTGGTAGCGAGGCCAAAGAACGTGCCCAAGAGGCCTAGATAGATCAGAACGTTGGTGATGTAGCGCGTGATCTCACGCTCTTCTTCAACCCGTTCCGCAACCGAATCCAGAATGGACCGGGTCGAGGTTGAACTGATCTGCGACCGCGCACCGCGTTCGCGCAGCAGAGAGGCCAATGGCGCAAGCAATTGAGGGGTGCGCGCATCCTCATGCACCACGCCGCCCACAAAAGCCTCGATCCAGCGGACCGAGCCGATCAGCTGCGCGACCTGATAGAAACAGGCGAAGACACCGATGATGAACACCAGCAGGATGAAGCCGTTCAGATAGGGATTGGCAAAGAAGACCGGCAGCACGTAGGGCAGCGCCAGAAACACCCCGAGGCCCGACAGGCCGATTGCGATCAGCATCAGAAGAATCTGCCTGATCGGTTGCGAGAAATGCGGTCTCGCGCCCTGTTGTGCCTGCGCCATGCGCGTTATTCCTGGTTCTGCCTGCTCTGGCCTGAATCTAGCGAAAAGACGCCGATGACGCCAAGGGTTTATGCGGTGATGCTGCGCACCCGTTGCGACAACCACTCAAGATCGGGATCGTGAAGGCCGATCTCGGCCAGATGCTCGGCGGTATTATACAGATATTCTGTGTTTGGACCGCGCCCGCCGACGGCGTGGGCGATGATCTGAGCCTGCTCTTCCAAAGGCATGCCGCCGCAGTACTGGACGTGATCGGCATCAATTACATAGGTCACGGCGTTTACAACCTCACCGTTGTCTAGATGCACGTCCAGCATCTTTTCGACATAGGCCGATGAGATCAACTCGCGCTCTCGCAGTTCTTGCAGGGTGCGATCCTCATGCCCAGCTTCCACGGCCAGCGCCAAACCTTTGCAATGCGCCTCAGGCTGTTCGTCCAAAGCCAGCACAAGGCCGGGGTGATCCTCGGTGCCGCGATGGTGGATCGAACTCATGCAGAAAGAGCGCGCATATCCGTGCAGCATGGCAAGCTCGCTGCGCGCCACGGGAAAGCCCGGGTTCCACAGTAGCGATCCATATCCGAAAACCCACATCGTCATTGCTCTGGTCCTTGCCCGTTTGGGCCTATAAACATCAAATCCGAGGCAGGAAAAAGGGCCAATGCTCATGCGTCGTCTGATACGAGTGTTCATTTTTATCGCCATCGCATGGAGCGCCTATTGGTTCATCGCGGGCTATGGTCTGCGCAATGCGATCACCAGCTGGTTCGATGCCCAGCAGGCGCGCGGCTGGCAAGCCGAATTCTCAGGCGTTGAAACGGCGGGCTACCCGACACATCACACCACCCGCTTAAACAACCCGGCGCTGGCCGATCCAGTCAACGGCACCGCCTGGAGCGCCGATTGGATCGAGTTTCAAAGCCCCGCAATCTGGCCCGGTCGTCAAACCCTGAGCTTTGCCGATACGCCTCAGCGCCTATCCTATTTCGACCAGACCGCAACGATCGAGGCCAAGGCTTTGCAAGCCGAGTTGGAACTGCAACCCGGTGTCGCATTGGTACTCGAGAAGATGGCCCTTACCGCTGGTCCATGGCTGATTAGCGAAGACAATGAGGCGCTGGCAGGCGGTGGTACCCTCAGCGTTATCATGGAGCAGACCACTGCCCCCGAAGCCTATGCCATCACGGCGCAAATTGACGGGTTCACCCCCGGTGAGGATTTGCGTGCGCTGATGCAATCCGCGACCTCGCTGCCCCAGCGGTTCGAGACGTTGCAATTGGATATGCTGACCACTTTCGACAAGCCTTGGGACCGGAGCGCGCTAGAGGACAGCCGCCCGCAGCCCGTCGCCATTGATCTGAATCTGGCCGAGGTCAAATGGGGAGAGTTGCGCCTTTTTGCCGCCGGTGAGTTGGATGTAGACACGCAGGGTATCCCGACCGGAGAGATTGCAATCAAAGCCGAGAATTGGCGTGACATGATCGCAATGGCGAATGCCGCCGGTGCCCTGCCCGATCAAGCCGTCGACCCGGTGACCCGCGCGCTCAATTTTCTGGCCGGACTGGGCGGCAACCCGAACGCGCTGGACCTGCAGTTGAATTTCCGCGACGGGTTCGTGGCACTGGGGCCGCTCCCTCTTGGCCCGGCCCCACGTCTGATCCTGCGCTAGCGACAGTAAGATCCCGTGCGATACCGCGCCGTATCCAGATGAAAATGGTCCCGATGATACCTGTCTGAATTGGGTCCCAACACGGTGCCAAACGGCCCGCAGGCCCCCCGCCAGATCTTCTTGAGCTGCTTTTGTGAGGGGTTCTTGCGCCATCCGTTCAGAACGGTCACGACCTCTCCATCCGCCATGACAAAGCCGGAAATATCGATGGCACGGCCTTTGCCATGCTCAGAGACTCGCGCGCCTTTTTGGTTGTTGCGCGTCCGGCAGGCATAATGCGCGGCAACTTGTAGCTGCACCACAGGACCACGGCGTTTGAACGTGGGCTTGACGGTTTTGTCGACCCACTTGTTCAGCGCAATGGCTGTCCCGCAATCCATCGTCGAAGCCCGGCTCAGCGTCACACCCGAGACCGAGGTGATTTGAACCGCATCCTTGACCCCGCACGCCTTGGTTTTGCTGGAGACACGCCCGACCGGTTTACCTTGTATCGCGATATCACCGCAGACCGACCCCTTGCGCAGCTTGCGCTTTTTGAACAGCACCTCCTGCTCCAATGATTTGGGTCTGAGGTAGGGCATCAAAGAGGTATCAGGCCCCAGCAAGGGCAAATCCATCGGACGCGCAGCTGCGGCGATCAGCTGAGGCGACTCGGGCCGTGTTTCGGGGCGCAGGTTCGGGATGGTCAGAGGCGTTGCTGCCCGGCTGGAGATCGCGACGATGCCAGCAGTTTCGACTGCTGCGCTGGGGCGCGCAATTGGATACAGCGATTGCTCGGGCGCGGCGGCTTGGGTGGATGAGGCCCAAAGCGCGGCAACAACCGCGTATCGCAAAATCTGTTTCATGACCCTGCCTTTCCCCGGCCAAAGTCCGGCGCGTCGGTATCCTGACCCGCATCAATAATCCCACGCCGGATCGCGCGGGTGCGGGTGAAATAGTCGAACAGATGCTCTCCGTCCCCGGTGCGGATCGCACGCTGCAGGGCGAAAAGCTCTTCGGTGAAACGGCCCAGGATCTCAAGCGTCGCGTCCTTGTTGGTCAGGAACACGTCGCGCCACATCGTTGGGTCCGAGGCCGCGATGCGGGTGAAATCCCGAAAGCCCGCAGCCGAGTATTTGATGACCTCGCTATCGGTCACCCGGCGCAGGTCATCGGCAACACCCACCATCGTATAGGCAATCAAGTGCGGCGCATGAGAGGTCACGGCCAGAACAAGATCATGGTGATCTGCGTCCATCTCATCGACATTGGCCCCCATGCCTTCCCACAAGGCCCGCAACTGGGCGATGGCCTCGGGGTCCGATCCTTCGACCGGCACAAGTAGACACCAGCGATTGTCAAAAAGCTCGGCGAACCCGGCCTCAGGCCCCGAATGCTCGGTCCCGGCCAAAGGGTGCGCAGGGATGAAATGGACGCCTTCAGGGATATGAGGCGAAACGGCCTCGATCACGCTGCGTTTGACCGATCCAACATCCGTCACCGTTGCCCCCGGCTTCAGCATCGGGGCGATGTCCTGAGCGACCACGCCCATCGCGCCAACCGGAACGCAGAGGACGACCAGATCCGCGCCCTCGACCGCCTCTTGCGCGGTGTCGCAAACCCGGTCACACAAACCGATCCTGCGGGCTGTGTCGCGGGTGGCTTCAGAGCGGGCATAGCCGGTGACTTCGCCAGCCAGACCTGCGCGCTTGATGGCCCAGAACATGGATGAGGCGATCAGACCCAACCCGATCAGCGCAACACGGTCGTAAATCTGGCTCATGCTACGCCCTCTTTGAATGCGGTGATGGCTGCGACGACACGGCGGCAGGCTTCCTCATCGCCCACGGTGATCCGCAGCGCGTTTGGCAGGTTGTAGCCCGCAACGCGCCGAACAATCAAACCCTGCGACTTGAGGTAGTCATCGCAAGCCTCAGCCTCGGCCTGATCGGCAAAGCGCGCGAGGATGAAGTTGGTGAAAGATGGGTCCGACGGGACGCCGATCTTGGCCAACTCATCCGACAACCATACCCTCAGGCGCGCGTTTTCAGCCTGACAGAAGGACAGGAATTCGACATCATTTACAGCTGCTTCGGCCGCAGCCAGCGCGGTCAAAGACAGGTTGAACGGTTGGCGCACCCGGCTCAGCACGTCGATGATCGGCTGATGCGCATAGCCCCAGCCCACGCGCATGCCGCCCAGCCCATACACCTTTGAAAAAGTCCGGGTCATGATCACGTTCTCATGGGCATCGACCAGAGACGCACCACCATCGAAACCGTCGACAAACTCGGCATAGGCCCCATCAATGACCATCAGACAGCTATCCGGCAGACCCTGCGCTAAACGTTCCAGTTCCCTCTGTGAGATCATGGTCGAGGTCGGATTGCCGGGGTTGGTGACAAACACGATCCGCGTCTGCGCTGTTATGGCTGCCAAAATGGCATCCACGTCGACCTTGCGGTCGCGCTCGGCCACCATGACCGGCGCGGCACCCGCCATCCGCGCAATGATCGGATACATGGAAAACCCATGTTCAGTGTAGACCACCTCATCCCCCGGCCCTGCGTAGGCCTGAGCGATGAATTGCAACACTTCGTCACTGCCGACACCGCAGATGATCCGCGTCGGATCCAGACCGTGACGTGCGCCGACCGCATTGCGCAGGCTTGCGTGGTCGGTGCTGGGATAGCGATGCAAGGTGGCGGCGCTGTCGCGCACCGCCTCAATCGCTTTGGGGCTGGGGCCAAACGGGTTTTCGTTGGAGCTCAGCTTGATCACATGCTCGACACCCGCCACATGAGACTGGCCGCCTTGATACAGCGCGATGTCCATAATGCCGGGTTGAGGGGTAATTTTGATCATGAGAGGCTCCGTTTATTGGGCCTCTCATACCTGTCTCAACGCTTTCAGAAAAGCAGCAATTCCATCATGCGGCTTTGAAGCGCGCAGTCGCCGGGTCGGCATTGTAGAACGGCACGAATTCTTCGGTCCGGCGGGACAGGTCATTGACGCTGTCGATTATGAACTGGACCGTTTCCTCGCGCATCAGATACGAGAAGTTCAGGCGCACCCATCCGGGCTTTTTCATCTCCTCACCCGCGGACAGAGCGGCGTGCAGCTCCTCTGACGCGGCTCGATCTATGCCCAGGAGCCGATGTGCGTAAGGCCCGGCACAGGCGCACCCTCCGCGCGCCTGAATGCCGTATATATCGCTGAGCATCCGCGTGAACAGTTGCTGATGCACCGGTTGTCCTGCGTTGTCGCGCACTAGGAAGGAAAAGATCGGCAGGCGATGTGTATTTTCCACCCCAAGCAAAGTCAGGTTCGAATTGTCCTTCCATCCTTCCAGCGCCATTTGGTTATATTGCGCCTCGCGTCGAGCGATCTCATCCGTTCCGACGACATCCTTGACGATGAAGGCAAGTGCCGCGCGGATATCACCGATCACATTGGGCGTTCCCGCCTCCTCTCGCGTAGACAGGTTTTCGCTGTAGTCGTGGCGCCAGGGCGAGACGAAACTCACCGTCCCCCCGCCCGGCCAGCTGGGGCAACGACGCTGTACAACGCTCTGGTTCACGACCAATACGCCCGACGCCCCCGGCCCACCCGGAAACTTGTGCGGAGACACTACGATCGCATCCTTGCGCGCATCCACAGGCCCCATGTCCATCGGCAGGTAAGGCCCGCCCCCGGCATAGTCCCAAACGGCCAAAGCCCCATACGACTTGAGCAAACGCGTCACCGGATCGGGATCGGTGATGATCCCCGTCACATTGGACGCAGCTGAAAATGACCCGATCACAAGATCCGCATCAGCGTGCGTGTCCAACGCCTCCTGCAGCGCGCGCAGATCAACGCCCCCTTCCGCCGCTTCCGGAATCTCAACCACCAGAGCCTTGCTCTCGCGCCATGGCAAGATGTTCGAGTGATGCTCATAAGGACCGATTAGGACAACCGGTTGGTCAGCTTCCGCCACCCGGAGCAGACTTACCAACCGGTTGAGCCCCGCCGTGGCACCGGACCCGGTAAAGATCACCGCGTCTTCTCCCCTCGCGCCAACAAGGCGGGCTATCTCATCGCGCGCTTCGCGACGCAGACGGGTCATGTAAGACCCGCAGAAGGAGGCCTCGGTGTGGCTGTTGGCATAAAATGGCAACACGTGATTAGCCACAAAGTCTTCGACCTGTCGCAACGCGCGACCCGAAGCAACGTAATCCGCATAGACAAGCGGCACGTCCCCCTGCAGACCCGGGATCAGAACATTCTCTCCGATCAGCCCGTCGCGCAGGTGGGAATTGTGAGTGGTGGAACAGAGATCCGCACGAAATTTGGACAGGGTCATAGCATTGGCTCCTTACTGTAAGTCCAATGTGATCCATCCGAACTGTGGAAACATTATCGTTCTTTGCGTAGAATTCATAAATTTTGTGTCATATGATTAGATATGAGCCAAAATTTAGATCAAATAGACACTCACATTCTGAGAGAGCTTCAAAAAGACGCCACCCTTTCGCAGCGCGAGCTGGCCGATCGGGTCGGGCTGTCCCAGAACGCGTGTTGGCGCAGGCTGAAAGCGCTGAATGAAAACGGGGTTCTGATCGGGTCAACCGCCCGCATTGCGCGCGAGACTTTGGGGTTGAACCTCGTTGTCTTCGTCATGCTGCGCACCCGACATCATTCAGCCGAGTGGCTGCAGGCGTTTCGCCGCCATGTTCTGACCATTCCCGAGGTTGTGGATTTCCATCGGATCGGCGGTGACTATGACTATCAACTGAAAGTCGTGACCCAGGATATGGCCTCATATGACAAAGTCTACCAACGCCTGATCGAGAAGGTCGAACTGGACAGCGTGACCTCATATTTTGCGATGGAAGCGATCGCTGAAGGGCGACCACTTCCGATCTGAACTCAGGCCAAACCAAGCATCGCCTTCATGCCGCCGATAAAAGTTGCGTCGTCCAGAGCCTTGCGGTTGTCCAGGTATTCAACGGCATCTTCGCCGGCACGATAGCGCAAAGTGTCAGTGTCGTCCGTCACCGCGGTCAAAATGACATCGGCGACAACACTTGGCGGCGACGTTCGCGCTGCCATTTCTTCCGAGCCCCACGTGCTGAACAAGGCCTGCACGACAGGTTGATACTCGGCCATGCTCTCGTCATTGACGAAATCAAACGAACGGCCACCAAAATCGGTAGCAATCAGACCAGGCTCGACAATCTTGACCTTGATACCTGCCGCAGCAAGCTCGTAGTGCAGAGACTCTGACAGGCCTTCAACCGCGAATTTTGTGCCGTGATAAAGCGTTCCAAGGGGGAAGGTAATTTGTCCACCAATGGACGAGATATTGACGATACAGCCCGAACCATTTGCGCGCATATGCGGTAGAACGGCTTTTGTCACAGCCAACAACCCGATGACATTGGTATCGAATTGCCGCCGGATACGCTCCATCGGGAAGGCTTCTAGCGGGCCGTAAGCGCCGTAGCCGGCGTTGTTCAAAAGAACGTCAATCTGACCAAACCGTTCAATCCCCCCGGCAACTGCGGCCGCAATTGAACCCTCCTCGGTGACGTCAAGACGTGTGACCAGAACATTCTCGAATTGCGTAAGCTCAGCTTCCTTGCTGGGGTTGCGCATGGT
Organism: Ruegeria sp. AL11; assembly: GCF_056540865.1. NCBI lineage: Bacteria > Pseudomonadati > Pseudomonadota > Alphaproteobacteria > Rhodobacterales > Roseobacteraceae > Ruegeria > Ruegeria sp. AL11. The sequence continues at coordinate 175,559 of NZ_JBQFXO010000011.1, forward strand.
GGCAATGACATTCCAGCCCCGCCTGTGAAACAGCTCAGCCGTAACTCTGCCAATACCCGATGAAGCGCCAGTTATGAGGATAGTCTGTGCCAAGGTCATTCTCCGCAATTGTTAGCCTGACCACTAGATAGGTTAGAAAACCGCGATGCGCCTGCCGAATTCTCCTCAATATCTGCCTAATTCTCTGACCGTCAGGATTCTGGCTAGCACTGACCTCTTGCGCGAAATATGCTGAATGAGGCAGTGGGGATACCATGACACAACATGATTTAGTTGAAAAAATCTGCGAAGCTGTGGGCGGACGGGCAGAACACGCTGCTTTCTACCCGACCGCATTGGACGGTTTCGGCCTTCTTCATGATGTCAAAACGAAATCAATAGAAGCGCAGGTGTATGAACCTATTGTCTGCCTAGTTCTACAGGGGAAGAAAGAAACACGTATCGGCGATCGCCTTGTTCACTTCGGTGCAGGCGACTCTCTGATCGTCAGCCATTCACTTCCGGTTTTGGCCGCTGTCACCGAAGCAAGTCGGGAAAAGCCCTATGTCGGCCTCGTATTCTCTTTGGACTTGACCATCTTACGTGGTCTCTACGACTCTGTCGGCTCAGAACCTACTGAAATCGAAACAGTCCAAAGCCTTGCCGCATCAAAAGCCTCGCCCGATCTGATTGACGCCATGGCTCGCCTGTTTCACGCCAGTCAAAACCCTACGGACGCAAAAATTCTCGCACCGATGATCAGCCGTGAAATCCACTACCGACTCCTACAAGCAGATCACGGTGGCATGTTACGGCAAATGCTATGGCGCGACAGTGCCGCCAGCCGTATCGCGCGCGCAATAGACATCATTCGCGCGGATTTTCGAACAGCCCTGCCCGTCTGCGATCTGGCACAAAGCGCTGGCATGAGCGTTTCTGCCTTTCACGCCCATTTCAAAACGGTAACAGCCACCTCTCCACTGCAGTACCAAAAAGACCTCAGGCTGCTGGAAGCCCGCAGGCTATTGTCGCACGGTTCGCTCAGTGTGTCGCAAGCAGCTTTTGAGGTTGGCTATGAAAGCCCGACCCAGTTTAGTCGGGAATACTCGCGCAAATTCGGAGTGCCACCTCGTCAGGACATCGGGTCAAAATGCATAGCTTAGAAACTAAAAAGGCCGGGCTGAAAACGCGGCCTTTGTAATCTGGAATGTCAGCGAAGATTAGTTCTTCGCGTAGAATTCGACAACCAGGTTCGGTTCCATCATGACTGGGTAAGGCACATCGCTCAGGCCCGGTGCGCGTACGAAGGTCGCGGTCATTTTCGAGTGGTCGGCGTCGATGTAGTCAGGAACATCACGCTCGGCCAGAGCAACAGCTTCCAGAACAACTGCCAGTTGCTTGGACTTGTCACGCACTTCGATCACGTCGCCTTCTTTGACACGGTAGGACGGGATGTTGACCCGCTTGCCGTTCACTTTGACGTGGCCGTGGTTCACGAACTGACGTGCAGCAAAGACGGTCGGTACGAACTTGGCGCGGTATACAACGGCGTCCAGACGGCGCTCCAGCAGACCGATCAGGTTTTCACCGGTGTCGCCTTTTACTCGCTCAGCTTCGGCGTAGATGCGACGGAATTGCTTCTCAGTCAGGTCGCCATAGTAGCCTTTCAGCTTCTGCTTGGCGCGCAGCTGCAGACCGAAGTCCGACAGTTTGCCCTTGCGGCGCTGGCCGTGCTGGCCGGGGCCATATTCACGACGGTTGACCGGGGATTTCGGACGACCCCAGATGTTTTCGCCCATCCGGCGGTCGATTTTGTACTTGGCAGACGTGCGTTTGGTCACGGCTGATCTCCTTTAAAGTGGCATTTCAGCTTGATCCGAAAACCGGTTCCCACTTTTCGGGCCGAAATAGCGTCTCCGCTCGGACCGGGCAGTTCCAGTTCAGACCAGGCGTGGTGCCGGGTTATAAAGGGCGTTGTCCTCTTGAGGTTTCCCCCATGACAGGCATCCCCTTGCGGGGGCCACCAACACCAATGAAGCCGCGCTTATATCCGCAGAACTGTCAGAGTCAACACGTCCCGACGGCCCTGCTTAAATTTCTTGAAGGGTTTTTAGGCCAACGGGTTCAGCGCCAGCTAGGTAACCAAACCTATGAAAAGAAACCCGGCGCGGATTTTCCCGGAAACGCCACCACCTGTGCAGTCGGTTGCGGTACGCTCTGCAGGTCGACACCGGCATGCGTTACTTCGCTAATCCAGAAATCCTGATCCCGAGGGGGACAGCCAGTGTTGAACACCAGAGTCGGCCATTGTTCGTCATCGGTGATAACCAAATCTGCCGAAAAGCGCTGCGCCCCATTGGTCAATGTGACCGAACCGCAATACTCTCCCGAGATCTCTTGCGGGGCTGAAAACGCGTCGCGGGTGCGCACAGGGGTCGCGCCCATATTTCCCAGTTGCTCAAGATTTTGCTCCGCCACTTCGCCCAACACCAGCGCCTGACCACGCCAGGACCATGCGGACCCGACCGCCAAAAAGGCCAAAGGCGCTGCCTCAAGCCCATCAAGCTCAGTTTGATTCCATGAAATGGCTACACGACCGTTATATCCGGCTCTCATATACCTGCTCGCACTTATCAACACCCCACCCAGTACTCAACCCGCTTTATCAGGGGAGATTTCGGCGGAAAAGAGACAGAATTTGAGCAATCACGTGAATGTTGCCGAATAGAATCAACTATCCGCGAGCAAACCTGTGCCACCCAAGCTCCCTTAAGCGCGCATAGGGACGATAAGTATATGATATTAATACAAATATTTGAAACTCTGAAACCGCAGGCGGCCGTAACCGCTCTGCAGTTTCAGCCTGAGACTTCCCGTTCACACCTCAACTTCGACCTTGCCGATCGGGTTTGAACAGCACGCCAGAATGTAGCCTGCTGCTATGTCATCCTCGGAGATACCGCCGTTGTGAACCATGTGAACCTCACCCGAGGTCTTTTTGATTTTGCAGGTGCCGCAAACGCCAAACGTACAGCCCGAGGCGATGTTCAATCCAACCGCACGTGCGGCGACCAGAACCGTATCTGTCTCGGCAACTTTGGTGGTGACACCCGAGGTCGCAAACACGATTTCGGCGGCGCTGTCATCGTCAGGAACGATATCATCCAGATCGGGCTGATCCGCTTCGGTCTCAACCGGAGCTCCAAAGCTTTCCTGATTATAGTTGTCCATGTCAAAGCCAAGACCCGACAGAGCTTCACGGACAGCCTGCATGAACGGTTCCGGACCGCAGCAATAGACCTCACGGTCCAAATAGTCGGGAGCCATGAGACCCAGCATCAGCTGGTTGAACTGACCCTGATAGCCGGTCCAAGGGCTGTAGCGATCCGCTTCCTCAACCACAAACTTCAGATCCAGACCCGGCGTCCGACTTGCCATCTGTTCCAACCGTTGGCGGAAGATGATCTCAGACGGACGTTTGGCGCAGTTGATGAAGACGACATCCAGATCGCGGCCTTCGTCCCACATGCAGGTCGTCATCGACATCATAGGAGTGATGCCCGACCCCGCCGAGATGAACAGATATTTGGGGGCGGCGCTTTCAGCATTGGTAAACAGACCCGCCGGGCCAATCGCCCGCATCCGCATACCTGGCTGCAGATTGTTCAGCATCCAGCGAGTGCCGATGCTGTCCGGTTGCGCCTTGGCCGTAATCGTGATGGACCGTGGACGCGATGGGGATGACGATATCGTATAGGTCCGATGCACAACGCCTCCCGGCTGCCCCGGCGCCGGAATCTCGAGCGTTAGGAACTGACCTGGATGGTAGGCAAACAAGGCTCCGGAAGGGGCGCGGAACGTAAAGCTGGCGGTGTTTGGCGTCTCGGGCACGACCGAGACGCATTCCAGCGTCTCGTCATCCTGCCAGACCGAGGCAACAGCGTTCAGATCTTTCATCTCCGTCACTCCGCCGCCATCGTGTCAGGTGCAAGGTGATGCGCCAAAGCGCTGCAATACCAATCGGTGAATTGCAGAACACCGGATTCCTGGATCCCAGAATACGGTCCCGGCACATAGGCCGGACTGTTGATGCCTATCTGGTTGTCTTCCACCACACGGCGATCTTCGTCATTGGTGGCCATCCAGACCTCGGTCAGACGCTTGACGTCATAGTCGACCCCTTCGACCGCATCCTTGTTGACCAGCCATTTCGTGGTGACTTCGGTCTCGGTCGGGCTGACCGGCGTGATCCGGAAAACAATCGAATGATCGGCCAGGAAGTGGTTCCACGTGCTGGGATAGTGGAACTTCAACAACGTCCCCGCATCTGCAAAGGGCGAACGGCCAAGAAAGCGACGCACCGCGGATTTACCGTCCAGAGTGTAGCTTTCCGCCCCTTCCTTCAGCGGCATGCGCGCCAGGCGGTATTGCCCGTCATCATGCAGATAGAACTGCGACGGCATTCCCGCAGCCTCGCAACGGTCGAAGTGAGTTTGCATGAAGGCCGGGGTTTCCCCCCCTTCGATACCGGTTACCGAGGGATCATCAGGGAAGGTCCGGCACAGCGAAGGGTGATTGCCACCGCAGTGATAGCACTCACGGTTGTTTTCCCAAACCAACTTCCAGTTACCCTTTTCGATGATCGTGCTTTCAAAGGCGACCTTGGCGTTGCTTAGATCATGCGGCTCCAGATAGGGCCGTGCTCTATTCGCGAAAGTGTCGAAATCGGGCGCTTCATCCGCAAGACAGATATAGATCAGCCCGGCCAGTTCACGGCAGTGAACGGTTTTCAGCCCGTGTTGTTTGGGGTCGAAATCAGGCCCCATATCACGCGCCCACAGCAATGAGCCGTCAAGCTCATAGGTCCACTGGTGATAGGGGCAGACCAGTTTGGGCGAGTTCCCCTTGGCCGCTTTGCAGATGATTGACCCGCGATGGCGGCAGGTATTGTGGAAGGCCCGGATCTGGTTGTCCGCGCCGCGCACAATGATCACGCGGTATGCGCCTACAGTGTAGGTCACATAGTCGCCTGTTTTCACCAGTTCACATGCCGGAATGGCAAATAGCCAGTTGCGGTAGTGGATGGCCTCAAGATCCGCCTGAAAGACATCTGGATCGGTATAGAACGCCTGTTCAAGGGCATAGGCCGGGTTTCGACGCACCAACAGGCTTTGAACGTTGCTCACTTCTGGCTCTCCTGCCGCGCCCGCGGCTCAGCTTGGGCAGATGACATAAGAGGCCAGTCCGGAGCCGTGCGAGGATCACGTCCGAAACTTGTGCCCCCACCGCCACCCGCGGTTTGACATATATGCAAGGCTGGTTTCCGGACTTGAAAGGGGCTTGCGCCCGGTCTCGACACCTTCCCGGGATCCTCGTCCCAGTGGTCACCTGTCGAACCTGACCTTTCTTACCGTTGCGGGGGCAGCGCCGGAATTGCACCGGCTTCCCAATTCTCTGCCGCCTGAGAATCAGACAGCAGCACCTCACATGCGCAACCTACTCGGGGATGGATTCGTGGCTGAAAGCCTTGCGACATTTCCAGAAACAAAACAGACATGCCCAGCAGAAATGGAAACCTGAAACAAGTCCGTGGTTTGAGGCAAGGACAAGAAAACCGAATTCACCCGTGTTGCGATGTGTCCCACAAATGCGCGTGCATAAAGGGCGCAATCGCAAGTGTCTTGCCCCCCAGCTTTTCAACCGATCCTGCAGTGAGCTCAAGCGTCATCCATGCCTCGGGGATCGTCAGAAGGTCCGGATATGGCGTCTCTTTGTCGGTCGGAACAAACCCGAATAAGGGGTAGAATGTCGGCACGCCCAACACGAAGACAGCGTCTGTTCCAATGAACCTCAAGTGCTTGATGCTGGTCTCCATCATCTCTCTGCCAACACCGCGGCCTTGATGCTCGGGCGAGACACCGCAGGGTGCCAGAAGATAGCATCTTACGTCTGGGTGATCCTGGAAAACTAACGGGGTGAACATGACATTGCCCGCGATCTGCCCGTCACGCCTTACGCTGATTGAAATCGTTTCCGGATGCTCAAGGAGATCTTCGGCGAGTTGAGCGATTTCGTCACCTTCTGCTTCGCCAAAAGCCAGCCTATGCAAATTCAAGATGGCATCGGTTTCTGAACGGTTCATGATCCATCCCTATCCTGAGCTAAACAGCCTGCACCGCGTCATGCTGCGCGAGATTATCCGACCGACGCCCCAGAGGTTGCATTCCACGAGCTTCCGCAAGACCAGCCGCTCAGGTCAATATGTTTCTTCGTACAATCGGCAGCGTGCGTCTGTGTCCAGATGTGCGGTTGTCGCGATCTCGGATTGTTTGTGGGCTTGGTACAGCTCGGCAAAGCCCTCGGGGAACCAGCCGGTCACGACCGAGTTGTTTACGAACCGGTCGAGCGCATCTTCCAAAGTCTGAGGCAAGCGCACCAGCCCTCTTTGGGTAAGTTCTGCGACGTCCAAAAGCGAAAGATCCTCTTCGGTTGGAACGGGAGCGGGTAGCCCTTCATTGATCCCCTGCGTCCCGGCCATGACAACCGCAGCAAGCGCCAGATGAGGCGAAGCTGCAGCATCCGCCGCACGGTATTCGATGTTGAACTGCCCCGCGATTGAGGCTGGGTCTTTTGCGGTCACCGGACAAATCCGCAAGGAAGCCTCGCGGTCGCGGAAACCCAGATTATTGAAAGCCGCAGACCAACGATGCGGTGTCAGGCGTTCATAGGAGATCACCGAAGGCGCTGTCAGAGCCAGGATCGCATCCAGATATTTCAGAACTCCGGCGGCGAAAGCGCTCGTCAGGTCCGACATGCCGCAGGGCCCGTCTTCGGCGTAGGTCAGCGGCGCGCCACTATCGTCCACAAAGCTCATATGGAAATGAACCCCATTCCCAACGCTCGCGACATCGCGAATAGGGGTATAGGTAGCCCGTTCGCCATAAGCCTGTGCAGTCGCATAGGTCAGTTCGCGTACCATGATGGCCGCGTCCGCCGCGCGAACACCCAGCTCGGGGCCTATGACGACCTCATATTGGTTTGGCCCATATTCCTTCATGATCGAATCCGGCTTGAGACCGACCTGAGAAATCGCATTGATCAAGGTCTCGCACAGATCCCGCTGCAGGCCAAAGCCGCGGTGACCATAGGCTTCGTTGGCCTGGCTTGGCGGATCTTTCAGCTGGAACTCATGCTCGAACGCGGCCAGCAAATTTGCTCCTGAGACCTTGTGCAGCCGCTCCAGCGCCGCCCTTAACAAACTGCGCGTGCAGAAGTCCCAAGGGTCTCCGTCCAGAGTGACGATATCGCCCATAAGAAAGTGCAGGCCGGAGTCTTCGCCGAACTCGACCTTTGCCTCGGCCGTGGCGTCCGGGATCAGAAGAAGATCGCCCAGCGCGCCAAACGGGCTTTCGGCAATTCCGTCAAAGCAGTTGATCTGGACATTCGTAGGTGTCCACCCGACGCCGCGCTGCAACCGCTTGTTCAGTTGATCCGTCGGAAACGCCTTGCCCCGCAATTTACCGGCAAGGTCAGAGGTGGCGACGAACATCAGGGGGGTTTTGGGCATCATGGGTTGGGGTCCTGGTTGTGGGATCGCATGGCATCCCAGGCTTCGATGCGGGACTTCGTCTGGTCCCAGTTGTCTTCGGCAATACGCGTCACCAGCGCCTCGGTGACAGCAAGGGCCGCTGTGTACGTATCCCAGAGCGTGCCGCTTTCGATCGGAACTGGCAAGATTTCTGCCGCATGGCGGGATATGGGAGACAACCATTTGTCTGTCATGAGAACAACGCGAACCCCTCGGTCCCGCGCGGCAGTCGCGGCCAATCGCGCCAGCGCAGGTTGGTAGCGACGAAAATCGACCAGAAACAGGATATCCGCAGGTTTCATCCGCAGCAGGTATTCCGGCCAGACCTCATTGTTGGCTGGAAGATGATACACACCGCTGCGGGTTTGGCGCAGGTGAAAAGACAGGTGCTGCGCGATGGTATCACTGATCCGACCGCCCAAAATATAGACATCGCTTTTTGGCTGGCTCAGTACCGAGCATATGCGCTGAAACTGCGCCTCGGTGATACCTTCTGCCGACAGCGCCATCTGAGACGAGGCGCGCGCGATGAAATCACGTAAGAACCCTCCATCAACACTGCGCCCTTCGCCGTGCAGATCGGTGGGCGAGCGTTGGCCTTCTTTCAATTCCGACAAGAGAGCACGTTGGAATTCCTGATAGCCGCCCAGTCCGATCTTGGTGACAAACCGAGAGATCGACGGGGCCGATACCTCGGCCCGGCGCGCGAGTTCCTGAATCGTGACCAGACCCGCATAGGGGTAGTCGCTGAGCAAGGCAGCGGCCAGCTTGCGCTCGCTCGCGGTCATGTTTTCCGCCTTCGCTTCAATTCTCTGCCTAACCAGCAAGCGGCACCTCCTGATCTGAATGGATCGCATGGAATAAAAATTTCAGTCAATCTATTTTTCATTGACTCTGAAAAAACTTGTTCTCTAACTTGGACCACATGAACACTTCAGCCGCGACCCAAGAACTGCTGGTCGCCGGGGATCCCGCCCCGGTGGAATGGGTGAACCCTGACAGTGATGCGAAGATCGCGCTGCTCTGCGAACACGCCGGGCGCGCGATCCCGAAAAAGCTGGGCAATCTTGGCGTCTCGGAAGAGGTGCAGGCCAGCCATCGCGGTTGGGATATAGGGGCCGAGGCTGTGGCCCGGCAATTGGCTGACCGGCTACGGGCCCCTTTGATCTTGCAGCGCTATTCCCGGCTTGTGATTGATTGCAACCGCCCAATCGAAGCCCCGGATTCAATTCCACCAAACAGCTTTGGAGAGCAGATCCCAGCCAATCTGAACTTGACCGTTGAGGATCGCAAGGCGCGTCAGCGTGAGATCATGGCCCCTCTGAACGCAGCCATTGAACATATGCTGGACCGGGCACCGCGCGTGCTTGCGGTGTCGATCCATTCCTTCGCCGCACAGGTCGATGGTGAGGCGCGGCCTTGGCACGCCGGGTTTCTGACCCGCGTTGACCCGACCACGGGGCAGGCCGCGATCGACCATATCTCGGCCCTACGTCCCGATCTGCACATGACGTTGAACCAGCCCTATCAGATCGACAGTGAAAGCGACTGGTTCATACCGCATTTCGCCGAACCGCGCGGACTGGCACATTCGCTGGTCGAGATCCGCAATGACCTGATCCGCGATACAAAAGGCGTCGAAGATTGGGCGCAGCTTCTCGCCGAAGCCTTTACCCGGATATTGGAGACCAAGACGTGAGTTTGACCCGAAATGTTCCACTTATCCCATCGCAATCCGCGCTGTTGTTCATTGACGTGCAGAACTATTCGGCACACCGGGAAGGAGCCGAATTCAAAGAATTGCCTGAGGCCGAATTCAATGAGGAATACGGCTGGTTTTTCGATCAGCTGGACAACCGCGTGATCCCGAACATGCAGGCCATACAGGCCGCCTGCCGCACTGCCGGCGTCGAGGTCATGTACACCAATATCGAAAGCCTGACGCTCGACGGGCGGGACCGGTCACTGGACTACAAGATAACGGGTTTTCATGTTCCCAAGGGCAGCTGGGACGGAAAGGTCATTGACCAGATCGCGCCCCAAGGCGATGAGATCGTGCTGCCGAAGACGTCCTCTTCGGTGTTTGTGTCCACGCATGTTGACTACATCCTGCGCAACCTTGGCGTTCGCCAAGTTGTTTTGTCCGGTCTTTTGACGGATCAATGCGTCGAAAGCGCCATCCGTGACGCGTGTGATCTGGGCTACCTTGTCACTCAGGTCGAAGATGCCTGCCTGACTCATACGCAGGACCGGCACGACAATTCTCTGCGCGCGATCAAAGGCTATTGCCGACAGGTCACCACAAAAGAACTGGTCGAGGAATTGGCCGGTGCTTGATCTGAACGGCATCACCAAGACCTTTGGCGGGGTCCACGCCGTCGAGGATGTGACCATGTCCGTCGAACCGGGCGAAGTGCGCGGTCTGATCGGCCCCAATGGCGCAGGCAAGACGACGCTGGTCAACCTGATCTCTGGGCTGTTAACCCACTCGGCGGGCAGCTTGTCGCTGGATGGCGAGCCGCTGGATAACTTGCGCGCCCACGAACGCGCGGCGCGCGGTGTGGCCCGGACGTTTCAGAACCTGCGGGTCTTTCCAAGCCTCAGCGTCGCGCAGAACATCGACGTCGCCCGCTATTCCGGCCGCGGCGCCGAAATCGTCGACGCCGCGATCCCCGAGTTCGGCCTGTCGGACAAGCTCAACCACAATGCCGGGTCGTTGGCATATGGGCAGCTTCGGCGGCTGGAGATCGTTCGCGCGCTGGCCCTGAACCCGCGTATCCTGATGCTGGACGAACCCGCCGCGGGGATGAACGAACAGGAAACGGACGCTCTGGGCCGGTCACTGACATGGGTGCGGACACATTCGGACTGCGCGATTTTGGTGATCGACCACGATCTTAAATTCATCATGTCGCTCTGCGACAAGATCACTGTTTTGAACATGGGTGCCATCATTGCCCAAGGCGCACCCGAAGAAATAACCAAGAACCAAGAGGTTATCGACGCTTATCTTGGCGAAACCGATGAACGTGCCGCGTGACGCAGGCGGCTTTCAACAGGAGAACAAGTATGAAGAAGTTGACCCTTACGACTCTGACCGCCATGAGCCTCGCCCTACCCGCGGTCGCTGAAGATACGATCAAGATCGGACTGGGCGTGCCGATGACAGGTGATCTGGCAATCTATTCCGAATACCTGGGCGCGCGCTGTATGGCCGATATGATCAACGCCGACGGTGGTGCTGGCGGCAAGAAGATCGAAGTCCTGGTTCAGGATTCCGCAGGCGACACGCAGGCGGCCATCTCGTTGGCGCAGAAGTTCCTGGACGAAGGGGTTGTGATGCTGGGCACCACGCCGTTCTCGGACACGATGATCCCGGTAGCTCAGATCGCGCAACCTTATGGCGTTTCCATCTTCCAGCCGCAATCCACGCAAGTCGAGATGCACGCGGGCATTGTGGACAATTTCTTTACCGGTGTCTCACCCGATCCATTCACGGCAACGGCAGCTGCCAACCACGCGCTTAGCGAAGGGGTCAAGAATGTGGTTCTGCTGACCTCGGACGAAGGCGGGTCGTGGTCTGCCCGCACCCCGCTGTGGTTCGGTCAAGTGATCGAAGAGGGCGGCGGCAAGGTGCTGGCGAAGATGAACTTCAGCTTTGGCACATCGGACTGGTCACCTCAGATCGCTGACATGAAAGCACTGGGTGAAGAGATCGACGCCGTTTATATTTCGTCGATCATGCCCGATATTGGTGTGCTGGTTCGACAGCTGCGCAGCGCCGGGATCGACGCTTGGGTGGTCGGCTCGGACGGGTTTGACGATCCATCGCTGGATGCTGTCGCGGCTGATGATCCTGCGATTCTCGACAAGGTGTTCTTTGCCACGCTGGCCCCAAGCCACGACGAAAGCGCCGTGGTCAAGTTCATGGCGGACTGCAAGGATTTGGGCCACGATGTGCCCGGCTTGTTCCCAGCCACCGGTGCCGACACAGTCAAGGCCGTTGCCTGGGCGGTCGAAACCTCCGGCAGCAGCGACCCGGCGGTGATTGCGGAAACGATCCGCACGGCCGAGTCGATCCCGGTTCTGACAGTCGACAGCATTTCGTTCAAGGATACGAAAACCTATGCCCAGCGCACGATCCCTGTGATTGGCTACAAAGATGGCAAGCGGGTTCTGATCTCGAACGAAATTCCCGAAAACACACCGAAAGACTGGAACTGAGCCAAAAGACGGGGGCGGTTCCAGCCCCCGTTTCCAATCCCATGCTGAATGTTGAAAACCTGATAGTTTCTCACGGTCCGATCGAGGCCGTGCACGGCATCTCTTTCGCCGTGGAGAAGGGCCGCTGTGTGTCCTTGCTTGGGCCCAATGGCGCGGGCAAGACCTCGACCATCTCAGCGCTGATGGGGGTGGTCAAGTCCTCGGGCCGGATCACCTTTGACGGCGCCGATATCTCGGCCCTGCCTGTGGAGGCTCGAGTGCAGGCGGGTATGTCCGTGGCCCCGGAAGGGCGGCGGATCTTCTCGAACCTGAGCGTCGAGGAAAATCTGGTTCTGGGCGGCGCGACCCGTTCCGACCGCACGGCCAAGGATGCCGACATCACCCACTGGCTTGAGACCTTTCCAATCCTTGGCGAACGCAGGGACCAACCGGCGGGCACCCTGTCAGGCGGAGAGCAGCAGATGCTTGCCATTTCCCGCGCCTTGATGACACGCCCCAAGATCCTGCTGCTGGACGAACCCAGCCTGGGTCTGGCCCCCAAGATCGTAAGCCAGATTTTCCAGATGATCGAACAGCTGAAGGCGCAGGGAATGACGATCCTGTTGGTCGAACAGAACGCAACGCAGGCGCTGCGCCTGTCGGACTACGCTTACCTTTTGAACAACGGTCGGGTCGTGGCCGAGGGCACCAAGGAAACACTGGGCCAAAGCAGCGCGCTTATGGCGGAACTGACGGGGATCGCCTGACATGGAATACGTGGCCCAGCAGATGATGAACGCGCTCGCCTTTGGTGCGGAATATGCGCTGATTGCACTCGGACTGGCGATTGTCTTTTCGATCATGGGGCTGGTGAACTTTGCCCATGGTGAGGTGATCGCGGTTGGTGGCTATACGATGGTGGCCTTTGCGGCACTGGCACTGAACAACCCATTCATCGTGATAGGCGGAGCGATCGCCGCTGCGATCCTGATGTCCCTCTTGCTGGAACGCGTGGCGTTCCGACCCGTGCGATACGCGGACCCGACAACCGGCCTGCTGACCGCCTTTGGTGTTTCAATCATTCTGCAGAACGTGTTTTTGCTTGCGGTCTCACCACGCCCGGTGGCTGTGACGTCTCTGTATTTCCTCGACTGGCCCGTGCAGCTTTTGGGTGTTCAGGTATCTTCCCTTCAGGTGTTCGAGGCGTTGACGACGGTGCTGGTGATCGTCGGACTGATGCTGTTTCTCAAACGCACAACACTGGGTCTGGCCATGCGCGCCGCCTCGCTGGATTTTGAGATGGTCCGCATGGTCGGCGTCAAATCCAACAGGGTGTTTGCGGTGGCCTTCATGGTGTCGGGCCTACTGGCCGGGCTGGCCTGTATCTTCATCATGGCGCGGCGTGGATCGGTTGATCCGCATCTGGGGTTCAACCCGGTCCTCAAGGCCTTCGTGGCCTGCGTCGTCGGAGGGTTTGGCAGCCTGCCCGGAGCCGTGCTGGGCGGCTTTCTTCTCGGCGCGATCGAGGTCGCCATGCTAGTCCTACTGCCGCAGGAATATGGCGGCATGAAAGACGCCTTTGTCTTTGGAATCATAGCCCTCGTTCTGGTCTGGAGGCCGGATGGCATCCTGTCGCCCCCGACTGAGAAAGGGGACAAGATATGATCCTGAACCCCAGTCAGAAACGCGGGTTGGTGGGTGCTGCGATCCTGGCCGCCGTATTGATCGCGATTGGGCTGATCGTGACCTATTTCGGCTCTCGCTATCAGCTTCGGCTGGTATACAGCGCCTACGTGAACTTATTGGTCGTTCTGGCCATGCAGTTGTTCATGGGCAATGCGCGCCTGACCAACCTCAGCCACAGTGCCTTCATGGGGATCGGTGCCTACGTGGCCGCGATTTGCGTGACGCCGGTGACGGTCAAATCCATCTCTCTGCCGGATGCGCCTTGGGGGTTGAATGCCTTCTCGTTTGATCCGGTCAGTTCGGCGCTGCTTGCCATTGTGATCACCGCGGTTCTGGCCCTAATCGTCGGACTGTTTGTCGTGCGCCTGACAGGGTCTGGAGTGACCATCTTTTCCCTTGCCGTCCTGGTCATCGTGCACTCGGTATTCCTGTACCGCACCGACATTTTCAAAGGAAACCAGGCGTTTTTCGGCATTCCGCAGGTGTTCTCACTGACGTCTATAGTAATCTTGTCCGTATTCGTTGTGTTCATCGTGCGCCTTTTTCGCGAAAGCCGCTGGGGCATCCAGCTGCGTGCTTGCGCCGATGATGAGGTCGGAGCCGCCGCAATGGGTGTAAACATTCGCCGGTTACGCCTGATTGCCTGGGTCCTGTCAGCCATCCTGCTTGCAGTCGCCGGGATTGCTTACGCTTATTTCCTTGGCACGATCAGCGCACGGCCCTTCTATTTCAACCACGTCTTTCTGACACTCGCCATGCTGATCCTTGGAGGAATGCGGACAGTCACAGGTGCGGTTCTGGGCACGCTTTTGATCTCGTTCGGGTTGGAATGCGTGCGCTGGCTGGAAACCGGCCCGGTCCTGCTGGGCATCGACCTGCCCGAAGTGCTGGGCCTGTCGGGTATTGCACTGGGAACGGTCATCGTTCTGACTATGGCCCTGCGCCCCGGAGGGATCATGGGTGATCAAGAAATCGAAGACCTGGTTCTGAAAAAACAGGAGTAAGTCATGGGTTGCAACCACACTATTCACAAACACAACCACCATTTCGGTTGGGACAACTCCATCGAACCCGTCCTGAGCGTCGACCCCGGCGAGACCGTTGAGGTCGAAACCATCGACAGTTCGGGCGGGCAGTTGAACGCTTCCTCGACCCTGGCCGATCTGGGTAAGCTGTCTTTCGACGCGGTCAATCCGGTCACAGGGCCGATCCACATCAAAGGAGCCGAGCTCGGCGATACCGTTGCCGTGACCTTTCTGGATTTCAAACCCTCGGGCTGGGGTTGGACCGCCAACATCCCCGGTTTTGGCCTGCTGACCGATCAGTTTCCCGACGCGGCGCTTCATATCTGGAACTATGATTCTACCGCGATGACCCCTGCTCTGTTCGGCCCTGGCGGGAAGGTACCGCTCAAGCCGTTCGTCGGCACAATCGGCCTGGCGCTGGCCGAGCCGGGTCTGCATTCCGTCGTGCCTCCGCGCCGGGTCGGCGGCAATCTGGACATCCGCGACAATTGCGTGGGGACAACGCTTTACCTTCCCGTCGAGGTGGCGGGCGGGATGCTGTCTCTGGGGGACACCCACGCGGCACAAGGCGATGGCGAGATTTGCGGCACCGCCATCGAAAGCCCTATGGACGTGGCCATCAAAATCGACCTTCTCAAAGGCGAAAACCTGCCCTACCCCCGGTTTGAAACCAACGGCCCCGTCACCCGCCATTTCGATACCTCCGGCTACAAGGCGACGACAGGCATCGGTGAGGATCTCATGCAGGCCGCCCGCGATGCAGTGGCGGGTATGGTCGACTGGATCTCGGCCACGACGGGGATGTCAGCGCTTGATGCTTACATGCTCTGCTCGGTCTGCGGCGATCTGCGCATCAGTGAGATCGTGGATATCCCGAACTGGGCGGTCTCATTCTACTTTCCGAAGACCGTTCTGAACTGAAGAATGCTGCAACTCCTGAGTGTCGGAGCTATGCGGTCGATGTCGGAAGCCGTCAGCCGTTCAAAATACGTCCGCAAGTAAGCGATCTTTTCAGTAGGTGTTCTTCGGCCTCGATTGTTTCGCTATCGTGACGACTGCGTCAAGCGTCTGACGAGCGGTTCACTTGCCCATTTTGTAGTGCGCCATAAACATGGCGATGCAATCGTCCATTACGCCCTTGGTGGTCGGGTTCTCGCCCAGGAAAAACTCTGGCCAGAAAAAGAAGTTTTTGACGAGTGCCAAGAGCTGGTTGGTCGCGAAGACCGGATCGGCTCTTCGGATTACGCCAGCGCCCATGGCTTCGCCGATCAACTGCGTCATCGGGTAGTCGTGCGTTTCTGTCTCCGTGAAGAATTTCCGAGAACGATCGAGGTCGCGGATCAGCTCTGAAAGGACCATGCGGTTTAGACCAATTGCCGTCTCTTCCGTTATGACCGAGATGTACCCCCAAAGAGCGTCTTTCAGCTGCTCCACGAAGTCACGGCTTGGGTCATAGGCAACCGGCTTCATACTCCGGTTCTGCTCCAACATGATTTCTGAGATTGCTTCGAAGAGAGCCTCTTTGCTTTCGAAATGATTGTAGAGTGTGCGACTCGAAACACTTGCTTTTTGGGCGATTGAGGTCGTCCTGGCCCCCAGAAATCCTTGTTCCCGAAACTCATCGATGGCTGCATCGATGATATCTTTTCTTTTCTTTTCAGTACGTTTCACGGATTTCGCCTCAAAAAGTAAAAAAGTGTGTTTACAAAATTCACCTCCTCAACATAAGTAAACAAGGCGATTTACTTTAGCAAGGTGCAATCCTGCTCGACCTCGAAAGGACCCATACCATGACCTCCGAAACTTTCATCGCTGGCAAAAACGCAGTGACCTTTAAATCTTTTGGCGTGGATTTGGCCGGTGATCTCTACCTGCCCGAAGGTTTTGATGAGACCAAGACCTACAAGGCCATCGTGGGAGCCAGCCCGTTCCCGCAGGTCAAGGATCAAATACCAGCGACCTACGGCCCTGAAATGGCGGCACGTGGCTTCATCTATTTCGGTTTCGACTATCTGGGCATGGGCGATAGCCCCGCACTGCCCGGCGAATTCAAACATTCGCGCTATAACTTCCGCCTGATTGAAAACACCTGGGACGCGGTTTCGTACCTGGGTACGCTACCCTTCGTCGAAGAAATCTATGGCCTGGGCGTCTGTCAGGGCGGTCAAACCATCGCATCGGCAGCGGTGACAGACCACCGTATCAAGAAAATCGCTATGGTGTCGGGCATGATGGCGTCGGACGCGTTCCAGTGGACCGACCGCGAAATGGCCAATCAGATGATCGACGCAGCAAATGCCTCGATGCAGAAGCAATATGAAACCGGCGAGCCAGACTACGTTGTACCGTTCGGCTTGAACGACGAAATGTCTCGTGAAGAGTTCACGGTAGCGGCCGCCTACCCAGACATGGCTGGCGAAACCTATGACTGTTACGGCCGTGATGGTGCTAAGGGGCCGGTTGCAGTTCCCAACTATACCAACATGCACATTGCTGATCAGCCCATGCAGTCTTTGTTCTCAATTTGTGAAGCCTATGCAGATAAAATCGTGCAGCCCTCGCTGACCATCTACGGTACAAATGCCTCCACAGCGATCTGCTCGACCGCATTTGTCGAGAAACTGACCAATGACCACAAAGAGCTGGCGTTTGATGAATTCAGCCACGTAGACTTTTACTACAAGCCCGAGGCCGTGAATGCGTCGACCGATGCAGTGGCAGAGTTCTTCAACAATTAACGCGATGGAGTGCTTCGTTTGATTTGGTCCACCGTTCTGTTTGAGAAACGGTCGACCGCGAATGTCGAACAAGAGACACAAGCAAGAGGAAATAGTTCAGAAGCTGCGCCAAGTTGATGTTCTTGTTCGTCAGGGAATGACACTTGCAGATGCGATCCGGGCAGCAAGTCAATCTTCTATTGTTGTACAAACCTCGCGAGATTTCGGTGTGTACTTCCTACTTCCCAACTCGCACAAAAAACTCCCGGCGATCAAAAACCCGGCGCCTTTTCTTCCCTAAAAACCCAAGAGTGTCGGATTGTGGGCGCAAATGACCTTGCGTATAGGCGACAATACTAACGAAATGCGTTCGTTTTTCCTTGCCGTTCACACAAACGGGTTCTGCGCCTCACCTCAGCCACATTTCGAGTGACCGCAGCTTCTGCACGTCATGCAGCCTTCTATCATCACCATGTCATACTGCCCACAAGACGGGCATGCCTTGCCGCGCGGTGCATCCATGTTGACGACCTGCGCCTGAGGGTCAGACTTCAGCCCCATCCCCTCTCCCTCGAGAAAGCCGATATTGACCATGTGCTGCTCGATCACCCCGCCAATCGCTGCCAGGATCGAGGGGATATATTTGCCCTTCACCCAAGCTCCACCGCGCGGGTCGAACACGGCCTTGAGCTCTTCGACCACGAAGGACACATCCCCACCCCGCCGGAAAACGGCCGAGATCATGCGGGTCAGCGCCAGCGTCCAAGCGTAATGCTCCATGTTCTTCGAGTTGATGAACACTTCGAACGGACGGCGACGGCCTCCGATGACAATATCGTTGATCGTCAGATAGATCGCATGCTCACTGTCGGGCCATTTCAACTTGTAGGTCGACCCCTCTAGTGACTGCGGGCGGTCCAGCGGCTCGGACATGTAAACGACGTCACCGCCATCGACCTCATGCGGTGCAGCCGCGCTTTCACCAGGCGCCGTGTCTGCACTTTCCGATACGGTCAGAACCGAGCCGGTCACATCATTGGGGCGATAGGTCGTGCAGCCTTTGCAGCCCTGATCCCACGCCTGCATATAGACATCCTTGAAGGCATCAAA
This sequence comes from Ruegeria sp. AL11, assembly GCF_056540865.1. Classification (NCBI taxonomy): domain Bacteria; kingdom Pseudomonadati; phylum Pseudomonadota; class Alphaproteobacteria; order Rhodobacterales; family Roseobacteraceae; genus Ruegeria; species Ruegeria sp. AL11. The sequence continues at coordinate 193,867 of NZ_JBQFXO010000011.1, forward strand.
ACTGATGTCTTCAGGGCAGTTGATCGTTTTCGAAATCGAACTGTCGATCCATTTCTGCGCGGCGGCCTGCATTTTCACGTGATCGGACGGAGACAGCGTCTGCGCATTCACGAAAAACTCCGGCAGGTCCTTGTCGCCAAACTTGTCGCGCCACAACTGCACGGCATAGTCCACCACCTCTTCTTCGGTGCGCGAGCCGTCCTTCTGCAACACCTTACGCGTGTAGGCATAGGCAAAGACCGGCTCGATCCCCGACGACACGTTCCCCGCATAGAGAGAGATCGTGCCCGTCGGCGCGATTGAGGTCAGCAACGCGTTACGGATCCCATGCGCGCGGATTTCATCGCGCACATCGTCATCCATCTGCTGCATCGTGCCGCTGGCTAGGAACTTCTCGGCATCGAACAAGGGAAACGCCCCCTTTTCCTTCGCCAATTGCACCGAGGCCAGATACGCGGCGCGGGCAATCGCGTGCAACCAGCGCTCGGTTTGACGCGCCGCCTCGTCAGAGCCATAGCGCAGGCCCAACATCAAAAGCGCATCCGCCAGACCTGTCACACCCAACCCGATGCGGCGCTTGGCCTGCGCCTCGGCCTCCTGTTCGGGCAGCGGGAATTTTGACGCGTCCACCACGTTGTCCATCATGCGCACAGCGGTGGCGACCAGCTCTTTCAGAGCGTCCTCGTCCAGACGCGCGGCGTCATCGAAAGGCTCGGCCACCAACCGGGCCAGATTGATCGACCCCAACAGACACGCGCCATAAGGAGGCAGAGGTTGCTCGCCACAAGGGTTGGTGGCGGCAATCGTCTCGACATAGCTCAGGTTGTTGGCCGCGTTAATACGATCGATGAAGATCACGCCCGGCTCGGCAAAGTCATAGGTCGCCTGCATGATCTTGCTCCACAGGTCCCGCGCCTGAACGGTGTGATAGACCTTGCCACCGAACACCAGCTCCCACGGGCCATCGGCCTTGACTGCCTCCATGAAAGGGTCAGTCACCAGCACCGACATGTTGAACATGCGCAGACGGGCCGGGTCAGACTTGGCAGTGATGAACTGTTCAATATCGGGGTGATCGCAGCGCATCGTCGCCATCATCGCGCCCCGGCGCGAGCCTGCGGACATGATCGTGCGGCACATTGCGTCCCAGACATCCATGAACGACAACGGCCCCGATGCATCCGCTGCCACCCCTTTCACATCCGCACCCCGCGGACGGATGGTTGAGAAATCATAGCCGATTCCCCCACCCTGCTGCATGGTCAGCGCGGCCTCTTTCAGCATATCGAAGATGCCGCCCATGCTGTCGGGCACGGTGCCCATGACGAAGCAGTTGAACAGAGTCACCTGCCGTGCGGTGCCAGCGCCTGCGGTAATGCGACCGGCAGGTAAATATTTGAAATCCTCCAGCGCGCCGTAGAACTTTTCTTCCCAATGCGCCGAGTCTTTCTCGACTCGCGCCAGATCGCGCGCGATACGCCGCCAGCTGTCTTCGACCGTCTGGTCGATGGGCGTGCCATCCGCCTGTTTAAAGCGGTATTTCATGTCCCAGATCTGCTCGGCGATGGGGGCGGCAAAGCGGCTCATTGGTGATTCCTATTCAGCTGCGAGGCATACAAGATAGACCAAATTGGTCACCTAGCGCTACTATGACTTGATGCAATAGTCCGTTAACCCTACCTTCTTAACCAATTCCTTTGGGGCGACTCTGTAGGTAATCTGTGGATAAATTCGTAAACCTCGTCAAACTTTCGGTCGGGTCAGAGAGCGTCGACACGCTGATGGCTTGGCAGGAAAGCCGCAAGCCGCTTTATGCAGATGGCTGCCCGCGCCACGTCACGCGCATGTGGCCAAAGCGCGAGGCCGAGATTCTGAACGGAGGTTCGATCTATTGGGTGATCAAAGGCGTGATCCAATGCCGCCAGCGCATCCTGCGCCTTGACGAGGTACGTGGTGAGGACGGCATCCGTCGCTGCGCCATCGTTCTCGACCCAGAGCTGCATCGCACCCAGAACGCCCTGAAACGCCCCTTTCAGGGCTGGCGTTATCTGAAACCCGAAGACACCCCAGCCGATCTTCCAAAATCGCGTGAGCAGGACGACGCCCTGCCCGACGATTTGAACCGCGCTCTGGCCGAAATCGGCATATTGTAGTCAGCGCAGGCAATCCAACAGTTCGGACAAAACCGTCTTGTCGCCCGCCTCGTAGCTCGCCACACGGCTGCGCCACAGGGTCGCTTGCGATTGCAGGATGAGACCGTCCGAGAGGATCTTCAGGTGATTGGCCCGCAGTGTTTCACCGGTCGAGGTGATATCGGCAACGGCCTCGGCCGTTTCGTTCATCACGGTGCCTTCGGTCGCGCCCTGGCTGTCGACCAGAGCATAGTCGGCCACCCCGGCATCGGTCAGAAACTCACGCACCAAACGATGGTACTTGGTCGCAATCCGCAGCCGGTGACCGTGTGTCCTGCGGAACGCGGCGGCGGCTGCATCCAGATCGTCCAGCGTATCCACGTCGACCCAACAGGCAGGCGTGGCGATGATCAGATCCGCCTTGCCAAAGCCAAGCGCGGCGATTTCTTCAACCTGCTGTTCCCAGCGGGGCAGCTTTTCCTGCACAAGGTCGACGCCCGTAACGCCAAGGTGAATGCGACCTGCTGCCAGCTCACGCGGGATTTCCCCCGCTGACAGCAGGATCAGCGAGACACCGTCAATCCCCTCGACTTTGCCTGCATATTCCCGGTCCGATCCACTGCGCGACAAGGTAATGCCGCGCTTTTCGAACCACGAGAAGGTCTTTTCCATCAACCGGCCCTTAGAAGGCACGCCCAGTTTCAGGCTCATTGTGCGTCCTCCTCGATCTCGAGCATCAGGTCGGGGCGGATGACACCGCCAACAGCCGGAATTTCTTCGCCATTGCCCAACTGCCGGGTCAGCGCATCATAGCGCCCGCCAGTCGCGATCGGAGGTAAATCGGGGCGGCCTTCGGCATAAAAGCCAAAGACGAACCCGTCGTAATACTCCATCGAGGTCCGGCCATACGCTGCCTCGAAATCCAACCGTTCAACATCCACACCCCGCGCCTGCATCGCTGCGATCCGGGCTTCAAGCCGATCAAGCGCTTGCGAGATCCGCGGCAGGTCGACCGCCACATCGCGCAGCTGTTCCAACGCAAATGGCATGGTCTCGCGTACATTCAAAAGCGTTTCCAACCCGGCCAGTTCGTTGTCTGAGATAGGCGGCGTGTCACGGTCTTCACGCAAAGCTTCGATCCGCGCCTCGATCTCGGAGGCACGGCGCTTACCGATCATCGGAATGTCGTTGTCCAAAGGGTCTGCGGCATTCAGCAACTCGTCGCGCCCTTCGGGGCCGGGTTTGCGACCTGCAAACCGATCCAGAAGAATGCGGAACCGGCGGGGGCGCCACAGATGCCGCATCAGAGCGGTCTTGCGACGCTCGGTCGTGCGAAGGCCCTCGACGGCTGCGGTCAGAATTCCGATATCCCCGGTCGCCGCCCGCAAAGGCAGACCCCGCAACTGCAACGCAAACAGCGAGAACACCTCGGCGTCCGCGCCGGATGGATCGTCGCGATCAAAGACCTCATAGCCCACCTGGATATATTCATTCGACCGGTCCGGGTCATGCTCCTGACGGCGAAAGACCTCTCCGGAATAGGTATAGCGCGCGGGTTCTGCGCCGTCGCTCATGTGCATCTGCACCACTGGCAGAGTGAAATCCGGGCGCAGCATCTGCTCGCCCCGCAGAGCGTCCGACGTGACATAAGCACGCCCGCGGATGTCTTCGCCATAGAGGTCCAACAGTGTCTCGGCCGGTTGCAGCAGAGGCGTATCGACCACCTGCGCACCTGCGGCCTCGAACCGGACGCGCATCATCGCGGCGCGGGCCTGTATCTGGGAACGGTTGGCCATGGTTCAGTCCTGACTGTCCAGAATTTCACGCACCTTGGCGACCAGATCACCGCGCGGCACTTCGAACTGGCTGGGGCGTTCTTTCCATTCCTCCAGCGTGGCACTTTCGGCGATTTTGGCACCAAGGATCAAGTCTTTGATCTGAACGATGCCATTGGCCTTTTCGTCACCGCCTTCGATCACCGCGATGGGAGAATTCCGTTTGTCTGCATATTTCAGCTGATTGCCAAAGTTCTTCGGATTGCCCAAGTAGACTTCGGCCCGAATGCCGGCATTCCGCAGCTCAGCCACCATCGTCTGATAGTCGGCCATACGGTCGCGATCCATAACGGTGACGACCACAGGCCCTGTCGCCTGCGCGCTGAGACGACCCTTTTCGCGCAAAGCGGCCAGCAGACGGTCGACGCCGATCGACACACCCGTTGCAGGCACCTCCTGCCCGGTGAAGCGCTTGACCAGATCGTCATAGCGCCCGCCGCCCGAGACCGAACCGAACTGCCGCTTGCGGCCTTTTTCGTCGAAAATCTCAAAGGTCAACTCGGCTTCATAAACCGGACCGGTGTAGTAGCCGAGACCGCGTACTACCGACGGGTCGATCTCGATCCGGTCCGAACCGTAGCCGCCCGCATCCAGCAGCGAACCGATCTGTTCCAGTTCAGCAATGCCATCCGCACCGATCTTGCTGTCGCCAACCGCCGCACGCAGGTTCGCGAGCGTTCCGGCGGTATCCGCAGCTTTGGAGGTCAGGAAGGCAAGCACCGGCTCGGCCTGATCATCGCTCAGCCCTACACCGTCGATAAACGCACCAGATGCATCCAGACGGCCCTTGGTCAGCAGCTCTCGGACACCGGCCTCACCGACCTTGTCGAACTTGTCGATGGTGCGCAGAACGTTGTCGCGCGCGGCGGCGTCTTCGCCAAGACTCATTGCCTCAAGCACGCCGTTCAGAACCTTGCGGTTGTTCACGCGCACAAGATAATCACCACGCGGAATGCCGACGGTCTCCAGTGTGTCCGACAGCATCGCGCAGATCTCGGCATCAGCCGCCATCGAGGCGGTGCCGACAGTGTCCGCATCGCACTGATAGAATTGACGATACCGCCCCGGCCCCGGCTTTTCGTTGCGCCAGACCGGACCCATCGCGTAGCGGCGATAGGGCGTCGGCAGGTCGTTGCGGTGCTGCGCGTAGACGCGGGCCAAAGGCGCGGTCAGGTCATAGCGCAGGGCCATCCAGTCGCCGTTGCCGCCCTCGTCGAATTCCTGCCATGCGAATACGCCTTCGTTCGGGCGATCCACGTCGGGCAGGAACTTGCCCAGCGCCTCGACGGTCTCGACCGCGCTGCTCTCCAAAGCATCGAACCCATAACGATGATACACGCCTGCAATCGTCCGCAGCATCTCGGTGCGCTGTGTGACTTCCTCGCCGAAATAGTCACGGAACCCTTTCGGCGTTACGGCCTTGGGGCGGGGCTGTTTCTTGGGCTTGGCCATCGGGGGCGTCCTTCACGGGTATTGTTCCGCGCGCGGTCTATCCCATGGCCCGCATCGGGGCAAGGCGCGCTTTCGCTGGTCTTGGCTTTACAGGCCCGCTATGACCGTCCCTGAAGGAGACCCCACAGGAAATCAACATGCAGCATCTGGAAGAACAGATCGCCCATCTGACCCGAACGGTCGAAGAGCTGAACACCGTCGTCACACGTCAACAATCCGAAATCGACCGCCTGACCCGCCGCGTCGAAATGCTGCTGCAGCGCGAGGCCGAACGGGCGCAGGAAGGCTCGGGCGGGGTCGTGTTCGGAGACGAACGCCCGCCGCATTATTGAGACAGATTTCGATGTTGATGCCTGCTTTTCTGGTTCTTGCTGGTCACGCCCTATACTAGTCACAGGGTTACCTTTCGAAATCTTGTTGGTAGGCTAATACTTTAACATCAGTTCACTGGCAGGAGACGTTCATTGGCCAACAAACTTGCTCTTGTCACAGGTGCCGCGCGTGGCATCGGGCTTGCGACAACAAAACTGTTTCTACAAAACGGCTGGAACGTTGCGATGATCGATCGCGACTCTGAGGCGCTTTCTCTTGCCGCAAAGGATCTAGACGGTGCGGTTGCGTTCGTCGCGGACGTTTCGGATCAAAATCAGGTTGTTGGCGTGGTCAAGGCCGTTCTCACCGAATTCACTCGCGTTGATGCTGTGGTGAACAACGCGGGTGTCGCAGATTTCGGGCCAATTGAGGAACACGATTTCGCAGTGTGGCGTCGGGTTATGGAAACCAACCTTGATGGCGTGTTTCTAGTCTCTCAGGCGACTATACCGGCCCTACGCAAAAGCCGTGGCGCTATCGTAAACATGGCATCGATTTCGGGGCTGAGGGCGAGCACACTTCGCGTCGCATACGGAACGTCGAAGGCGGGTGTCATCCACCTGACCAAGCAACAAGCCGCCGAACTAGGAGAATTCGGTATACGCGCCAATTGTGTGTGTCCTGGCCCGGTCCGGACCAAGCTTGCGATGGCAGTCCACTCGCCCGAAATCATCGCCGCCTATCATGACGCTATCCCACTGAACCGATACGGTTCGGAGGATGAGATCGCGCAGGTGATCTATTTCCTTTGTTCGGACAAAGCCAGCTACGTAACGGGTCAGGTGATCGCGTCCGACGGCGGGTTCGAAAGCACTGGCGTGGGCTTGCCGGCTCTACGATCGAGCAACTGAAATTCGGCCACGATTTGCCCGCGTCGGGACGCAATACAGGATAATTGTGTTCACAAACCCAGCGACGATTTCACCGCGCTATCAACAACCCCGCCAAGAAGGGCATTTTTATCCGCAGCACAGCCCTCGGACAGAGCGGCGATGAACGCTTCGCGCAGTTGCGCTTTGTCTTCATCCGTGGAGACGTGGTCCTCGATATTGATCTGTCGATTGTAGAGCGACAGAGCCGTCATCTTGCCCACAACCTCGACAACAAAGGCCTCATCCCCGTCCGCCTCTTCGGCGATTGAGGCGCAGGTGTAGTGCATGACAGGCAGGGCATCTTGCACCATCTGCTGAGCGGCTTCGTCGGCCAAAGCAAAGACCGGAGCCATCAAAAGTGATGCCAACACAACAGGCTTGAGAGTTTTCATCCGCATCGCAATCACTTCCAGTTATGTCCGATAATCGCACCGGCCACACCGCCGATTGCCGCGCCCTTGCCGTCACCGATCAGGGCCCCAACCCCGGCGCCGATCAATGCACCTTCGATTGTCTGCTTCTTCTTTTTGTCGTCCGCAAAAGCCGCAGTCGCCACGGAAAGCGAGATCGCCCCCGCCAATACCAACGCTTTGGAGCCCATAGCTGAAAGTGCCAAACCCTAACCCTCCTGTTTCATCTTTCACAGAATATGCAGGTACAGCCTAGCCGGGGGACATCGCCGTGGCAACAAAGCCGGGATCAGACCTCTTCCACTGACAGAACGCCATCCAGCGACTTGATCGCGCCTTTGATCTGCGGGTTGATCGGGAAGTCCTGCCCCAAATCCATCTCGACATCGCCCGGAAGTCCTGGGTCCATCAGGCACAGCTGGATCGGCCCTTTGGCAGCCCCTTTCGCAGCACTGGCCGCGTCTGCCAGCACGGTTGCCACCGTGGGCAAGACCTGCGGCTGATCGACGAAGATACGTAGGCCGGTCGCGCCCGCCTCGGCCACAACCGAATCCACCGGGCCAACCGAGCGACCCAGCAGTTTCAACTGATCGGCCTCCATCGTCGCTTCGGCGGTCAGAACCACCTGTGCGCCCGTCTCAAGATATTCGCGCGTTTTCTCCAGCGTTTCTGAGAATAGCGTGACCTCATACGCTCCAGTCGGGTCCGAAAGCTGCGCAAAGGCAAAGCGATTGCCGCGGGCCGATTTCCGTTCCTGCCGGCCGGCAACAACCCCGGCCATCTTCGCGATCAGAGGGCCAGAGCGCGCCTTTTCCGTCACCTCATCCAAGGTCAGCACCTGTTTGCGTTTCAGCGCAGGCATGTAGTCGTCCAGCGGATGGCCCGACAGGTAGAAACCGATGGCTTTGAACTCTTCGCTCAGGCGTTCGGCAGGCAGCCAATCCGGCGTCGGCGACAGGCGCGGTTCGGGTAGGTCGTCCCCCGCCTCGCCAAACAATGACACCTGGTTCGAGTTCTTCTGTTCGTGGATCGCCGCCGAATACTGCACTAGCGGATCGAGGCTTTCGAACACGCGGCGGCGGTTCTTGTCTAGTTCATCAAAGGCCCCGGCCCGTGCCAGCATTTCCAACGGGCGCTTGCCGACCTTTTTCAGATCAACGCGACGAGCAAAGTCGAAGAGGTTGACGAAGGGTTTGTCGCCCTCTTGGTCTGGCGCGCCTCCGGCACGACGCCCATCAACCACAAGGTTCATCGCCTCGACACCGACGTTTTTTAACGCGCCCAGCGCATAGACCAGATGCCCGCTGTCCACATCAAAAGTGGCCTGAGAGCGGTTCACGCAAGGCGGGATGTAAGGCAGATCCAGCCCCTTGCGGACCTCTTCGAAGTAAACGGCCAGCTTGTCGGTCAGGTGGATATCGCAGTTCATGACGCCTGCCATGAACTCAACCGGGTGGTTCGCCTTCAGCCAGCCGGTCTGGTAACTGACCACCGCATAGGCGGCCGCGTGGGATTTGTTGAAGCCATAGTTGGCGAATTTCTCCAGAAGGTCGAACACCTCGGAGGCTTTCTTGGCATCCACGCCATTTTCTGCAGCGCCCTTTTCGAATTTCGGGCGCTCGGCATCCATCGCCTCTTTGATCTTCTTACCCATTGCACGGCGCAACAGGTCAGCGCCGCCAAGGGAATACCCTGCCATCACCTGAGCGATCTGCATTACCTGTTCCTGATAGACGATGATGCCCTGCGTTTCCTCAAGAATATGATCGATCAGAGGATGCACGGATTCAATTTTCCGCAGCCCATTCTTGACCTCACAATAGGTCGGGATGTTCTCCATCGGACCGGGGCGATACAGCGCTACAAGGGCCACGATATCCTCGATACAGGTGGGTTTCATGCGTTTGAGCGCATCCATCATGCCCGAGGATTCCACCTGGAACACCGCCACCGTCTTGGCAGCCGAATAGAGCTTATATGTCGCCTCATCATCCAGCGGGATAGCGTTGATCTGGTTCTCGGCCCCTTCGGCTGGTTCATAAAGCTCCGTTCCGTCGGCCGCGACATGCAGAGGCCGCCCGGATTTGAAGATCAGGTCCATCGCATTCTGGATCACAGTCAGCGTTTTCAAACCGAGAAAGTCGAACTTCACCAGCCCGGCCTGCTCCACCCATTTCATATTGAACTGGGTCGCAGGCATGTCGGACCGAGGGTCCTGATAAAGCGGCACTAGCGCTTCCAACGGCCGGTCGCCAATCACCACACCCGCCGCGTGGGTCGAGGCGTTCCGCAAAAGCCCTTCAACCTGTTGGCCATAGTTGAGCAAACGCTCCACCACCTCTTCATTCCGCGCTTCTTCGCGTAGGCGCGGCTCATCCTTCAGGGCCTTTTCGATCGAGACAGGCTTCACCCCCTCAACTGGAATCATCTTGGACAGGCGGTCCACCTGCCCGTATGGCATCTGCAATACCCGCCCGATGTCGCGCACGGCAGCCTTCGACAAAAGCGCACCAAAGGTGATGATCTGCCCCACCTTGTCGCGCCCATACTTCTGCTGCACGTAGCGGATCACTTCTTCCCGGCGATCCATACAGAAGTCGATATCGAAATCCGGCATCGAGACCCGCTCGGGGTTCAGGAACCTTTCGAACAGCAGGCTATAGCGCAGCGGGTCAAGGTCGGTGATCGTCAGCGCATAGGCCACCAGAGACCCCGCACCGGACCCCCGCCCCGGCCCAACCGGAATGTCATGATCCTTGGACCATTGGATAAAGTCAGCAACGATCAGGAAGTAGCCTGGGAACCCCATGCCCTCGATGATCCCGAGCTCAAAATCCAAACGTTCCTGATATTCCTCAGGCGTCACCGCATGAGGGATCACGGCCAGCCGTTTCTGCAGACCCTCATTCGCAATCCGGCGCAGTTCGGCCACTTCATCATCGGCAAACTTGGGCAGAATGGGATCACGGCGATAGGCCATAAAGGCGCAACGGCGCGCGATCTCGACCGTGTTCTCGATGGCCTCGGGCAAATCCGCGAACAGAGTCACCATTTCCTGCTGCGACTTGAAATAATGCTGCGCGGTCAGACGGCGGCGACCGGCTTGCTGATCGACATAGGCCCCCTCGGCGATACAGATCAGCGCATCATGGGCCTCATACATATCCGAGGTTGGAAAGTAGACATCATTGGTGGCGACTAGAGGCAGGTTCTTGGCATAGGCCATCTCGACATGACCGCGCTCGGTCAGGCGCTCGGCCTCAGGCTGGCCGTCCTCGCCCGGATGGCGTTGCAGTTCGATATACAAACGATCCGGGAACATCCCCGCCAACCGGTCGACCAGAGCCTCAGCTGCAGGGCGCTGACCTTGCTGCAGCAACATTCCCACTGGGCCTTCTGGTCCACCAGTCAAACAGATCAGACCCTCCGACCGATCCGCCAGCTCCTCCAACGTGACCTGCGGCAACTGCCCGCCTTTGTCCACATAGAGGCAGGAGCTCAGCTTCATGAGGTTCTCATACCCAACCTCGGACTGCGCCAGCAGCACCAGAGGCGCAGGCGCTTTCGGCTTCTCACCGGGTTGCGGTTGCACATAGGTGAGATCAACCTGACACCCCATGATCGGCTGAATCCCGGCCCCGCTGGCGGTGATTGAAAACTCCAGTGCCGAGAACATCGAGTTGGTGTCGGTCACCGCAACGGCGGGCATCTCGGCCTTCTCGCAAAGACCGGGCAGCTTTTTCAGCCGCACAGCGCCTTCCAGCAGGGAATATTCAGTGTGAACGCGAAGGTGAATGAATCGAGGGGTACTGCTCATACCCCGCAAGCTATCCCAGTCAGCAGCGACGAAAAAGCGGGAACCGACTCTGTGGACTGCTTAAAAAATCAGCAGAGATTATTCTGATTTTTTAGAAGGTGCTTCGGGCCAGACTCGGCATCGCTTCAAAAATGGTCTTTATTTACAAGTGCCTGACTTCTAAACAACTGCAACATTCACAGGCCGTGCGGGTCCAATGGTGCATCATATAGGCAGTTTTTCTTGCCAGATAAGGTGCGCTGTTTCTAACATCTGACGGCAAGCACTTCGCCCGCCACTCTTTCTACGTCGCATCGAAGGAGGGCCCAACGGGCGCAACCGGGTAAGGCGACGGGTTTCACGAATGGACATCACGTTTCTTCTGAACGGAGAGACAGTGCAGCTGTCGGATGTCAGTCCGACGGTCACCCTGCTGGATTGGCTGCGCGAAGAGCGTGGCCTGACCGGCACCAAAGAAGGCTGCAACGAAGGCGATTGCGGCGCCTGCACCGTGATGGTCACAGAAGAGGGCAGCGCCAAGGCCCTGAACGCCTGCATCCTGTTCTTACCCCAACTGCATGGCAAAGCCGTCCGCACCGTCGAGGGCGCAAGCGGCCCAAACGATGAACCTCATCCAGTCCAGAGCGCAATGGTCGATCTGCACGGTTCGCAATGCGGCTTCTGCACCCCCGGCTTTGTGATGTCGATGGTTGCAAGTCACGTGAATGGCGCAACCGACCACGACACCCAACTGGCCGGCAACCTGTGCCGCTGCACCGGCTACGCCCCGATCATCCGCGCCGCGAAAGCCGCCGAACCACATCCCGTCCCGCAATGGATCACTGACGACCAGTCCTTCTCTTGTTCAAAAATACCTCGGGGGGAGGCCGCAGGCCGGGGGGCAGAACCGACCTTCCTCCCCAGGTCATCCGACGAATTGGCGGAAGTCTATACCCAGTACCCCAACGCGACACTCATCGCCGGTGCAACCGATGTCGGCCTTTGGGTCACCAAGCAATTGCGTGAGCTTGACCCGGTGATCTTCCTCAACGGCTGCGAAGACCTAAAACAGATCACAATCACCGATGACGAAATCCGCTTCGGGGCAATGGTCGACATGAACCGGATGGGCGATGCTCTCGTCCACCTCCATCCCTCCTACGCCGAAATGATCCGCCGCTATGCCAGCGTTCAGGTGCGCCACGCAGCCACCGTCGGCGGCAACATCGCTAATGGCTCACCCATCGGGGACAACCCACCTGCCCTGATCGCTTTGGGTGCAACTCTACACCTTCGCAAAGGCGACGCCCGCAGGTCCCTTCCTTTGGAAGAGTTCTTCATCGACTACGGCAAACAAGACCGCGCGCCGGGTGAATTTGTCGAGGCCGTCAGTTTCCCGCGTCAGGCGGATCGACTGAAGGCATACAAACTCAGCAAACGGTTCGATCAGGATATCTCGGCCGTTTGCGGGTGTTTCAATATCACCGTCTCAGAGGGAACCGTCACTAAAGCGCGCATCGCGTTTGGTGGTATGGCTGGTACTCCGAAACGGGCAACACATGTCGAGGCCGCACTGATCGGCAAACCCTGGACGCGCGAGGTGATTGACGCCGCGCTGCCCAGCTTTGCCGAGGATTATTCACCACTCACGGACATGCGCGCCTCGGCAACCTATCGGCTGGAGACGGCCAAAGCGATGCTGGAACGGTATTTTCTGGAAGATCAGGGCGAAGTGACCGACGTGCTGAAGGTGACGGCATGAGCGTGACCAAACCCCTCCCCCACGACGCGGCCCCGCTGCATGTGGCAGGCGCCGCACGCTATGTGGATGACATCCCGACGCCAAAGGGCACCCTGCATCTGGCCTTTGGTCTGAGCCCGATTGCCAAAGGTACGATCAGTGCGATGGACCTGTCGGCAGTGAAAGCTGCGGATGGCGTGGTGCAGGTGATGACGGCCGAAGACCTTCCTTTTGCCAACGATGTCTCGCCCTCGATCCATGATGAGCCACTGCTGTCGGATGGCACGGTTCATTATGTCGGACAGCCCTTGTTTCTGGTCGTCGCCACCAGCCATCTCGCAGCCAGAAAGGCCGCGCGGTTGGGCAAGATCGACTATGCCGAAGACACCCCGATCCTGACCATCGAAGACGCTATGGCCGCCGACAGTCGTTTCGAGGATGGCCCCCGCATCTACGCCAAGGGGGACGCGGATGCCGCCATCAACAGTGCCCCCCATATCATCGAAGGAAGCTTCGAGCTCGGCGGGCAGGAACATTTCTACCTCGAAGGTCAGGCGGCCCTTGCCGTGCCCAATGAAGGCGCGGATATGCTGGTCCACAGCTCAACTCAGCACCCGACCGAGATCCAGCACAAGGTGGCCGATGCGCTGGGCGTTCCCATGCACGCGGTCCGGGTGGAAACCCGCCGGATGGGCGGAGGGTTCGGCGGCAAGGAAAGCCAGGGGAACGCTTTGGCCGTGGCTTGTGCCATAGCCGCGCGCGCAACCGGCAAAGCCTGCAAAATGCGCTATGACCGCGACGATGACATGATCATCACCGGCAAGCGCCACGCCTTCCGCATTTCCTACAAAGCCGGGTTCGACGAGAACGGCCATATTCAGGGTGTCTCGTTCCTACACCACGCGATTTGCGGCTGGGCACAGGACCTGTCTTTGCCCGTCGCCGACCGAGCGATGCTGCATTCCGACAACGCCTACCTCCTGCCCAATGCCCGGATCGAGAGCCACCGGCTGAAGACCAACACCCAATCCGCCACCGCCTATCGCGGGTTCGGGGGCCCTCAGGGTATGGTCGGGATAGAACGCGTGATGGACCACGCCGCGCATGCGCTGGGTCTGGACCCGGTCGAACTGCGCCGTCGTAACTTTTACGAACCCGCCCACAAGATCGCTGAGGCTGCACCGGCAGCGAAACTATTGGGACACCCCGATCCGCATGAAGACCTAACCAGCCGGGGCGCAGTTGAGATGGGCGAGGCGCCCGTTCGCCCTCTGCCTGCAGGCGGAAACACCACGCCCTACGGTATGGAGGTCAGCGATTTCGAACTGCATGGCATCACCGAAGCTCTGCTAAAATCCAGCGACTATGCCGCGCGTAAAGCGGCTGTCGAAAAGTGGAATGCCGAGAACAGTGTGATCAAGAAGGGTATCGCCTTCTCTCCGGTCAAGTTCGGGATTTCTTTCACGCTGACCCACCTGAATCAGGCGGGTGCGTTGGTGCATGTTTATCAGGATGGCTCGGTCCACTTGAACCATGGCGGCACCGAGATGGGGCAAGGCCTCTTCCAGAAAGTCGCACAGGTCGCTGCGTCGCGCTTTGGCATTCCATTGGAGATGGTCAAAATCACCGCAACCGATACGGCCAAAGTGCCCAATACCTCGGCCACGGCGGCGTCTTCGGGCAGTGACCTGAACGGTATGGCGGTCAAAGCCGCCTGCGACACGATCCGCGACCGCATGGCCGACTATCTGGCCGAGCGTCATCAGGCCGACCCGTCGACGGTGACCTTTGCAGACGGTCATGTCTCAGTCGGTGCGGAACGCTACACGTTCGCCGAAGCCGCAGCACTGGCCTATCAGGGGCGCATCAGCCTTTCGGCAACCGGTTTCTACAAAACGCCCAAGATCGAATGGGACCGGATCGCTGGCGGTGGGCGTCCGTTCTTTTATTTTGCCTATGGGGCCTCGGTGACCGAGGTCGCCATCGACACGCTGACCGGCGAGAACCGCATTCTGCGCACCGATATCCTGCATGATGCGGGCGCATCGCTGAACCCGGCGCTCGATATCGGACAGGTCGAAGGCGGCTATGTGCAAGGTGCAGGGTGGCTGACGACCGAGGAACTGGTCTGGGATGGCAAGGGCAACCTGCGCACACACGCGCCCTCGACATACAAGATTCCAGCCTGCTCGGACCGGCCCGACATCTTCAATGTCGCGCTTTGGGATGGCGAGAACCGCGAGGATACGATCTATCGCTCGAAAGCGGTGGGTGAGCCGCCTTTCATGCTGGGTATCTCGGCATGGTTGGCCCTGTCGAACGCGGTCGCAGCCTGTGGCGACAGCTATCCGGCGCTGGATGCTCCTGCCACGGCCGAGGAAGTCTGGCGCGGCGTTCAGCGGATGAAGGGAGGCATCTGATGGGATTTGATCTGGAGGCTTTGAGGGAGGCGGTCAAAACCCACGGGAAAGTCACCCGCGTGGTCATCGCCGCGATCAAGGGGTCGTCCCCGCGAGAGGTTGGCGCTTCGATGCTGGTCTGGCCGGATGGCCAGAGCGGAACGATCGGCGGTGGCACGTTGGAGTTTCAGGCCGCCGAAGCTGCACGGTCCCAATCCCTCCCCAACCGTCTAACCCATCACGCGCTTGGCCCCGAGTTGGGCCAATGCTGCGGCGGTGCAGTTTCACTGTTCAGCGAGGTCTTTGATCACAAGGCACTTGAAGCTCTCGACGACACGGTCATAGCGCGGTCCGCTTCTGCAGGCGAAATGCCTCTCTCCGTGAAACGGTTGCTGACAACTGCGCGCGGTCAGGGGATTGCCCCCGCACCGCAAATGATCGACGGCTGGATGGTGGAACCCGTTCACAAGCCAACCCGAAACCTGTGGATCTGGGGTGCGGGACATGTAGGTCGAGCACTGGTGGACGTTCTGTCCCCCCTGCCCGACATCGCGATCACCTGGGTCGATACCGGACCCGAGCGCTTCCCGGCCTCGGTCCCAGCAGGTGTCACCACAATTCCAGCGGCCAAACCGGCCGAGCTGGTTCGCCATGCACCGCCCAATGCCGAGCATCTTGTGCTGACTTATTCACACAATCTGGATTTAGAGCTGTGCAACCGGCTGCTTTCGCATGATTTCCGCTTTGCGGGGCTGATCGGCTCGGCTACGAAATGGGCGCGATTCCGGTCGCGGCTGGCAGCTCTTGGGCGTGCACCTGAACAGATCAGCCGGATCACCTGTCCAATCGGCGATCCCGCTCTGGGCAAACACCCGCAAATGATCGCCGTTGGCGTCGCCGCGCAGCTTCTGCGTCCGGCCCGACAGACTGAGTTGAAGAAGGACCTGAGCGCGTGACCACTCCTCTTTTAAGCCTGCAAGGGCTGACCAAGGCCTATCCCGGCGTCGTGGCCAATGATCAGGTGTCATTCGACATCGGCGAAGGCGAAGTACATGCGCTTTTGGGCGAAAACGGCGCGGGGAAATCCACGCTTGTCAAGATGATCTATGGGCTGGTGAAGCCAGACAGCGGCACCATGATGTTGCGCGGCCAACCCTTTGCCCCAGCGGAACCCCGCGCGGCGCGGGCGGATGGGATTGCGATGGTGTTCCAGCACTTCTCACTGTTCGACGCGCTGAACGTGGCCGAGAATATTGCGTTGGGGATGGAAAACCCACCGCCGATGGGCGATCTGGCCTCGCGGATCCGCGAAGTGTCCGAGACCTACGGCTTGCCTTTGGACCCATACCGCACGGTAGGTGATCTGTCCGCGGGAGAGCGTCAGCGGGTCGAGATCATCCGCTGTCTGCTGCAAGACCCCAAGCTGTTGATCATGGACGAACCAACCAGCGTGCTGACCCCGCAAGAGGTCGAAATCCTGTTCGAGACGCTGAACAAATTGCGGTCTGAGGGCACCTCGATCCTCTATATCTCACACAAGCTCGAAGAGATCCGCACGCTATGTGACCACGCCACGATCCTGCGTCTGGGCAAGAATGTGGGCGAGTGTATTCCGGCCGAAACATCGGCACGCGACATGGCCGAAATGATGGTGGGATCAACGCTGCAAACGCCCGAACGCTCGGGCCGTGAGTTCGGCGAGGTTGCGTTGGATGTCAGCGGTCTATCGGTGCCATCACCTTCGGAATTCGGAACGGCGCTGAAGAACGTTCATATGACGGTCCGCAAGGGTGAGGTTCTTGGCATCGGCGGTGTCGCTGGCAATGGTCAGGATGAGTTGCTGGGCGTGCTGTCCGGTGAGATTCAAACCCCTGCCGATGCGATCAAGTTCAATGGTCAGCAGATCGGCAAAATCGGCCCTACTGCCCGCCGGAAACTTGGCGTGCTGACTGCGCCAGAAGAGCGTCTGGGCCATGCCGCTGCACCGGATATGAGCTTGACCGAGAACGCTCTGTTGACAGGATCCGTGCGCGAAGGTTTGGAAAACAAAGGTTTCCTCAAATGGTCCGAAACCAAAAGCTTCGCTGAAAAGATTATCAGCGCGTTTGACGTCAGAACGCCCGGCCCCGAAAACGCGGCACGGTCGCTTTCAGGCGGGAACCTGCAGAAATTCGTGATTGGTCGGGAAGTCTTGCAGAACCCTGAGGTGCTGGTGGTGAACCAACCGACCTGGGGTGTGGATGCGGCAGCGGCTGCGTCGATCCGGCAGGCCATTCTGGATCTGGCGGCCAAGGGAACGGCGGTGATCTGCATCAGCCAGGATTTGGACGAGTTGATGGAGATTTCGGACAGTTTTGCGGCCCTGAACGAAGGGCGGCTGAGTGCGCCTCGGGAGACAACAGGCCTGACCGTTGACGAGATCGGCCTGATGATGGGCGGCGCCCATGGCATGGAGGTGGCGCATGTGTGATCTGTCGCGTCGCCTTCGGCGAGAATATTTGGAAAAAGATGAAGACGGGCGGGGAATAAGTACATGATTGTGTTGGAGAAACGACCGCAACCGTCAAAAGCGTGGTCCTATGCGACACCCGTGGTGGCGGTGATTGCTACGATGGTCTTCGGCGGCATCTTGTTCGCCATTCTGGGCAAAAACCCGATCGAGGCCATCGGCACCATCTTCTGGGAGCCCTTGTTCGGCGAGTTCGCATTTTACTACCGCCCGCAACTGCTGGTTAAAGGCGCGCCATTGGTGCTGATTGCGATCGGCCTGGCGTTGGGTTTCCGAGCCGGCATCTGGAATATCGGGGCGGAAGGGCAGTACATCATGGGCGCCATCTTCGGGGCCGGGGCCGGGCTGGCCTTCTACCCTCTGGACGCGTTCTACATCTTTCCGATCATGGTGATCGCAGGCGCGTTCGGCGGCTGGCTTTGGGCGATGATCCCGGCCTTTCTGAAGGTTCGATTCGGCACCAACGAAATCCTTGTCTCGCTGATGCTGGTTTACGTGGCCGAGCAAATGTTGGCCTCGGTGTCGCTTGGTTTGTTGAAGAACCCTGAAGGGTTCGGCTTTCCCGGGTCGCGCAACCTGCAATCCTATGACAGCGCGCATAATGCCGAGTTGATCGCGGGATCGGGGATGCACTGGGGTGTCGTGACAGCCCTGATCGCAGTGATCTTTTCCTATGTCCTTTTGAACCGGCACATGCTGGGCTTTCACATCCGTTTGACTGGTGAAGCTCCGCGTGCTGCAAAGTTTGCTGGTGTGAATCCTGCCCGTCTGATCCTGTTTTGTCTGGGCCTGTCCGGCGCTCTGGCCGGTCTGGCGGGGATGTTCGAAGTCTCCGGTCCTTCGGGTGTGGTCAGCATCGACTTTAACGTAGGTTACGGTTTCACAGCGATCATTGTGGCCTTCCTTGGCCGTCTGCACCCGGTGGGTATCCTGCTGGCCGGTGGCTTGATGGCGCTGACCTATATCGGCGGTGAAATCGCGCAGTCTCAGCTCGGCCTGCCTGCCGCTGCCATTCAGGTGTTCCAGGGGATGCTCCTGTTCTTCCTGCTGGCATTCGATCTTCTGACAAACTACCGCATTCGTGCGGCCCGTAGCGAGGTGGCATAATGGACCTTGGTGAAATCAATCCCGTCCTTTTGGTCGCCTCGCTGATGGTGGCTGCAACCCCCCTGCTTTTGGCTGCGATCGGAGAATTGGTCGTCGAAAAAGCAGGCGTTCTAAACCTCGGCGTTGAGGGCATGATGATCGTCGGCGCCATCAGCGGCTTTGCGATCTCGGTCGAGACCGGCTCGCCCTGGCTTGGCTTCATTGCGTCAGCGATCGGTGGTGCTGTGCTGTCTCTGCTGTTCGTATTGCTGACGCAGGTTGCTTTGGCCAATCAAGTGGCCAGTGGCCTTGCGCTGACTCTATTCGGCCTTGGGTTCAGTGCCCTTTTGGGCCAAAGTTATGTGGGGGTCAAACCGCCGAGCATGGGGGATATTCATATCCCCTTGATCAGCGATATCCCGGTCATCGGGCCGATCTTTTTCCAGCATGACCCGATCCTCTATGTCGGCATCGCTTTGACTGCGGGTGTTTGGGCGACGCTGAAATACACACGTGTTGGTCTGATCCTGCGCGCGGTGGGTGAAAACCACGATGCAGCGCATGCGTTGGGCTACAAAGTCATCAAGATCCGCATCATGGCGATCCTGTTCGGCGGGGCCTGCGCCGGGCTGGGCGGCGCCTATATCAGCCTGATCCGGGTCCCTCAGTGGACGGAGGGCATGACCGCCGGCGTCGGCTGGATCGCACTGGCGCTGGTGGTGTTCGCCAGCTGGAAGCCATGGCGTGCCTTGCTGGGTGCCTATTTGTTTGGCGGCATCACCGTGTTGCAGCTTAATTTGCAGGCAGCAGGCGTTGCCATTCCTGTCGAGTATCTGGCAATGTCGCCCTACATCATCACGATCCTTGTGCTTGTGATCCTTTCGGCCGACAAGAGCAGCGCACCTGCCTCACTGGGCCGGATTTTCCACGCCTCGCACTAGGGGCCAACTGAACCAACTTGGGGAGTAACACATGAAATTCACGACACTTCTGGCAAGCGCCGCCATGGCGCTGGGTCTGGCCTCGGGGGCCATGGCCGCCGACGACAAAACCAAGGTCGGCTTCGTCTATGTCGGCCCTGTGGGCGACGGCGGCTGGACCTATGAACACAACAAAGGTCGCCTGGCCGTTGAGGAAGAGTTCGGCGACAAGGTTGAAACCGTCTTTGTCGAATCCGTTCCCGAAGGCCCGGATGCCGAGCGCGTCATGACGCAAATGGCGCTGGAAGGCGCTGACCTGATCTTCACCACCTCGTTCGGCTATATGGATCCGACCATCAACGTGGCGAAGAAATTCCCGAACGTGAAATTCGAACACGCCACCGGCTACAAAACCGCCGACAACGTAGCGGTTTACTCGGCCCGTTTCTATGAAGGCCGCGCCGTTCAGGGCCACATCGCGGGTAAGATGACCAAGTCGAACACCATCGGCTATATCGGGTCCTACCCGATCCCTGAGGTGATCCGCGGCATCAACTCGGCCTATCTGCACGCCAAGAAGGTGAACCCGGATGTCGAGTTCAAGATCGTCTGGGCCTACACTTGGTTCGACCCTGCGAAAGAGGCTGACGCCGCTACCGTTCTGATCGAACAGGGCGCGGACGTGATCCTGCAGCACACCGACTCGACCGCGCCTCAGGCGGCTGCGCAAGAGGCTGGCAATGTCGTGACCTTCGGTCAGGCCTCGGACATGAGCGAGTACGCCCCGTTCCCGCGCGTATCCTCGATCATCGATGACTGGGCGCCCTACTACATCGCACGGACCAAGGCCGTCATGGATGGCACATGGGAAAGCGCCAACACATGGGACGGCATCCGCGAGGGTATGGTCGCAATCGGCGAGATCTCGGATGCAGTTCCCGCTGATGTCAAAGAAGAGGCTCTGGCGCTGAAAGCGGCCATGGCTGCAGGTGAATACCACCCCTTCACCGGCCCGATCAAAAAGCAGGATGGCAGCGACTGGCTGGCCGAAGGTGAGGTCGCAGATGACGGAACGCTGGCAGGTATGAACTTCTACATCGAAGGTCTGGAAGGCGAGATCCCGCAGTAAGCTGCAGGGCGTATCGAAAAACCAAAGGCCCGCATTTAGCGGGCCTTTTTTTGGGCTACATTGCCCAGATCAAGGTTTGAAACCTCAGTGCCCCGTCAGCACCAAGGTGTTCACCGGCATCAGGATCAGACGCAACCGCAGACCGGCCGCATGAACCACTCCAATCGTGTCGACCACATGCAGGAACGCCTTGTTCCAGAACCCTAGGCTTTCATCCTCTAGCTTGTGGTGGTTGTCGGTATAGACATTCGCCAGACAGTTGCTGCCCGGAGGGATGTCATCCGCCATGCCTTTATACAACGGCTCCATATACACCAGAATCGAACCCGGCACTTTGTTGTGCTGGACGTCCCGCAACTCGTCTGTTGGACGAATCTGACCTGAGGGGATGACGTCCTGCACCTCGACCACAACCATCGGGATCACCGTGAAGGGTTTGGTCATGCAACCCAGTTCTCCAATCATTCCAGGTTTGATGACCTGAGCAGACATCTGGTTGAACGCAGCCTGAAAACGATCATGGCCCGAGTGCGAAGGCACCAGAATGCCAGCCGGGCGCAACAGCGGGCTGACATAGTCACCAACCTGCAGACCGAACTGTTCGATCCGACCTGTAACGCCCGCGCTGATCACCGTCTTGTCCAGCTCGGTCAGGGCCGCATCCAGCTGCGCATTGGCACTGGCCAGTTGGGCCGGGATCAGTTCTTCGATCTGCTGCACCACGGCAGCGCGCTGTGACTGGGCGGCGGTGACCTGCGCTTCGCGTTCAGCCACCAGATTCTCCAACCGCTCAATCTCGGCCAGACGCACCGCGCTGGAGCCTTCGTCGCGCAGTGTGGTGTTACGCTCTAGGTCTTCGACAGATTGTGCCAAGGCGGCGCGCGCACCGGCGATCCCGGCATCCGCCTGCGCCAGATCCGTCTCGGCCACTTTCAGTGAGGCTTGAACCTGCGCTATCTGTGCATGGGCGGCCTGAACCTGCGCCTGCTGGGTGAAATCCTCGATCCGGAAAATCGGCTGGCCCGCGGTCACCGTATCGTTGTTGCTGACATAGACCTCAGACACCCGCCCGCCCAGTTGCGGCAGGATCG
The DNA here is from genome assembly GCF_056540865.1 of Ruegeria sp. AL11. Lineage (NCBI taxonomy): Bacteria > Pseudomonadati > Pseudomonadota > Alphaproteobacteria > Rhodobacterales > Roseobacteraceae > Ruegeria > Ruegeria sp. AL11. The sequence goes on from NZ_JBQFXO010000011.1 coordinate 215,611, forward strand.
TGACCGTCCGAAAATACGAGGCCGCCGTGCTGGAGGCCGGATGGAAGTAGAACAGCGTGGTGATCACGGACAGCGCCAGAATAGCGCAGGTGGTCAGGCCCCAGCGTAGCTCGTACCACATGGTGAAAAGGGTTATCTCATGCCCGATCCGCTTGCCTTGGACAAAGCGTCGGAACAGGAAATCCGGCAGCACCGTAATCAGGGCGCAGAGCATCGTTTCGATCATGGCTTACTGCTCCGGCGTGGTGGTGTTTTGTGGTGCCGGAGGGGCCGGTTCAGCAGGTGCCTGAGGTGCAAGAGACTGTCCGAGTGAGCGAATGGCATCCGCTATATTTCGCATCGGGGTCGCAAAATCGGGGAATTGGAACCCGGCAACCAGAACGGCGGCAACCCAGAAAATGCCGTTATGAGTAAACAGCGCCAACAGCGCCAAAATGCCCACCAACTGGAACTGAGGGTGATTGTTCTCATGCGCCATTTTCTCGGGCACCGAATGCAGCGTCAAATATCCGACACCAATCAACACAACCAGAACGACAAAAAACACGACCATTGCCGAAAAGAGGTAGTCGCTCCCATCGGCTGCGACGACATATTTTGGGATATGTCCCGTGGCCATAGGATGGAGGTCCGCTGCAGTCACCTTAATCTCCTTCTTTTCTATGATGCGTCTTTGGCCGGGTTGATCGCCAAATTCAAGCCTGCTTATAGTCTCCCGAAATCCAAGCATATTCTTATCACAAGCACCAAGAGCCTTATGACATCTGCTTCATCACAATCCTTCCCGGTCACCCTGCGATGATCGACTTTCTAATCATCGGCGGCGGCATCGCGGGCCTTAGCGCGGGCGCGCGTTTGTCTGCTCATGGCTCTGTCACTGTTCTCGAGGGCGAGGACGCTTTGGGCTATCACTCATCTGGCCGCTCGGCCGCGATGTTCGAGGAAAACTACGGCCCGCCCTCGGTGGTTGCGCTCAATCAGGCCGGGGTCGATTACCTGCGATCCGCGAACGGAGGCTACCTGACCCCCCGAGGCCTCATGCTGGTTGCAGGCCACGATCAGGCTGACCTGTTTGCCAAAGACGTCAAAGAACTAAACGTACGCTCCATTTCGCCGCAGCAAGCCATCGACAAAGTCCCGATCCTAAACCCGGACGTTCTGGCCCACGCCGCCATCAGCGTAGACGCCTTCGACATTGACACCGACCGCCTTATGCAAGACTTCGCACGCGTGATCCGAGGCAATGGCGGCGCGGTCCTGACCCGCCGGGCTGTCACCGATATCCGCAAAAGCGACCATTGGGTCGTTCAGGCAGGCGACGTGTTCGAGGCTCGAAACTTGGTCAACGCAGCCGGCGCTTGGGTGGATGAGGTCGCCGCGATGGCTGGCCTCCCACCTATCGGCATCGTGCCGAAGCGCCGCTCCATGGCGCGTATTCCCGCACCTGGAGGTCATGACGTATCCAACTGGCCCATGCTGATGGGGCCGGGAGAAGGTTGGTATGCCAAGCCTGATGCGGGGAAGTATCTGGTTTCACCCTCCGAAGCCGAGCCGACAACGCCTCATGACGCCTATGCCGACGATATGGTTCTCGCAGAAGGTCTGGCGCGGTATGAGGCGATGGTGACAACACCTGTCACACGGCTCGAGGCGAACTGGGCCGGGCTGCGTAGTTTCGTGGCGGATGGCACGTTGGTGCTGGGGCCAGATCCACAGGACCGCTCGTTCATCTGGTGCGCGGGCCAGGGTGGATACGGGTTCCAGACATCGCCAGCTGCATCGTCCCATCTCGCCAGCCTTGTGACGGGGGCGCCGTCTGAACTGCCTCGGGACATCGTCAATCAGTTGCATGTGGAAAGGTTGCGATCATGACCAAACGCGCTCTGCCTTCGAATGCCAGCGTCGCGACGCAAGGCGATGGGGCCCGTATGATCGCCCCAGCCGCAAGCCGCAACTCGGACGCGCTATGCGCCTTGCTGGCCAAGATGGCGCCTGCCGCGGGCCGCGCACTGGAAATCGCCAGCGGCACCGGCCAGCATGTTGCCGCCTTTGCGCGCACACTGCCCAACTTGGTATGGCAACCCACAGAAATCGACCCCGAACGCCGCGCCAGCATCGACGCCTATGCGACGGGTGTCGCCAATATTCTGCCCGCCACCGATTTAGATGCAACCACTGCAGGCTGGCATGAGGCATTCCAAGAGCAGGACCTGATCGTTCTGATCAACCTGCTGCACCTGATCTCTTGGCCAGAAGCTGACACGTTTCTCAGCGAGGCCTCAAAGGCTCTGAGTCCGGCAGGTCGCTTGATCATTTACGGCCCCTTCATGCGAGCCGGCGCTTTGACCAGCCCAGGCGACGAGAAGTTTCACGAAGCCCTGATCTCACAAGATCCAGAGATCGGGTACAAGAACGACACAGAGATCAAAGCCTGCCTACAGCACTACGGCCTGCAACTGCTTCGCTTGGTCGAAATGCCCTCCAACAATCTGGCGTTTGTTGCTCAAAGGCCGAAAACCTGACCAGCGATTGGGCCGATCAAAGCCTGCTGGCGCAGGCTTGCCTCCGGCGGAGGTATTTTTGAACAGAAGAAGTAACGGACCGTTAACTCTGATATGCGACTGTCGATTTGCGGTACAGGCGGAGGCGCCGATGACCGCAACAGGAGAAGGCCCCCTTGCCAAAAGCAGGGGGGCTGGATCTTACACCAACCCCCGCTTCTTCTGTTTGAAAATACCTCCGCCGGAGGCATGTGTCGCCGGAGGCGGCGCATTTTCTCACGCCGCCGGAGTTGTCCAAGACGTCAGCCGTCCTTGCGGATGACCTCGTTTTTCGGGTCGTAGGGGCTGTCGCAAGTGACGACTGCGTCCCAAAGCTTGTCCTGAATCTTGACCTTCAGCTTGGTGCCTTCAACCGCGAGATCAGGCGTCACATAGCCCATGCCAATGGATTTCTCGAACGCCACCGAGTAACCGCCCGAGGTCAGACGACCCACGCGTGTGCCTTCCGTTGTGTACAGCGCCTCGCGGCCCCACGGGTCGGCATCGTCTGGTCCGTCGACTAGAAGGGTGCAGCACTTGAAGCGCACGCCGGTCTCTTCCAGCTTGGCCTTGCCGTAGAAATCTTTCGACAGGTCGACAAAGCGCGGCAGGTCAGCCTCAAGCGGGGTCGCATCGCGACCTAATTCAGTGCCGAAGGCGCGATAGGATTTCTCCTGACGCAGCCAGTTCTGGGCGCGGGCGCCGACCAGCTTCATACCGTGCTTCTCACCGGCTTTTTCCAAGAGGTCGAACAGGTAGTTCTGCATCTCGATCGGGTGGTGCAATTCCCAGCCCAGCTCACCGGTGTAGGCCACACGGATCGCGTTTACGGGGCACATGCCCAATTCGATCTGACGCGCCGATAGCCAGGGGAAGCGCTTATTGGACAGGGCGGTTTCCGGATCGGCGTCTTTGATGACCTCTTTCAGAACATCACGCGACTTGGGTCCGGCGATGGCGAAGACGCCCCACTGGGTGGTCACGTCTTGGATCTCGATGTAGCCGAACTCCTCCATCTTGCCTTCGGCTGCTTTACGCAGGTAGTCCGCGTCATACTCGGTCCAGGCACCGGCAGAGACGATGTAGTAGTTGTTCTCGCCATTGCGAACGATGGTGTATTCGGTACGGGTCGTGCCGTGCGAGGTCAGCGCGTAGGTCAGGTTGATACGACCGACCTTGGGTAGTTTATTGCAGGTGAACCAATCCAGGAATTGGGTCGCACCGGGGCCTTTGACGACATGTTTGGTGAAGGCCGATGCGTCGATCAGGCCAACGCCTTCACGGACCGCTTTGGCTTCTTCAACGGCATATTGCCACCAGCCACCACGGCGGAACGAACGGCTTTCTTTGTCGAAATTGTCCGGCGCATCGACAGGGCCGAAATAGTTCGGACGTTCCCAACCGTTGACCCACCCGAACTGCGCGCCGCGGGCTTTCTGACGGTCATAGGCGGGAACAGTCCGCAGCGGACGGCAGGCTTCACGCTCTTCATCTGGGTGGTGCAGAATGTAGACGTGCTCATAGCACTCTTCATTCTTGCGCGCTGCAAACTCGGTGGTCATCCAGTTGCTGCTGTAGCGCTTGGGGTCCAGCGAGGCCATATCGATCTCGGCTTCGCCATCGACCATCATCTGCGCCAGATAGTAGCCGGTGCCGCCTGCAGCGGTGATCCCGAAGCTGAAGCCCTCGGCCAGCCACATGTTGCGCAGGCCCGGAGCCGGACCAACCAGAGGGTTGCCATCGGGGGTATAGCAGATCGGGCCGTTGAAATCGTCTTTCAGGCCGGATTCAGCGCAGGAGGGCACGCGCTCAGCCATCGCCATGTACTGGTCTGCGATCCGGTCAATATCCAGCGGGAACAGGTCAGCCCGGAAGCTGTCCGGCACGCCGTGTTCAAAGCGCGCAGGCGCACCGTGTTCATAGATACCCAAAATCCAGCCACCGCGTTCTTCGCGCGCATACGACTCGTTGTCGGCGTCACGCACAACGGGGTGCTCGGGGTTACCCGCTTCACGCCATTTGACTAGCTCAGGGTCTTTGTCCATGACAATGAACGTGTGCTCGACCGGGATCGCGGGCATCTTGATTCCCAGCATCTTGGCGGTGCGCTGCGCGTGGTTGCCCGATGCGGTCACGACATGCTCGGCGGTGATCACCACCTGCTCATCGGAGGGAACAAGGTTGCCGCCCTGCTCGATCATCTTGGTGCAGGTGACTTCCCAATGAGTGCCGTTCCAGTGGAAGGCATCCGCCTGCATCTTGCGAACGATGTCGACCCCGCGCTGACGGGCACCTTTGGCCATCGCTTGGGTCACGTCAGCAGGGTTAATATAGCCATCTTCGGTGTGATAGATCGCACCCTTCAGGTCGCCGGTTTCGATCAGCGGCCAGCGTTCCTTGATCTGCTCGGGTGTCAGCCATTCGTAAGCCACATCGCAGGTCTCAGCTGTTGAAGCATAGAGCATGTATTCGTCCATGCGCTCTTGCGTCTGCGCCATGCGCAGGTTGCCGACCACGGCGAAGCCCGCGTTGAGGCCGGTCTCTTCTTCGAGCTGCTTGTAGAAGTCGACCGAGTACTTGTGGATGTGGGTTGTCGCGTAAGACATGTTGAACAGCGGCAGCAGGCCAGCCGCGTGCCAGGTCGAGCCCGAGGTCAGCTCGTCCCGCTCGATCAACATCACATCATCCCAGCCCGCTTTGGCCAGGTGATAGGCAATCGAGGTTCCGACGGCGCCGCCGCCAACGACCAGTGCTTTGACTTGGGTTTTCATAACCGGGTGTCTCCCCTTGGAATCTGTTGCCACCATATGGCTTGATTCCGAAATCAATCGCGGAAGCCATCCGACCAGTGATATAAGAAAAACGACCCGCACGGGAGATGCAGGTCGTTAAATGGCGACTTACAATCCAGCCATCAGCCTTCGGAGCGACACCGTTTGGTGTTTCCAACGGTCTTGCACACCAGTTTGCCAGGCGGCTCGGCGGTTTCGGATTCCTGAACTTCCGACGTGCTGTCAACGCTTGCGGGTTCAACCTCGGACCCGCCAGTGAAGGCTGCGATGTAGTCGCTTGCGCTGAGCCCGTCACCCGAGGCTTTGGCTTTCTGGTAGTAGTCCAGCCCCGCGACCGCCAAACCGGCCACCGCGACAAAGCCAACCAGATATTTTGCACTCATGTCGATCACCTGTTCGTCTTTCGCCGTAAGACACCACATCACCTAGACGTTTTGTGGGCACAAAGCGGACAAGATCGCGGAAACCGTTATGGCTGATCGGCCAGTATCTTTCCTGGATTCATGATGTTGTCGGGGTCCAGTGCCGCCTTGATCGCGGCCATGTAGTGTGTTGCCTGCCCCAGTTCTTTCTCAAGATAGGGGCGCTTGCCCTGCCCGATGCCATGCTCGCCCGTGCAGGTGCCCTCCATCGAGATGGCAAGATCGTTGAGCCAGCCAACGAACTCGTCGGCCCGGCGGACTTCTTCGGCGTCTTCCATGTCGATCAGGGGCAAAGTGTGAAAGTTCCCGTCGCCGACATGCCCAACAATAGGCGCAAGCAAATCAAGCTCGGCCGCTTTATCCTGAGCGGCCCCTACGGCCTCGGCCAGACGGGAAATCGGCACGCAAACATCGGTCGAGATCCCCTTGGCACCCGGTCGCAGCTGAAGGCTGGCCCAGTACATGTCGTGACGCGCCTGCCAGAGCTTGTTGCGTTCCTCGGTGGTTGAGGTTGCCGCAAAGTCTGTACCGCCAAACTCTTCGGCAATCTGGCCGAAAATCTCGGCCTGTTCGGCGGCGCTGGCATCCGAGCCGTGGAACTCTAATAGCAGCAGAGGCGTTTCGGGCAGGGTCAAGCCGGAATAGGCATTGGCGGCTTTGACGGATAGTTCATCCAACAATTCAATCCGCGCGACAGGTACGCCGTATTGGATCGTCATCATTACTGCCCGGCAGGCAGCATCGACGGTTGGGAAAGAGCAGCGGGCGGAACTGATCGCCTCGGGGATGCCGTGCAGGCGTAGGGTCAATTCGGTAATGATACCTAGCGTGCCTTCGGCCCCGATAAGCAGCCGCGCCAAATCATACCCCGCCGAAGATTTCTTGGCGCGATTGCCGGTCCGGATGATCTGCCCATCCGGCATCACCGCCTCAAGACTCAGCACATTGTCCCGCATTGTGCCATAGCGCACCGCATTGGTCCCGGACGCGCGGGTCGCAGCCATCCCGCCAAGCGAGGCGTTGGCACCGGGATCAATCGGAAAGAACAGGCCCTGATCGCGCAGATGGGTGTTCAGATCTTCACGCGTCACACCGGGTTGCACGACGCAATCCAGATCCTCGGCATGCACGGCCAGCACTTTGTTCATCTGGCTCAGATCGACCGACACCCCACCGGCAGGCGCGTTCACATGCCCTTCAAGCGACGTGCCCGTGCCAAATGCAATCACCGGCACCTTATGCGAAGCGCAGGTTTTGACGATCTCGGAGACCTCCTGCGTGGTGCGGGGAAACACCACCGCGTCCGGGCTTTGATTGGTGATCCAGGTCGTGGTGTGGCCGTGCTGTTCGCGGATGGCCGCACTGGTTTGCAGACGATCCCCAAACTGTTGCTTCAAGATGCCAAGGGCCGTTCCAATCCCAGCCTCATTTCTCGGCAAAGCCGTCGCTTGTACCATGCTACCCCTCTCCTGCCCGCCGGTTGTGCGAGCCTTTTCCAATGTGTCGAAAAGGCCCGCCCGAGCCGGCCAAGACCTAGATTTTATTCTCCCAGCGCGATCCCTTCGCGCCGATGGTCTGCCCCACCGCTGAGAGTTTCGCCGATCTCAATCGCATGCAGGCCCGAGGTCAGATCGCGGGGGTTCACCTCGAACCCGATTTCGATCAGCGCATCTGCATAGCCTTCGGCGGCAGTATCCACCTCAACATCATATGTCCCGAACCGGTTGACCAGATGCGGCAGCGAGATCGCCTGCTGCACATCCATATCCCAATCCGCCCAGGCGATGATCGACTTGGCAACGTAGCCAATGATACGACTGCCTCCCGGAGACCCGATGGCCAGAACCGGCGCGCCGTCCTGCATGACGATGGTCGGGCTCATGGACGAACGCGGGCGCTTGCCGGGTTCCAGACGGTTCGCTATGGGCACTCCGTCGCGATGGGTGCGGAACGAGAAATCGGTCAGTTCGTTGTTCAGCAAAAACCCGTTCGTCATCAGACGCGAACCAAAGCCGTTTTCAATCGTCGTCGTCATCGACAAGACGTTGCCGTAACTGTCCACGATCGAGATATGCGACGTCGAAGGCAGCTCCAATGACTCGTCATCAGCCCAGTTCATCGCATGATCAAACTCGGGATTGCCCGGGGAGACCTCGGTCAGTGCGCCCTCAGCGTTCAAAAGCTCCGCGCGCTGCGCCAGATAGTCCGGGTCGACCAGCCCAGTGGTCGGCATCGGCACGAAATCACTATCGGCCATGTACCGCCCCCGATCCGCAAAGGCGAGGCGTGACGCTTCGCCGATCAGGCGCCATGCCTCCATGCTCTCAGGCCCCATCGCGGCCAGATCATAGCTGTTCAGCATACCCAGAATCTGCCCAACGGTCAGCGCCCCGGACGAAGGCGGACCCATCCCGCAGACCTCATAGGCGCGGTAGGCGGCGCAAACCGGATCGCGTTCAATGACCTGATACAGGGCCAGATCGGTGCCAGATAATACGCCGGGATTGCCCGGCGCGGTGCGGACGGTCCGAACGATATCTGACGCGATTTGCCCGCCGTAGAACCCGGCGGCACCGTCCTCGGCCAGAGCGCGCAGTGTATCCGCATAGGCCGGGTTCATCAGGCGTTGGCCCTGCTGCAGTGGCTCGCCTTCGGGCAGGAAATACTCAGCCGTTGCAGGGAAGCGCGAGAGGCGCTCGGCGTCATTGGCGACCAGACTGGCCAGACGAGGCGAGACCAGAAACCCGTCATCCGCCAGCCGAATACCATCGGTGAACAGCCCGGGCCACGGCGAACGGCCCCAACGGCGGTGCGCTTCCTCCAGCAAGGCAGGCGTTCCGGGCGTGCCAACGGACAACCCTCCGACGACGGCATCAAAGAACTGCAAGGGCTCGCCGTTTTCATCTTGAAACAGGGTCGGCGTCGCGTTCAATGGGGCCGTTTCACGCCCGTCCAGTGTTGTAAGCTGTCCAGTGGCGGCGTCATACCAGACCAGAAACGCCCCACCCCCAAGGCCCGAGGATTGGGGCTCGACCAAGCCCAGAACAACCTGCACCGCGACCATGGCATCCGCGGCCGATCCACCGGCGCGCAGGATTTTTGCCCCGGCCTCAACCGCCAGAGGGTTGGCCGCAGCAACCATCCAATTCTCGGACTGCACAGGAACGCCGCTTGTTTTGGCCTCGAGCGCCGCGATCAACTCGTCGGTCAGAGCTTGAACTTGACCTTCGCTCGCGCCTTCGGGGGCCACGGAGTCCGCTGTTTCCTGGGCAAAGCCCGGAGCGGCAAAGGCTATGACAGACAGAAGTAATCCTGAAATCCGATTGGTACGCATAATGTGCTCCTGGAAAAGGTTACAGCATGGATGGGACCACCTGATCCGGTGGTCTGTGCCCATCCTCGAAGGTCTTGATATTGATAATAACTTTCTCACCCATCTCGATCCGCCCCTCCAGTGTGGCCGATCCCATATGCGGAAGCAGCACCACGTTTGGCAGCTTGCGAAGGCGTGGGTTCACCTGCGTGCCGTGTTCATACACATCCAGCCCGGCACCCGCGATATCCCCGGACCGGATCAGCCGCGTCAGCGCGTTTTCGTCGATCACTTCACCACGCGACGTGTTGACGACCACAGCCGAGGGCTTCAGCAGCTTCAGCCGCCGCGCGTTCAGCAGGTGGAAAGTCGACGGGGTCGAGGGGCAATGAACCGAGATCACATCCATCCGTGCCACCATCTGATCAAGGCTTTCCCAATAGGTGGCATCCAGATCCTGTTCAATCTCGGGGCGCAACCGGCGGCGGTTGTTGTAGTGAACCTGCATCCCGAACGCGCTGGCACGGCGCGCAACAGCCTGACCGATCCGGCCCATGCCCAGAATACCCAGACGGCGCCCTCCGATCCGGCCACCAAGCAAAGCGGTCGGAGCCCAGCCGGACCAATCGCCCTGCTGCATCAGCGCAACGCCCTCAGGGAAACGACGCGTCACCGCCAGGATCAGCGCCATGGTCATGTCGGCCGTATCATCGGTCAGAACACCCGGAGTGTTCGAGACCAGGATGCCACGCTGACGCGCGGTTGAGACGTCGATATTGTCGACCCCTGCCCCGTAATTGGCTATCAAGCGCAGCTTTTCACCAGCTTGCCCCAGCAAACCACCGTCGATTGTGTCGGTCACCGTCGGCACCAGCACGTCGGCCTCTTGCACCGCAGCGACCAGTTCCTCACGAGTCATGGGGGTGTCATCGTCGCGCAGGCGAACATCAAACAGCTCACTCAGTCGCGTTTCCACTGCTTCCGGCAACCGTCGCGTAACAACAACACTCAGACGTTCTCTTGGCACTTCCGCCCTCCCACTGCTTTGCAAACGCGCTTGCGTCATGGCATCGTGGCGCAGGATAAGGCGGGGCACAAGAACCCCAAAGGCATTGAGTCGACCTTTTTTCGAAAGCAGATCAACAGGCACAAGAGCAGGCAGTCAGTGAGTGGTCTTCTACCGGTGAAACGCCTTTGTTTGGCGATCCTATCCGCGTATCTCATTGCGTTCGGCTCCGCGCCGGTCGCAGCCCAAGACGTGCGCGGCCCGGTCACCAACCTGCCCCTTCCGCGCTATGTCTCGATGAAGGCAGCCGAAGGCAATGTGCGCCGCGGTCCGTCACTGACCCACCGAATCGATTGGGTCTTCAAGCGGCGCGGTATGCCGCTGCAAATCACTGCGGAATACGGCAACTGGCGCAAGGTACAGGATCGCGACGGGGCCGGAGGTTGGGTTCACTACGCCCTGCTGTCTGGCGTGCGCACGGTGCTGATCGAATCCGAGATGCTGCCCGTTTATGCCCGACCCGATCCGAACTCGACCGTCAACGCGCATTTCGAAACCGGAGTGGTCGCCCGTCTTGGCGCGTGCTCGCTGGACTGGTGTCGCATTTCGGCGGGGGGCTACAAGGGGTGGACGCTGAAAGCCAACCTCTGGGGCGTCGATCCGTCAGAAATCCGGGAATAGCCTCTTTTTCCAGTCCCTGCCCTAGTCGGATTGCAAAGCAGTTATTTCGTCAAGCGCGCTGATGATGTCTTCGGCGTGGTCCGGATCGGCAAACAAGGTTCGAAACAGCGCCGCTAAAGGGTAGCCGGGCCAGGCTTCGTCCAACAACAGGATTGTGGCCCGCGCGCGCTCATCGTCCCCTAGCCGCTGATAGCTTGCCGCAAGATAACCGATCGAGATTGCGCTGACCGGATCACCCAGCCTGACCGCCTCGTTGAACTGGTCTACGGACGCCTGATAGTCCCCCAAGTGATAGCTGGATGAAGCCAACACGCTACGATAAGGAAATCTTCCGTTGGTCGTATTGGCGCCCTGCGCCCGCTTGGCGGACGCTATTGCGCGCTGAAAATCCCCACCAAACAACGCGAACAGGGCATCAAAATTCGTGACGTGGATATCATCAGGGGCAAGCCGCGTTGCGCGCGCGGATCGCGCAAGCGCGGCCTCATGCTCACGCGAGCAAAATGAAGCCAGGGCAAGAGCAGAATGGCTCCACCCTTCGTCTGGCGCCAGCTCCAACGCTCGCTGCGCTCGGTTTTTGGCGAGGGTCAGAAGCGCCTGTTTTTCAGCTCCGGGCGGGGTTGTTAAAGCAAGGATGCTGATCGCCTGCGCCGAACCGGCGTAGCCGCCGAAATACGTCTCATCCAGCGCCATGGCGCGCTCGAACATACCGCGCACGGCTTGCAGCCTGTCACGGTCTAGAACCGGAAACATCAGCAGGCGCGCCTCACTCGCCAGATTAACGGCTTGTAGCTTGGTCGGGTTTGTCGAGAACAGCGCCTCTCTGACAGCTTGTTCCTGGTTGGCATTTGCAGAGACCGTGACCGGGCTTGGCGGTGACTGGGGCGTGCGAGAAAAGAGCATCACGCCGCCCGCGACGGCCAAAGCGCCCAAAACCGCCAATGAGATCCAGACCATCCTTGAGGGACGCGCTCGGTTTGACGGTATGTCTGGGTCCAAAACCTCAAATCGAGGGACGTAGCCGCCCGGATCCACATGGATGCGCAGCCTCTGATCCTTGCCGGAGTTCGAATAGAAGCTCGCCAATCGCCGACGCATGCGCCCCGCATCGACACGCACGACGGCCATCGGGTCGCCCCCGGAATCCAGCGCCCTTCCGTAGACATCCTCGGCGATCGACTTGGCGCGGATATCCTCGGACTGGCCCGCCAGAAGCTTATCGATAACGTAACTGAGGAAAGATTGCAGTCGCTCGGCCCCATCGAATTCCGGGCTGTCCAGGACCGCCCTCAGTGCCCGCTGAATATCTTCATCCGAGAGCGTTTTTTGGGCCGGTTCTGACTTTACGCTGGCGTCTGACATCGCTTTTGTTAACCGCTGGCTGGCTTCAAGTATTTGAAAAATAACATGTTACCCCGTAACATACGTTAAGATACCTGAATGTGTAAATGAATTTCGGACAGAATGATTAGCAAAGGAGGGGAACGGACCTCGTCGCGGGGGCACAACTGGGTTCAGACACCGTGAGGCTTATGATGGCTTGCTTGTCGATACACTTTCCTGATGAGGCGAATGACATCCGGCGCCTGCGCAGCTCAGACACGGTCTTTGCGCAGATCTGCGCTGACTTTGAAAGCCTGGCTGCTCTTCTTCCCTGCGATGCAAGTGACCCAAGAAATTCTGATCTCATCGACAGCCTCCGAGGGCTTGAGGACGAAATAAAAACTTACCTTTCGTCTCACTCGACCCCGCCCGAGGGCTAATCAAGACGCAAAAAGGCGATTCAAATGTTGGCCAATCTTCTATTCTACGTCGGGCTCCTCGTGTCGTTGACCATCGGGTTCATGTATTTCCGCGATCTCGGTGACGTCAGCCAAATGGTGCTGAAGGTTAAGCGCAATAACATGATCCGCTTTATCCGGAATGAGAACACCTATCTTGCCGCCGGAATCGCCGGGCTTGCGCTGATGCTTGTCGGGCATTTTCTGGGCGGCGGTCCCGGCTGGCTGTTTTTCCTCGGCGTGCCTGCAGTGACTCTGGTGATCGTGTTCCTATTCGTGTTTCCATGGGTTTGGGTCCATATCGGCCTGCGCAACCAGCAAAACACCGCCCGCTACTACCCAATTTCTGAGGCGCAGCGATACATCAACCCCTCTGCCAGCGTTCTCGTGATCGAAAACAACGGCCACGCACGGGCGCACTCCGACTCCCAGCTGATGCGCCCTCATCTGGCCGGAAACGATAAGGGGTTGGGTGGCGACGACATCGTCATGACCTATTGCGCCATGGCCAATCTGGGGCAGGCCTACAAACCCGAGATCCACGGCAAACGTCTGGATCTTGAGGTGATGGCCCAGCATGGTAACAACCTGATCCTGCGCGACAACACCACCGGAGAGCCAATCCAGCAGATCTATGGTCGCTTCGACAGCGATGCCTCGAAAACTGCGGCAATGCAGCCATGGCCCACCTTTCGGATGAGCTTTCGGGGGTTTCAGAAAGCCTATCCAGATGGTGAGGTCTTTCTGAACAAGCCCTCCTCGAACCCGCTTCTCAGGCTGTTCGACACCTTTACTGAAACGGTTTTCTCCTCGGGCATCGCCAAGCAGCACCAAGAAGAAGCGCCGGTCATGGACAACATGAGCCACAGCGACAACCGCCTGCCCAACAAAACCTATGTCTGGGGCATCACGATCGGTGAGGATGCAGTTTGCTGGACCGATGATTTCCTGGCAGAAAACAAAGGGCTGATCAACGCCACGGTTGGCGGGCATGACGTCGTGGTTTCCTACGACCCAATCTATGAAAGCGTTGGCGTCTGGTACAATGACAGCGGCGCGCCCATCACCCATGTCGATTTCTTCGGAAACGCGGATTGCGGCCAACTGACCCGCGTTGAGACCCTTCGATCAGGCATGTTCTGGCATGTCTGGGTCGAGTTCTTCCCCGGCACGGATATCAACCGCTCCGGCCCGCCCCACACCACATCTGACCCCCGCCAGACCCCCGCCCAAAGCGAATGAGGATTGTTGAAATGAAAACCCTAACCAGCCTGTCGGTGCTGTTCTGCCTATCGGCCACGATCTCAACCGCTCAGGACGCGCCGATCATCCATGATGCCGAGTACTACATCCTCGAAGCGCAGAATGCCGAACAATGGGCTGCTGACAATGCCGAGGTTGACCAGTTGCTAGAAGACTTCCGAAGCTCGAACGACGGCAAGCCACCCAACATCATCAATATCCTGATTGACGATATCGGCTTTGGCGATCTGGGTATTCCGGAACTCAACGCAGTGCGCGGCTATTCCACGCCCCATATCAACGCCTTCTCGGACGAAGCGATGCGAATGGTGCGCATGTATACCGAACCCTCCTGCACACCCACACGGGTTGCGATGATGACCGGGCGGCTTCCAGTTCGGATGGGCATGGGCGACACCACCGTGGATATCGCCGGGTTCGGCCTGCCCGCAGACGAAGTCACCTTGGCCGAAATTCTGTCGGATGCGGGCTATGCGACGGTGCATGTGGGTAAGTGGCACATGGGCGACATCCCCGAGGCCTGGCCCCATAACCAAGGCTTCGATTGGGCGGGGTTCCCGGTTCACCAGCAGGGCCAACTGACAATCTATAACGATGATGCGATCAAGGAACAGGTCTCGGTCGGGATAGCGGATTTCGATGACCGTTTCGTACTCGACGACTTCTTTCGCCCCGACCCCGCCGCTATGGTCACCGGTCTTGAAGCTGAACGCGGCGGTCTTGCGCGCGAAGTTGACATGACCGCGGGCGAGCGCTGGACCGCCGAAAAATATGACGAAATGAACCGGCGCTATCAGGATCAGACGCTTGAAAAAATGCGCGAGCTGGCTGGCGGGGACGCGCCTTTCTTCCTGCAATATTGGCCACTCATTCCGCTGGATAACACGCGCGCAGGTCGTTCGGGGCCGCAATCGCCGAACGGAGGGCTCTATGTCGACAAGATGCAGCAGCTCGACAGCTGGCTGGGCGATATCTTCAACGAGATGGAGGCGCTTGGCCTGGCCGACAACACCATTGTCATCGTGATGGGCGACAACGGCCATTTCACCAAGTATTCGCCGCAATCAGGTTTCACCCCGATGGTTTTCGCCGGTGGCAAGGGTGATGTGTCCGAGGGCGGCATTCGGGTCGACAGCTTCATCCGCTGGCCCGGTATGATCGAGGCCGACGGCATCGTCGGAGATATCGTCCACGTTTCGGATCTCTATACCACGCTCGCGCGGTTCGCCGGGGCCGAGAGCGGTATTCCTCGGGATCGGTTGGTGGACGGGGTCGACCAATCCTCGCTGCTGCTGTTGGGCGAGACAAAAGGACGGCGCGATCATCTGATCGTCTATTCCGTCCACACACCCCGCGCGGTCATCAAGGATCAACTAAAGCTGCGCATTCCCGGAGCCGGAGAGAGCGCGATTCTAGCCGATTTCTTCGATGTTTACCGCGATACCCACGAAAAATACCCGGTGTCGACCGAGGTTGGAGCTTGGGGCGGGCAAGAGTTTGTCCGCATTCTGGGGCGTCATCTAAAACGCAAGGAAAAGTATCCAGACATCGAACCAGCCCGTGGTGTTCCCTATGAAGGCATCGAAAACCTGCGACCTGAAACCGAAGCCGCTGTCGAGGCATTCCTGCTCAAACAGTCTTCTGTTGGCAGATGATCGTATATCCGGACACTGACGCCTTGAAGCAAGGTCGTCGCGAAATTTGAAAGTAAGGAGATTCACCTATGGCAATCAGATCCACTGCCGCGATAGCGGGCGCCACGGCCCTGTCCTGTCTATTGTCGAGCGCAGCATACGCTCAGTCCCTGCCTGCACCGGGTCAGACCGAAGAGGGCTGGCGACACACTCTTGGCTTTTACCTGTTCACCCCGCTCCGCACGCATGGAACGTCAACCGTCTCGGGCGTTTCAGCCGATATTGACCTCGATCTTGGCGACGTGCTGGATGTTCTCGATTTCGCAGCGGCCGGGCGGTATGAGGCCTGGAGCGGAGACTTTGGGATCATCGTTGACGCCAACTATGTAGGCATCGGAGAGGATACCACTCTCCCCGGCCCCGCCGCCACTGCAGTGGATGTAGATGTGCGCCAAAAATGGTTTGCGGTCATGGGTGCCTATCGCGTGGCGGATGGGACCTATGGTGCCAACAACCAGCGATACACCGTCGATCTGCAAGGCGGCATTCGCTACAACTCGATCCGGCAGGAAATCAGGTTCACGACTCCGGGGCCGACGAACCCGCCCACCCAAGGCGGTGACGAAGGCTGGATTGAGCCCGTTGTGGGTGCCCGGGGCATGTGGCGTCTCAACGACCGGTGGACCACCATCGCATCGCTGGAACTTGGCGGGTTTGGAGCCGGAGGCAACGATCTGCAAGTCGGCGCAAATATCGGCTTTGACTATCAGCCGTGGGATCGAACCGCGATTACCTTTGGCTATCGATATTTCAGTGTCGACTACAGTGATTCAACGTCAACCGGCCCGTTCGCCTATGATGTCACGCAGCAAGGGCCCTATGTGGGGCTAAAGGTCTTTCTCAATTAGATCCAAACGCCTTTCCGTGCCTCGTTCTTGCCGGGCTCGATCACTCTATGCTTAGGACCAGTTTGCCGGTGGTTTCACCGGCTTCCAAACGACGGTGCGCCTCGGCGGCTTGGGCAATGGGTAGGATGCTCACCTGCGGGCGCAGAACACCCGCTTGCAACAATTCAAACACCGTGGCCATATCTGCGCTGAACTGATCGGGGCGGTTGACGAAATAAGTGTATATGTCGCTAACCCGGACCGAAATCGACTTCTGGAAGTGCTTCGCCAAATCCTCGGCAAAATTACCTGCGGGCGGACCGGCAAGGAACCCGAACAGAACTGCAGTGCCCAAGGGTGCCAGAGCGTCGAGGTCTGATTTGAGGGTTTCACCCGAGATCGGGTTCAGCGTCAGATCCACGCCGCGCCCTACGGTGAGGTCCATCACCCGCTCGGTGACATCCTCGGTGCGATAGTCGATGACGTGATCGGCACCTTGATCTTTCGCATATCCAACCTTGTCGGTACTGGTCGAAGCGATCACCGTCATGCCCAGATGCTTGGCAATGTGTAGCGCCATGGTGCCAACACCCCCGGCTGCGGCGTGAACCAGAACGGATTTACCAGCTGCCGCGCCGCCCAGATTGACCAGCATGTGGTAGGCGGTCATGCCATTGACGGGGATTGCGGCTGCGGTTTCGAACTCGACAGTATCGGCCAGCCGGGTGACGTACGGAGCACCAATCACCGACTGAGTGCTGTATCCACCGGCTCCGATCGGCCCCATCCACGCCACGCGGTCCCCGACAGAGAATCCTTCGACCCCCTCGCCCAGCGCCTCAACCACTCCGGCCCCCTCGACCCCAGGTACATGAGGTAGCTCGGGCATCATCCCCTCGGGCATTTCACCGCGACGGATGATCGTGTCGATGAAGTTGACCGCCCCGGCCTTGTTGCGGATCAGGATTTCCCCGGCATTGGGGGTCGGGGTCGCACGGTTGGTTTCGCGCAAAACATCTGGTTTGCCGGTCTGGGTGATTTCAATAGCGAAAGGCATGAGCTGTCTCCTTCTGTTGCGCGGAAGGTAGAGGCCACGTCGCTGGATGATAATAGTTGATATCAGGAGAAATAATCCCAAAAATAGAATAATGATCTACAACGACCTTGCCCTGTTTACAGTCGTCGCAAACCATCTCAGCTTTTCCAAAGCTGCGGAGCGTCTGGGGACACCGCTCAGCCGCGTCAGCCGCAGGATTGCAGAGTTAGAGGACCATCTTGGCACCAAACTGTTTGAGCGAACGACGCGGCAGGTGCGCCTGACGGAAGAAGGCCGCCGCCTTCTGGATCAATGTCAGGACCCGATCGAGGCTCTGCAAGGTATCGCAGGTTTTACGGACGACACGAGGCGCCAGAGCATCCGCATCACAGCGCCCCCGCTGGCCGCGCGCACGACCATTGGACCTCGGTTGTTGGATTTTGCGACACGAAATCCGGATGTGGCGTTTGAGATGACCACAACCAATGTCATGCTGGACTTCTTTCGCGACAATATCGATCTGGCCTTCCGCCTCGGCCCCTTGACGGATTCCAGCCTTGTCGCGAAACGGCTTTGGTCAGTTCCCTACTGCTTTTGCGCAGGACAGGGCTTCATTCGAGAGCGTGGGCTGGACAGGTCGGTATCCAGACCAGACTTTCTTGCTTTGCCTGCCTTGAATGCGGGTCAACCCTGGGCGCTGGAGAGCGGGGAAACACTGCACCCGAAGCACATCGCCCACAGTTTGACCGACCTTGATGTCATTGCGCAGGCCGCCCGTCGCAACCTGGGTGTCGCGATGCTGCCTTCAGATATGGTAAACGGCGAACTGCAACGGCTTGAGGTCACGGATGCCCAACCAATGACGCGGGACATGTTCGCCGTCTATCCCAGCCGCCGCCTGTTGCCCGCGCGGGTCAGGAAGCTGATTGATTTCATGACGCCCGGCTGAACCTACCAATCAATTGCGACGCCATCGCGAAAGAACCCTCCGGTCGGGCCACCTTTCGGTAAGGTCGCTGCCCAGACAACGCCCCTGGCACCCTCGGAAATCGGACGCCCCCCGCCCCCCATATCCGTCGCAACCCAGCCGGGACACACGGCGTTGACGAGAATGCCCTGCGGTTTCAATGCGGCAGCGGTCTTGAGCGTCAGCGCGTTCAGAGCAGCTTTGGATACGCCATAGCCAGGCGTTCCGGCGGACATACTGGTCAGCGACCCCGCCCCAGAGGACACGTTGACGATCCGGGCATCCGTACCTCGTTGTAACAGAGGCACCGCCGCAATCGTGGTCTCCCACGGGCCGAATAGGTTCGTATCAAACGCGCGACGCACCCGGTCCAGATCGGCGAAGTGAACCTGTTGGTCGGTGTCATAGTCCACACCAGCGTTATTCACCAAAACATCAAGGCGGCCATAGGCCGATTCAACCATCAAGAAGAAGGCGGCGGCGACAGAATCCGGACTAGAGACATCCAGTTGCAAGGCTTCCGCCCCATATCCGATTTCATCCGCAGCAGCCTGCCCTTTTGCCAGATCGCGCGCACCCATCAGAACCTTCATCCCATGGTCTCGGGCCAATTGGCGGGACACTTCTTTACCAATACCGCGGTTGGCTCCGGTCACGAGTGCGATGCGCTGACTGGTCATGGTTACTCCTTCAATTCGCCTCGGCAGCGCGCTGGCCAGCAAGAGCCACAAGCCCACGGTCACCAGATTCCCAGATTGCCGTCATGGTCATTGATGTGACAACCCAGCGGTCGTCTGATTTCTCAAGCTCATAGTCATAGCGGCCACCAAGCACCCACAGACCATCATCAAAACGATGGGTTGCTGTGAAATCAGCCTGTGCCGTGGCGGATGTATCGGACAGGGAGGTGATGGTGTGATTGGTCACCATATGGTGCGTAGCGTCGAAACCAGGAAGAAAGGTGGACCAGCTCGCCACAAGCTCGTCAGCGGGTTGTGTGACCGGGTCTCCGCCCCAGAGGCTGGTATAATCCGTCGTGACGGTATCGGAAAACGCGCCGCGCACGCGGGTCCAGTCGTGGCGGTCGGCACCTGCCGCGATATCGGTAATGGCGGTCGAGATATCGGCTTGCTGCTCGGCAAACGCTGCGGTTCCGATCATTGAGACGGCCGCAAGGGTCGATGTGAGTTTTCTACGCATGAGAATGCTTCGAATGGATGAGGGTGGACGCTGAACAATTGCTCGGCGTCCTAACAGGGCTTAGTTGCTCGAACCGGCGCGAAAGTGGCCAGCGACGGTATCGGCCGCGCGAGTGACATCCTCGGGGTTGTCGTAGAAGTCGAACTGCGTCACATCCTCCAGCCATTGCGCGGTCGCCTCTCCTGCGAAACCGGCGAGGAAGGTCTGAACGCCCTGTGGGATCGCCGCGCTTTCCGAGTGCACAATGGCCAGTGGCTTGTCCAAACGCTGCGGATTGTCGGCGGGATGATAGGTCAGCCAACCTTCCCAGCCCGCATTGTTCCACTTGTCGTCATATTCCGGGATCCCGCCACGGTCGGCCTCATAGTAGTATCCGCCGATCGGCATCAGCACGCCCTCGGCACCTTCGGGGCCTGCTGCAGGAATGATCTGGCCACCAGCGGCCTCGGCGGCGTGGGACACCTCGATCAGCCCGGCGACACCTTCTGCACCGCCATAAACCGCCTCAACGATCTCTTCATTCTGCAACCATGGCGCAACAAGACCCAGCCGCTGTGCCAGCGGATTGCCTGAAACTGCATCGACCATGTACCCAGCTGAGGCGCAAATCCCCAGACCGTTGATGTGGTCGGCGTCGACTTCGGGTAGGGTCGCGACGAATGCGATGGCCGCTTTGATGTCCGAAGTCTTGGCCTCGGGGCTTTCGACAAAGCGCACGTTGTTCGGCAGATCGCCCGATTTACCCCAACCGCGGAAGTCAAAAGTGAAGGCGGCGAAACCACGTTCGGCCATCTCGCGGGCATAGTTTGCGGGCATCTGTTCCTGAACCGAGGTCCAGGCCCCGGTCACGACGACTGTGGGCAGCGGTTCAGATCCACGCTCTTCCGGCAGGTAAAGCGTGCCGGACAGCATAGCGCCTTCGTTCTCGAAGGTAACGGTGCGGGTTTCGACCTGCGCAACAGCGGCTCTCGAAGCCATAAGCGCTGCGGCGGTGTTCAGAGCGAGGGTATTCATAGCGATATCTCCCAAAATCTGTCTGGATGGGCACAAGCCCGATGACACCTGAGATATGCTGCGGTCAGCAGGGATACTTGCACCGGACTGCCGCGTTTTTGAAAGATCCTGCTTTAGACGGCATTTGCTGCGCGGAACGCGCGCGGGGTCTGCCCTACCACCTGTTTGAAACTGCGCGTGAAATGCGCCTGATCCGAAAATCCACAGGCCAAAGCGATATTACCCAGAGGGCGCGTGGGGTCTTCGATCATCTTCATCGCCTGCTCGACCCGGTAGGCCATGACATATTGCATGGGGGTCGAGCCCAGCGTTTCCTTGAAAACCCGCGCAAAATGCGAGGGGCTCATGCCCGCCTCAGAGGTCAGTTGATCGACCGTGATCGTTTGGTCCAAACGATCCTGCACATAGGCCAGCACCCGTTGATAATGCTGAGAGGAAAAGCGTGCGGACAGCTCGACCTCTTCGGCGCGGCGTTTGCCGTATTTTTGCAGCAGTTTGACCAGAAACACCCGGCTCATGGCTTCGAACATCACGGCTGAGGACATGTCGTCCGTTGCCAGCGCATCGCGCAGAATGACTCCTGCAGCGCATAGGTCAGGATCGGAAAACTGCGGCTGGTCGTGAAACTGCTCTGGTGCCAGCAGCATCCCAAGTTCAGACTGCGCAAAGCGCTGGACCTTGTCCGGATGCAAGGTGATCACGATCACGCCGGACTGTCCGTACCACCGCCATCCCGACCGCATTCCTGCAGGTGTTACGATGACTTCGTCTTTGCAAAAGGTGAAATCCCGCAGCGTGCCGTCCCGCCAGTTTTGCACGCGATGCCCCTTCTCCTGCAGGTTCAGAAGGACGTGGTGTTCCGAAAACACCTCTTCCGGCATCCGATCAGGTTCGGCCCGAAAATACCGCACTGACATCAAACCAGCCGCCGAAGGGCGCTGCATCTCATCACTGTTCAGCAACGGTTCTGACGGGTAGATATCAGCGTATCTTAGGGGCAAGGAGCGGCTCCGGCTTGCAATGCTCGATATGTGGGTTCTGCGCGCGCAGGGTCAAACGCTTTGCTGGCGCTTTATGTGGTCGATGAAAAGCCTCAGGGGCATCATGGATTTATACTCGCGTGGGAAATACATGAAAATACCGGGCGTGAGGGCCAAGTGGTCCTCAAGAACTGGTGTCAATACTCCGGTATCAATCAGTGGTGCAACATAAGCCCTGAAGGTATAGGCCAACCCTAACCCTCTTTTCGCCAGATCGACGGTTGCAGGAAGGGCGTTCGCGATCAGGTTACCTTGCACATCTACGGCATATTCCTCCTCGCTCGATTGAAAGCTCCATGGGGCAATCTGGCCCGAGGATTGGAACCTGTAGCGGATACAGGTATGCCCCAGCAGGTCAGGCGGCGTTTCCGGTATGCCACGTGCCGTCAGGTAATCCGGGCTGGCGACGACGGTCACTGGAAGCGGCGGCGTCAACCGCACAGCCACCATGTCCTGTGCCACACGATCCCCCAGACGGAATCCAGCATGCAGCTCTTCCCCGAGTATGTCTGAAAGCGCATCCGTCAACGACAGTTCCAGTTCGATCTCGGGATACGCGGCACAAAAACTCTTGAGGATCGGACCCACGTACAGGTGGTAGGCAAACTCCGGCATCGCCAATTTCAACGTGCCCCGCGCGGCGTGACCGGTGCTGCGCGCACTTTCGACCGCCTCGGAGAGTTGATCAAAGGCAGGCCCCGCGCCGCGGATCAGGGCGCGCCCGGCCTCGGTCAGGCTGATTGAGCGCGTTGTCCGAATGAAGAGCGCAGTGCCCAGTTGGTCTTCCAACGCTTTCAATTGATGGCTAACGGTCGAAGGCTTGATACCCAGCGCCTCGGCCGCTGCACGTAGCGATCCATGGCGCGCGATGGCGGTAAAGATTTCAAGCGTGGCGAGTGGCAGGCGCATAGAGTCCCCCAATAGACTTATTATTCGATCTTACACATGAAAGTAATGCCGACAGGGTGAATTATCACGTCCTACCGGGATTATTATCTTCGTGTCATCGCAGCCCAAAAGGCTGTCACCACGTATTCAGGAGGACACAAGATGAACACTCTGACCAAAGTTGCTGCCCTCACCGCTGCTCTGATCACAGGAGAGACCGCCATGGCCGCATCCCCAGAAGACAATATCAAGGTCGTGCAGGACTTCTTCGCCGCCTATGGCGCCAGTGATCTGGACGGTATCGCAGCCGTGATGGACGAGAACGTCAATTGGCACTTCCCGGGTCGCCACCCCCTGTCCGGCACCAAGACCGGTCGGGACGAAGTGCTAGCCTTTTTCGAACAACTGGGCACCGCTGGTTTTCAAGCAGAACCCATCTATTTCGGGGCCGACGAGACTCATGTGGTTGACATCCACCGTGGCTGGTCGAACGCCGATGGCAAACCGAATGTCGATACGACCTGGGCCCTCGTCTACCGGATCGAGAATGGCAAGATCGTCGAAGCCACCAACTTGTCCGCAGATCAGGATGCGGCAAACACGTTTTTCTGGTCCCAATACTCGTTGGCTCCGGTCCCTGAGCGACTGGCCAAGTAAACCATCAACAGGTGATTCAAGTGACCGACTACCCCGAAATCCGCAGTTTCATCGCCGACTGGTTTACCCGGTTTGACAGGCTGGATCCGATCGACGTGTTCCTGCCTGACCTCCACCCAGAGGTGGACTGGGACATGCCTGACGTCGATACCACACTCACCGGGCATGATCGCGTGAGGGTCTGGTATCGTGGCCTGCTTGAAACCTTGCAACGTCCAACCGAGCATCACGTTAGCAAGATCGAGATCACACCCGGCGCAGCCCAGTTCGAAGTTCTGTTTCGCGCCACGACCGTCGCGGGAGAGCACATTGAAGCCCGCGTTAAGGAAAACTGGCGCTTTGAAACCCGACCCGATGGTCGCCCGCTAATCACGCATTATTCCGCAACATTCCTGCAAGAGGCAGATACATGAAAACCCTTGTCCTCACCGCCCATCCGGACCTGAGCAAATCGCGCATCAACCGCGCCTGGTTTGACGCACTTTCAGAAGCCGCCGACGTGACGACTCGCGATCTGACCGCCATTGGCGGCGGCGAGATGCGCTTTGACATCGAAGCCGAACAGACCCTCTTGCTGGCCTATGACCGGATCGTGTTCCAGTTTCCATTCTACTGGTATTCCGCACCTCCGGTCATGAAAGCCTGGATGGATCAGGTGCTGAACTATGGTTTCGCCTACGGGCCGGGCGGTGACCAACTGAAAGGGCTTGAGTTCCTCATCCTTGTCTCGACCGGAGGTCCTGAGCACAGCTATCACGCGGGCGGATACAACAACTTTACAATGGCCGAGTTTCTGAAACCGTTCCAACAGACGGCGAACCTGGCCGGAATGACGTATCTAAGGCCTTTCGTGGCCCATGGCATGGCGGTGGCAACTCGAGAGCAGATTGAAGAGAACGTGCCCCATATGCTGGCCTATTTGAGCGATCCCGAATTGGACCCCAAGGTGAGACAGGCCCGTTTGCTCAAGCAATTGGAAGACGACCCCTCACTGGCAGCGGCGGTAAGCTGAGGTCGACTTATCCTGCGCCGGACAGAAAACACAGGTTTTTTTTAGCCGGCGCGGGTTCTCGAATGCCCAATGAAAGGTAAACTATCAGCGCGGAACAAGGGTGCGAAACCACGATGGCCGAGACTGATCACCTGAACCACTGGTTGATTTCTGATGGTCGCCTGTTGGGCGACGAGAGGCTTATCGTCAAAGGCTATTGCGAAGGATTAACCGCGCTTGGCGTCCCCCTCGCCCGCGCAAGGATCGCGCAGAATTATTCGAACCCTTTGCTCAGCGCTTGGGGGATCATCTGGACACCCGAAGAAACCCGCCGTTACACCGTACCGACCACGGTTTTATCCACCAGTGCGTGGCACGGCAGCCCGTTCGAATATGTCGTCACCCAGCGGCGCCCACTACGCAAACGCCTGACTGATCTTGACGTTCTGGCAGAGCATCCGGTCTATGCCGAGCTGGCCGAAGCAGGCGCTACCGATTTTCTGGCCATCCCGCTGGAGCACGGCAACGGCTCGGTTCAGGGCACCAGCTTTACCTCAAACGCAGATACCGGGTTTTCGGACGCGCATATCCGATACATTGAAGACACGCGATACGCACTTGCCGCAGCTTTGGAACCCATTGCGATGCGCCAGTCGCAAAAGAGCCTTCTTCAGACCTATCTGGGGCACGGCCCCGCCGAAGAAATTGACCAGGGGCACATAAAGCGCGGAGAATACAGAACCGTTTCTGCCGCAATCCTGTTTGCGGATCTGCGCGGCTTTACCCAAAA
The DNA here is from genome assembly GCF_056540865.1 of Ruegeria sp. AL11. Classification (NCBI taxonomy): domain Bacteria; kingdom Pseudomonadati; phylum Pseudomonadota; class Alphaproteobacteria; order Rhodobacterales; family Roseobacteraceae; genus Ruegeria; species Ruegeria sp. AL11. The sequence continues at coordinate 240,513 of NZ_JBQFXO010000011.1, forward strand.
GGCCTCAACCTGGTCCGAGGGTAATTTGCTTGCCATGATGGGTAAGTATTTCGAGATGGTTGTGTCGCCCATCCAAGAACAAGGCGGTGACGTTCTCAAATTCATGGGGGACGGCATACTTGCCGTTTTCAACACTGATGACGACGCTGAAGCCTCGTGCAGATCTGCGGTGCGGGCGGCAGAACACGCCCTGACCAACCTACGCGACCACAACGAGACAGCCGCTGAAAAGGGACACGAGCCCATCGAGTTCGTCGTCGGCATTGATTTCGGTCGCGTCACGTTTGGCAATATCGGCAGCCCTGATCGCTTGGATTTCACAGTTGTCGGTCAGGCTGTGAACGTGGCCAGTCGCGTTCAGGAACTGTGCAAGAAACTGAACGAAAAGATACTGGTGACTCGGAGCGTCGCAGAGCACATGAATGGTAGCAAACAGTCAGCTGGCTATCATTCTATCCGCGGCTTGCAGAAGAAAATTGAGGCTTTTGCGATCCGAGCATAGCTCTTCAAAGTCAACTTTTCGCCGAATAAAGTTGTTTGCGTCGAACCTATCGCAAGGATTTATCGTTTACACAGCGCAAATGGAGCACATGCCTATTGGCTTGGACCAAACGGAAATAGTTTTTGGTGAGAAATATGGCTGGGGTGGTAGGATTCGAACCTACGATACACGGTACCAAAAACCGCTGCCTTACCACTTGGCTACACCCCATCGGTGAGCGGCTGTCTACGATTGTTGCTGGCAGGGTTCAAGAGGATTCAGATAAAAAAGTGGGCCGTCTAGAAAAAATTTTGGTCGCGCTTGCTGCTGCGTCCGCGGCGGGGTTCCTTTGACCTGTTTTCGACACCGATATCGCCAAGCGCCAGTCTCGGGATAGACAAACAAGGGCACTAAGATCCCTCGGAACTTAGATCCTGTGAGTTCGAATTCAGGCCTGGCACTGTCACCTTTGCTGACCTCGGTGTCCGGACGGCTTACGTTGAATTTGGGAGCCCATGGCGGAACGGATACTGCGAAAGCTTCAATGGCCGTGTCAGGGACGAGCTACTCAACGGCGAAATCTTTACAACCTGCGCAACGCACAAATCCTGATCGAACAATGAAGGAGACACTACAACACAAAACGCCCCCAAAGTGAATTTGGGCTATCGTCCGCTAGCGCCCGAAACCATCGTAGCGATGAATCACAGGCCGATGATGCACTATCAATCAACTTGGACCAGTCAGATTAGGCTGCACACTAAACAATGGGCCGCTCAGGATCGCCTCAAGGGTGATGCGACGTCAGACCCGGCTGGGTTGCGGATCTCCATTCGTGAACCGAATGTTAACAGCCTGTTTTCTGCGTGTTCAACCGTGTTCTTTAATACTCCTGTATGAATCCTTGCCTGAAAAGTCTGATGGCCGAGATACGCAATGAAATTCGGGGGGTAAATGGATGTTGGACCTTGCTTTGACCTTTTCAGCTACTTCAGTTTGGGTTGCCGTTGGTTTCTTGTCAGGGTTTTCTTTTTTATTGACTTGAAGGAACCGTTTGGCAGATGCACGAGCCCTCAACCCCTTACACCGCTGCAATGAACGCATTTCAGTTAGAAAGCGAAGACGCCGACGGCTACGCGGCGATGTGGGCCGCTTGTCAACTCATGGCTTTGCTTGAAGATAGGCCGGAACTAATGAAGGAATTTGCGGACTTGTGGGCGAAAAAGTGGAAACTCAATACACATTCGCACTTTGACGCAGACCCCATGTAGCACCTTTTTGCATCGCGAAATCTGAGTTTTAAAGGCTGACTGGTACGGGGAAATACCGGCCCGTCCAGCAAGGTCCTGTCCCACTAAATTCAGTGGATTTACAGCGGCCATTTGCTCCACCAAGTCACGAATAGGGAAAGCCCACAATAGCCGGAGAGGCCCCCAATATGCCCGTCGGCCAAGCGAACGGGGTTCGGTCACAGCAATTACCTTAGGATCTGCGGAGACTACTTAAGATCAGTATTGTGTCACTTAAGTAGAAGCGCATTCGAGGCAACCGACTCGCAAAGATGCAAACATTCGGCGAAATTGGGCAGCTTTGGATGAAGAAAAACAATCGACTAAGTAACAATCGCTCCGAAGCTAAACCTAGAGCGCGGTGTGCGTAAAAAATAGTAGGTTCAAGGGAACTCGAAAAATACCTGATTACCAACAATGTATTGAGAGAGGTATTTGGTAGCGGAGGAGGGACTTGAACCCCCGACACGCGGATTATGATTCCGCTGCTCTAACCAACTGAGCTACTCCGCCATGAGTGAGAGGCGATTTAAGGGAGCGGTCAGGGAGGGTCAAGAGGGAAAACACCCCCAACTTACGGATTCTTTCAGTTCGTCGGCTGCCCCTCATGCGGAAGAGCGGCGCTCGCCGCAATGCCAGAGGCGACACCGGCGATGAAAGCGGCGCAGCGGTCAGGCTCGGTGATCAGGATCATGTGCCCTGCCCCGTCAATCACCTCGTATCCCAGCCCAAAGCGCTCCATCGGAGGGCCGTGGTGAGGGGCCGACAGGATTGCATCCTCGGTGCCATAGAGGATGGCACCCGGTGTCCGAAGCGCATCATAGCGGGCGACTTGCTCGGAGATGCTGAGATCAACGCCGATCACATCCTCGGACGCCGTGACAAAGGCCGAGGGGCGCAGGCCAAGGGCGCCTCCCGCGCGATCCAGAAAATCCGAAGGCGGCGTTTCCGGGTCGAACACTGCGCCCAATGTATGCGGTGCGGTTTTTGCTGCGATGGGAACGGCCAGCGTGTTGCCAATCAAGCGTCGCAGCCATTGCGTGCGAATCTCCAACGGTTTGAAAACCGCTGGCGTTCCCGGCAGTTTTTGGGTCAAAGGGGCAAGCAGCGCCAGCCCGCCTACCCTTTCGGGAAAGTCCAGCGCCATCGCGAGCGACACCGCTCCGCCCAGTGAATGCCCAACAAGAATCGCGCCGGAGACCTCTTTTGCCGCAAGAAACTCGGCAATCATCCGCGCCTGCTCTGACAGTCGGGCCAGATCTGCGCTGTCGCGTATGGAATACCCGCATCCCGGCCGATCAAGCGCGATCACGTGGTACTCCTCGGCCAGTTTGTCGACCAGTGCGTAGGTATAGTGCTGCAATTGACCCGCCAGCCCGTGGATCATCACGATGGTTTGCGCGTTCGGGTCGCCTTTTTCAACGTAGTGAATACGCCCGCCGCGCACCGGAAGGATTTGCCCCATCTGCGGAACGGTTTTCAGCCCCTCACGCATCAGGCTGCGAGTCCACAGGTTCATCGCCAGCAGAAACACCGCGAAGATGGCCAATAGAATAAGAAGCGTCGTCATATCAAACCTCGCTGCCTGCGGCGGGAACCGGGGCGTATTGCTCTAACCCGGATTGTGCCATGCGTTTTTGGAATTCCGCAACTGTTCCGGGCCACAGAGTCGTGTTGCGCCCTTCGGCATCCTGATACCACGACGAACACCCTCCGACCTGCCAGACACTGTCGGCGTGACGGTCCTGCATTTCCTTGGTAAACGCGGCTTGCCGTGCGGGGTCGGGAACAACCGCCTCCAGCCCTTGGCTTTGCATCCCGTCCAGAACACGGCCGATATGGCCGACCTGAGCCTCAATCATCAGCACGACCGAGTTGTGGCCGAGGCCCGTATGAGGCCCGAGCAGTATGAAGAAATTCGGAAATCCTGCGATGGCAGTGCCCAGATTGGCCTGCATCCCCCTCACCCATGCATTGCGCAATGTCTGCCCACCTGTCCCAGTGATGTCGAGGCGTTCGACCATATCAGTGACATGAAACCCGGTGCCCCAGATCAGGATATCAGCCTGTGTTTCGCTACCATCGGCTGCGATGATCCTGTCTCTTTCAATCGAACGGACTGCTTGCGATATGACGTCGACATTGTCGCGCGCAAGCGCCGGATACCAATCGTTCGAACTGAGGATCCGCTTGCAGCCAATCCGGTAATCTGGCGTCAGCTTCTCGATTTCGGCAGGGTCTGAGATCGCGCGTTCAAGCTCTTTTCGCCACAACTTCATGGCATATTGCACCATTCGCGTTTCACCGCGGAACACCCGATGGCGATACTCGAAGATCGCGAAGATCAGCTTGCGCCGCAGTCGCGGCAACAAAGGAATCCGCGCGTAAAGCCTGCGAACCCAAGGCGCGATCGGGCCGTCAGGACGCGGCAGAACATAAGGCGCGCTGCGTTGGAAAATCGTGACATGGCGGGCCGTTTTGGCGATCTCTGGTACGAATTGCACCGCCGAGGCACCCGTTCCGACCACTGCTACGCGCCTACCCGCGACCGAGACGTTGTGATCCCATTGCGCAGAATGAAACGTCGGGCCCGGAAAACTGTCGGCCCCTGCAATGTCCGGAATACTGGGATGATGCAACGCACCGATGGCCGAGACCAGAAACCGCGCCGACCAGATCTGCCCAGACTGCGTTTCGACCTGCCAGCGCGCGCCATCCCATTTGGCCGACTTCAACTCCTGCTGAAAATGACAGAGGTTGTAGAGGCCTTCCTGGCGCGCAACATCCTGCAAATAAACCTGAATCTCGGCCCCTGCCGCATAGGCGCGGCTCCAGTTCGGGTTTAGGTGCGTGGCCATCGAATAGAGGTGCGAGGGGATATCACAGGCAACACCGGGATAGGTATTCTCGCGCCATGTCCCGCCGATATCACCAGCCTTTTCCAGAATAGCGATGTTGCGGAGGCCACGTTTGCGCGCCTCAAGCGCCATGGTCAGCCCGGAAAACCCGGCCCCGATGATCAGCATATCGACATTGTGATCCACGCCCTCACTCCTCTTCAAGACGACCAGAGTGTATTGGCAAAGACTATAAGCGCAGGCGGCGCCCTGAACAGCGTCCCGTTGGGTAATGCCGCCAAACTAGCACTCGCATACGCTGAGTGTGACTGCCACTATGTCGTTTTCGACGAATTCGATCAGTCAAAACGCCCCTTTTTGGCAATAAGGCTCGCAGAATCCGTCGTCATTGCGACCGAAAAGGTCGGAATCCGGAGCACCGCACACGCAAAGAGTGTCTAGCCTTCCCAACCAACCCACATAACCAAAGACGCCTTTTCGGTGTCCGTTTAACATCGAAATCACAAGGAAAAATTCAAGGCGCGACAGAACCTGAGTGGGTCAGGATTTAAAGCCGCGCGCCTGAACGACCGGTGCGATCACCGCAAAAACATAAGAGAAGAGCCAGCAGACAGAACGGCCTTCCACCTTATCAAATCGACAACACGGAGGAAATTGATGTCGATTAAAGAACCGTTTACGGATTTGGACATTAAGACCGCGGATAGCGGTTTTTATGAAAATAACAGCGTTCCGATTGCGCTGATCAGTAAGGGCGTGATGGTCGCCCTTGTGCTTTGGGCGCTGATCTTTCCGGCGAATGCGAATAGCA
>NZ_JBQFXO010000012.1:0-204677 GCF_056540865.1 Ruegeria sp. AL11
GAGGCTATTCGCACAAATCCCCTAAAAGTCGCGCTTAGCCCTGATCAAACGTTGCCACGAGAACCAGATGCTGCAAGTGCATTCGGCAACTCAGAGCCCACTCTGACCGATGCTGCGCGATGCCACAATTGCAGCGATGCGCTGAAAGCTGACTTTTCAATTATTAGCGGGCGGCCCAGAACCGACCTGAAGCGCCTGGGCCCATACCTGCGGTCGCAGCGTGTTTCCAAGACGTTCGCTGCAACCCGAAAAATTCGCCTATACACACAGGAAAGGAAAACGAATACGTGGCTCGCCAGATAGATATCGACCTAAAGTTGGATTGGATTGCGCAAGATCCTCAGCTTACAAAATTGTAAACTTCGCCGCATCTTCCAGCAAAGCGCGGCTCCCATGTTGTTCTCATCGGGAGGCAATAAAGCCTTCAAGCAACAAACGATGGAGAGAAAACATGGACAAGAAAAACGCAGCGCTCGGCGCATTGGCAGGCCTGGTTCTTACAGGAGCTGTCGTCGGCTCGGTTTCGGCACAAAGCGCCGCAGAGGCGACGGGACTCACTTTGCAGCAGGCCATCGAAATCGCGCTTCAGGAAGTGTCCGGTGAGGTCCAAGAAGCGGAACTCGAAAACGAAAACGGGATGAAGATCTATGAGGTCGAAATCCTGGATGCAAGCGGTCAAGAGTTCGAAGTCGAGATTGCCGCCGAAACCGGTGCAGTGATTGAGGTTGAGGCTGAAGGTGAAGACGACGATGACGACAACGATGAAGATGAGACATAGGTCGCGGCCAAGCTGCGAATGATTGGCCAATTCGGAGGTCGCTCACTAGAGTGGCCTCCGAATGCGTGACGGTAAGGGTTCACATGCGAATTTTGTTTCTGGAAGACGATAGCCAACTTGGGTCTTGGGTCTCTAACGGCCTGCGCGAAGAAGGTCATGTCATCGACCATTTCGAGGATGGCAAAGACGCTTTGATGGCGGCTATGACTCAGGAGTACGATCTTCTAATTCTGGACCGCATGGTCCCGGGTCTCGATGGGTTGGCGGTTCTGAAATCCTTGCGTGCGTCGAAGAATAGCACCCCCGCTCTTTTTCTAACGGCTTTGGGTGAGGTCGACGCCCGAGTCGAAGGCTTTGATGCTGGCGGCGATGATTATCTTACGAAACCTTTCGCCTTTGCCGAACTCTCTGCCCGCGTAGGCGCTTTGGGCCGCCGCCGCGAAGGCATGGAGGCGAGACAGCCGGAAGCCACGGTCTTGCGCCATGGGGATCTAAGCCTCGATCTTCTGGCGCGAACCTGCAAACGCCAGGATCAACAGATTGAGCTATTGGCCAAGGAGTTCAAACTTCTGGAATACTTGATGCGAAGACCGGGTCGATTGGTGACACGTACGATGCTGCTGGAACAGGTCTGGGATATGAGTTTTGACCCGACCACAAGTGTCGTGGAGACCCATATCAGCCGGCTACGCACCAAAATCGACAAGCCGTTTGATACACCGCTGATCCGAACCCGTCGTGGGGAAGGCTATGTCTTTGGCCGGTAATCTAACCTGGCTTCGCCGCTCCTCGACCTTGCGGCTGGCGCTGGTATTGTCAGCCATTTTCGCGCTTTGCATGGCTACCGCTGCCTACATCACGATTAAGGTAGGCTCAGATGTGTTTGAACGTCGTATCGATACGACGCTGGATGCACTGGCAAAGGCCTCGGCCCTTGAGGGTGCGCGCGGTGACCGGTTTGGCGTCATCTTGCGTCACCCAGATGATCTCGAAGACCTGCCAATTGCTTTTCAGCGTGTGGTTGCGCGCGGCGGAGGGACGGTGGAGCTGTCCGATGATTTTCGGGAATCCGAAGCTTGGCGCGTTCTTGTAGATACTGACAGTCAAGGCGTGCCGGTCATGGCGGCCGTTCCGCTTGATGACGCGGAGGATGCGTTTGAACTCTTAGGCGGTGTTCTCTGGACCACGATGTTGACAATGATTGTTCTGACATTGGTGGTAGGGTTTGCCACCGGTATCGTCGCCCAGCGACGTCTCAAGCGGATCAACAGCACGCTTTCGGCTTTGGCCTCTGGCGACCTCAGCGCGCGCACAGAGATCACGCGGAACAAGGATGACCTCGACGACATGGCACGTCAGGTGGATTTAACTGCCGCCGAGTTGGAGCGGCTGGTCGCCCAGACCCGCCATCTCAGCGCGAATTTGGCGCATGACCTGCGCACCCCACTGGCCCGCCTGCGGTCTCGACTTGAAAGCTTGCCTGAAGGAGAGGAACGCGGTGCAGCCCTGGAAGAAGCAGAGCGTTTGTCCGGCATTTTCGATACGATCATGCGGGTCGCTCGGATTGAGGCCGCCCAAGGCACAGACGGATTCGAAAAGGTTGATCTGACGGACTTGATGGCCGACATGTCGATGACATTTGGCCCAGTGATTGAGGACGCAGGCAAAGTGCTGCAATTTGATGCAAGTGACGCTGCAACGGTTTTCGCAGATCGTCAGATGCTTGTTCAGGCAGTTGCAAACCTCATACAGAATGCGATGCGCTATGGAGGAGATCAGATCAATCTGGCAGCACGTGGTCGCACCATCAGTGTCGCCGACAACGGTCCCGGTGTGGCGCAAGAGAAATATGCCGAGATCATCAAGCCCATGGTCCGTCTTGACGCAACACGGCAGAGCGAGGGTACGGGTTTAGGCCTAGCCCTCGTTCGTGCGGTAGCAGATCGCCATGGTGCAGATCTTATCTTGTCGCAAACCGATCCCCACGGGCTGACGGTGACGCTGAAGTTTGCAAATTTGTAAGTTTTGACCCAAGCGCACGTAAAGCCCGAACCACATATCAGTTTCATCAACACAACAAATGAAACTGGAGATTAGGACATGAAAACTTATCTGAACAAGGTGACCTCTGCTGCTGCTGGTGTCGGCCTCTTTCTTGTGGCCTGTGTCGTAGCGAGCCTTGGCCTGTCCTTTATGGTCATCTTGGCGATGTTTGCACTGGCCATTGTAGGCCTAGGAGTCTTGGCTACTCCGCTTTTGGCGTTGCTTCAATTCTCAGAGCGCAAGGAAGTCGAGGCGGTTGTCAAGTAAACCGACTGCCTGCGGATGCGCCTGATTGAGGGCACAAAGTGCCGCGTGCTGTTCATTGGGGCGTTCAGGTTGGGCATGCCCGCTTCGGGCTGCCACCCGTCACCGATGAAAGATGAAGGAAACAGCAACTTCGAGCATCGTTGTTCGACGTCGTAAGCGGCATTAAATAGCCGCATCGTCGCCCAAATTTTAAACTTTCTAAGCAAGCATTGATGCCAGGTTATCAAGCGCCTTCTTTTAGCTAACTCCAAAAGCGCCCTTTAACCGCACGTCCAAGTTTTTGTAGCGTCACTTTGTGCGCCTATCGAAAGCAGGTGTTCTTGCGACAATTCTGAACGCAACCATTGACGAACCTACGCTCTGATTTCGTCCCTCATAAATTCTACAAAGGCCTTCACGCGAGGATTTCGATACGCTGACGGCAAATCGACACTTTGGATTGGAAACGTTCGGGTATGGATTGCGGCGAACAACTTGACCAATCGTCCGGTTTAGACGCATATCAGTGTCGTTTTAATCGGCCGTTTGTCAAAACTTGCTAAGTGTTTCCAGTATCAAACTCCGCGTAGCGTTGTCGTTGTTGAATATCCTGTCAGCGAGAAACTCAGACGGAAAATCGGGCCACGTTTTGCGCATTTGAACAACGAGCCGTTGTGCGTCTTCCGTGTTTCCCAACTGATCTTGTGCGACGGCTTGGAATAAGAGCGAAGGAGCACTAACCGGCGCTCCGGCAGCTGGCGCCCCCTGAAAGGCATCAACAACACTCTCGTAATTCCCGAGCATGAGTTGCGACACGCCCCAGATATTTCTCGCCCCGAACCTACCGGATCCTGATCTAGGTCTCTCCGGGTTACTGACTTCGGCAGCAAGTTCCGGGGCATTGGCAACTATGGCTGTGATACCTACAAGATCGAGAATATGGCCGTCCTTCGGCCCCAATTCGACGGACATTCTGGCGTATTTTAAAGCCTCGTTTGGCTGGTTATTGACAGCCAACACCCAACCATTTGCGCCATTTGCCCACGCATCAGCAGGGGACAATTCAAGGGCCTTTTCAGATAATTCCGAAGCTTGGCCCAAGAGATCGTCTCTTTGCGCTTCATCCGGGGACAGCATGGCCAGAGTCGCCAAAACCTGCGCCGATCCCGCATAGCCATCGGAGAGTGCTGGGTCTAGCTCGGCTGAATGCTGGAACATTCCCAGTGCTATTTGTTGGCGCTTGACGTCAAAAACGGGAAAAAACATGCCTCGGGCTTGATCCGCAAGGTTGGCCGCCTGAAGTCTTGTCAAAGATTGCTCACCAAGTGCTGCACGTTCAGCTTGTTCAATAGATTGAGCCGTTGGCGGTACTTCTGTGTTTTTCTCGCTCGTCCAGATGCCAAGCACAACGACTACTGCGAGGACCCCCAATCCAACTGGCAGCAATTGCAGCCAACGCCGACGCCCGCCAGGCTCATCGCCGTTCCTTGCATTTGGTACGTCGTCTTCAATTGTAGGCTCGTATGAAAACCGCGGCTTGTATCCGCCAGGATCAACAAAAATACGAACCCCTTCGCCGTCCCATTGATCTTCGTAAAACTCGCGCAATAGCCGACGCAGTCGCCTTGCTTCGACGCGAACGAGGTTTTGGCCGCCACTGCCATCAATGCGTCGTCCATAGACCTCTACAGCAATAGCTTTGCCTCGGATCTGGGGACCGCGGCCCGCGATAGCTTCCTCGACTACGTATGTAAGAAACTGTTGGAGACGGGGTGAAGCTTGAAACTCATCGCTCGATACAACGCGCTCGAGCGCTTCCCGGACAAGATCCGGCGATGGCTGCTCAACATGTTGATCTATCGGCAATTCATTGGCTTTGTTCAAGGCAAACTCACCCCCAACTCACGGTGACTCACTTGGCCTGCTTGGTCAACCACACTCATCTCGATGTGAGAATAGATAGTGGGAGCCGGGATTAATCCAGTGGCGGTGGACCTGACAGAAGAGATTCCAGAGCTGTCCGATGCGCTGTCAGGGCGTATCGAAACGGATGCGTTGCTCAAAGAGGTCGTCGAAGACCTGAAGAAAGCTTCCGAGCTGCTGGATGATGTATCGATCACAGCCTCAGAGCGCGCGGAATGGGCCCACATAAAATCTGAACTCGTGAACGAACTTCGCCGGATGGTGAAGCGCGATCCTCGCAACATTTCCAATTGAGGGCATGGCCATGACAAAAGAAGACAACGGCAAAGATCTTAAAAACGAACCGAACCAGCAATCTGACGACATCGAAAACCCTTCCCGGCGACACGTTATGCAGGGGCTGGCAGCAGGAGCGGTCGCGACCGGTGCTGTTAGCTACGGTACAGGAACCGCACAGGCGCACCCCGGAGAAGGACCACTAGGCGAAAGCCTAAAGAACCCTTACGGCGGCAGACCTGCGGGCGGTATCACGCTGCCGGAGTACTTCCGCCCCACAAAATACATGACAGGTTCGAACGCGAACTACTTCCCGCTGTCCGAAGAGCTCGGCCCCGACGAAATGCGGATATCGTTTTGTGGTTCCACCCCGTTTCCGCCCCGCGAAGATCAGGCTGGCACCTGTATCATGGTCGAGCTGGGGAATGGAAAGAGGTTCTTCTTCGACTTCGGGTCAGGTTGTGTTCGCAATATTATCGGGATGCAGGTTCCGGGTCAGTTGATCAACGACATCTTCATTACGCACCTGCATGTCGATCACTATGCCGACATCCCTTACATCTACCCGTTCCGGGCTTGGTCTGGTGGATACACACCGCTTCGCATTCACGGTCCATCAGGTCGGACACCCGAGCTTGGCACGGCCGGAATGGTTAAAGGCATGCAGCAAATGCTCAAATGGCATCTGGAGGCCTTTGATGTATTCCCGATTGGAGACGGCTATGAGATTGAGGTCAACGAATTCGATTTCCGCCAGGAAGGTGGCATCGTTTATGACGAAGATGGCGTGACTGTTCGGTCCTGGCCTCGTAGCCACGCCAAGGACGGAGCTGTGGGGTATCGGCTGGATTGGAATGGCCTGAGCTTTGTTTGGACCGGCGATGGCCGCCCTGATGAACTGAGCCTTGAATACGGAAAAGGCGTGGATGTGTTTGTGACCGAAATGTCCGGACAGGATATCGGTCAGTTGATGACCTACAAATACGGTTTGCCGCAAGAGCTGTTCAACTACACGATCGATACGCACCATACTTCGCACTATGCGGTCGGTAAGATGATGGCTGAGGCGCGCCCAAGGCTTGCAATGGTAACCCACTATACGCAAGACGAGGATATCGATGCTGAGATGTTGGCGGGAATCCGAGCGCACTATGATGGGTTGTTCGCCTGGGGTTTGGATGTCGCCGTTGTCAACGTAACCAAGGATGCAATCTGGTATCGGAAGGCGACGCTTCCCGGAAAGTCTGGATCTGTCGCCCCCTTCCGCGAATTGGGCAAGATGGAAGCAGAAGGCAAGATCACGCTGCCGGATGAAATCAAGCCGCCAGCACCGCGGTCATCACGTGCCGAACAGCAAGATCAGAAGTACCGAGACATGGAGATCGATCCCAAAGAATACTACCCAGCTGATGTATTCCGGGCTCCTGATCCAGAATGGCCCAGCGATTTCGTCATTAAGGTCGATGACGTCATCCCGAACCGAAAGAAGAAGGCGGAGTAACGACATGATCGAATTTGGGTCGTCATCCGCAATCCCCGTAACGATCCTTACCGGCTTTCTAGGAGCCGGTAAGACAACGCTTCTAAACCGCATCCTCACCGGCAATCACGGATTGCGAGTGGCAGTCCTGGTGAATGACTTTGGATCCATCAACGTCGATGCCGACTTGGTGGTCGGCCTCGAAGATGATGTGATGAGTCTAGCGAATGGCTGCGTGTGCTGCTCGATCCGAGACGACCTGATCGAAACGGTAGAGGCCGTTCTCGCCCGGCCTGAGAAACCGGAATATATCGTCCTTGAAGCAAGCGGAGTGTCGGACCCGTCATCAATTGCGATGACATTCACAGATCAGAAGTTTCGGGACATGATCCGCTTGGACAGCCTGATGTGTCTCGTCGATGCGGAACAGCTCTTTTCTGCGCCTGAACAAATGGAACTGAAGCTTCGTCAAATTGCGTTCTCGGACATGGTTATTTTGAACAAGGTTGATCTTGTCGACAGGGCTACGGTTCAGAAGGTGCATGATTGGCTCGGGTCTCGCTTTCGTCGCTATCGTTTGGTCGAAGCTGTCAATGCGAACGTCCCTCTGGACATACTTCTTTCAGTCGGCCGCTTTGCCTCAGAACAACTAGAAACAGAAGTACCTGACCATCATGAACATGGCCCCGGCTGCGGCTGTCACCACGCTAATCATTCAGACAGCTTTTCGACAACCATGATGAAAGCGGAACGCCCGATAAGCCTGTCCTCTCTCCGCAGCGCTATTCGGACGCTTCCCGGTGATGTCTATCGTCTCAAGGGTTTTGTCTTCAGTGAGGAGGATCCGGATCATCGTATTCTTGTCCAGGTCGTCGGTAAACGCATGGACATCGCGCGGGATGAAGTGTGGGGTGAGCGCAAACCCGAAACCAGGCTTGTTGCAATTGGTGCACCAGGAGCCCTTTCAGAGCACACTCTTTCAGATACGCTACTTGAGGCTGTATAGTGGCCCAATCGGCCGAACCTGGTCTTGTGCGTCTTTAGTAAGCTCAGATGCTTCGGTTCCTGGCCCAATGAATTCAGTGGAGTATCTGATATGCTAATCGTTCTGGCGCTGTATTTTGGCCTGGCATGGTTGGTGTTTTCAATACTCCGCCTGCTGCCTTGGAACGCGGTTTCAAAGACCTTCATCTATGGCGGTGGTGTCGTGATTGCATTAGTGGTTATCGGCGCGCTGAACCACACGACACCAAGCGGTACGGTTTCGGTCCAAGGCGCGGTGATCAGCATTGCCCCAAATGTTGCAGGACCAGTGACAGAAGTCGCGGCAGAGCCCAATGAGCTGGTATCAAAGGGGGATGTTCTTTTCCGGATAGATGATACGGAATTCGCAGCCGAGGTCGCTCGACTTGAAGCGTCGCTGGCCTCCGCGCAATCTGAGGCGGATCAACTGGGTCACGACCTTGAGGCGGCTGAGGCTGACATTGCCTCACTGTCCGCGCAACTGGATTTTGGCGTGGCGCGTCGCGATGACATTATCCGTCTCACCGAACGGGGAGCGTCCACTGAGTTCCAGCTTCAGGAAGCCGTTTCAACGATAGAGCAACTTGAGGCGGGCTTGCGCGCCGCAAACGCGCGGAAGGCGGGTCTTGAAAGGCGTATTGCCGCCCAAGTGGATGGGGTCGATGTTGGCGTTGCCGAGGTAGAGAATTTGCTGATCCAAGCGCGTTGGGCGTTGGAGCAAACAGTTGTACGAGCACCTGCAGATGGCATGGTTACAGGCCTGACCCTGCGCCCGGGGAACCGGGTTTCGACTCTGCAAGGGGCAATCAATTTTGTTGTACCGGGCGACAGGGTTCTGGTTGCGACACTTCCTTTGAGTAGCCTGCAAAACATATCCGTTGGCGACACTATTCGCGTTGCCCTGCGTAGTATGCCTGGAGCGGAGTTTGATACCACGATTTCGGACATACCACCCGCTACCAGCGAAGGGGCGTTGGATGCCAGAAGTGGGCTTCCGTCACTGCGTGAGTTGATTGGCGCGGCGGACTTCATCGTTGTTGCAGAAATTCCGGAAGATCAGAGTGCAAGGGTGACCAAACTGGGTGCATCTGGTACGGGCTTGGTTATCACCGAGGAAGCAGGTGCAATTTCGGTGTTGGCAGAAATTTTATTCTGGGTCACCAAGAAACTGAATTACCTTTGATTTAACTGAATTGCGCAAGGAACGACCTATGTCGCTACCTGCAAAATCATACTTTTGCTTTGAGCTTCACTAAATGAGACGTTCGCACCTCGCGACACCTATCAAATCAGGTGGGGTCATGATCCTGAGCACCCATCTCTTGCCGGGGCCGCGTGGCTGCTTGTGGTAGCGCATGTCTTCGCTCGCGTCCTTCTTGTGGTCCAATTTGGACAACAGCTCTTTGGACATCGCGATCAAATCTCCGCGTCATCAATAAATTAAATGTAGTGGCGGAGACGAAGGGATTCGAACCCTCGAGACGGTTTCCCGCCTACTCCCTTAGCAGGGGAGCGCCTTCGACCACTCGGCCACGTCTCCGACGACGGGTATATCCGTGCAAGCAACGGAAGTACAAGGCCATTTCTTCTAGGACTGGAATTTTTTACAGGTCCGCGCGAAACTATTGAAATAGCGCGAAATAGCGCTGTTTGACTACGGGCACCGACCCGTTCAACCTGCGCAGTACAGTTAACGATTATGATGAAACCACAGCAGAATCGAAGCTTTCGAGCGTAGCTGTTCCATGTAGACCAATTCAAATACTTTAGATCACAAGGCGATCGCAGTATGCGGTCAGAATAGCCAAGTTATCCTAGGCGTTGCCGTAGCAAAATCTCATATGAGCCTGACGAGGTGAGGACGTTATGCGATTGATCCAGTGGATCAATTGTAGTCTGAACGGGCTGTTTGGATTTTCTGACGCTGGTTGAGGGAGGGCGCAACCAGCGTTGCCGAACACAATTAAAATGTCAGTTATTAGGTGCAAACCCGACATACACAACTTTTCACTGAACTTCTGTTATGCGGACAAAGTTGCCATAGGCTAAATGGTTGTTGAGGACCGGTCTCAGCCCTAATCGGACATTCGAAACTGAGCTTTGCAAATCCAGACAAGCGGACATAGCATTAGTTCGCTGCATTTGCTCGAATCTCGGCAATTTCGCCAGTGCTTGGATCAGAATCGAGCTTTCAGCGAAGCCTCCGAATTTTGCCGGTCATCCTTAACCCATCGCGAAGGTTCAATCCCATCATCGCGAGGTTGGCTGCGCCAGCGATCAACTCAATCACCTGAACTGTGAAAAAGGTGCTGTCGAACTCGCCAGCAGCGGCTTTGCCAGCCAGAAACCAAGCGGCCGGTACGAGGATCAGCAAGCCGTTCAATGCAATGACAGGCATTCGGGTTTTCTTGGCCTTCGTCAGCGCATCCTTGCGTTTCCGGCCCATTGCCATGCCCGATCCGCCAGCAATCGCCATTGCCGGGATGAGGATGAACATGCCTTTCAGGATCAATGCCTTGACGGTTGCGACCGCTTCATGGCTCGCAAAGAGTTCGCTGGTGGCCGTTGATGTCCAGAAGAGGAGGATCATCACAAAGCCGATGCCCCCTGCGATGGCGTGAATCTTAGTTTTCATAGCGGTTCACTCAAATTGGCTCTTGGAAAGGATTTCGTCAGGCCGTGCAGCAATTCGGCACCGCAACCTTCTCAAACAGATGGGGGGCGGTCACAGCGCTTGAGGGATAATGGCTGAGCTGCTGCTGAAACTCGGGGTTTGAAAACGCCGCGTGGAAATCCGCAACAGACTCCCAGACCGCGTAGTTCAGGTACATGCTGCCGTCGCCAACGGCTTTGTGCAGTTGGGTGCTGATGTAACCCGGTTGCTTCTTCATCCATTGGGCATCGCACTTCCAAGCTTCTACCAAGGCGACTTGGTCAATTGGGTCGACTGTGAAGAGATTGACGAGAACGACGGGTCCAGCGTCGATGTTCAATTGCCGTTCAATGGGAAACTCTGGGTCGAGAGGTTTGAAACTGACCATTTCGGTACTCCTTGAAAGTAGCTTTGATTTGGTGTCATGTTGTCATATTTAGGAAGCATCAAGCACAATGACAACGTGTTGTCAAATAAAATGAGGAGTCGTTATGCCGGATGAACGAAGGACCGAAGAAGGAAAAGCCGTGACAGCCTTGATACTGGATGTGTTTCGGTTGAACGGTCGATTGCAGCTTGCCGGTGATCGCCTCGTATCAGAACTCGGTTTAACAAGTGCTCGATGGCAGATTCTTGGTGCCATCGCCTATTCTGATCGACCGGAATCCGTTGCCTGGCATGCACGGACGATGGGCGTTCACCGGCAGGGCGTACAACGGATCATCAATGAATTGAGCAAAGAAGGCATGGTGGAGTTTCAGCCGAACCCTCACCATAAGCGGGCGCACTTAGTCGTACTGACCCCAAAGGGGCAGGAGTTGTTCGAAGCCGCGATTGCGAGGCAAATCCCATGGGTGAATGAACTTTCGGAAGGCCTGTCGCCAGATGATATTGCGACAGCGCAAAATGTTGTCGACCGTCTCAAAACACGTCTCGAAGAAGCCTCAACGCGGCAAGATCAGAACCCGACCCAAAGCTGACGCTCATAGAGAGTGCGGCACCGGTCAAAGTGGGCTCTGAGCGGTCATTCAGTGAAATCTGCTCAATGTCTACTTTAAGGACATTTCTGCCATTCACGAAAAAGCACCGCGGATTTGAGGCTTGGACGACTACGTTTAGGCCAGTGAGTAACTTCGCCGACAAGTCTGACTTGTTTTCAACAAACTACTCGCGCAACATCTATGAACGTCCGGAACCAATTGGGAGGTTGGCATGGCGGAGCTACGCGAAATTGGTAAGACAGGGATACGGGTTCCTCGCGTCGGGTTTGGATCGACAGGGTTGGGAAGTATTCCGGAAATCTATGGGTATGAAGTTGAGGAAGACCGCGCGATTGATACAATTCGGGTAATTCTTTCGCAGCCAAATGCGTTCCTGGACACATCCCGTTGCTATGCCATGGGGCGAAGTGAAGAGCGCATAGGTAAAGTCATTCGTGAGCTTGGCGGTTGGCCGGAAGGGCGGGTGCTTTCCACCAAAGTCGACCGGGATATGGAAACCGGTGCCTTTGATGCTTCTCAGGCACGTAGGTCATTCGAGGAAAGTCTTTCGGCCCTAAGCGTCGACAGCGTCGATATACTCCACGTCCATGATGTCGAATATGCAAACGATCTATCTGAGGTCAAAGGACCGGGTGGCGCGATTGAAGAGGTGTTCCGTATCAAGGAGGAAGGTCTGGCAAAGGCGGTCGGAATCGCAGCAGGACGTATCGACTTGATGATGCCAATTTTGGAGGGTTGGGATTTTGACGTGGTCCTGACACACAACCGGCATACGCTGGTAAACGACAACGCGGCACCTCTGATAGAACTCGCGAAATCACGAGGCGTTTCGATATTGAACGCAGCACCTTATTCCGGAGGTGCACTTGCCCGAGGAAGCGCGATCCATCGCTTTTATGTCTATCGTCCTGCAGATGATGAAGTACTTGCGCCAATACAATCTGTTGAAGAGGTATGCGGGCACTACGATGTTCCAGTCGGGGCGGTCGCGTTGCAATACTCTTTGAAAAACGACGACATCACTTCGACCGTTTGCGGGGTGACGTGGCCTCAGCATGTTCAACAGGCGATGGAATGGGCAGAGTGGTCCATCCCAGATGGTGTTTGGGAAGAACTAGCCCAGCTCGGGATATCTTCGGAGGACCCAGAGGCATAAAGTGAAATCCCAGAGGGGCAGTATAGCAAACAATGCGGAAGATCATTCGAGACTTGATAAGGTGCTTAGAACCGGTTTTCGAAAAGGAAACGGTGTCCTCAGTACCTGCTAGTCTCGGCAAGGCCAATAATCAAAGGGATCAATATGATTGCATTACTATTTGCGTTGTTCACATGCGCCCTCGGGCTCGCTTACTATAAACTCGTCCGCCTTTCATACGCACTCTTCGTAGTTACGCTTTTGGCGAGCGTTTATTGGCTTAAATTTCATGCAACAACGCCGCTTTCAATCCAACTGTGAGATCGTTCCATGTCACCTGAATTTGCCCGAAATATGAACGCGCTTGGTGCCCTGGCTGTCTGCCTCGTGTTGGTTCTTGCATTCTATTTTCAACTTGTTCTCTACGAATTACCCTGTCCGTTATGTCTATTGCAGCGTGTCGGTTTCGTGGCCGTGGGGTTTGGGCTCGGGCTAAATCTGTTATGGGGCACGCGTGCAAGGAACTACGGAATCGTCCTTGTGGCAGCAATATTCGGTATCAGCGTTTCGATCCGCCAAATCCTACTGCACATAGTGCCCGGCACCGGGCACTATGGGTCTCCGGTTCTTGGTCTGCATTTTTACACTTGGGCCGGCATAGCCTTCGGATTGATCATACTCGGGACTGCAGTGATGCTTGTCTTTGAAAAGCAATATGATCTAGCCGCGGACGTCAGGGCATCGGAACGGTTCGGTGGAAGCAAGTTGGCCAAAACGGCTTTCATGTTGATCTTAGTTTTGGCAGTTGCTAACGCAGGCTCAGCTCTACTGGAGTGTGGACCAGGTATTTGCGACGATCCGCCAACAGACTACAAATTTTTGGATAAGCTTGAGTAAGCAAGGGAAACTTAGGTCGAGGTGCGAGCTTGTGCGTAGTTTTTCTGGTATTTCGCCGCCCAAAATCAAAGAAGATATTCAGAGGCGGTCTCTCGCTTGATTTTGATTGCAAGCAGTTACCAACAAGGAAATTTAAAACTAGTAGTCAACTAAATGGTCACGGTTAAGGCAGGTGACCGCTTTGGCCTCAGAGTAGTACTTTGCAGCAATCCACGTGCGTCTCTGCTATAGTGTTTAACCTTGGTTCAATAACATCACACCTTGTGCTACGCCTCGCTTGATATCGAATTTAGTGTGGCATGTATGATGAGGCCTTTTCTCTATAACTAGAAATTTATCATAAACTTAACAGGATTTTGCAGGCTTAGTGATACTGCCTTCGTCTCCGCCACAACCTCGAATTCTGGCGCCTTTCGAATAGATTGCTACGCCAGCTCGGCTAGAGCCGTGTCGATCCGGGACAGCATCGGAGATTGGCCCGCAGTCTCAACGATGACGCGGGCTTTGCTCAGGTGTTGAACGGCCAATTGCTTTTTCTTGCGGGCTTTGTAGAGCAACCCAAGGATCATGTCGCAGCGGGCTATATAGTGCCCTTTGTCGTCGAATTGGGGGTTGCTGCGCACCTCGTCCAGCATAGCAACCAGTTTCTTTTCGCCAAAGAACAGCACCCAAAGGATCGAGCGGAAATTCCGGAGAAAGACGCCGGCCGACGCTCCGCCCTCACCGGTCAGGATCGCAAGGTACATTTCGCATAGGAACAGACGCGCCCAATCGGCCGAGACTTTGGTGCCTTCGTCCGTGCGCTTTTGAACGGCTCGTTCGATCTGACGAAGCCCGTCTGCGATGCGTCCCTTCAGGGCATAGGCAACCCCCAGCATCGTTGCCGGGCCCATGGTGAACAGCGTCCAGCCGTGTTCGTTGCAATTGGCGATATGGGCCTCGATGATCTCGATTGCGCCGGGTGTTTCGGTGGGCACCATAGCTGATACGCGGGCGGCCTCGGCGATGGCGCGCTCGAACTCGACTTTTGAAGCCTTGTGCGCCTCTTCCGCGATGGCCAGCGCTTTTTCGTGGTCATCTGCAACCATGGCGATCAAGGCTTTCATCGCCGTGCCATAGCCCAAAGCCCTTGGGTCGTTGGTCTTCTTACCCAGCGCAACCATCTTATCTGCGGTGGCGTGTGCGCGGGCGACCCGACCGCGGGTCAGTTCGTTCCAACCGATGGTGGCGAGGTAAAAGTTCTGGATATAGGCGTCGTCGATCTTTTCCAGTTCGGTCTCGATCACGCGCGCTTTGGCTTCGAACTCGGCGTTTGAAATCGGCGAGAAATAGATCGACACCGAAAGCTCATTCACCATGGCATAGGCCCGTGAGGCCGGATCGCCCAGGCGCTCAGCCATGGCGGTCAGATCCTGTTGCACCCAGTGGGCCTCGCGGTATTTGCCATTACAGACAAGGCAGGACACGTAGTGGTGCAGGAACAGCGCGTGATGAGAGCTGTCGCCC
Source organism: Ruegeria sp. AL11 (assembly GCF_056540865.1). Taxonomy (NCBI): domain Bacteria; kingdom Pseudomonadati; phylum Pseudomonadota; class Alphaproteobacteria; order Rhodobacterales; family Roseobacteraceae; genus Ruegeria; species Ruegeria sp. AL11. The sequence goes on from NZ_JBQFXO010000012.1 coordinate 14,962, forward strand.
ACCTGCTCAAGGATGGGGCGTACGGACCCGGCAAGGTCAATGATCGTTTTGACCCTGAGCGAGATGTTCGAACACAGCGCAAAGCTGGCCAGAAACGCGGCGAATTCGGGCTTTGAGGCGCAGTCCGGGTCGCTTTCATAGAGGGCGTAGGCTGCCGTGTAGTAGTTGTTGGCCTCATCCAGCGAATAGACGCCCAGAGACTTGTCCCCGGCCATCGCCGTATATCGAAACGCTTTGTCGGTCTGGTCCGTCTGGCCGTAGTGGTAGGCCAACATTTCGGCCACTTCCTGCAGGCGGTTTGCGTTACGCAGAACCAGACACTCGGCCACTTCAAGATGCAGGCCTGCGCGGCGGGTGGCCACAAGGCCTTGATACACGGCATCGCGCAGCAGAACATGCTTGAACACATAGTCCGAGGAGTTTTCGTCGCGATACAGCACGTCCTGAGCCTGAAGTCGCTGCAGGGCGTCACCGGTTTCGCCGGGGTCTTTGGCCAGTTGCGAGAGCAGACCGGGATCAAACCGTCGCCCAATTACGGCGGCGGCTTGCAGCAGGTCCCGATCCTTGGTTGGCAGGCGGTCAACGCGGGTGGTCAGCAGGTTCAGCATGCTGGCCGGCAGGTCGGCCTGCGCCATGTCGATATCCAGATGCGCCTCGGTCGCGTCGACCCGAAGGCTGCCTTGCTCCAACAAGTAGGTCAGGATTTCTTCGCCAAACAGCGGGTTACCACCGGCACGTTCGGCCAGTTGCCTGTCCAGCCCCACAGGCAGAGTGGTTACGCCCAGCCGGTTGCGCGCCAGGTTGGCGAAATCCTCGGTCACCAGAGGTTTCAGCGCGATGGTTCGAACCTTGTCGTCATCGCGCCAAGCAGGCGTGTATTCCGGGCGGTGGGTCTGGATCAGCAACAGGTTGGTCAGGTCCGACCGGTTGACGATGCCCTGCAACAGCTCTTCCGAGGCGCTGTCGATCCAATGGCTGTCTTCGATGAACAGGATCACGGGCTGCTTGGCGCATCGCGCCTTAAGCAGTTCAGGCAGTAGTTCACGGGTGCGTAGGCCAATGAGAACGCCGTCAAGCCCGTCCAATGCGTCCGGAGGGGGCGTTAGACCCAGCAGGTTCATCAGCAGACCTAGGTTCTGTTGAGAAAAGCACTCCCAAGCCTTCAGGCCGGTCTCAATCTTGTAGGCGATGCGGGTCGGGTTGTCCTGATCCTTGATGCGGAATCCGGTTCGGACAATCTCGATGATCGGCAGGAAGGGAACCTGCTGCCGATCCGCAAAACAATAGCCAGTCAGGACGTCAATCTGATCGCGGGGCAGGCGGTTGAGGAATTCGAACACAAGCCGGGTTTTTCCCAAGCCTGGTTCCGCCACCAGATCCACCACCGAAACGCCGTTGCGCGCCTGAGCCAGCGCGTCGGCCAATTGGGTCAGCTCGCTGTCACGCCCCACATAGGTGCTGAGACCACGCGCGACCGAGGCATCAAATCGCGAGGCATCGGCTCGTACGGATTGTAGTTGCCACAGTTTCTGAGGGGCAGCGAGACCTTTGAGCTGATGTTCCCCATCAAAGCGCAGCTCAGTTACCCATTCGACAAGGCTGCGGGTCTTGTCGCAGATCAGCGTACCACCCGATGGGGCCAGGTTTTCGATCCGTGAGGCCATGTTGACCGTGCTTCCCACCGCTGTTGCAGGCCCGTCCGCGCCCTGTACGGCGGCCATCAGAACCGTGCCGGAACTGATGCCGACCCGCATCTGAGGGCGCACACCAAAGCGGGCCTCGATCTTTTGGGCGGAAGCATGGAAAGCGTGATGAATGGCGTCGGCGGCGCGGCAGGCCCGTTCGGCCGGGTCCTCCAGCGCGTCAGGGATGCCGAACAGCGCCATGATGCTGTCCCCGGCAAAGTCGCGGACCGTGCCGCCATGCTGAGATACGGCTCCCGAGAGGGTGTCGTAGACCAGACGCACAAACTCCAACGCTTGTTCTTCGTCCAGTTTCGAGACGATCGACGTATAGCCAACCATATCCGCAAACAGGACCGAGACCTGGCGCCGCTGCCCCAGATCGCCCTGTTGTTGTGTAGATATGACCCCGCCGTCCTGCATTACCACCGGAGTGATACAGCAGCAAAGCGCGCGCCGCCAGCCGTTGCGGACATGTTGGTGCGATTGGCCTATGAAATGTACGCGAAAATGTCACGCAGAGATGCGCGGATGCCCGCAGCCCTGTGACCGAGCTGCGGGGCTTGGACTTACTTGAACACGTCCACCAGATCCGAGACGCTGACGCCTTCCTTGATCTCTTTCAAGCGGGCAAAGATCAGCGCGATGGTGATGCTGAGCCAACCATAGGCAATCGCGTTGAGTGCGGCCTCGAAGAAGGCCCATGGACCCAAAGATGCCGTTGGATCAGCAATTCCGGAGAACCCGAACGCAGCCGCGAAAACAAATGTGACTACCATGACGACCAGCACAATACATAGACCCATCAGGATCAGCGCGCCGATGATGGGCCAACGGTAGTTCTTGGTCAGAGTCGCGCTGCGTCCCATCGCGCCGAACCCGGCCCTGTCGATCACGATGGCCGGTACGATGACGGAGAATACGGCGTAGATCCAGATACCCGGCACGACCAGAAAAACAAGTCCGATAAAATACAAGATCGTGGTTACGATCGACAGAACTGCAATGGCAGGCAGGTTGACGACAGCCGCCGAGAAATAACTGCCAATACGCGCCGCGCGCCCCAATTTTGCGTCATAGGCGAACTGTATTATCACGGCCGTGGTGACGGCATATGCGAGCAATGTGATCAGAGCCGACACGATCACACCAGAATAGAAGGCGGTATTGTCGAAACCGGCGGTGCCAATGTCATCGAGAGACTGCCCCACCGCATAGTTGTTCACTATGACTTCGATCAGCGCCGGAATGAATCCCAGCAGAAGCACAAGGTGGATCTTTTTGAAAAAGATCGAAAACGTCTCGCCGACAATGGTGCCGACGCCAAGAGGCATGTGAGCCTCGGGGTATTCGGAGTTGGCTGTATCTGTCATTTTTTGTTCCAAACTACTTTTGTGTTCTGTCTCTGATAGAGCCTTTAGAACGGGTTCATCCTCAAGACGAGTTTCGTTTTTCTGCTTCTCGCTTGGGTAAATCTGCAACAGGCGTGGTTAGCCTTGTTTCTCTGCCTCGGCGTGGAATTTATCGGCGCGTTTGTCGCCAAACAACTGGCGCTGTTCCAGAAAGGCGCGTTGTGCTTTGTAGAAGGCCTCGAGAAAGGCAAGCTGGTCTTCTGGTCGTACCGCATCGGCATAGTCGATCTTGCGCCGGACCTGCTCGACAATTGCGGCCATGGTTTCCTTTTTCCGTTTGTGTGCCTCGGGCCCGGTCGCGCGTGCTGCGCCGCGCAGAAACCCTTCGAGGGTCTGCAACTCGAACGCGCCGTAATGTTCCAGCTGATGGGTCAGAAACTGGAACCGGGGCTGGGTCGCGGTGGCGGGTTTGATCGCTTTGGACATATCGGGTAGCAGGATCGGCTTAGGCAGGTGGATCACATAGGTGCCTGCGATAATGTCCCCCAACCGCTGGCTGCGCTTGTTGAACACCGGCACCGCAACCACGCCCAGTATCCAGGCCAGCGAGATCAGAGACGGGATCAGAGCCTCGGCATTCAGGGTCAGAACCAGCGTGCCAGGCAGGAAAATCTCGGCCTCTTTCATCAGGTTGCGAACGACAAGCGATTGCGTCGTCAGCGCTTGACCATCTGCCGAGACAACCTTGATCTTCATCATGCGCTTACCGATGGTCTGGCCGTTCCACACCAGCTCGGACGCAGCGTAGTAGGGGATGCGGATGATGAAGAACAGCATCGCAGCAACGGCCACCAGCGCCTCGGGCGGGACAACGTCGATGGCCAGCAAAAGCAAGAAGAGGGCGATGGCACCCACCCCGGTGATCAAGATATCAGCGAATTGGGCGGCCATACGCACGCCCACACCCGCAACCCGGAAATAGAGCGGCACACCTTCGGGGGGCAGTAGGCGGTCGAGCTTGGGTTGCGTCATGACCGCTTCCTTCCGCCCATGCAGAACCACAGCAACCACAGCGCGCCGATCCCCCAGCCGATGGCGATGCGCGTGGTGCGGTCCTGTACCAACTGCCGGCCGAAGCCTTCCAGCAGCGCAGCAACCACCAGCATCATGGCGGCGATCAGCGCCAGTTTCACTGCGTCATGCCCGGCGGCCCGCAATGCCGCGCGGCGTGTGAGCTGGCCGGGGAACAGTACGGCAAGGCCCAGTTTCAAACCGCCCGCGCCTGCGATGCAGATCGCCGACAGCTCGGTCACGCCGTGGACCGACAGCCAGCCAAACAGGTCCCAGCCCAATCCCCGATCAATGTGTAGTGCGTAAAAAACGCCCAAAATCAATCCGTTATAGAACAGCAAAAGAACCGTTGGCGCACATAGGAACGCCCCCAATCCGAATACAAAGATCGCGATGCGCGTGTTGTGCGAGAACAGGTAAGTGGCGAAAGCCCCCAGACCGGAGCCGTCCTCTTCTCCGTAAATGACCGAGCGCAGGTAGTCCGTGCTGGCGTCCGGCCCGCGCCCTCCGGCCAGTTCGGTCGGCATGAAGACAAAGAACCATTCGGGATTGTCGAAGTAGAAGAAATACCCGGCGATGGCACCAGCCGCCATGCACAGAAACCCCAGCAATGTGACGTGCCACGAGGACCGCATCGCTTGCGGCCCGCCGCTGGTCAGGAACTTGCGGATGATCCCGCCCAGCCGTTGTTGCGGGGCGTAGACACTCAGATAGGCGCGGCTTGTCAGCGCCTCGAGATATTCCAGCAACCCGCGATCCAATGAGATTTCGCGCGCGATGGACAGAGATGTTGTGGCCTGCCGGTAGAGGTCGGCCAGATCGCGCGCCTCTTGAAAGCTCATACGGTGCAGGCCCTGACCTTCGGCCTTGTCGACCAGATCGGACAAACGTCGCCAGTCGCTTTCGCGTTCCTGCCGGAACCGGGCCGAGCGGATCAGGTCAGCGTCAGACATCAGATCATCTCTCGCGCTTTGATTTCCAGATAGGTCGAGATCAGCCGCGCCGAGATCTCGCCCGGTTCGGCGTCTATCACGGTCACACCGATCTGTTGCAGCCGTTCCAGCACAAGGCGGCGTTCGCGCAGAAGCTGCCCGGTCGAGACGGTCTCGGCCACGTCGTTCATGTCCTGCGGGGCTGTGTTGACCTGCGCCTCGAGGATCGGATCACGCAGGGTGACGAAAACGATCAGGTGCCGCTTGGCCAGCGCGTTGATGTTTTCGACCATCAACTCGGCCGAGGTGGTGTCGACGAAATCCGAAAACACGATGATCAGGCTGCGTTTCGGGGTGCGCCCGTTCAGCTCGGTCATGGCGAGGGTGTGGTTGGTCTCGACGCTTTCATATTGCAGTTCGGCCGTACGGCTGCGCAGTCGGGTGAACGCTGCGCGGCCCGGTTCGGGGGGCAGGAACATGCGCGGCTTGGCGTCATAGGCGTAAAGTCCGACCAGATCCCCCCCGATGGCTGCGGCCCAGGCGGTGGCAAGTGCCGCGGTGATGGCATGGTCGATCTTGGGCAGGCCCGCGATCTCCTCGCGCATCTGATAGCCGTTGTCCAAGGCGATGATGACATGGTGGTTGCGCTCGGCCCGGACCTCTTTGGCGACCAAAGACCGATGCCGGGCGGACCGCTTCCAATCGATTGAGTTCGCATCCATGCCGGGTACAAAATCCCTCAACTGGTGAAACTCTGTGCCCTCACCGATGGCGCTGTTTTCCTTTACGCCGAACAGGCGTGATTGGACCGTCGTCGAAATTTCACCCGATTGCACCCGGCGGATGTTGGGTAAGACCGCTATCTCAAGACCAAAGGCGATTTTCGGGACGAATTCGAACAGTTTGAAGCGGGAAGACCAGCTGAGCCATAGATGTGAGAGGCGCCATGTCCCCCGGCGAATGGCGCGAAACGGAATGCGAGCCTGACCGCTGGACAGGTCGAACCGGGCCGGTCCTTCGAGCCCTTCGGGCCAGTGTACCTGCCCGGTCATGCCCGAGGTTGCAGGACTGACGGTCAAGGCGATCTCATCCTGTTCGCCCACGAAGATATCACCCAGCGGCTCTACCGAGACTGAACGGCGGCGCGGCCAGGACAACAGCAGGTCACCTATGGCCAGCACGCACAGAACCACCCACGGCACCCCGGCCACGGTGCGGGTTGCGTCGCCCATGACAACGGCAACCAGCGACAGGCCAAGCGCCACGCAGGCCGCCACCAGCAATATGCGCGAGGGACGGATCAGCGGGGGGCCTCGATCTGGTTGAGGATGTTCTCCAACACTTGCTGGGGACCGCGCCCTTCGATCTCAGCGGCGGGGGACAGCACGATACGGTGTTGCAGCGCGTGGATGATCAGGGTTTTGACGTCATCAGGAATGGCAAAATCGCGCCCGTTCAAGGCTGCTGTCGCGCGGGTCGCCCCGGCGATGGCATCCGCGGCGCGGGTCGAGGCCCCAAAGGCGATATCAGCGCTTTCTCGTGTGGCGCGCACCAGACGCAGGATATAGGCGAGAATGTCGTCATCCAGCACGATCTCATCAATCAACTGCCGGGCCGCTGCCATCGTCGGAGCGTCCAGCAGAGGGCGCACCGTTTGCGTTGCGCCTATGGGATCCAGCGGCGCATTGGCATGCTGGCGTAGGATCGAAAGCTCGACGTCTTCGGGCGGGAAGCTGAGGTTTGCCTTGAACAGGAAGCGGTCCAGCTGCGCCTCCGGCAGCGGGTAAGTGCCTTGCTGTTCAATCGGGTTTTGGGTGGCAACAACTATGAACTCGGACCCCAGCGAATGATCGGTGCCGTCGATGGTCACCATGCGTTCGTTCATCGCCTGTAGAAGCGCGGCTTGGGTCTTGGGCGGCGCGCGGTTGATCTCATCCGCCAGCAGAATCTGGCTGAAGACCGGGCCTTTGGTCAGAACAAACTCGCTGGTCTGGAAATTGTAGATTGAGGTGCCCAGAACGTCGCCTGGCATCAGGTCAGGTGTGAACTGAATGCGCCCGAATTCTAGGTTCAGTGCCCCAGCAAAGCTGCGCGCCAGCAGCGTCTTGGCGGTGCCCGGAGGTCCCTCAAGCAGCACGTGGCCGCGCGCAAACAGCGCCGTCAGCAGCAGGTCAACCGCCTCTTCCTGGCCTTGCACAACTTTGCCGATCTCAGCCCTGAGGCTTTCGGCATGGGAAAACAATTCATCAAGCGTCATCGGCAAGTTGCTCCAGTATCAACTCAAATTGGTCCACATAGGGAATGGCATGTTCCGGCCCCAGATGCGGGGGGAGGGCGCGGATAGATGCGATCAGATCTTCCAGTTTCGCAGTCAGGTCCGGTTTTCGGGCGCGAATATAGTTGAGGTACGCGCCCTCGGGCGTGCCGCGCAGGGCGTGCGAGGCGCCAAAGACCGATGCCGCGCGGGCGCGCAGGCGGGTGTCGATGAAATCCGACAGCAGTGCACCGTCCTGATCGGTCATCCGCATCAGCCGCGCACGGACCCGATTGGCGGTGCGTTTGCCTGACCCGAGACCCAGCGACAGATCCGCAACCGGCCCGCTGCGCACCCCGCCGCGCCAGATCGCAAGGGCCAACAGAAGCCCCGCGCCGATCCAGAGCGTCAGGAAGGGCGGTTCGAACAGGCGTTTCAGATCGTCCCAGGTGCGTTCGCGCGCGACATGCTGTTGCGGGTCGGTCAGCCAGTTACGGTCGCTATAGTCGATGATGATCCGCTTCTCGCCCGCGATCTCGGGCAGCACCTGCGCCGCGATCCGGGCATTGTCGCCCAGAGCCAGCCCATGGTTGTTCAACAAATCCGGGTCGGACAGAACATGGACCTTCTGCTGCTCACCATCGCCCGGCAGTGGGCAAAGGCCCAGAACCATAGCGCCCTGACGGCCCACCAGCGGCTCGCAGCCTTGCCCGTCAAAGACCTGCGCCGCGTAGAGGCGGGCGGTCAGCGCATCGTCAGAGGCCACGTCAAAGTCAGTGAACGGAACGCGGGCCGAGCGGATTGTGCCGACATTCGAACCAACGATCCCATGCAGAACCGCCTCGGTCCCTTCTTCGGGGGACAATAGAATAGGGTGCCCCAACCCGGTCAGCCTCAGGCCCGAGCGCCATTTGGGCAAGATCACAAGGCTTGGAGTCGAGAGCGCCTTGTCGCGGATCACGTCCAGAGTCTGATCGAACTCATCCGGTTGCAGCAGCAGTTCGTCTTTGGTCTGCGCGCGTGCGCGGTCTTTGCCCGGCTGAGTGTCATAGATGGGCTGGATCAAAAGGCCGATGGTGCTGCGGTCCAGCGGCCAGCCTCCGGTAAAGGTTTGCGCGGTGTGGCCTTGATCGCGCAGCCACAGCTCTAGCCCGTCGAACCCAGTCGAGGAGTCGCGCAGCGCATATTGTCGACCCGCCATCACATAAAGGAATATGCCGATGCACAGCGCGCCGATGATGCCAAAGATGATCCAGTCGACCCGGACCCGCTCGGGTGCTGCAATATTGGCGGTATCGCTCATGCGCGAACCTCGCGCAGGATGGGGCGGATGCGTGCCAGCAGCGCGTTGAAGTCGGGATCGCTGATGGAGCGGTGGCCGAAATGCACCCGTTCACTTTCCAGCACCAGCGCACGTAAATCGGGGATGTACCAGAGGCTCTGCGGTAGGCTGCGCAGCGCCTCGCGATGGGTCCAGCTGCGCTTGAACAAAACCTCATTGGCGCTGAGGCAACGGGTCAGGACCAGTTGCGCCAATCCAACGACGGCCTGGTTGCGATCCTCCTGCCTTAGAATGGTGTCCAGATCGGGCAATTCCTCATCCGTCTCTGCCGTGTCCACTGACGGCTTTCCGGCGCGCTTTGCGTTGCCCGCCCCTGACCGGAAAGAAACTGACGTTCGGCCCACGCTGAGGTACAGGATCCACGCCAACACGGCCAGAACCAGTGCCGAGACGATCCCCATCGTCCAGTTGGTATCAAGCGAGACGGTTTGAGACTCTTCGTCAGGTGTGGGTGAGAATTTGGTGTCCAGCGGAGGTGCCGGTTGGGTGGGGTCAAAATACACTACATCCGTGTCAATCCCGCGATAGCGAACGGCCTTTAGATAGTCCTGCCCCGAGGGGCTAAGCTCGGTTGGGGAAAGCGCTTTCTCTTGCGCTGTCACCAGTGTGGGAGCGCAGAAAAGAAACGATAGAAATAAGGCCGTCAAAAAACGCATTGGGCTATCGTTAGTTCACTCTCGTCATGCATGCAATCGGCAGAATGCGCTTCGCGCATGGATTGACCACGGCGGGCACGCGACCCGTGTTTGTCGCGCCCATGTGGCGATTTCATGACAGGTTTTTAGAGCGGGGTCAGGTGTGACTATTCGGGCTCTTCCGCATAGAGACCAAGCTCATGCCTGCGCTGGTGGAACCGCGCAACCCGATCGACGATCTCATCACTGGAAACAGCGATCACGAAGGACAGAAGCGTCTCAAGCAAAGCAATTGTCGAGACCGACGAGGGGAAGAATTGTGGCGTGTCCGCAGACAGAACAAACCCGTGCTGTGCGTTCAGGATTACTGGGCTGGCCGGGCTGTCCGAGATGCCAACGACCGTCATACCCTGCTGGCGCGCCAGCTTGATCGCCTCGATCACTTCGGTCCGATAGGGGTGGCAGGTGATCGCAATCAGCACGTCCTGTTCATCCGCCCAGGCCAGATCATCCACCGGGGTTGAGCCCGAACGGGGGATGGCATGAAACTGCTTCATGCCGGTCGAGGCGAGATAGGTGAAGTTGCGGGCGTTCGAGTTGTTTACCCCGACGCCCAGCGTAAAGATCTGGCGGCAATTCCAGATATCTTCGGCGGCTGCCTGCAGTTGTTTGGCGTCGATCCTGGCAAAGGTCTCTTCGATATTGCGGATCGCTGCGCCGATCATGTCGGCGTAAAGCCCGCCCAACTCGCCGGACTTGCCGATGTCCTGAAGCCACCGGGCGCGGTCAGGAAATGAGACCGATCCTTGTCGGATCGCCTGTCGGAACGGGGCGCGAAAATCCTCGTAGCCTTCAAAGCCGACTTGTCGCGCCATGCGGACAAAGGTGTTGGGTTTGACATTGGCGGCTTCGGCAATTTCACGCACGGTCGAGACACCGACATCTGTGGGGTTCTCCAACACATAGCGCGCGGCCTTTTGGGCCTCGGGTGTCAGGGCCTCCCATTCCTCGGCCAGACGGTCGAGAACGATTGATGATACATTTGTGTCATTCATTGTTGACCGTGGTACACTTGTGAAATTAGCCTGTCGAGCAGATTCGCACACTGGGCGCACCAAGATGGTCGAAAACGCCGGTATGTGGCCCCCGAAACACCTCTGCCGACCTGCGGCGCATTTGAGGAGACTACTGGATGAGTTTGCCTGACACAATGAAGGCGATGGTGACCATGGGTCACGGCGGGTTGGAGCAGATGGTGCTGCATGAAAACTGGCCCCGCCCGGAGCCCGCTGCGGGTGAGGTGTTGATCAAGGTTGCCGCCTGCGGGCTGAACAACACGGATGTGAACACACGCTCGGGCTGGTACTCCAAGACCGTCACAGATGCGACCACGGGCGGTGCGTTTGAAGAGGTGGGCGAGGATGACCCAACCTGGGGCGGCGCGCCCATCACTTTCCCGCGCATTCAGGGTGCCGATATTTGCGGTGAAATCGTTGCCGTCGGTGCGGGCGTGGATGCTGCGCGCGTTGGCCAAAGGGTGATCACCGATGGCTGGCTGCGCGACCCGGACGATCCAGAAAACATGGATAAAACGGGCTACTACGGGTCCGAACGGGATGGCGGTTTTGCTGAATACGCAACGACGCTGGCCGTCAACGCGGTGCCGATCACATCAAACCTGTCGGATGCCGAACTGGCGACCTTCTCCTGTTCCTATTCCACGGCCGAGGGCATGCTGACCCGGGCAAATGTCACGGACAAAGACACGGTTCTGGTGCCGGGAGCCTCTGGTGGTGTTGGTGGCGCACTTGTGCAGCTGGCCAAGCGGCGTGGCGCGCGGGTGATCGCGTTGGCGTCCGAGGCGAAACACGCCGATGTTGCCGCTCTGGGTCCAGATATGATCCTGCCGCGTGCGCCGGAAAATCTGCGTGCTGCGCTGGGCGATCAGAAGATCACCGTGGTGGCCGACGTGGTCGGTGGTCCCTACTGGGCGAAGCTGATCGACATTCTGGAACGAGGTGGGCGCTACACCTGTTCGGGTGCCATCGCTGGCCCGATGGTCGAATTTGACCTGCGTACGTTCTACCTGCGCGATCTGACCTTCACAGGCTCAACTGTGATTGACCCGCAGGTCATGCAGAACCTTGTGAAGTACCTTGAAGCGGGTGAGATCAAACCGGCCTTGGCAGCCACCTATCCGCTTGAGGAGCTTCGGGAAGCGCAAGCTGCGTTCATTGCCAAGCAACACACCGGCAATATCGTGGTGATCCCGTGACCTTGGATGATGTGCTGCAGGCCGCGTATTTGATGCATCAAACGCACCCTGATCTGTCCGCCTTTGGCGCGTGGCCGTCTGACCTGTCGGCGGTAGAACTTGAGCCGAACCATATCCCTGCTGCGGATCAGGTGCGCGAGTTGACCCTTCCAGGAAGTGCTGTGACGCAGGCTTTGGTCGAGGCGATCAAGGCGACTGCGCATTTGGCCCAGTGGAAACACACCTACACGGTGGAGGAGGTCGGTGCCGAGTTCCTCAGCCGCTATGGCTACTACGAATTGTTCGGCCCGACCGGTCATTTTCATTCAACCCAGCTGCGCGGTTATGTCGGCTATTGGGGGCCGGGTCTGGCCTATGACTGGCACAGCCATCAGGCGGAGGAGCTTTACCTGACGCTGGCTGGGGGTGCTCTGTTCAAAGTCGATGGGGATGAGGCGTTTGTAGCCGAGGGTCAGACCCGCAGTCATGAAAGTTGGCAAAGCCACGCGATGACCACGACGGATCAGCCGATCCTGACCTTTGTGCTTTGGCGCGGCGAAGGGATGGGCGATCTGCCCAGAATGGATGCAGCATGAAGATCACCCGGATCCGCGTGTTTCAAACCGGGCTGCCCTATGTCGGCGGGGCCTATGTCTGGGGCGCGGGGAATGCCATCGAGACGGCCACGGCCTCGGTCGTGGTCATCGACACGGATGCAGGCTTGCAGGGTTGTGGTGAGTTCACGCCCTGCGGCGAGAACTACATGGTCGCGCATTCCGAAGGCGTTGTCGCGCTGGCACGACTGGTCGCGCCGCACTTGCTGGGGGAAGACCCCCGTCAGGTTGGCCGGATCGAGCAATTGATGGATCATCTGGTGCAGGGGCATGGCTACGCGAAGGCTCCGTTCGATGCGGCCTGCTGGGATATCTTGGGGCAGGCCTGTGATCAGCCCGTCTGGATGCTGCTGGGTGGAAAGCTGACCGATGGCGCGCCCATGTACCGCGTCGCGCCGCAAAAGGCGGTAGATGAGACCGTGGCCGAGATGAATGCCTATCGCGATCAAGGCTACCGGCAGTTTCAGATCAAGGTTGGTGGTGACTGGGCCACCGATATTGACCGTATCCGCAGCACGGTTCCCTTGCTGCAGCCGGGCGAAAAGGCGATGGCGGATGCCAATCAGGGTTGGCGGGTCGACAATGCGATCCGGGTGGCGAGGGCCACGCGAGATCTGGATTTCATCCTCGAACAGCCCTGCCGCACCTATGAGGAATGCCAGCAGGTCCGCCGTGTCGCAGAACAGCCGATGAAGCTGGATGAATGCGTGAAGGGTATCCACATGGCGCAACGGATTGTCGCCGACCGTGGGGCCGAGATCTGCTGTCTGAAAATCTCGAACCTCGGTGGGCTCAGCAAGGCGCGGCGGGTGCGGGACTATCTGGTCGAAAACCGTATACCCGTGGTCAGCGAAGACACCTGGGGAGGTGAAATCACAAGCGCGGTCGTGGCGCATTTTGCGGCCTCGACTCCGTCCGAGTATCTTCAGAACACGACTGACCTGATGAACTACAACACTCGGTCGACCGGAATTGGCGGCCCGGAGGCTCGGAATGGCAAGCTTTATGCCTCGGATACGCCTGGCTTGGGGGCGACGCCGGATTTTGAAAGCCTCGGAGCACCGGTAGAGGAGTTCCGCCAGTGAGAGACCAAGCCAAAGCAACCCAGATGATTGACGACGCGCGCGTACGAGTGACTCGGTTTGACTTTGCCCCCGGCGCTGAAACCGGCTGGCACCGCCATGCGATGGACTATGTGATCACCGCCGTCACCGATTGCCACATGCGTTTGGAATTGCCTGATGGAACGGTCAATGAGGTGACAGTGCCTGCCGGAACATCCTACCGCCGGGACCAAGGGGTCGAGCACAATGTGATAAACGCGGGGGACCACTCCATGTCCTTTGTCGAAGTGGAACTGAAATGAAGATCACTCGACTAACGGTTTTTCAGGTCGATCTGCCGCTGGAGCATCCCTACTGGCTGTCTGGTGGGCGGCTGAAGTTTGAAAATCTCGACGCAACGATTGTGAAGGTTGAAACGGATGCGGGCCTCACGGGATGGGGCGAAGGCACTCCCTGGGGCCACACCTATGTGCCCGCGCATGGGCCGGGTATCCGGGCTGGGATCGAAACCATGGCTCCGTTCATTCTGGGTCTTGATCCCCGCAAGGTGATGGAGGTCGAGCGCGCGATGGACCTTGCTCTGCCCGGTCACCTCTATGCCAAAAGCCCGATCGATATGGCCTGCTGGGACATCGCCGGTCAGACGGCGGGCCTGCCGATTGCTGATCTGATGGGCGGAGGCTCCCGCACGCCGCGCCCGATTGCCTCGTCCGTCGGGGCAAAGACCGTTGAGGAAACCCGCGAAGTCATCGAACGCTATCGCAGCCGCGGATACGTCGCGCATTCGGTCAAGATCGGCGGCGATGTAGAGCGCGACATCGCCCGCGTTCGGGATGTGGAAAGCCTCCGCCGACCGGGTGAAATTGTCCTCTATGACGTCAATCGAGGTTGGACCCGGCAACAGGCCCTGAGGGTGATGAGCGCCTGTGAAAACCTGAATGTGATGTTTGAGCAGCCGGGCGAGACGCTGGATGACATCGCTGCGATTTCGGCGAAACATGCGTCACCCGTCTCGGTGGACGAGTCTCTTGTCACCTTGCAGGATGCCGCCCGGATTGCGCGGGATGGATTGGCCGAGATATTCGGGATCAAGCTGAACCGGGTCGGTGGGCTGACCAAGGCCGCGCGGATGCGGGACATCGCGCTAGCCCATGGGATCGACATGTTCGTCATGGCGACCGGAGGAACCGTGCTGGCCGATACCGAGGCGCTGCATCTGGCCGCCACCATCCCAGATGACAATTGCCACGCCGTCTGGGCCTGTCAGGACATGATCACCGTCGACATCGCAGGCGGGCGCGGCCCGCGCAACGTGGACGGCCATCTGCATCTGCCCGACACGCCCGGCCTTGGTGTGCATCCCGACGAAGACGCTCTGGGCGCCCCGGCGGCCGTTTACAGACTCTGATTTTCTTGACGATGGAGATCGCGTGATATGCTCAAGATCAACACTCAATCCGAATGGATCGACCGCGCCAAGGCGGCTCTGCCTGCGGGTGGCTTCGGCAATTTCGACCCCGGCATCATGATCTCACGCGGCGAAGGCAGCCGCGTCTGGGATGAGGATGGCAACGAATACATCGACTACCTGATCGGCTCCGGCCCGATGCTTTTGGGTCATGGCCACCCCGAAGTGCTTGAGGCCGTTATGGAGCAACTGCCCAAGGGCATGACCTTCTTTGCCAATAACAGCAAAGGTGTCGAACTAGCCGAGGCGATCATTGACGCCGTGCCCTGCTGTGAACAGATGCGCTTTGTCGCTTCGGGCGGCGAGGCTGATATGTACGCGATTCGTCTGGCCCGCGCCTATACCGGGCGGGACAAGATCCTGAAATTCGAAGGCGGCTATCACGGCATGAGCGCCGAAGCGCAGATGAGCCTCGCCCCCAGCCGTGAGGTGAATTTCCCGCAAGCCGTGCCTGACAGTGCTGGTATTCCTTCAGGCGTCGCCGAACAGATGCTGATCGCGCCTTTCAATGACCTTGAGGCCGTCGAGACCCTACTGAACGAACATGACGATATCGCCGCGATCATGGCAGAGCCTTTGCAGCGTATCATTCCTCCGATGCCGGGATATCTGCAGGGTCTGCGCACGCTCTGCGACAAATACAATGTGCTGCTGATCTTTGATGAGATCGTCACCGGATTCCGTCTGGCCTATGGCGGGGCGCAGGAACGGTATGGTGTGACGCCCGATATCTGCACGCTGGGTAAAATCACCGGCGGCGGTTTTCCTCTGGCTGCGCTGGGCGCAAGCGCTGAGATCATGAAGCATTTCGATAAATCGCTGGTGAGTGAAGCCGGATGGCTGATGCAGCTGGGCACTCTGTCAGGTAACCCTGTGGCCTCGGTCGCCGGGTTGAAAACGATGGAGATTCTGCGGCGCGAGGGGACATATGAGCAGCTGCGCGCAACAGGCGCGGCCTTGCAGCAGATGCAGGTGGATGAGCTAACCAAAGCGGGTATTCCTCATCAGATCTGCGGCGACGAAACGCTGTTTGACGTCTATTTCACCGAAACCCCCTGCCGCGACTACCGCAGCGCTAGACACGACGACCCCAAACGGAACGAGCTCTACAATGATGTTCTACGGGAGAACGGGATTTTCAAATCGCCGGGCAAACTCTACCCGTCTCTTGCCGTGACAGAGGCCGATCTGGAGCAAACGCGCGAAGCGGTGAAGCGAGCGGTCGCGGTACTCGGCTAATCAAAAGAAAACGGGCCGCTGTCGAAATTGACAGCGACCCGTTCACCTATTGCAGTCTGGGCGTAGCCTCGCCCCCTCGAATACTTGTTAAAACACCAACAATCTGAAAACTTTCGATACTTTCGAGGCTATCCAGTCTTGCAACCGGTATGGCCTATTAATGCCTGTCTTTTCGGAATGCCACAGTGAACAAGTTCACTTTGGCTAAAATTATTTAGGATTTTTTCCAATCGAAGAAACCGGGGCCTGCCTGACGCAGCAGAGTGTCGGCCATTTCCCGGCCCATCTCGGTGGCGTCTTCAATTGCGCCCGTTGTGTTTTCCGCAATGGCCTCGGACCCGTCGGGGCGCAGAACTTCGCCCCGCAGCCGCATTTGGCCGCTCTCGATTTCGCAAAGCCCGGCGATGGGGGTCTCGCAAGACCCGTCCAGCCCGGCCAACAGCGCACGCTCCGCTGTCAGCCGTTGACCGGTTTCAGCGTGATGAATTGCTTCAAGCAGTTCGGCGGCCCGGCTGTCTGTTTCGCGGCGTTCAATGCCGATCGCGCCTTGCGCGATGGCGGGCAGCATATCGTCGGTCGAAATTGCGGTGGCAGGGACGTCCTCCATCCCCAGTCTTCGGATGCCGGCCATGGCCAGAAAGGTGCAATCGGCCACGCCGTCCGCCAGTTTCTTCAGGCGGGTCTGAACGTTGCCGCGAAATTCGACCACATTCAGGTCCGGGCGGCGGTTCAGCAATTGCGCCCGACGGCGCAGGGATGAGGTGCCGACAACAGCGCCCTCGGGCAGGTCGTGGATCGAGGTGAATTGCAGGGAAATGAACGCATCACGCACATCCTCGCGCGGTAGGAACGTATCCAACACCAGCCCAGCGGGCTGTTCGACGGGCATATCCTTGGTCGAATGGACGGCAATGTCGATATCGCCGCGCAGCATCGCCTCTTCGATTTCCTTGGTGAAAAGGCCTTTGTTGCCGATCTCTTTCAACGGGCGATCTGCGTCGATCATGGCGCGGTTGTCGCCGGTGGTTTTGATCACCACGATCTCAAACGCCTCATCGCTCAACCCAAATGCATTGCGCAGCCTCTGGCGGGTCTCATAAGCTTGCGCCAAAGCCAGCGGAGAGCCTCGGGTGCCAATTTTCAGCGGCGATGCGGGGGTGGGCAGAGTCAGTGTCATGGACACCAGCTTTAGTCGCGTCACATTGCCCTGACAATGGGGGCAGTGCTTGACAAATTGCCACTGAGCGCCGACCCGTGGACGAAACGCAAGATTGAGGGCGATGATGGCTGAGACGAAGAAATTGCTGCGGGCACTGGCCGGAGAGGTTCAGGACATTCCGCCGATCTGGATGATGCGTCAGGCCGGGCGGTATCTGCCGGAATATCGCGCAACACGCGCGCAAGCCGGGGATTTCCTGTCGCTGTGCTACAATCCTGAACTGGCGGCCGAGGTCACGTTGCAGCCTATTCGTCGCTATGGGTTTGACGCCGCGATCCTGTTTGCTGACATCCTTCTGGTTCCTCAAGCGCTGGGTGCGGACTTGTGGTTTGTAACAGGCGAAGGCCCGCGCCTTTCGACGATCACGCAGCAATCCGACTTTGACGTGTTGAAGACGGTTGAGGACATTCATGAGACCCTGTCCCCGGTCTATGAAACTGTGCGTATCCTATCGAAGGAACTGCCGTCCGAGACGACCTTGATCGGATTTGCAGGGGCGCCGTGGACTGTCGCGACCTATATGATCGCAGGACGCGGCACGCCGGATCAGGGTCCAGCGCATGCGCTGCGCGAGGAGAATAACGCTCTGTTCGAGGCTCTGTTGGAGCGGATCACACTGGCGACGATCGAGTATCTGTCGGCTCAGATCCAAGCCGGGGCCGAGGTGGTCAAGATCTTTGACAGCTGGGCTGGGTCGCTGAAAGGCGACGCTTTCCAGAAATACGCGGTTGAGCCGTGTCGTGTGATCACGCAGGCCATCAAGGCACGCCATCCCGGTATTCCAGTCATTGGCTTCCCGCGTGAAGCGGGCGAGGGCTATGTCGGGTTTGCCAAGGCAACTGGTGTGGATTGTGTGGCGTTGGACAACTCGGTCGCGCCTGACTGGGCGGCGGCGCATGTGCAGGTGGACGGTTGTGTGCAGGGGAACTTGGCATCGTCTCATATGGTGACGGGCGGTCAGGCGCTGGTGGATGAGACGCGGCGGATTGTTGAGGCGTTCGCCAAAGGACCGCATATCTTCAACCTCGGCCATGGGATTACGCCGGATGCAGATCCTGAGAACGTGCAGTTGATGATCGACACGGTGCGTGGGCGGTAAAAGAAGGGGGCCAGCCCCCTTCTTGGCTTTTGGTCAATTCAT
This sequence comes from Ruegeria sp. AL11, assembly GCF_056540865.1. Lineage (NCBI taxonomy): Bacteria > Pseudomonadati > Pseudomonadota > Alphaproteobacteria > Rhodobacterales > Roseobacteraceae > Ruegeria > Ruegeria sp. AL11. Next base: position 33,229 of record NZ_JBQFXO010000012.1, read on the forward strand.
CCACCGGGATATTTTTAGCCAGATGAAGGGGCGGATCGGTTCTGGGCGGAGAGTTCGTCCAGAATGTCTTGGGTGTGTTCGCCTCGGGCCGGGCTGGGTTTGGCACTCCATTGCGTGGTCGAGAAACGGGGCGCTGCGGCGGCTTGCATGGTGCCATCCACGGTTTGCCAGGTTTGGCGGGCGGTGTTCATGGGGTGGTTTTGGGCCTCGACCGGGTCAAGGACCGGGGCGACGCAGGCATTGGTTTCGTGAAACAGCGCGGCCCAGTGGTCGCGGGGTCTGCTCAGGAACAGGTCTGTCAGTTTCTTCGTTTGGTCCGGCCAGAGCTTTGGGTTGAATTGCTCCTGCAAGTCGGGGTTTTGTGAGAGGCCCAGAACGTTCAGGAATTCGGCGTAGAATTTTGGCTCAAGGCATTGGACCGTGACGAAGCCATCATCGGCGCAGCGGTAGGTGCGGCTCCAATGTGGACCGTCGAGCAGGCTTTGGCCGCGCGTCTCGGACAGGTTTCTGGTTTGGCGCATGCTCATCAGCAGGTTCATCATATGCGCCGAACCATCGTAGATGGCCGCATCGACGACGGTACCCTGACCAGTGCGCTGGGCGTTGAGCAAACCAGCGAAGAGGCCGGTGACCAGATACATCGCCCCGCCGCCAATGTCGCCGACGAGGGTTGCAGGGGTTTGTGGGGGTGTTTCAGGTTGCGCCGCGTACCAGAGCGCGCCCGAAAGGGCGATGTAGTTCAGGTCATGCCCGGCGGTGTGGGACAATGGGCTGTCCTGTCCCCAGCCGGTCATGCGTCCGTAGACCAGTTTGGGGTTCAGCTCATGGCAGATGTCGGGCCCCAGTCCCAGTTTCTCCATTACGCCGGGGCGGAAACCTTCGATCAGCGCATCGGCGGTGGTGATGAGTTCCTTGGCGGTGTTCAGGTCGGTTGCATCCTTTAGATCAAGCGCAATGGACCGTTTGCCCCGGTCCAGCACCGAGCGTTCCGGCATGCCGGGTGTCACACTGCCGCCCTTGCGATGGATGGTGATCACATCCGCGCCGAGATCGGCCAGAAGCATGGCCGCGAAAGGGCCGGGGCCCAGGCCTTCGATCTCGATAATGCGTATTCCGTTTAGCATGGACCTCTCCGGTATGTGCAGCGTTTCCCGGACCCTACAGCAATTCTGCGCAGAGCTCTGTGCGAAATTGGCCTGTTCCACCGGGAAGCGAAACGATAGGGTCTCTGCCAGAACGGGGAAACAGGCATGACTACCATTTTGTCGATCAATGATTTGCGCAAATCCTATGCGGACGGGTTTGAGGCGCTGAAAGGCGTGTCGCTGGACATCGAGGAAGGTGAAATCCTTGCTTTGCTCGGGCCGAACGGAGCGGGCAAAACGACGCTGATATCGACCATTTGCGGGATCACCACGCCGACCTCGGGCAGTGTCTCGGTCGGTGGGCACGATATCCAGGCCGAGTTCCGCGCCGCCCGCAAGATGATCGGGCTGGTGCCGCAGGAGATTGCGCTGGAGCCGTTCGAGAAGGTCTATAACACTGTCCGTTTTTCCCGAGGGTTGTTTGGTTATGGCAATGACAGCGCGCGGATCGAAGAGATCCTGCGCAAACTGTCGCTTTGGGACAAACGCAAGAACGCGATTAAGGAACTGTCCGGGGGCATGAAGCGCCGGGTTCTGATCGCCAAGGCCTTGGCCCATGAACCGCGCATTCTGTTTCTGGATGAGCCGACAGCCGGTGTCGATGTCGAGCTGCGCAAGGATATGTGGGAGATCGTTGCCGAGCTGAAGAAGGCGGGCGTCACCATCATTTTGACAACGCATTACATCGAAGAAGCCGAAGCCATCGCCGACCGTGTGGGCGTCATCGACAAGGGCGAGCTGCTGCTGGTGCAGGATAAAGACACTCTGATGGCGCAGATGGGCAAGAAACAGATCGAGGTCATGCTGACCGAGCCCATCTCAGCGATCCCGGACGGTTTGGCCGCGCATAATCTGGTTTTGAACGGAAATGGCGATGCGCTGATCTACACCTACGACACCAATGCGGATCGGACCGGGATCACAACGCTGCTGAATGACGTGGCCCAATCGGGGCTGGTCCTGCGGGATGTGCAGACCCGACAATCCAGTCTCGAAGAGATCTTCGTCAATCTGGTATCGGGAGAGGCCGCATGAACTGGACTGCCATTGCCGCCATCTACCGGTTTGAGATGGCTCGCTTTTTCCGCACCTTGGCCCAGAGCTTTCTGTCGCCGGTCCTGTCGACCTCGCTGTATTTCGTGGTCTTTGGCACGGCCATCGGCAGCCGGATTCAAGAGGTTGAGGGCGTCTCATACGGGGCATTCATCGTGCCGGGGCTGATCATGTTGTCGGTGGTCATGCTGGCGATCTCGAACGCGTCGTTCGGGATCTATTTTCCAAAGTTTCTGGGCACGATCTATGAGTTGCTCTCGGCCCCGGTCAATTTCATCGAGATTGTCATAGGTTATGTAGGCGCGGCCGCCACCAAGGCGCTGTTCGTGGGTCTGGTGATCCTTGCGACGGCGACATTCTTCGTCGACATCCGGATCGAGCATCCGCTGGCGATGGCCGCGTTTCTGGTGCTCTCATGCCTCAGTTTTTCGCTGTTGGGGTTCATAATCGGGATATGGGCCAGCAATTTTGAGCAGATGTCGTTGGTGCCGCAATTGGTTGTCACACCGCTGATCTTTCTAGGGGGCACGTTCTATTCGATCTCGATGCTGCCGCCGCTATGGCAGACGATCACCTTGTTCAACCCGGTGGTTTACCTGATTTCGGGCTTCCGCTGGTCGTTTTATGGGCTGGCAGATGTACCGATCGTGTTCAGCCTTTTGGCCATCGTGGCCTTCACCGGACTGTGCCTTGCGATCATCTGGTGGATCTTCAAAACAGGCTGGCGCATCCGCAGCTAGTGCGTTGCATTTTTGCCCATCGGTGTGAGGAAATTGTCTAACGCCGCGTTTTGCATTCGGCGAGTCCCTTGTTTAGCCGATGGGGGCACTCTACATCGGCACCCATGAAACTCAGCCTGCCTTTTGTCAAAAAACCGCCCGTTGTGGCCATCGTTCGCCTGTCCGGTGCCATCGGCATGGCCGGACGCGGCGCGTTGAATGATACCTCTCTGGCGCCTGTGCTGGAAAAGGCCTTTCGCAAAGGCAAACCTGCGGCCGTCGCGCTCGAGGTCAACTCGCCCGGCGGGTCACCTGTGCAAAGCTCTCTGATCGGCGCGCGTATCCGGCGGCTGTCGGAAGAGCTTGAGATACCGGTCGTGGCCTTTGTCGAAGACGTTGCGGCCTCGGGCGGGTATTGGCTGGCGGCGGCAGCGGATGAGATCTGGGCCGATGACAGCTCGGTGCTTGGGTCGATTGGGGTGATCTCGGCCGGGTTTGGCGCACATGAGTTTCTGGTGAAGCAAGGTTTTGAGCGGCGCGTTCACACGGCCGGGAAGTCGAAATCCATGCTCGACCCGTTCCGCCCGGAAAAGGAAGAGGATGTCGCGCGGCTTGAACGCCTGCTGGAAGACATCCACGAGAATTTCATCACCCATGTCAAAACCCGTCGTGGGGACAAGCTGGACGCGGATGCTGATCTGTTCACTGGTGAAATATGGCTGGCGCGACGCGCGCAGAAACTGGGCCTGATCGAAGGCATCGCCCATCTGAAACCCAAGATGCAAGAGCGTTTCGGCGACAAGGTGAAGTTCCGCCGTTACGGCGTGCGTAAACCACTTTGGTCACGTTTCGGGGCCGCGCTGGCGCAGGACGCCGTAGCGGGGCTAGAGGAGCGGGCGGCCTTCGCGCGTTTCGGTCTGTAACGTGATCATCAAGATCGTCACTCTGTTTCTGGTCGCCATGGGTGTATTGGCGATGTTCGGAAAGCTGCGCTTTCCGGGGCAAAACCGGTTGAGTTCTGCCAAATGTCCGCGTTGCGGTCGGTTCAGGATCGGCAAAGGCCCCTGTGCCTGTGAAAAAGGAGGCCGGACATGACGGCATGGCTGCTCTCCGGCCTCGGATTGGTGATCCTGTTGCTGGCAGGCGATGCGCTGGTGCGCGGTGCGGTCAACCTAAGCCTGCGGCTGGGCGTGCCCGCCCTGATCGTCAGCCTGACGATCGTTGCCTTTGGAACGTCGGCACCTGAGTTGTTGATTGCGATCAGCGCGGTGAAGGAGAACGCACCGGGCATCGCTTTGGGCAACGTCGTTGGCTCCAACACGGCGAATATCCTTCTGGTTCTGGGTCTGCCTGCCTTGTTGGCAACGCTGCACACCAGCGAATGCGATAGCCGCAAGAACTATGTCTTCATGCTGTTGGCGAGCATCCTGTTCATTGGCTTGGCCTTCTGCGGGGTGTTCAATCTGATCAGCGGTGCCATTCTGCTGGCCGCCCTTGGGTTGGTGTTGTGGAACGCGTTTCGCGAAGCCAAAGCGCATCGCAAAGCCTGCGCTGATGCAGCCGGGGCATGCGCCGACGATGAAGAACTGGACGGTCTGGAAGAGGCCGATCCGAACATGCCCTATTGGAAGATCTCGATCTACGTGATCCTTGGCCTGATCGGTCTGCCCATGGGCGCGCATCTATTGGTCGAAAACGCCACCGAAATCGCCCTGATGTACGGGATCACCGAAACGGTGATCGGTTTGACACTTGTGGCGGTCGGAACCTCTCTGCCCGAATTGGCGACGACCGTTATGGCGGCGCTACGGCGTCAGGCGGACGTGGCGCTCGGCAACGTGATCGGGTCGAACATGTTCAACCTGCTGGCCATCGTCGGCATTGCGACTTGGTTCGGCAACATCCCGGTCGATCCGGAATTCCTTGAGTTCGACCTGTGGGTCATGCTGGGCGCCTCGCTGCTGCTGATCCCGTTTGTGTTCTTCAAACAGGATATTTTGCGGATCTGGGGTCTGGTGTTGACTTTCCTTTATGCGCTTTATGTCACCACATTGCTGATGTGATCTGACGGAAAGAGGTATCCATGTCCCGAGCGCTAGTAACCGGAGCCGGCATCCGCTTGGGCCGAGCCATGGCACTTTATCTGGCAGGGCGCGGGTATGATGTAGCAGTCCACTATGCGACCTCGGAACAGCCCGCGGCTGAGACGGTTGCCGAAGTTCAGTCGCTGGGCCGCAAAGCTGTGGCGCTACAGGCCGATCTTCTGGATGAGGCGCAGGTAACCGCCCTGCTGCCTCGCGCGGCTGAGGCTCTGGGTGGTCCGATCACTTGTCTGGTCAATAACGCGTCGGTTTTTGAGTATGACAATATCCATACGGCCACGCGTAAAAGCTGGGACCGGCACCTCGACAGCAATCTGCGCGCGCCCTTCGTTCTGACTCAGGCCATGGCCGAACAGGGCTTGCAACCCGAGACTGATGCGCAGGGAGAGCCGCAGGCCTCCGGCTTGATCGTCAACATGGTTGATATGCGAGTGCGGAAACTGACGCCTGAATTCATGAGCTACACCATCGCCAAGATGGGTCTGTGGGCACTGACGCGCACGGCTGCTCAGGCGCTGACACCCGCGATCCGTGTCAATGCCATCGGTCCCGGACCGACTATGCAGGGACATCGTCAGAGCGAACAGCACTTTAAAACGCAGCGCGCCAACACAGTGCTGGAGCGGGGCTCGAACCCGTCAGATATCACCGCAGCTTTGGGCTATTTTCTAGATGCGCATGCCGTCACGGGGCAACTTTTGTGTGTGGATGGTGGTCAGCATCTGGGATGGCAAACGCCGGATGTACTGGGCGTAGAATAAGTAAATCCGCTGCAAGTTTTGCACCGCTCTCTTTTGCGTTACTTAGCCGTTACAAAAACGTCTTATTTTTCATACACTTGCTAAGCGTGTAAAAAAATATCAATAAAAAACAATCGCTTAAGTATATGCCTGTTTTTTGTGCAAATTGACGAACAAGCAAGGAAACAAGGAAGATTCTACGCTCACGGAAACTTATCTTCATACTTATCCACAGAAACCGTGGATTTGTTTTCTCTTGAACTGAAGTGCCCAAGATTGCAGCCATAGACAGAGAATCATATCTCAGGCCCATGACAACCCAGGACGAATCGACACCCGAGCTTCAGCCCACCGGCTATGCCTGCATCCAGCGCTATGTGAAAACGCTGGACAGCTCGCCCGGTGTGTACCGGATGTTGGATGCGGACAGTCGGGTTTTGTATGTGGGTAAGGCGCGGAACCTTAAGGCGCGGGTGTCGAACTACACGCGCCAGGGGCATTCGGGACGGATCGAGAAGATGATCGCCTCAACCGCCTCCATGATGTTTCTGACCACAAGGACCGAGACCGAGGCGCTGCTGCTAGAGCAGAACCTGATCAAGCAGCTTAAGCCCAAGTACAACGTGCTGCTGCGGGATGATAAGAGTTTCCCGAACATTCTGGTCGCCAAGGATCATGCTTATCCGCAGATCAAAAAGCATCGTGGCGCCAAGAAAGAGAAGGGCGCGTATTTCGGCCCATTTGCCAGCGCAGGTGCAGTGAACCGGACGCTAAACCAGCTGCAAAAAGCGTTCCTTCTGCGCAATTGCTCGGATTCCATGTTCGACAGTCGCACGCGCCCTTGTCTTCTCTATCAGATCAAGCGGTGTTCAGGGCCATGCGTCGGGCTGATCTCGGAAGCCGACTATCGTGAAAGCGTCAAGGATGCCGAACGCTTCCTCTCGGGCCGGTCCACCAAAGTGCAAGAGGAGTTGGCCGAACAGATGATGGCCGCCTCCGAGGCGATGGAGTTCGAGCGCGCCGCCGGTCTGCGGGATCGTATCCGGGCGCTGACGCAGGTGCAGACCAGCCAAGGGATCAACCCGCGCGGTGTGGCCGAGGCGGACGTGATTGGCCTCTATATGGATAGCGGGCAGGCCTGTGTGCAGGTGTTCTTCATCCGCGCGAACCAGAACTGGGGGAACAAGGATTTCTACCCTCGGGTTGGCGCGGATGTGTCCCCGGCTGAGGTGATGGAGGCGTTCATCGGCCAGTTCTACGATAACAAGGAACCACCGCGTCAACTGATCCTGTCGGACGGGATCGAAAACGCGGATCTGATGGAGCAGGCGCTGACTGAGAAAGCCGGGCGCAAGGTTGAAATCCTCGTGCCCCAGCGCGGTGAGAAACAGGAACTGGTCGCCGGGGCCCTGCGCAACGCGCGTGAGTCGCTTGCCCGCCGCATGTCGGAAAGTGCCACGCAGGCCAAATTGCTGCGCGGTGTGGCTGAGGCGTTTGATCTCGACGCGCCTCCGGATCGGATTGAGGTCTACGATAACTCTCACATTCAGGGCACCAATGCGGTCGGCGGCATGATCGTCGCTGGCCCCGAAGGCTTCATGAAAAACGCCTATCGCAAATTCAACATTCGCGGTGACGATCTGACGCCCGGCGATGACTTCGGGATGATGAAAGAGGTTCTGACCCGCCGCTTCACCCGCCTGCAAAAGGAAGACCCGGATCGTGAAAAGGGCATGTGGCCCGATCTCTTGCTGATCGACGGCGGGGCCGGGCAGGTAAGTGCCGTGCATGAGATCATGGTCGAGCATGGCGTCGAAGACATCCCGATGGTCGGCGTCGCCAAGGGCGTTGATCGGGATCACGGCAAAGAGGAATTCCACCGGATCGGTCAGCGTGCTTTTGCCCTGAAGCGTAACGACCCCGTGCTGTATTTCATCCAGCGCTTGAGGGATGAGGCGCACCGGTTCGCCATCGGTACCCACCGCGCGAAACGGGCCAAGGCCGTGGGCGCGACGCCACTGGATGAAATCCCCGGTGTAGGGGCCGCTCGCAAACGTGCTCTGCTCACTCATTTCGGAAGTGCCAAGGCGGTCAGCCGGGCCAATCTTGCGGATCTGAAAGCGGTCGAAGGGATCTCGGCCGGGTTGGCGCAGAAGGTCTATGATTTCTTCCACGACAAGGGCTAGGCCTTTCGGCCGCGCCACAGGATATACAGCCCCGAGGCCACGATCAGTGCGCTGCCGATCCACATTGTCTGATCCAGTGTTTCGCCAAACATCATTACGCCCAACCCGACGCCAAACAGCAGGCGGGAATAGCGGAACGGCGTAACGGCCGAGACCTCACCCGTTCGCATGGCTTTCATGAGCGAGGCATAGGCGGCAGTGCCCATCAGGATCGCTCCGCCAACGTGCAGGCTGGCGTTCAGGTCCAGCGGAGCCATCGGCACCCCTTCCCAGAACTGATAGGCCAGACCAGCCACGATGATGCAGAGGAAGCCGTAAAAGCCCAGAACCTCGGTCCCCAGCGTCGCGGGTGCGGCGCGGCTGGCCAGATCGCGCCCGGCAAAGCCCAGCATGCCCAGGACGGCCAGGATCGACAGAGCCGAGAAGCTGTCTCCGGTCGGTTGAATGATGACCACGACGCCAATCAGACCGACCAGAATCGCGCTCCACCGTCGCCAACCGACGGTTTCGCCGAAAAACAGCGCGGCACCTGCCACCACGACCAAAGGTGTCGCCTGTAGGATCACGGTTGCCGCTGACAGAGGCGTCAGCGTGATCGCCAGCACGTAGAACATCCGCCCCAAAATCTCGAATAGAACGCGCACTTTCATGGGCCGTGACAGCACATCCCGATGCAACAAGCTGGCGCCACGCAGCAGGGCGACGGCGGCAAAGATGATCGCGCCACCGGCACCGAACAGGGTCAAGATCTGCCAGATCGGCAAATGCGCCGAGGCGCCTTTCAACAGCGCATCCTCGAGCGCGAAAAGTGCCATGCCCGCGATCATCCACGCGCTTCCGATCAGGTTTGATCGGGGGTCGGTTCGAATATGTGCGGTCATGGTCTTCCGTCGCTGCTGAGCCGTGCGCCAATCTGACCGCAAAGCCGCCCCGGGCCAAGCTGTATCTGCCCGAGAGTTCCTGGTTGCGACCCTTTGACTTTTTACCCCACAACCCTCTGTGAACGGGTCAGTTTTTCATTTGTCTGTCTTTTCTGTCCTTGGGTGGCGATGTAGTGTCGGTTCATGAAGTGGAACTTGCCCAATATTCTGACCTTGCTCCGCCTGCTGGCAGCGCCCGGTCTGGCTGTGATGTTTTTGTATTTCACCCGTCCTTATGCCGACTGGTTCGCCCTGATCCTGTTCATGTCCGCCGCGATCACCGACTGGTTTGATGGCTATCTGGCGCGGGCCTGGAAACAGGAAACCAAGATGGGTGCGATGTTAGATCCGATTGCCGACAAGGCCATGGTCGTGATCGCGCTGATGATCCTCGTCGGCTATTCGACCGAGCATTGGACCCCGTGGCTGGTGCTGCCCGCCACCGTGATCCTGTTTCGCGAAGTGTTCGTCTCGGGCCTGCGTGAATATCTGGGTGATGTCGCCGGGACGCTCAAGGTGACGAAGCTGGCCAAGTGGAAGACCACGGCCCAGATGTTTGCCATCGCCATCCTGTTCTCGCAGGGGATTTTTGAGCATAATTTCGTCATGGCGACCTTGGGCATGGATCCCACGATCATAGATCAGGTCTTGACCGGAGAGGCTGAGGACATCAACAACATCCGCTGGCACCTTGAGGGAATGTTCTGGTCAGGTCGCATTGGCCTGTGGCTGCTGTGGATTGCCGCCACGCTGACATTGATCAGCGGCTATGACTACCTACGTAAAGCCATGCCGCATCTGAAGGAGAGCTAACCGATGGACGTGCTGTATTTCGCCTGGGTCCGCGAACGCATCGGCCTGCCGAAAGAAAAGGTCGAAACACAAGCTGCGACCGTGTCTGATCTGGTGGTCGAACTCAGCGCACGTGAGGATCGCTATGCCGCGGCCTTTGCCGATCTCTCTGCGCTTCGGGTGGCATTGGATCAGGAGCTGTCCGATTTTGATGCCCCCTTGGCCGGTGTGCGTGAGGTTGCGTTCTTTCCGCCGATGACGGGCGGCTGAGATGCGGATCGCTGTTCAGGAAGAGGCGTTTGATCTGGGGGCCGAAGCTAATGCCTTTGCAGCTGGCGACGACGCCAATGGTGCGATCGTGACATTTACGGGTGTCGTGCGCGATCTGGCCTCGGGCGATCTGGATGTGATGGAGATCGAGCATTATCCGGGCATGACCGAACGCGCGCTGACCAAGATCGCGGAAGAGGCCAAGGAGCGTTGGTCTTTGGGTGATGTTCTGGTGATCCACCGCCACGGCAGGCTGGCTCCGGGCGACCGGATCATGATGGTCGCGACAGCCGCACCGCATCGCAAGGATGCGTTTGAAGCGGCAGAATATCTGATGGACTACCTGAAATCCCGCGCACCGTTCTGGAAGAAAGAAATCACCAATTTCGGTGCCGAATGGGTGGCCGCGAAGGACGAAGACGAAGACGCCCTGACGCGGTGGTAGAGGTCGGCTCCGGACCCGTTTCCAAGTGCCGGGCCAAATGGAATAGCCTAGCTATTCTGCTCCGTATTGCAGGTCCGCGCCGCCTCGATCGCTTTCAAGGTGCCATCAAGACTTACGGTAAATCCGCTCTCTTTTTCCGGGAAGACGGTCATATCGTACTTTTTCATGACGTCCTCAACGAATTGCGGGTTGTTGGCCAGAATGTAGCCTCCTGTATACCCTTCCGCGAGATGCTTGGTCTTCTTGTAGGCTTTGGCTTCGTAGACATTGCCGTCCAGCGACAGGATGATGTCTTCCTTTTTGCCTTTCAGGCCAATGTCATTCTGAGTGAAGACACCAAGGTATCCCATTTCCTGATCCTTGGTCAGGCCCATTTGTACGACGTTGTTATTTTCGTCGACACGCTCAATGAGGCATGAGCCGCGGGTATCATCCACATAGATGGTCCAGCCGGATTCCTCGCCCCATTTCGAAAACGTGTCATTCTCGGAAGGGATCACATCGCTCGAGGCGAAGGCGGCAGTTGCGCCAAATGCGGCAAGGGTAGCGGCGGTTTTCAAAGTAACTTGGAAATTCATGATAGACTCCAGTTTTACAGAAAAAGGACAGTTCTGTGTGCAGGCAAAAACACACTCATTCATTATGTTGAATTTGTTGAAAAACTAAAGAAACCGGAGTCGGATCGGCTAAAACCCGCCGACCCAAGCCGCTCAGGCGCTTTGGGTTTAGACCGAGACGCGAAGACTCTGCGGCGCTTCCAACAGTCTTGGAACGTTCGTGTTGCCGGATGACTCAGGTAAAATCCGAAGCACCGTCATTAACTCCGATGGCGGTGCATGCTCCCGTGTCGTCATCTGAACGGAGCGCGAGAAAAAAGATCCAGCGGGTCGTACTAGTCCGCGTTGTTGATGCGTCCGCGCATTTCTTCGGCCTCTTGCCGGGCGGCGCGGAGGCCGTCCATGGCAGCGGCCAGTTCTGCCTCGGTTTGGGTCAACTGGTTGGTCAGCTCGGCCTCGCGCTGCTGCAGATAGGTGATGGCCTGATCGCGGGTTTCCTCGGCCTCGTGCAGTTCCTGGCTCATACGGTCCAGATCGGCGACGTCACTTTGGCGCACGCGGGACAGGCGATGGGCCAGCCAGTTAGCAAACCATCCCATGCAGAAAGCCGCGAACAGGATGACGGCGGTGGCTATGATGAATTCTACTCTGTTCAAATTACTGGTCCTCTGCTTCCGCATCCGGCGCGGTCGTCTCGGTCTGGTCTTCTGATGCGGACGTCTCGGTCTCGTCTTCCGCCCCGGTCTCAAGCGCCTCGAGGCCGGTTTCCGAGGCCTCGGTGGGTTCCGGCCGGATAAGGCGGAACTCAATCCGGCGGTTTTCTTCGCGGCCCTCTTCGGTGTCATTGTCGGCGATTGGCTGTGTTTCGCCATAGCCGACGGCCGTATAGCTTGAGGTCGGAATGCGCCGTCCGCGCAACTCGTTCAGGATCGACTGCGCCCGCGCTTGGCTGAGCTGCTGGTTCATCTCTTCACGGCCCTGACTGTCGGTATGGCCCTGAATCTCCATCCGGATCGGGCCGCAATCACGTAAGATATCGGCGATCTGATTGACCGTATCGCGCGACTCCGCAGCAATCGTGGCCGAGCCCGGCTCGAACGCGATTTTGCTGGTGGCCTGAATTTCAGCGATACCTTCTTCACAAAGTTCAGGATCGGGCAGGGCGTCTTCGGGTTCGGGCGGGGCGACATAGGTGATCGACAGGGTGAAGTTCTGCGCATCGCCCAGCTTGTCCGAAAGCAGACCGGCGATCCGGGCCTTGGCTTCTTCATCATGGCTGATGCCGTTCAGGTCAACCAACTCGGGCGTTACGGTCAGTGCGCCGTTATGCAGTTGTGACAGGGCCTCAAGCCCGGCCAGAACGCGCACGGGCCAATCCATCGGCAAATCCGAGGTGATGCGGGTCGCGGTATAGACATTGTCGGACCCAAACGCCGCACGGGCGTAGCTGTCGACCATGTCGCGCAGAACGTCGTCACCGACGCGGCCGCGCAATTGAATCAGACCCTCGGGACTGCGGGTGGCAGAGAACTCCACGGGTCCGGTTTCATCCGCGACCTCGGGCTCGGGCAGCACGGCATGAAGGGCGAACACCGCGGGCAGTGCGTTTTCCAGCTCACCCACGACGCGGTCGAACAGCTCCGAGTTCGTACCTTGAGCCGCGACCAGAGTGATATCCGCATCCGACATCGTCACCGATCCTTGCCCGATTTCAGCAAGCGCGTTGATGCTCTGTTCTGCGGCTTCTGCCCAGCGGGGGGAGGGTACACCCAGACCAATGGTACAGAACGATGGTCCGGCAAGACCGGCTTCCTCTGCCGCTGCGATGATCTGATCGCGGGCGTCTTCATCTTGGGCGGAGCAGGCGTCAAACTGCCCTCCGGCCTCGTCAATCAGGTAGCGCAGAGTGAAGGGCGTAATCACCGGGCGCGGGGCTGATATGGACAGACCGATCCGAACACTTGGCGGCGCGGCGCGGGTCAGGTCCTGCTCCAACCGCTCTTTTTCCTGCTGGCTGTTGGCAATCGCAGTGATCCGGACAAGGCCGGGACTGGCCGATATCTTGGCGCGCGGCAGATCGGACAGGGCCAGCACGGCATAGGCCAGCGCATCATCCCAGCCATCGGGTTTCGGGTAGTCGGCGGTTTCGACCAGATCTGAGACGGAATGGTCGCTGTCCAGCGCCTGTAACCCGTCCATAAGGGACTCGCGGTCCTCGCTGGCCGGGATCAGGCCGATTACCGAGACACCGCTGTCATTGCGCAGGATTTCTACGGAAAACCTGGGGGCGGCCAGTGCTGATGTGGCGGCTACGTCCATCTCATCAATGACGCGAGAAGTGTCGACCTCGGTCCCAGCAGCGGTCAGGGCATTGAAGCGGATCGCCTCATCCGGCGCGGTGCCCGTGAGTATGACGCGCAGGCCGTCGGATTCGACCTCGGCCCAGTTGTGACCTTTCAGGTCCAGTGCACGTCGGACGGCGAATTCCGAGGCGTCTTCGACCTTTGTCACGGCAAAGCCCGCAGCCAAAAGGGACAGACCTGCAGAGACAAGGAAGATCAGACAAACAGCTACAAAATAGGGCAGACGCATATGCGGGCTTCAGACTCCTCGGGCGTTTGGGCGGGGTTGTACAGGCCCCGGCGCGCAGGTGCAATCAGAGCAGCAGCGCGACGCAGAGGAAGATCAGCGGAATTAGGCCGGTATCCCGGTTCGACCGGAACAGCATCAGAAGTTTGGCATTGTCCTCGATGTTCAGATTGCGCAGCTGCCACAGCATATGCCAGCCCATGGCCCATGGCCCGCCCAATGCAATCGTGACAATCCAGAACGGCGATTCCGGAACGCCTGCGTCGATGATGGCCAGCCCCATCAGCGAGACAGTGGCGATCAGAAAATACTTCAGCCATCTGGCCGTATCCGCCCCAAACAACCGCGCGGTGGATTTGACACCGATCAGCGCGTCGTCCTCGGTATCCTGATGCGCATAAATCGTGTCGTAGAACAGCGTCCACGCGATACCCGCCAGATACAGCATCACCGCAGGCCAGCCCAGCGATCCGGTATGGGCAACCCAGGCCAGCAGCGCCCCCCAGTTGAAGGCCAGTCCCAGAAACACCTGCGGCCACCATGTGAAGCGTTTGGCAAAGGGATAGAGGGCAACTGGCAACAGTGACAGAACGCCCATGAGGATAGCTCCAGTATTGAAACTAAGCAGAATCCCCAGCGATATAAGCGCCTGCAGACCCATCCAGATCACGGCTTGCCGCACACTAACCTGACCCGAGGGGATCGGGCGGGATTTTGTGCGTTCGACCTGCGCGTCGAAATGGCGGTCGGTGATGTCGTTCCACGTGCATCCCGCGCCGCGCATCAAAAAGGCGCCAATAGCACAGCCGATCGCGATCCATGCATCCTCCAGCCGCGGCGTGCCATCGCCCAGGATCGCAAGCACCAGCCCCCACCAGCAAGGGATCAGCAACAGCCACGTTCCGATCGGCCGGTCCGCCCGGCTCAGCCGCAGGTAGGGGCGGGTGAAGGCGGGCGCGCGGGTGTCCACCCAATTGCCGGTGACAGCATCAGCGACCTGACCGTCTGGTGTTGGAGCATTGCCTTGCATATGTAGGGTCTCATGAGTGCGAAGATCAGACTGTATGTAGAGCAGCCCTTGGGTCAGGGGCAATCGGTTCCTTTGACGCGCGATCAGGCGCATTACCTGTTTGCCGTTATGCGGCAATCCGTCGGCGCGCAGATTGCGCTGTTCAATGGCCGGGATGGCGAATGGCTGGCCGAAGTCTCTGAGGCGGGCAAGCGCGGCGGCGTTCTGTCCTGCCTGCAGCAGACCAAGCCTTTGCAACTGCCACCGGATTTGTGGTTCCTGTTTGCACCGATCAAGAAGGCGCGCACGGATTTCATTGTCGAGAAGGCTGCAGAAATGGGGGCCGCACGCATCCTGCCTGTGCAGACGGAGTACACAAACTCCGAGCGTATCCGGCAGGACCGGCTTCAGGCGCATGCGGTCGAGGCCGCCGAACAATGCGGAGGTACCTTTGTGCCTGAGGTCGCGGATCTGCAAAAACTGGACCGCGTGCTGGATAGTTGGCCTCAGGATCGGCGGTTGATGTTCTGCAATGAGGCCGAGGTCGGTTCAGCCCTTCGATTGGCCGCCCAGGAAAAAGGCCAGCCCTGGGCTATTCTAATTGGCCCCGAAGGCGGGTTTTCGGACCAAGAGCGCGCCCGTTTGACCGCACTGCCCTTTTCGCACGTGGTTAGCCTCGGCCCGCGTATTCTGCGTGCTGATACAGCGGCGGTGGCCGCGCTGACCATGTGGCAGCAGGCTTTGGGGGATTGGTTCTGAAGCACTCCTTTAAGGAATGACGGATTTCTGTCTTAGCTACACTTAGCAAAAATAGGTTGTTTCCATCCGAAAGGCTCGAATGCTTTCGACCGAGCCGCAATCTTTCTCCCAGGACGGCGTTTGTTCGCGCTGGTGGTGTCTTTTCGACAATGGCTTTGCGGACTATGTGCCCTTGGGTCAATTGGATTATTTTGGCCGCCGAAGAGACACTGGATTACCTCAGTCTTGTTTTGCTGCAGGGCGACATACCAGTCCTGAGCCTCATTAAGTTTCTGCTGAGGTTTTCCGTTTTCGGTTCTTCGTATCGTGAATTGTCACATCTTTGCCAACTGGAAAGACCAGGCTTGTGTTGGCGAGATAGGTGAACCTGTCAACCGTGACACAGAGCTGTCCGAGCGGTTCTTAAGAATCCTTTAACCGATTTTTTGCTATTCAAAGTTGAATTGAAACCAGGAGCATTGGCACCATGAAGACTTGGTTGTCGGTTGTGATGACCTTAATCGTTTTGGCGGGGTGCAGTAAGGATTTGCAGGGCACGCAGTCGTTTGACCCTGCGGCCGAACCCGCCGCGCAGCCCGTGGCGGCGCGAAGCAACCTGAATGGTAGTGTCGTGAGCACGGAATTTGCCGAGCTGGTGCGCAGATCTGTTGCCACCTCTCCGACGACTGCGGCGGGAACCGCCAATGTTCTGGCCTCGCAATTTCGTATCGAGGCTGAAAGGGGCGCGTTCCGACCCCAGCTGAACGCCGAAACCTCTCTGACGTCCGATGGGGATACGGTTCCGATCCTTCGCCTAAGCCAGATCATCTATGACGGCGGCAAGGTCTCGAGCCGTGTCGGGCTGCGCCAGATCGAGGCGCGCCAGACCTGGTTGAGCGAACTGTCCGAGCTGAGCGCCCAAAGCTTTGAGGCGATTGAGGCCATCATTGACCTTGACCGCAACCGTCGTCTTGAAGTTCAGGCTCGGCAGAACCTGGAACGCACAGAGGCACTGGTCAGCGATCTGCAATCCCGGTTCGATGCCGGTGCCGGATCGGTGGCAGATTTGCTGGCGGGTCAGGGCCGCCAGTCCAATGCAGAAACCGAGCTGGCGCAGGCCGAAACAGAAGTCGAGCTGGCAACCGCCATCTGGATCGAAGTGTTCGGCAGCCGCCCGAGTGCCATTCCAACCATCCCACCGGCCCCGGTTCTGGCGGGAACGACTTCGCAGGCCATGGTCGAACGCAGCCCGCGTCTTCGCACACAGGTTGCCGTCAGTGAGGTACGCCAGCAAGAGGTTGTCGTGGCGGAGCGCGCCACTCGCCCGACCTTGTCTGCGATCCTAGAGACCGACTTTAACGAAGGCAGTATCGACAATGGGGCGCAGGCCCGTCTGGGCGTGAATGTCCCAATCTATCAGGGTGGCTCTGCCCGTGCCAATGTTGAAACGGCGCGGGCCAATCTGCAGCAGAGCGAGGCCGATGCAGCAGAGCTGCGCCGCGAATTGCAGCGCAGCCTGTCACAGGCTCTGGAGGAGACGAACTCAATCCAGCGGCGTCTTGCGACGGCCCGCCGCGCGGTTGAGATCAACGAACAGGCACTCGATGCGGCGCGGGGACAGTTCGACATCGGACGGTCGACGATCGTGCAGATTCTGGACGCTCTGCGCGAGCTGAACCTGGCCCAGGTCCGTGTCATCCAGTTGGAGGCACAGGCGCGCCGGGCTGAATATGCGGTGCTTGCGGTGACGGGCGATATTCTGGATGCGCTGGGCGTCGCACAACCGACTGACCCAACCTTGTGATACCCCCATGACCCCAACCGCCACAGACCCGCTGATCACGCATCTTCAGCTTTTGACAGAGCGGTTGGGCCACGGGCTGGGCAAAAGACGGGCGAGAACCCGGGCATGGTCGCGCAGGTCGATATGCTGTCCGAGCCGAAAACGGTGCTGGAGTATCTGACCAAACCGGTGATCCGCGTCAAAGATCGCGCCTTCCGGGACTAGTCCGAGATACGAAACCCCCTCTTGAACTCTGCGCCACTCGGCCCGATTTTGAGGGGGCTGGGGATTGCCCAACACGTCCAAGCGCTGAAACAGGAACACCGATATGAGTTTCATTCGACCCGAAGCCAAATTGGCCCTGTGGCGCTGGCGCGAGGTTGTCGCTGCCGGTTTTGTTTTGATTCTGGGCCTCAGCTGGGTCAGTGGGCCGGGTGGTCTGCTAGGCGTTCTGGGTTGGATACTGGTGGCTGTCGCAGTCGCTCTGACCGTTATCGGCGTGCAGCGTGCCCGCTTTCGCACCGGTGCAGGCGGGCAGGGCGTCGTCAGCGTCGATGAGGGGCAGATCACCTATCTCGGCCCGCTGGATGGCGGCATGGTGGCAACGCGCGAGATTGAGCGACTCGCGCTTGATCCGACTTCAAGCCCGGCGCATTGGGTGCTGGACCAACCGGGGCAACCTACGCTTCACATTCCTGTGAATGCGGAAGGGGCCGAGGCGCTGTTCGATGTGTTCTCGGCGTTGCCGGGATTGAAAACGCAACAGATGCTGGCCGAACTCCACGGCGGGTCACGCCATCCGGTGGTGATCTGGGAAAAAACCTCCTCTCGCCCGGCCCACCTTAGGCTGCATTGACACTGGCGCGGTTTGCGCTCAGGACTGACCGATAAGACAGACACATCAGGATCGGAGATCGGTTCATGTCCATCCCTCAGTCCGGCGGCGGTCCGATCGAGCGCCACGAGCAATTGGCCGAATATCTGGAATCGGGCTGCAAGCCCAAGGCCGATTGGCGTATCGGGACCGAGCATGAGAAGTTCGGCTATTGCAAAGACACCCTCAAACCGCTGCCTTTTGAAGGCAAACGTTCGATCGTTGCGGTGCTTGAAGGGCTGCGCGACCGCCATGGCTGGGCCGAGGTGCGCGAAGCGGGCCATCTGATAGGTCTTGAAAAAGACGGCGCAAATGTCAGCCTTGAACCTGGCGGCGCGCTGGAACTGTCGGGCGCACCGCTCGAGACGATCCACGAGACCTGCGATGAGGTGAACACCCACCTGCGCGAGGTGAAGGACATCGCCGATGAAATCGGCGTGGGCTTCATCGGTCTGGGCGCTGCTCCGATCTGGACCCACGAAGAGATGCCGCTGATGCCCAAAGGGCGCTATCGGCTGATGAACGACTACATGGAAGAAGTCGGCACCATGGGCCGTGCCATGATGCGCCGCACCTGCACTGTTCAGGTCAATATCGACTTTGGGTCCGAGGCCGACATGGTGCAGAAACTGCGCGTGGCGCTGGCGCTGCAACCGGTAGCGACGGCACTGTTCGCAAACTCTCCGTTCTTTGAGGGTAAGGTCAACGGCCAGAAAAGCTGGCGCAGCCATATCTGGCGGCATCTGGACGATGCGCGCACCGGCATGCTGCCTTTTGTGTTCGAAGAGGGCTTCGGGTTCGAGCGTTACGTGCAATACGCGCTCGATGTGCCGATGTATTTCGTCTATCGCGACGGCCAGTATATCAACGCGCTGGGCATGTCCTTCCGCGACTTCCTGAAGGGCGAGCTGCCCGCTCTGCCTGGTGAGACACCGACACTGTCCGATTGGGCCGACCATCTGACCACGGCCTTCCCCGAAGCGCGGATCAAGAAATTCATGGAAATGCGCGGCGCCGATGGTGGCCCATGGCGTCGTCTGTGTGCGCTGCCGGCCTTCTGGGTCGGCCTGACCTATGACCAAACCGCGTTGGATGCGGCGTGGGATCTGGTCAAAGGCTGGGATGCTGAAACCCGCGAGGAACTGCGTGTTCAGGCGGCGGTCAGGGGCCTGCAGGCCCAGGTCGGAGACATCAATATGCACGATCTGGCGCGTGAGGTCGTGGCGATCTCTGAGGCTGGTCTGAAAGCCCGTGCTTTCCCCGGTGCTGGCGGTCTGGTCCCGGATGAAACGCATTTCCTGAACGCGTTGAAGGAAAGCATCGACACCGGCAAGGTGCCTGCCGATGAGTTGCTGGAACACTACAATGGCGACTGGAACGGCGACCTGACCCGGATTTTCCCCGAATACAGCTATTGATCCACCCGCTCCCGCTTGCATTCGCGGGGCTGGCCCGATAGCAGGTTGGCGACCAAATTCAGAGGGCGTCATGGACGATCTTAAGGCAAAATATCTGGGCCAAATCGCCGAGGCCGGCGACGAGAACGCGCTTGAGGCGATCCGCGTCGCTGCCGTGGGCAAAAAAGGCGAGGTCGCGCTGAAGATGCGCGAGCTGGGCAAGATGACGCCCGAGGAACGTCAGGTCGCAGGCCCGGCGCTGAACGCCCTGAAGGATGAGATCAACTCGGCGCTCTCCGCCAAGAAGGCCGCTCTGGCCGATGCCGCGCTGGATGAGCGTCTACGTACCGAATGGCTGGACGTCACCCTGCCGACCCGCGCGCGCCGTGAGGGTTCGATCCACCCGATCAGCCAGGCGACCGAGGAACTGACCGCGATCTTTGCCGAATTGGGCTTTGCCGTGGCTGAAGGCCCTCGGATCGAGGACGACTGGTATAATTTTGACGCGCTGAATATCCCCGGTCACCACCCCGCGCGGGCCGAGATGGACACGTTCTACATGCATCGCGGCGAGGGTGATGATCGCCCGCCGCATGTGCTGCGGACCCATACGTCTCCGGTGCAAATCCGCTCGATGGAGAAACAGGGCGCGCCGATCCGCGTAATCTGTCCGGGCGGTGTGTACCGTGCTGACTACGACCAGACCCACACGCCAATGTTCCATCAGGTCGAGGGGCTGGCGATTGATAAAGACATCTCGATGGCGAACCTGAAATGGGTTCTGGAAGAGTTCGTGAAGGCGTTTTTCGAAGTTGACGACGTCGAGCTGCGCTTCCGCGCCTCGCACTTCCCCTTCACCGAGCCATCGGCCGAGGTCGATATCCGCTGTTCCTGGGATAACGGTCAGCTGAAGATCGGCGAGGGCGACGACTGGATGGAGATCCTCGGCTCTGGCATGGTCCATCCCAAGGTGATCGCCGCCGGTGGGATCGACCCCGAGGTCTACCAGGGCTTTGCGTTCGGCATCGGGATCGACCGTCTGGCGATGCTGAAATACGGCATTCCGGATTTGCGGGCATTCTTTGATTCCGATCTGCGCTGGCTGAGGCACTACGGGTTCGCAGCGCTGGATATGCCGAACCTGCATGGTGGTTTGTCGCGTTGAGCGAAGTTGAAGTGATCACGGCATGCGAGAATGTGTGCCGTGATTTCTATTGGTTGTCAGATTCTATCATGTGGTTGGGTGACTTGATAACTGACCTTGGTCCACTGATTGCTTTAGGTGGAGCCATTTATATTTACTATAAGAAGTCGGCAGATGAACGCAAAGAGCTTCGGCGCGATGAACGGCGCAAGGTATATGCCGACTTTTTGCGTCAGTGTCAGGCGTTTTGGAATGAAACAAGTTCTGGGCCAGTAGTTCCTGAAGCGTCGACGACCGCTACTAACCAGTTGCATGTTCTCGACGAACTAAGGTTGTTGGCTCCTGAAAAAGTCTATGATTCCGCGTTAGAGCTTCAAAAAGCTTACGTTGAGTTTGGTGCATACGGGCTATCTATGACTCGGCGGCAGTGGTTGAATAAAAATGATGAGCAGAGGTCCAAAGACGCTGAATTCTTGAGCAAAATCACTTCAGCGACCAACAACCTAGTTTCGGCTATGAAAAAAGACTTAGAAAAGATTTAGGATAGCCGAAACGTCTGGATGCGCTGGCGATTTGTCTCCGCCCGCGCAACGCTCGAACAGTGCTCGGATTTGGCTGGCATAAAATGCCCAACACCGACCGAGGATCGCCATCCCGCGGTCTGGCGACAGCGCGGCTCGTGATCCGATATGACAAATGGGCGGTCACGCGGCTTGTTACAGGTTCCCACAGGGTTGTGACGTGACAGTTTGCGTCAGGCGGCTAGGCTCCGGCCTATGATCTATCGACTGCTTTTTCTTCTGCTGACCGCAACCCCGGCACTCGCCATGGGGCCTTGGAAATCCGACTGCCATGGCGATACGGCCTGTGAGGTCGGCGACCGCTCGTACCATGTGCTGGAGCCTGAGGGGTGGGACGGCGAAACGCCTCTGCCCGTGTTGCTGCATTTCCACGGTTGGGCGCGGCAGGGGACCGTGGTGGTGAACCATGAACGCATTGCCGGGGCGACCAAGCTGCGGGGCGTGTTACTGGTGGCCCCAAACGGGCTGGGCAAAAGCTGGGATTTCTGGACCTCGGGCACAGGTGATGTGCCCTTTGCCGACCGCGTGTTGGAGGATGTCGCCAAGCGCTATCCGGTTGATCCGGCGCGTATCTATGTTTCGGGCTATTCCTTCGGCGGCGCGATGGCGTGGCGCTATGTGTGCCAGTCGGGCAATGACGTTGCCGCCTTGCTGGCCGTTGCAGGCAGCATTCGCCAGACCGAGGATTGCCCCGAAGCCCCGAGTGAGGCGCGCCATGTCCACGGCCTCAGCGATACGGTGATGGATTTTCCCTATGGTGCGAATGGCGACACGACCTATCCGGTTGCCCTGTGGCGCGCGAAATACGACTGCCACGACGCGACCCCGCGCGGAGATTGGAGCGTGGTGCCGATCCTGACCCTCAGCCGGGTGGAGTGGACCGATTGCGCGCAGGGGCAGGTGGTGCTGGATACCCATCCAGGTGGGCATTTTATCCCCCATGGCTGGATCGGGCGGCAATTGGACGAGCTTTTGGGCCGCACCCCCACCTATCCGTGACCCGCAGCGCTTGCACCTTGGCGCATTCTTTGTCATTGCCTGTGCCGACTGGATATCTGCCAAAAAAGGCCCCGAGCAATGAAATTCACTCTGTCCTGGCTGAAAGACCACCTCGACACCGATGCGTCGGTTGATGAGATCACTGAGGCGCTGACTGATCTTGGCCTTGAGGTCGAAGAGGTCGTGAACCCGGCGGACCGGCTGGCAGGCTTTACCTTGGGCCATGTGAAACATGCCGAGAAACACCCCGACGCCGACAAGCTGCGCGTCTGCACAGTGGCGACGGATGAGGGCGATCTGCAGATCATCTGCGGCGCCCCAAACGCGCGCGAAGGCATTAGGGTCGTTGTCTGCAAGCCGGGCATGTATATCCCCGGTCTGGATATCACCATCAGCGTCGGCAAGATCCGAGGCGTTGAGAGCTTTGGCATGATGGCCTCGGAGCGCGAGCTGGAGCTGTCGGATGAGCATGACGGCATCATCGAACTGCCTTCGGGCGAGGTTGGCGACACATTCGTCGACTGGCTGGCCGAGAATGACCCGTCCAAAATCGACCCGATGATCGAAATCGCGATTACCCCCAACCGCCCGGATGCGTTAGGCGTGGCGGGCATTGCACGTGATCTGGCCGCGCGCGGCGTAGGCACGCTGAAAGAGCGCGCCTATGCGCCGGTGCCGGGCGATTTCGACAGCCCCATCAAGGTGACGATCGACGAGGATACGCTGGACGGTGCGCCTCATTTCACTGGCCGTCTGATCCGTGGCGTCAAGAATGGCCCCAGCCCGCAGTGGTTGCAGGATCAGTTGAAGGCAATCGGTCTGCGTCCGATTTCGGCTCTGGTCGATATCACCAACTACATGACCTACGACCAGAACCGCCCGCTGCACGTATTTGACGCGGACAAGGTACAGGGCAACCTGCGCGTTCACCGTGCCAAAGGTGGCGAGAAATTGGTGGCGCTGGACGAGAAGGAATACACGCTGCAACCCGGCATGATGGTGATCTCGGACGACAACGGGCCTGAATCCATCGCCGGTATCATGGGCGGTGAGGAAACCGGTTGTACTGATGAGACCGTGAATGTCTTCCTCGAAAGCGCGTTCTGGGATCACGTGCAGATCGCACTGACCGGTCGTGCGCTCAAGATCAACTCGGACGCGCGCTATCGGTTCGAGCGTGGGATCGACCCGGAATATACTCTGGAAGGGTTGGAGCAGGCGACGCAGATGATCCTGGATATCTGCGGCGGTGAGGTCTCCAAGGTGGTTGAGGCTGGCAAGGTTCCGAACCATGCGCGAGCATACAAGTTGGATGCGGCGCGTGTGCAGTCACTGGTCGGGATGGATATTCCCGAAAGCGAACAGCGCCAGACGCTGACCCGTCTGGGTTTCCGTCTGGAAGGCGAGATGGCGCATGTGCCCAGCTGGCGTCCAGATGTCATGGGTGAGGCCGATCTGGTGGAAGAGGTCGCGCGGATCGCGTCTTTGACTAAGCTACAGGGCAAGCCCTTGCCGCGCGTGACCGATGGCATTCCCAAGCCCGTAATGACCCCGACACAGCGTCGTCAGTCGATGGCGCGACGTACCTGTGCCGCGTTGGGGTATAACGAATGCGTCTCGTATACCTTCATTGATCAGGCCTCTGCTGCGCTGTTCGGCGGTGGAGATGACGCAACGCGTCTGGAAAACCCGATCTCGTCCGAGATGAGCCACATGCGCCCGGACCTGTTGCCCAGCCTGCTGCAAGCGGCGGCGCGCAATCAGGCGCGCGGCTATGCTGACGTGGCCTTGTTCGAGGTCGGCCCGGTCTTCCATGACGGCGAGCCCGGTGATCAAAAGACACAGATTTCCGGCCTGCTTGTTGGCAGCAACGGTCCTAAAGACGTCCACGGCGCGTCTCGCGCTGTTGATCTGTTTGATGCCAAAGCGGATGCCGAGGCGGTTCTGGCCGCAATCGGCGCACCCGCCAAGGTTCAGATTCTGCGCGACGGTGACGCCTGGTGGCATCCGGGTCGTCACGGCAAGATCTGCTTGGGTCCGAAAAAGGTTCTGGGCGTGTTCGGTGAATTGCACCCGCGCATCCTGCAGGCGATGGATATCAAAGGTCCGGCGATGGCGTTTACCATCTGGCCGGATGAGGTTCCGCTGCCGCGTAAATCTGGCGCAACCCGCGCCGCGCTGGAACTGCGCGATCTGCAAGCCGTCGAGCGTGACTTTGCCTTTGTGGTTGACGATACTGTCGAAGCTCTGACCTTGGTGAATGCTGCGGCGGGGGCCGATAAGGCCCTGATCGAAGACGTTCGCGTTTTTGATGAGTTCATCGGAGGTAGCCTGGGTGAGGGCAAGAAATCTCTGGCCATCACTGTGCGTTTGCAGCCAAAAGAGGCGACGTTGAAGGAAAAGGATATCGAGGCCGTGGCAGACAAGATCATTGCCAAGGTGTCAAAAGCCACAGGCGGCGTTCTGCGCGGCTAAGGGTGATCCACCCTCGGTCACAAGATTTTTAGAAAGATGAAGGGGCGAATGCGCCCCTTTTTCATGGGAGGAAACGCAAGATGTTGAAAGTTTATCTTTCTGGTGAGATTCACACCGATTGGCGCGAGCAGATCATTTCGGGTGCTGAGGGGCTGGATGTCACGTTCAGTAGCCCAGTGACCGATCACGCGGCCAGTGATGATTGTGGTGTCGCCGTCTTGGGCGCAGAGCCGAACAAGTATTGGCACGACCACAAGGGAGCGATGGTGAACGCGATCCGGACGCGTAAGGGAATCTCGGATGCGGATGTTGTGGTTGTCCGGTTCGGTGACAAATACAAGCAGTGGAACGCTGCCTTTGACGCAGGCTACGCGGCTGCGTTGGGCAAGTCGATCATTGTGCTGCACGGCCCCGATCATCAGCACGCGTTGAAAGAGGTCGATGCCGCCGCGCTGGCAGTTGCGGAGGAACCGCGCCAGGTGGTGGAGATCCTGCGCTATGTTCTGACCGGCGCACTGCCGGGCTAGGTTGCCAAAAGGGCTTGCGCGCCGGGATGGTCGCAAGCCCTTTTGGTGTCAATCGCGGGCGGGTGTCACCAAGCCTTTTTGCACGGCGGGGCGGTCAAGGAACCGATCTAGATAGGCGGTGAGATTGGCGTGGTCATCCCACCCAACGACCTCTTTAGCGCCATAGAAATCCAGCCCGCGCAGCCAGGGTGCGATGGCCATATCGGCGATCGAGTAGTCTCCGGCGATCCAGTCCTGACCCTCGAGTTCCTGGTTTAGGACGTTTAGCAGGCGCTTGGCTTCGTTGATATAGCGCTCGCGCGGGCGGGGGTCTTCGATCTCGCTGCCGGCGAATTTGTAGAAAAAGCCCAATTGTCCGAGCATCGGCCCAAGGCCACCCATCTGGAACATCAGCCATTGCGTGATGCGATGCTTGTCGGTGGCGGATTGGCCAATGAATTGCCCGGTTTTCTCGGCCAGATAGAGCAGGATCGCGCCACTCTCGAACACGCCAATGGGGGTGCTATCCGGGCCATTGGGGTCAATGATCGCGGGGATCTTGTTGTTGGGGTTTAGCGACAGAAACTCGGGGCTTTTGACATCGGCATCGGCCAGGGTAACCTTGTGCGCCTCATAAGGCAGGCCGGTTTCTTCCAGCATGATCGAGGCTTTGACCCCGTTGGGTGTCGGGAAGGAATAAAGCTGAAGGCGATCGGGGTGTTGCGGCGGCCATTTGGCCATGATCGGGAAAGAGGCGGTGTCCAGCATGCGAAAGCTCCTGTTCGGGCAGTTCCATTCGAGTTAGGCACGGAGTCGTGTATTTGTCAGCCCCCCAAGCTGTGCAGTGTAGGTCACCCGTTGTTTGCTGGCGAACAATGGGGAAAACTGCCGAAACTCGCACCTAGACCGATTTGCGTTTTTCACTCACAATTCAGCGAGTCCCGCGCGAAAGCCGCGGGATTGATGTTTGAGAAAGGAAATGCGCGTGGATGAAGTTGCAACACAGGTGGGTGCTTTTGCACCTCTGATCATAAGCGCGGTCAAGGCGCTGATCGTACTGATTTTGGGCTGGATCGTTGCTGGAGCAATCGCTGGCATGGTGCGGCGGCGCATCAACGCAACGCCGCAGATCGACCCGACACTAGGGAACTTCATGGCCAGCCTTGTCAAATGGGCGATCCTGGCGATGGTTCTGGTTGCTGTTCTCGGGATTTTCGGGATCCAGGCAACAAGCATCGTGGCCATTCTGGGTGCCGCGTCTCTGGCGATTGGTCTGGCGCTGCAAGGGACACTCAGCGACCTGGCAGCTGGTGTGATGCTGGTCGTGTTCCGTCCGTATAAACTGGGCCAGTTTGTCGATATCGGCGGGACAGCCGGGACAGTGAAAGACCTCAACCTGTTCACGACCGAATTGGTGACGCCGGACAATGTGCAGATCATCGTGCCAAACGGGCAATCCTGGGGGTCGATCATCACCAACTACTCGGCACATGACACGCGCCGTGTGGATCTGGTGTTCGGGATCGACTATGGCGACAGTGCGGATGAAGCGATGAAGATCATTCTGGACGTTGCGAACGCGGATGCGCGTATTCACAAAGATCCGGAGCCCTGGGTGCGTGTGACCAATCTGGGCGATAGCTCGGTCGATCTGACAGCACGTCTGTGGTGCGCAGCGGCGGACTATTGGGATGTGAAATTCGAGCTGACCAAAGCTGTGAAAGAAGCCTTCGATGCGAAGGGCGTCTCGATCCCCTACCCACATTCGGTTGAGATCCACAAAGAGGGCTGAACGCTCCCGCCCGTCGCGCGGGCATTGGAAATGCCCTCCTCCCGTTGGGCCAAGCGCCGCACTTTCGTGCGGCGCTTTCGTTTTGCGGATAGGGTATCATTCAAGACCAACCACGCCGCGCCGATAGGCGCGGCGCCATGCCCAACGCTGTAAATCGCCTTTTGGCAAAAAGGCGATTTCAGGTGTGGGAGTGTTTACGACTTGATCACCACATTGGGGGAAACGACATCAATGCCGAGGGCTTTACCAACCGCATAATAGGTCAGTTGCCCGGCGTGAACGTTCAGACCCGCCAGCAGGTGCGGGTCGTCCTGACACGCCTGTTTCCAGCCATTGTCCGCCAGTGCCAGCATGAACGGCATCGTCGCGTTACCCAAAGCGATGGTCGAGGTCCGGGCCACCGCGCCCGGCATGTTGGCCACGCAATAGTGCATCACACCATCGACCTCGTAGATCGGGTCGGCATGGGTCGTTGCACGCGAGGTTTCGAAGCAGCCACCCTGGTCAATAGCCACGTCGACAAGCACCGCACCGGGCTTCATTGTCGACAGCTGCTCGCGGCTGATCAGTTTCGGAGCGGCAGCGCCCGGGATCAGAACGGCTCCGATAACCATATCGGCGTCCTGGATCAGTTCAGCCGTCGCGCCAGCCGTCGAGTATTGGTTCTTGAACTGCCCGCCGAACACGTCATCCAGATAGCGCAGCCGAGGCAGTGAGCGGTCAAGAACCGTCACATCTGCACCCATGCCTGCAGCGATCTTAGCCGCGTGAGTGCCGACGACACCTCCACCAATCACGACGACCTTGGCCGGACCAACGCCGGGAACGCCACCCATCAGCACGCCTCGGCCACCATTGGCCTTCTGCAGGGTCCACGACCCGACCTGAGGCGCCAGACGGCCCGCAACCTCGGACATGGGCGCAAGCAGAGGAAGACCGCCGCCTGCGTCCGTGACAGTCTCATAGGCGATTGCGGTGCAGCCCGAGGCCAGCAGGTCGTGGGTCTGATCCGGGTCCGGCGCGAGGTGCAGGTAGGTGAACAGCAACTGGCCTTCGCGCAGCATCTTGCGCTCACCGGCTTGAGGTTCCTTGACCTTCACGATCATGTCGGCCGTGGCAAAGACCTCTTCTGCCGTGTCTACGATGCCCGCGCCAGCAGCAACATAGGCGGCATCGTCAAATCCTGCGCCAATACCAGCACCGGATTCGATCAGCACGTCGTGTCCGCGCGCAACCGCTTCCTGAGCGGCGTTGGGCGTCATGCCGACGCGAAATTCCTGGGGTTTGATTTCCTTGGGGCAACCGATTTTCATCTGCACCGTCTCCGTTCATAAACTGCCTAAATTATGTGCAATTCAAGGCGCAATTTTTGTGAAACAAGACGGGGCTTTGTGTTTTTTGTCGGAAGATTTTCGCGTAAACTGCTAAAATCTCGCAAAGGATTTGCAGCAATGAGCCTAGACACGACTGATCGAAAGATACTTTCTGCACTGCAGCGCAATGGTCGAATGTCAAATGCCGAGCTTTCGGAGCAGGCGAACCTGTCCCCCTCGGCGTGCCATCGCCGGGTGCAACGGCTTGAGGCTGACGGCTATATCCGCAACTACGTGGCTTTGCTGGATGCGCGCAAGATGAATGTGCCGACGACCGTCTTTGTCGAGATCACATTGCAGGGCCAGGCCGAAGAAGTTCTGGACGCGTTCGAAAAGGCGGTTTCGCGCATCCCGGACGTTCTAGAATGCCACCTGATGGCTGGAACCGCTGACTACATCCTGAAAGTGGTGGCCGAGGATACCGAGGATTTCGCCCGGATTCACCGTCAATACCTGTCGCGGCTGCCCAAAGTGGCGCAGATGCAAAGTTCGTTCGCTTTGCGCACGGTGTTCAAGACAACCGCCCTACCGGTGTGAACGGCGCCTATTTTCTGCGCGAAGAAAGGCAAAGGACTGCCTTGCGTCAATTCTACGGCTTGTATCCCCGGGGCGGCGCGTCCAAAATTGAAACGACGAGACCCTTGCGCTGCGCCTCCCTGTGATCCCGGCAGCGCGATGTCATCAATTCATCTGATGGCATCAGGCGGTTACACAAACCTGCCAGGGTGGGAACCCGAAGAATAATAAGGAGTTGACCTTGGCCTACGAAAACGATGGCGCCCCCAAAGACTGGTTGGAGGCTGAGCTGGAAGATACGCTGGATGAAGACTTCGAGATAGAATTCAGCGAGCCGATGCTGTCGATGGAAGTTCGCAAGATCTA
Organism: Ruegeria sp. AL11; assembly: GCF_056540865.1. Classification (NCBI taxonomy): domain Bacteria; kingdom Pseudomonadati; phylum Pseudomonadota; class Alphaproteobacteria; order Rhodobacterales; family Roseobacteraceae; genus Ruegeria; species Ruegeria sp. AL11. The sequence goes on from NZ_JBQFXO010000012.1 coordinate 62,300, forward strand.
TCGGGAACAGCATCCGGACATGCTGGACCGGAAGGTCTATTTCCGAAACCTGCTGCGCCTTCAGGCTGAGTTGATCAAGGTGCAGGACTGGGTTCAGCACACCGGTGCCAAGGTCTGTATCCTGTTCGAAGGCCGTGACAGTGCGGGCAAGGGTGGTGTGATCAAGCGGATCACCCAGCGCCTCAATCCGCGCGTGGCGCGTGTGGTCGCCCTACCAGCCCCCAGCCGCCGGGAACAAAGCCAGTGGTATTTCCAGCGTTACGTGCCGCACCTGCCTGCGGCCGGTGAGATCGTTTTGTTCGATCGGTCTTGGTACAACCGTGCAGGCGTGGAACGGGTGATGGGCTTTGCGACCGAGGATCAGGTCGAACAGTTCTTTCAGGACGTTCCGGAATTTGAGCGTATGTTGGTGCGCTCAGGGATCATCTTGCTGAAATACTGGTTCTCGATCACGGATGAAGAACAGCAGCTACGATTCCTCATGCGTATCCACGATCCGATGAAACAGTGGAAGCTATCGCCGATGGACCTGGAATCCCGCATCCGGTGGGAATCCTACACCAAGGCGAAAGAAGATATGTTCTTCCGCACCAATATCCCCGAGGCGCCGTGGTACATTGTGGAAGGTAATGACAAGAAACGCGAGCGTCTGAACTGTATCGAGCATCTTCTGACCATGATCCCCTATACGGATGTTCCGCATGAGAGGGTCAATCTGCCCGATCGCCGCTACAATCCGGACTACGAACGCCGCGTTCTGCCGGACGAGCTGCACGTACCCAAGATCTACTGATCGTGCTTGGAGGATGCGAGGCAGCGGACTGCCTCGCATCAGGATGGGCCGTCAGGCGACGTCCATCATGCAATCGAAATTGAAGAAGTTGACGAAGAAGACGTTGCCGGAGTCTTCCGATGCCATGTCTGGGCACGACGTGTCATCCGAGGATGGGTCCATTTCGTCGACCAACACCAAATCCAAGTCATCCTCAGGCTCTTCCGGAGTCATGACGTCGTCATTCCAGGCGAATTGATCCAACTGCGTCTGCAGCTCTTGAATGAACGCCTCAATTTCGGCGAGGAAAGCTGCGACGTCGAAACAACCGCTATCAGGGTCCTCGGTCTCGGTGACATCGGTTTCGGGCTGCTCAGGTTCCGGATCTTCGGTCTCGGTGACGTCAGTTTCGGGCTGCTCGGGTTCCGGGTCTTCAGTCTCAGTAACGTCAGTTTCGGGCTGCTCGGGTTCCGGGTCTTCAGTCTCAGTAACGTCAGTTTCGGGCTGTTCAGGTTCTGGATCTTCGGTCTCCGTGACGTCAGTCTCCGGCTGTTCAGGTTCCGGGTCTTCGGTCTCTGTGACGTCAGTTTCCGGCTGTTCAGGTCCCGGATCATCCGTCTCTGTGACATCGGTTTCGGGCTGCTCGGATTCTGGATATTCAGTCTCTGTGACGTCGGTCTCAGGCTGTTCGGGTTCCGGGTCTTCCGTCTCAGTGACATCGGTTACGGGCTGTTCCGGAGTTGGGTCTTCGGTTTCGGTTACGTCTGTTTCCGGTTCCTCGGGCACTGGATCTTCAGCCGCGGGCGGCGTCATGGCGGTATCGTCAATGTCCAGCATGACCTCTGCGTCAGTGGTGGCAAAGTTCTGCGTCACCATGACTGCGTCAAAGCCCTGCATGTCGCCCGTCTCAACGCCGATCCCGATGTATTTGAAATCGGGGTTCAGAATGTTGGCCCGGTGGCCGGGGCTGTTCATCAGGTTCTGATGCAGTTGCGCGACATCATCGCTGATGCCTGGGGCACCGCGCTCGGATTGCCAGGCGATATTCTCGCCCGTGCGCCAGCTGCCTTCCAGATCGAAACCGGCCGACTGCATGCGCTGGGTAGCGCTGGATCCGCCCGATCCGGTGTGGCTGAACCGGTCCGTGTTCAACATCCAGGCGCTGTGGTCTTCTGATGACTCGTTAAGCTGTCTTTCAAGTTGCAGGGGGTCCAGACCGCGGGATGTGCGCTCTTGGTTGATGAGCGCCAGCATCTCTCGTTCTACTTCACTTGCTGTAGACATTTTTGCCTCCGTTTTATGTTTTGTCTGAGTGGACGAGCCCAGTTATCGGGGCCACCAAAGACATGAACAGAGAGGCGATGAAAATCGGCACTTTTCGGCGAGACGATGCAGCCGGACGCAGATTCGCTGCGCTGGAAAACGCCGAGAAAGAGGCGAGACTAAGGCTCGGCGAGTTATCGCACTGGTTGTGCAGGGGCGCGGGCAAAAACGCACTTAGGAACGACAAACCCCCGGGCGATGCCTCGGGGGTCGTCAAATAGTGTCATCCAAAGCTGGACGAGCGTCAGGTGCTTAGAGCAAACCTTCGCGCTGTGCTTTCTTACGTGCCAGTTTACGGGCACGACGGATCGCTTCAGCCTTCTCGCGCGCTTTTTTCTCGGACGGTTTCTCGAAATGTTGCTTCAGCTTCATTTCACGGAACACGCCTTCGCGCTGCAGCTTTTTCTTCAGGGCACGAAGCGCCTGATCGACGTTATTGTCGCGAACACTAACCTGCATGTGGTTGTCACCACCTTTCTAGATAGAGTTGCAAGGAAATTGCAGGAGTTGGCCGTATAGCAAAGCAGCTCTATCTTGTCTAGTACTGTGCCCAAGCACCGGAGACCCACCATGACCGTCACTTACGAAGACACCAAACAACAGCTGCTGGACGCGATCTTGATGCATGTTCCGTTCGATGGCTGGTCCGAGGCCAGTTTTCGCGCGGCCGTTGTTGATTGCGATCTGGATGACGGTCTGGCCCGTGCGATCTGCCCGCGCGGCGCGGTCGATCTGGCGCTGGCCTACCACACGCGGGGCGATCAGGTCATGCTGGATAGGATCAAGTCCACTGACATGAGCGAGCTGAAGTTTCGCGAAAAGGTCGCCGCCGCCGTTCGGTTCCGGCTTGAGGCGGTCGAGGACAAGGAACTGGTGCGCCGGGGCATGACCCTGTTTTCGCTGCCCAACCACGCCGCGGACGGGGCAAAGGCCGTTTGGGGCACCTGTGATCTGATCTGGGATGCACTGGGCGATACGTCGGATGATGTGAACTGGTACACCAAGCGCGCAACCCTGTCGGGGGTCTATTCGTCGACGTTGCTGTTTTGGCTGGGGGATGAATCGCCGGATCACCAGAACAGTTGGGCGTTTCTGGACCGCCGGATCGAAAACGTGATGCAGTTCGAAAAGCTCAAGGCGCAGGTGAACGGCAACCCGCTGCTCAAGCCCTTGCTGGCCGTTCCCAATTGGTTTGCAGCTCAGGTGAAACCACCGATGAAGATGCGGGCTGATTTGCCGGGGATGTTGAACCCGCGCAAGTAAGCATCTGGGCCTTTGCTTTTTGGCCTGCTAGGCATTGGGCAAAGGAGATTTACCCATGACTTCGCCTGAGACCCAGACAATGCGTGCCGTCGAAATCACCGAACCCGGCGGCCCTGATGTCCTGCAACTGACCGAACGACCGATTCCCGAGCCGGCGGCCGGGCAGGTTGTTTTGAAAGTGGCCTATGCTGGCGTGAACCGACCGGACGCGTTGCAGCGCGCCGGGGCCTATGATCCGCCTCCCGGTGCAAGCGATCTACCGGGGCTTGAGGCCTCGGGCGAAGTGGTTGCCCTAGGTGCGGGTGTTGAGGGGCTCTCGATCGGTGACAAAGTCTGCGCGCTGCTTCCGGGCGGCGGATATGCTGAATATGTCGCCACGCCCGCCGCGCATTGCCTGCCTGTCCCCGATGGCATGGACCTAAAGCAAGCCGCCTGCCTGCCCGAGACCTTTTTCACAGTCTGGTCGAATGTCTTCACACGCGGAGGCCTGAAAGCAGGTGAGCGGTTCCTTGTCCATGGTGGATCTAGCGGTATCGGGACGACGGCGATCCAATTGGCGAACGCGTTTGGCGCGCGTGTCTTTGCGACTGCGGGCTCGGCTGAGAAGTGCGAGGCCTGCCGCAGCTTGGGCGCCGAAAAAGCGATCAACTATCGGGATGAGGATTTTGTCGGGGTTATGCGGGCCGAAGGTGGCGCGAACCTGATCCTCGATATGGTTGGCGGCGACTATATCCCGCGCAACGTAAAGGCGCTAGCCGAGGATGGACGTCTGGTTCAGATCGCCTTTTTGCAAGGACCCGTGGCCGAGTTGAACTTTGCCCTGATGATGGTGAAACGCCTGACGCTGACCGGCAGCACCCTGCGACCGCAAAGCGATCTGGCCAAGGCAAAAATCGCTCAGGACCTGCATGAGGCCGTTTGGCCGCTGCTCTCTGCAGGCAAGGTCGCGCCGGTATTGCACAGCGAATTCCCTCTGGCTGAGGCTGCTGCTGCACACGCGCTTATGGAAAGCTCGCAGCATATTGGCAAGATCGTCCTGAACGTCGCGGGCTAGACACTTTTTGGGTCACGCAACGGCGCGCCGGTAGAGGTGCCATGTTGCGTGGCCCAGAACGGGCATAATGACGATCAGCCCCAGCAGCATCGGGATCGCGCCCAGCACCAGCAGGGTCGCGACGATCAAGCCCCAGCCCATGATAACGCCGGGATTGTGGCGAAGCACGCGAACGGATGTCACAACGGCCACGGGCAGCCCTACTTTACGGTCCAGCAGAAGCGGGAAGCTGACTACGCTGACCGCCAGCGCAATCAAAGCGAAAAAGAACCCGGCAGCGGTGCCAAAGATGACCATTGTCCACCCCGCGCCGGTGGTCAGAACCTCGGTCGCAAACGCGCCCAGCGAGGCAGGCGGTTCGGGGCCGAGCGTCTGCGCATAGACGCTTTGGGCGACCATCAGCCAGACAAGCAGAAGAAGGACCAAGTAGAACCCGAGCGCCAGAATGGCCCCGAAGGAGGGCGATCGGAATACGCCGAACGCGTCCAGCCAATGGACCTCTCCGCCTTGTTCGCGCTTGCGGCTGATTTCATAAAGACCAACGGCCGCGATCGGGCCGATCAGGGCAAAGCCTGCGATCAGGGGGGCCAGCAACGGCACCAAGTCCATGTTCATTGCAAAGCCGACCATCAAAAGCCCGGCAATAGGGTAGATCAGCACGATAAAGATCGCATCCGCGCGGGTTTCCAGAAAGTCCGTGTATCCGGCTCTCAGGCAGTATTTCAGGTCGTCGAATGTGAGTGGCTGCACCATGGGCAGATGGCGCACGTCCGAGCTGCCCAGGTGCGATACGCTTTCCGAGACGTGATCGCTGGTTGCTCCAAGGCTTTGGGCCGCCCAGCTGATCGGATTACCGATAGTTTTTGCCATTTTGTTCCCTTCCTTGGCGAGTGGTGCGCCGCAGAATGGATCCGGCTGAGGGTTGCTCCTGGCCGGACCAGCCGGCAACGCCTGCGTGCAGTATAGCACAGTTTTGGAAATTCCCGAATTGCCGCCGCCGCATCGCCCGGATTGTCTTGCCACGCAAGCGTGTTAGCTTGAGCAAAGGCAAGAGGAGGTCAGAATGCAGCAAACTGCGCGTACAGTTGTCATTGAGGAATTCGGCGGACCCGAGGTCCTACAGATCAAGGACCAGCCTTTGGGCGATCCCGGCCCCGGCGAGGTTCGCATTCGCCACGAGGCGTGCGGGTTGAACTTCATTGATGTCTATCAACGAACGGGCCTCTATCCCCTTGAATTGCCGCATGCTTTGGGCATGGAGGCTGCGGGCGTGATCGAGGCTGTCGGTGAAGGCGTGACGCATTTGCAGCCGGGCCAACGCGCGGCCTATGCCAGCGCCCCGTCCGGCGCCTATTGCGAGGCGCGGGTGATGCCCGCAGCGCAGGTATGCCCTCTGCCGGATGGCATCCCCTTCGAGATAGCCGCCGGGATGATGTTGAAAGGTCTGACGGTCGAATATCTGTTCCATCGCACCACCCCTTTGAAACGCGGCGATACGGTTCTGTTTCACGCGGCTGCGGGCGGTGTCGGCCTGATCGCCTGCCAATGGGCGAAATCTGAGGGCATCAAGCTGATCGGAACCGCAGGAACGGATGAGAAATGCAGCCTAGCGCAATTCAACGGTGCGGCCCATTGCATCAACTACCGGACCGAGAACTTCGCCGAACGCGTGGCCGAACTGACCGGCGGCAAAGGTGTCGATGTGGTGATGGATTCCGTTGGGGCCGATACATTTGACGGCTCATTGGACTGCCTGAAGCCTTTGGGGATGATGATATCCTTCGGCAATGCATCCGGGCCGGTGCCGCCGGTTAATATCGGCATTCTCGGGCAGAAAGGCTCGCTCAAGATCACCCGCCCGACCCTGTTTACGCATATTGCCGATCATGCGGTTTGTCAGGCGATGGCGCGGCGGTTGTTTGGCAAGGTTCAGGGCGGCGAGGTCAAGATCCATATCGATCAACGCTTCCCTCTAGATCAGATTGCCGAAGCGCACCGCGCGCTAGAGGCGCGGCAAACCACCGGCAGCACAATTTTGGACCTGTAAACGCAAAGACCCGGCGCAGAACGCCGGGTCTGTTCCAGTACAAAACCGGAAAAATCAGAAGCGGTAGGCCGCTCGGATTTGAAGCGTTGTGGCGTCGACATCCACGCTGGACGAGTTGAAGTTGTCAAACTCGTGATAAAGCAACTCGCCAGCGATGCTGACATTCGGGGCCACAATCTGCTCATAGCCTGCGCCGATGAACCAGCCGTTGTCACTGCCCAGATTGTCGGTGCCTGCATCCGCATAGCCGCCAACACCGTAGAGAAGACCCTGAGGGTTCACCTGGTAGCCTGCGCGCACTTTGATGCGCCATACATCCTCGACCGTTGCAGGGCCGAGGTCGACATTGGTCCAGTCATAGTCAAAGCCGCCGCCCACGACCCAGTCGCCCAGATCGTAGTCATACCCAAGGATGATACCACCAATCGCAGCATCGCCATCAATTCCGGAAACGTTGGTATCCACGTCGATATAACCCAGCTGCAGACCGCCGTAGAACCCTGTCCAGTTGCCCGAGGATTGGGCCATCGCGGCCCCTGCCGCCAGGGTGGACGCCGCTGTCACAAGTGCCAATCTGCCTATCATGTCTTGATCCTTTCGCTCCAAATAACCGCGCGCCAATTTGTCGGTCTGGCTACGCATATCCATACTCAAATACGGCCCTGCCTCAGGACCGGATCATCGTTTGTGGCATATTCCGTACTAGGTCTTGGATCGTTCAGGCCGTCTGGCCCGATGTCCGCCCGTTAGATCCGGGTCTGTCTCAATAAGATAGTTAGTGTTTTCAAAGCTTCAAATAAAATGCGGCGGCAGATCACTCTGCCGCCGACGCGTGCTGTCAATTTCAGCGGATTATTGCTGCAGTTCAGCCGGGCTTTTGTCTGCGATGGTTTCCCAGTTGGTGCTGGCTTGCTCGATGAAGCCCGGGATGTCGCCTTCCCAACGTTCTTGGATGTCTTGCGACAGGTTCAGGTACAGTTTGTTGTCGACGATTTTCCAGTGGTTCGGGTCACCGTCGAACTTGAAGCCCATGGCCGCGCCGAAGGCGCAATAGCCGCCATATGCGGGCAGGTAGGCCTCGGGGTTGGCTTCAAAAGCCACTTTGTTTTCTTCCGACGAGAAGCGGTACAGAGCGTCGTTGTGCAGGGTGGTGATGCGGTAGTCGCCCTTGGTCGCTTCGCCAGCGGTGAAATAGGCAACCGGGTCATAGCCTTGCATCGCCAAACCGGTCGAGCTTGCGTTGAGTTCAACACCAGCCGCCAGGGTCGAAGTGGCCAGAGCAACAGACAGGGCTACGCCGCCGATCAGAGATTTAAACGTGTTCATAGCTTCACCTTTCGTGAAAGGGCCGCGCGACCTCGCCTGAATTGCGATTTGCGGACCCGGGATTTTATCTTGTGAGACCGGTAATTGGCCGCCACGGAATGCAGATGGGAGGCGGGTTGATCACGTTCAAAACAATGAATTGTGATTGTGCCAAGACACAGAGGTGCTGTGCAAAAATGCGGAATATCAATCAGATATCCGGGGTCAGCGCCAATACGAAATCCACCACTTTGGGGGCGGGCATTTCACAGGGACGCAGCAGCGCGCCGCTGTTTCGCGTCTGGTAGAGGTTCAGGCTGATATAGTCCGTCCCGCCCAGCTCATGCGCGACAAGCTTGTGGGATTTGCCCCCGGCCAGAACCTGCCGCGAGACCACATAGCGCTTGGCGTCTGCTCGGCCAGAGAACGTACCGGTGGGCAGGGCGAAAAATGCCGTCAGAAAATCCTCTGGCGGGGTCACGATTTCCCGATTTTCGGCTCGGTCCGGGATTTGATGCGGGCGACGTTGTCCTTATGACGCCAGTAGATCAGGAAGGTCAGGGCAATTCCGAGGATGAATGTTTTGCCGTCTGTCAGAGTGATGATCCAGGTGGTCGACAAGGCCGCTGCGGCCAGCGCTCCGGCCGAGGACATACGCCAGATCGCGACGGAGACCAGCCAGGTCAGACAGCAAGCAACGCCGACGCGCCAGTCCAGCGCCAGCCAAAGCCCGATGAAGGTTGCAACGCCCTTACCGCCCTTGAAGGCAAGCCAAACAGGCAAGCAGTGGCCAAGAAAAGCCATCAGGGCGGCAATCTGCGCCGCGTCCTCACCTGCATAGGCGCGGGCCAACAGGACTGCCAGCGCTCCTTTGCCGCCATCCAGCAGCAGCGTCAGCGCGGCGGCGGGTTTGCTGCCGGTACGCAGAACATTTGTTGCGCCGATATTGCCTGATCCAATCTGCCGCAGATTACCTAGCCCCATGACGCGCGCGATGATCAGGCCGAAAGGGACCGATCCGATCAGGTATCCCAAGGCCGCCCACAGGGCGAGGACGTTTATTGAGCTGTCGATTTCGGGCATCAGGTTCTCCGGTACACGTCTTTGCCGGCCACATAGGTTGCAAGGACCTTACCTTGCATGCGCTGCCCGTCAAACGGTGTGTTCTGCGATTTCGATTTCAGGGCAAACCGGTCTAGCACAAAGGGCACATCCGGGTCGAACAGTACCAGATCGGCAGGCGCGCCCTGCGCCAGACGCCCGCTGTCCAGCCCCAACCGTTTCGCCGGATTCAGCGCCATAGCCTGGAACAGAGTGGGCAGATCCAATTGCCCTGCATGGAACAGGCGCAGAGCTGCAGGCAGGAAGGTCTCCAACGCAACCGCGCCCGAGGCGGCCTCTTCAAACGGCAGGCGTTTGCTTTCTTCGTCCTGCGGCGTGTGCATCGAACTGATGGTATCGATCAGGCCCGTCCGCACCGCTTCGATCACCGCTTGCCGGTCATCCTCGGAGCGCAAGGGCGGCTTGACCTTGAAGAAGGTGCGATAGTCGGCCACGTCCAGCTCATTCAGCGTCAGATGGTGGATCGAGGTCCCGGCAGTGATGTCCAGCCCGTTGCGCTTGGCGCGCTCCAGCGCAGGCAGGGCGCGGGCGGTGGTGATCTGGTCGGCGTGATAGGCGGCCCCGGTCATCTCTAGCAGGGCGATGTCGCGGTCCAGCCCCATTCGTTCCGCCATGGGTGAGACGGCTGGCAACCCGCGCAAAGCAGCAAACTTACCGCTCGTGGCGGCGGCCCCTTTGCTCAATCCCGGTTCCTGAGGGTGCGCGATGACCAACGCGCCGCAGGATTTGGCATAGGTCAGCGCGCGGGAAAATACTTTGGTGTTGGTGATGACGTGATCGCAATCGGTGAAGGCGACCGCGCCCGCGTCCTGCAGAAAGCCGATCTCGGTCATCTCCCGCCCTTCGCGCCCCTTGGTAAGGGCGGCCATGGGCAGGACGTTGACAGGCGCATCCGCTTGCGCTCGCCGAGTGGCAAATTCCAGCGTTTCCGGCGTGTCGACCGCAGGCAAAGTGTCCGGACGAGTGACGATGGTGGTCACACCGCCCGCAGCGGCGGCCAGACCGGCGGATTTGTAGCTTTCCTTGTGCCGTTCACCCGGTTCGCACACCTTAACGCCGATATCGACGATACCGGGGGCCAGGCATTTGCCGTTGCAGTCGATGACGTCACCGTTGATGGCAGGGGCGTCTCCATCGCCCAGCGCCACGATGCGCCCGTTTTCGGCGTGTAGCCAGCCCAGGCTGTCCGTGCCAGTTTCCGGGTTGATCATGCGGGCATTGGTGAAAACGACAGAAGTCATGCTGAGGCCTCTCGGGCTTGGTTCAAAGCCGCCAAAGCGGCATCAGGGTCGGACAAGTATTCGAAGACAAGAAACAGGCGGCGCGAAAACACCACGTTCTGACCGCTGCGATGGTAGTTCAACGCGTGGTCGACGGGGATGTGTTTGGGCCTGAAGATCTTGCTGATCCACCATGCGTTGCGGGTGGTCACCACATAGACACGACACGTGCGCAGCAGGCGGTCGTACCACATGAGGAACGCAACGAACCCCGTGGACCCGATCAGTTTCCAATAGTCCCGCAGGGTATCGGCGAACCACGGGCTGGCCAGCCAAGCCAGACCGAGGCTGAGGATCAAAATCCGGTAAGCCCATGCCACATGGGGCGGAAAATAACCCTGATGAGGTTGCCCGGTCCAGAGGATCTCTTCGCCCTCAGGGATATGGGTTCGCCACCACCCGTCGCTCATCCCGCGGCCCTTTCGATGGCGGCTTTGGTGGCAGCGGGGTTCGCCTGATATTTGATGAGGTGCTTGTCACCGCCCCGTGTCACCACCTGAACAAAGCTGCCCATCGTATTGACGGCTTCGATCTGGTTCAGCGCGACGACCCGAGGGCCGGGGCCGGTGAGGGTGGTGTCAGACAACTCCCACGTATTGTTCAGCTCTTCCGAGGCCAGATACCAGGCGCGCAACCCGATTGCGGCTAACCCGGCAGGCGCGCCGGTCCAGACATAGGGGTTGCCGATCAACCACAGCACCAGCATCGCCCCCGCCATCGCAATGGCGGCGAGGGTCAGGTTGGTCTGGACATAGGCGCGTTTGTCCGGGGTGAAGGTCACAGGATCAGCCATAGGGCACCTCCGATAACAAGCAGGGCGAGAACCGCCATCAGGGCCGATCCGACACGGCGAGTGGCATCATTGTCGATGGGCGCCTGCGGGGCAGAGAACGGCTTGGCGCTTTCAGTTTCTATCGCACCGCCGGTCCAGTTCGCGGCTTCTTCAGTGAATAGACCCAGCAAATGCAGGCGAGGATCAGGGTTCAGTTGCGCTGCGCGCCCGCCAAAGGCCGCACTGCGGACGACCAGGACCCAGCCGTCGATGGATTCGAGCATGCTGCGGTCCAGCTGATCATCGGACACGCCACCGCCTTCGTACAGGTATCCATAAAGCCCAAGGTCTTCGAGGTCGGAGACCGGGAAGATATCGATTTGATCGGGGTCCAGACCATCGACTCCCAGAACCTGATCCGCCGCACCGGGTTCGCGCAGGAATTTCGCCTCTTCCGGGCGCATGTCCAGCGCGAACAGGCGGATCACGCCGTGTTCCTGGGGGGCGACAGTCAGATCGTTCATGCGACCTCACGCAAGTTGCGGGCCAGAAGCTCCATCGCAGCCATACGTACGGCGACGCCCATTTCGACCTGTTCCTGAATGACCGAGCGGTTGATGTCGTCGGCCAGCGTACCGTCGATCTCAACCCCGCGGTTCATCGGTCCGGGGTGCATGACGATGGCATCTGGCTTGGCCTGCGCCAGTTTGGCGGCATCCAAACCGTAGCGGTGATAATACTCACGCTCCGAGGGGATGAAGCCGCCATCCATCCGCTCTTTCTGAAGGCGCAGCATCATCACCACGTCGACGTCTTTGAGGCCCTTGTTCATGTCGTCATAGATCTCGGCCCCAAACTCGGCGAATTGCGAGGGGACCAGTGTCGGCGGGCCGATCAGGCGGATTCGGTTCTCCATCTTGCCCAGTAGGATCAGGTTCGATCGCGCCACGCGGGAATGTGCAACGTCACCGCAAATGGCGATGTTCAGGCGATGCAACCGGCCCTTGGCCCGGCGGATCGTCAGCGCGTCCAGCAAGGCCTGTGTCGGGTGTTCGTGCTTGCCGTCACCTGCGTTCAGAACCGCGCAGTTCACCTTCTGCGCCAGCAGATCCACGGCCCCGGAATGCGGATGTCGCACCACCAACAGGTCGGGATGCATCGCATTCAGTGTCATCGCAGTGTCGATCAGCGTCTCGCCCTTTTTGATCGAGCTGGCCTGCATCGCCATATTCATCACATCCGCGCCCAACCGCTTGCCCGCCAGTTCGAAACTGGCCTGCGTTCGGGTCGAGTTTTCGAAGAACATATTGATCTGCGTCAGCCCCGACAGCACATCCGAATGCTTGGTCGACTGGCGGTTCAGGTCGACGTATTTTTCGGCCAGATCCAGAATGGCGGTGATATCGGATTGCGACAGATGCTCGATGCCAAGAAGGTGACGATGGGCAAAACGCATGGCGGGCTCCTGTCTGACAATCGGACCGCTTATAGAAAGCCACGCGGGCAGAGGCAACCTATGGTTCCGACCCTTCGGGCAGTTTCTCGCACCCGCCTTCGGGCAGGCATTGCTCGCCGGGTTTGCACCACTTGCCATAGCCACAGTCGATGGCCTTGATCGGAACGCATCCCTGATGTTCCGAGCATTTGAAACCGGGGCGGCATTGCGATCCGGTTTCCTCGCATAGAAACCATCCGGGACGCGTGCATCCGCCCCCCGGCAGGCACGACGACCCGCGCGCGCAGGTCAGGCCATCATCGCATATCTGCGGCGGGTCAAGGGCCTCGGGCAAACTGGGGTTCAAGTCGGGTATGGTTTTTTCACATTGGCCGCGCGCACTGCAAAAGCTGCCTGAGGGACAATCGAGACTTGAGGTGCAGGCGTTTGCCCCGGCAGGCGCACATCGTGTGCCACCCGCGACGCATCGCTCGAATGCTCCACAGCTGCGCCCGCCGCCGCAATAGGTTCCGCCCAAGGGAATGCAGTGACCATCAAAGCTGCACCTCTGTCCGCCCGAGCAGCAGCGGCTGCCGCAGGCGAACTGACCCGCCCGGCATTGATCCGCCCCGCCAAGCAACTGGGCCGAGGCGGGCTCGCCGCCTAGGGCAAGCACTAGAGCAACCAGAAGGAATCGCAGAAAAGACAGCATGACGCCCGCATGGTCGGTCTGTCCCGGTGCCGTGGCAAGGTCTATTCGCTTTCCCTCAGGCAAAAGCTGGTTAGATTGAGGGGCATGGAATCGGGCTTGGACTATCACACTGCAAAGGCGCTGCTGGAATGGCAGATCGAACTGGGCGCGACCGAGGCGATCGGGGACGCGCCGGTAGACCGCTATGCCTTGCCGGATACGACGCCCAAGACGAAGAAGCCCGCAACCCCTCAAGCCGCGCCGGACAAGCCCAAACAGATTGATCCGGTTGCGATTGCCAAAGCTGCCGCCCAAGGTGCCGGGTCTCTGGACCAGCTGCGCGCGGCGATGGAGGCGTTCGATCATTGTGAGCTGAAGCGCGGCGCGCGCCAGTTGGTCTTTGCCGATGGCACTCCGGGTGCGCGGGTGATGATCATTGGCGAGGCTCCGGGTCGGGATGAGGATCGCGAAGGCAAACCCTTTGTTGGTCGGGCCGGCCAGCTATTGGACCGTATGTTGGCGGCAATTGATCTGGACCGCGCGCAGGATGTCTACATTACCAATGTGCTGCCCTGGCGCCCACCGCAGAACCGCGACCCTAAACCCGAAGAGATTGGCATGATGAAGCCGTTTCTGGAGCGTCACGTGGCGCTGGCCAAGCCCGAGGTGCTTGTGGTGATGGGCAATATCAGCTGTCAGGCGGTTTTGGGCAAACGCGGCATCACACGCTTGCGCGGGAATTGGGATCAGGCGCTGGACCTGCCCGTCATCCCGATGTTCCACCCCGCCTACCTACTGCGACAACCGCAGATGAAAAGACAGGCTTGGGCGGATCTGCTTGAGCTGAAAGCGCGACTGGGGGCCGGGTGATGCGTATACTTGCGTTCTCGGATCTTCATATGGCACGCAACCGGGCGGCCGATCTGGTGGCGGCCAGCGCCGATGCGCATTTGGTGATCGGGGCCGGAGACTATTGCAACATGCGGCAGGGGCTGGATGAAGCGATGCAGATGCTCTCGGACATTGCGGCGCCGCTGGTCCTTGTCCCCGGCAATGCCGAAAGCGCGGCTGAGTTGACGGACGCGGCCCCCGAGGGGGTCCATGTGCTGCACGGAACAGGGATGACGGTCGACGGGCTGCGCCTCTTTGGCTTGGGCTACGGTGTGCCGGTCACGCCGTTTGGCGACTGGTCCTGTGACCTGAGCGAGGCCGAAGCTGCAGAGATGCTGGACCGTTGCGATGGGACGGATGTGCTGGTTGTTCACTCTCCGCCCAAAGGGTTTGGCGATACTACGTCGCAAGGGATGTCCGTCGGATCGGTCGCCGTGCGCGATGCGGTGGAACGCCTGCAACCGGAACTGGTCTTTTGTGGGCATATCCACGATAGCTGGGGCTATCGCGGGTCATTGGGTCGTTCAGAAATCGCCAATCTTGGCCCCAGAACAAATTGGTTTGAGGTTGCGATATGATCGAAACCGTTACTCTGCTGGCCTTTGTCCCTGCCGCGATGTTGCTGAATCTCACACCCGGCGCGGATATGATGTTCTGCTTCGGGCAGGGCCTGAAATCCGGACCCCGTCCGGCGCTGGTGGCAAGCGCCGGGATATCGCTGGGTTTGATGGTGCATGTCCTGCTGGCAGGGCTGGGCCTTGGAGCCTTGGTCAATTCGATGCCATGGCTGTTTGATGTCATCCGCTGGATGGGTGTTGCTTATCTGCTGTATCTGGCCTGGGGCGCAATCCGCAACGGAGCGGTCTCGACCGAAGGGCCAGCAAGGCCGACGCGCATGGCGTTCCGAGACGGGATGGTGGTCAACCTGACAAACCCCAAGATCATTCTGTTCGTTCTGGCCTTTATCCCTCAATTTGTTGATCCCGCGGCGGGCTCGATCCTAGGGCAATTCATGATCTTTGGCGCGATCATCGCATTGGGTGGTTTTGTCGTGAACGGATTGGTTGGCGTGTTCGCTGGCGGTGCCGGCCGGTTGCTGATCGGAAATCCACGCGCCTCGCGCATTATGGGATGGGTGACGGGCGGGATTTTCACCGCGCTCGCGCTGCGGCTTTCTATTATGGAAAGGGCTTGACGCCTCATGTCACGTATCGACGAAACGATTGAGTTTATTCCCATCCGCATCGCGGTTCTGACCGTCTCGGATACGCGCTCGGTTGATGAGGATCGCTCGGGCCAGACATTGGTGGACCGCATCGAAAAGGCGGGGCATGTGGTTGCAGATCGCAAGATCATCCGGGACGAGCGCGCCCAGATCGCCGATCAACTGCGCGCCTGGGTTGCGGATACCGGAATCGACGTGGTGATCTCGACGGGTGGCACCGGGCTGACCGGGCGGGACGTGACGGTCGAGGCGCATCGCGACGTCTACGAGAAAGAAATCGACGCCTTCGGGACCGTTTTCACCATCATTTCGATGGAGAAGATCGGAACCTCAGCGGTGCAGTCGCGCGCCACGGGTGGCGTGGCGGGCGGAACCTACCTTTTTGCACTTCCGGGCAGCCCCGGGGCCTGCAAGGACGCTTGGGACGGTATCCTCGAGAAACAGCTCGACTATCGCCACCGACCCTGCAATTTCGTGGAAATATTGCCCAGATTGGACGAACATCTGCGACGGAAGTAGACTGGTCGCACGTTCAACACCTTATAACCGCTTTGTGGCTTGGCATATTTCGTGCCTCCGCTACATTTTCCGCAGGGCAGCCCATTTGCAACCGGGATGAATAGTAGATGCGTTTTTTAAGGCAGAGTCTGGTCGGTGTGTTTCTGGCGTCGCTGACGCTGGCATTGCTGTTTGTCGCCGTTCAGATCGTCACAGGCGCCGTGCAAGAGGTCCTGATCCGCGAGAATGAGCAACCCAAAGCGCGCGAGCGGGTCTTTGCGGTGACCGTCCGTCCGGCTGTATTCGAAACCGTCACGCCCAATCTCGAAGCCTTCGGCGAGGTGCAAAGCCGCCGCCGTCTGGAGTTGCGCGCGGCACTGGGCGGCCGCGTGATCGCATTGGCTGATGATTTCGTGGATGGCGGCACCGTCACCACAGGTGAGGTTTTGGTCGAGCTTGATCCGGCGGATGCGCAATCGGCTCTGGATCGTGCCAAGTCGGACGTTCTGGATGCTCAGTTTGAAGAACGTGATGCTGAACGGTCATTGCTGCTGGCGCAGGATGAATTGAAATCAGCTGAGGCGCAGGCTGAGCTGCGTGAAAGGGCCCTGCAGCGTCAGCGCGATCTTGAATCCCGCGGTGTGGGGGCACCTGCCAGTGTGGAAGAGGCCGAATTGATCGCCGCCGCCGCACAACAATCGGTTCTGGCGCGCCGCATTGCCCTTGCGCAGGCGGAATCGCGGGTGGATCAGGCTACGACCCTGCTGGCCCGCGCACGGATCGCGCAGGAAGCGGCAGAGCGTGACTTGGAGGACATGACTATCCGCGCAAGGTTTGGAGGCACGCTGACAGATGTCACGCTGGTCGAAGGGCGTTTGGTTTCAGCAAATGAGAAGCTGGCCGAACTGGTGGACCCCAACGCATTGGAGGTGGCCTTCCGCGTTTCAACCGCGCAATTCGTGCGTTTGCTGGACAAAGACGGAGCGCTGATCAACGCCCCTTTCACTATCTCGCTCGAGGTCACAGGGGCCGACCTGACCGCGAGGGGCCGGATCAGCCGTGACAGCGGCTCGGCAGGTGAGGGGCAAACCGGGCGTCTGATCTATGCCCGGCTCGACGATGCCTCGGGGTTCAAGCCCGGTGATTTCGTGACCGTGACGGTGCAGGAACAGCCCTTGGAAGAGGTCGCACGCCTTCCGTCTTCAGTTCTGGACGCAGCTGGAACCGTTCTGGTTCTGGGTGCGGATGATCGTCTGGAAGTCCTGCCTGTGCGACTGATCCGCCGTCAGGGCGATGAGGTTCTGTTGCGTGGCGAAGGGCTGGAAGGGCGCGAGGTCGTGATAGGCCGCACGCCTCTGCTGGGGTCTGGGGTTCGCGTGCGCCCCCTGCGTCCCGAGGCCAGTGCCGATCCTGATCTGGTTGAATTGACCGATGCGAAACGGGCCGAACTGATCACTCATGTCGAGGCGAGAAAGGATATGCCTGAGGCCGAGAAAACACGCATGCTCGGCCAGTTGGAAGAGGCGAAGGTTCCGGTCTCGCTGGTGCGTCGCATTGAAAACCTGGCCGGGGGCTAAGCGCCATGATGCGCGACATCCCTAGCGCTGCCGGTGGTATCCTGAGCTATTTCACCCGGCACAGAACCGTGGCCAACCTGTTGTTGCTGGTGATGCTGGTTCTGGGCGCGGCGGCTATCCCGAATATGCGAGCCCAATTCTTTCCGGATGTGGTTCTGGAACGGGTCGACGTGAATGTCGAATGGGAAGGGGCTGGTCCGGAAGATGTCGACAATGGCATCGTCCAACTGCTCGAACCCGAATTGCTGGCGGTCGAAGGTGTGGCAAGCACCACGGCGACCTCTCGCGAAGGCTCTGCCAGTATCCGGCTGGAGTTCGAGCCGAACTGGGACATGTCCCGCGCCGTTGAGGAGGTGCGCACCGCCGTCGACAGCGTCACCAATCTGCCCGAAGATGCCGAAGAACCTACGATCCGGCGTGGGGCCTGGCGTGATCGGGTGACAGATGTGGTCGTCACCGGCCCGGTTGATCCGGACCAACTGGCCAAGTTTACCGATGAGCTGATCAACCGCCTGTTTGCCGCTGGCGTGACCCGTACCACGATCCGCGGTCTCGCCGCCCCGCGTGTGGTGGTTGAGGTGCCGACCGCGCAGTTGATTGCCAATGATGTGGCTTTGGCCGACATCGCCTCGGCCATCTCGGCCGAGGTCAATGCCAGCCCTGCCGGGGATGTGACGGGCGCCAACGCACGCATCCGGACCGGCGCGGAAAAGCGCACACCGGAAGAGATCGAAACCATCGCTCTGCGGACCTTTGCAGACGGATCGAAGCTGTTTGTCGGCGATGTTGCGCAGATCCGGGTGGAAGGGGTCAATCGCAACCGCAGCTACTTTGTCGGTGACAACCCGGCTATGTCGGTTCGGGTGGACAGGTCCAATCTGGGGGATGCCATCGCGATCCAGCACACGGTCGAGGATGTGGTGACCGAGATGCAGGCCAGCCTGCCCGAAGGTGTCTCGGTCGAGATGATCCGTACCCGCGCGCAGGCCATCACCGACCGTCTGGATATTTTGATTGACAATGGGTTGGTCGGCCTTGGCCTTGTCGTGTGTCTGCTGTTCCTGTTCCTGAACGCGCGCATTGCGTTCTGGGTTGCAGCGGGCATTCCGGTTGCGATGTCGGCGGCGATTGCGCTGATGTATATCGGTGGTTTGTCGCTGAACATGGTGTCTCTGTTCGGTTTGATCATCACGCTGGGGATCGTCGTGGATGACGCCATTGTTGTGGGTGAACACGCCGATTTTCGAGCTCGCCGATTGGGGGAGTCGCCCATCGTGGCCGCCGAACGCGCCGCCCGCCGCATGGCCATGCCGGTCTTTGCCGCCACAATCACCACCGTGATCGCCTTTTTCGGCCTGACCCTCGTGGGTGGCCGGTTCGGAGAATTGATCCGTGATATTCCCTTTACGGTGATCGCGGTGCTGGCGGCCTCACTTATCGAATGCTTCCTGATCCTGCCCAACCATATGTCCCACGCCATTGCGCATTCCGCCAAGGAGCATTGGTACGACCTGCCCAACCGAGTGGTGAACCGGGGCTTCCGCTGGGTGCGGGACACGCTGTTTCGGCCGTTTATCGGCTGGGTTATCTGGGCGCGCTATGTCGTGGTTGCATTGATGCTGGTGATCCTGGCGACCCAGGCTGCCCTGTTCATTCGCGGCGATGTGAACTGGCGGTTTTTCAACGCGCCCGAGCGCGGCTCGGTCACCGGCAATTTCATCATGGCAGAAGGTGCAACGCGTTCGGACACTATCGCCATGATGCGCGAATTGCAGCGCGCCACCGAAGAGCTGGGCCAGATCTACGAGGAGCGCCACGGGCGCAATCCTCTGGAATATGTTCTGGCAGAGGTTGGTGGCAGCGCAGGGTTCGGTTTGTCCGCCGCCGAGGGCAAGGATGACGACCTTCTGGGTGGTATTTCGATCGAGCTTATCGACGCCGACCTGCGCCCCTATTCCAGCTTCGAATTTGTTGGTGAGCTTCAGGATTTCGTCCCCCGCCATCCCAAGGTTGAGCTGCTGAGCTTCCGGGGTTGGCGCTCGGGTCCCGGAGGGGACGCGATTGACGTGCAGTTCTACGGCGCGGATGTAGATACACTGAAAGCCGCCTCCGAGGATTTGCAGACCGAACTGTCAAAATACCCAGAGGTCTCGGCGCTTGAGGACAATCTGGCCTATGACAAAGAGGAGTACATCCTCGACCTGACAGCACAGGGTCAGGCGCTGGGTTTCCGCATCGAAACGCTGGGCCGCGTGCTGCGCAATCGGTTAAACGGGATCGAGGCTGCGACCTTCCCCGATGGCCCCCGCAGCGCCGAGATCCGCGTGGAACTGCCCGAGGGTGAGTTGACCGCCGATTTCCTTGAACGCACCTTGATGCGCACGCCGGACGGTGTCTATGTCCCGCTGGCAGACATCGTCTCGGTCGAGCGTAAATCAGGCTTTTCGACCGTCCGGCGCGAGAACGGGTTGCGGGTTATTTCGGTGAATGGCGATATCTCCGAGGATGACCCCGCCCGCGCTGCCGAAATCGGTCGTGCCATGAACGAAGAGATCCTACCGCGCATTGCGGGCGAATATCAGGTCGACTGGCGTATGGCTGGCCTGAGCGAACAAGAGGACGAGTTCCTGTCCGAGGCGCGCACCGGCCTGATCCTGTGCCTAACCGGCATTTATCTTGTTCTGGCCTGGGTGTTCGCCAGCTGGTCACGACCTCTGGTGGTGATGTCGATCATCCCGTTCGGATTGGTGGGCGCGATCTGGGGGCATTACATCTGGGACGTGCCGCTGAGCATGTTCACCGTTGTCGGACTTCTGGGCATGACGGGCATTATCGTCAACGACTCGATTGTGCTGGTGACCACTATTGATGGCTACCAGCAGGAGAGGGGGTTGGTGCCCTCAATAATCGAAGGTACTGCCGACCGGTTGCGGCCTGTGATGCTGACCACGCTGACGACGGTGCTGGGTCTGACGCCGCTGCTGTATGAAGGTTCGCAACAGGCGCAATTCCTCAAGCCGACAGTGATCACGCTGGTCTATGGGCTGGGTTTCGGAATGGTTCTGGTGCTGGTTTTGGTGCCAGCGCTACTGGCGATCCTGAACGATTTCGCGCGTCCGATGACCGCGATGCGTCGGGCGATCTATGCGCGAGACCGCGTGGTGCAGGCCGCCCTTGGCGCTACGGCTGGGGCGCTGTTGCTCTGGTTCGGCGTGACGCTGGTCTGGCCAATGGTCTCAGGTGCGCCTTTAGACCCATTGGTTGGTCTGTACGGAGGCGCAGAGGCCCCCGAGATTCTGCGCATGGGGTTGGGGGCGTTTGTGGCCGGAGCGATCCCCATCGTGATCCTGAGCGTGCTGCTGTCCGGGATGTTCTATGCCCGGTTCAAAAGCCGGGCCGGGGCCTAGCCTGCCTTTAGCGCAAGCTGCAACAGGCTTGCCACACGGTTGCTCATCGGCAGGTCGCCTTTGAGTATCTGTTCGATGGGAAACCATTGCGCGTCCAGCGCGTCATCCCCTGCCAAAGGCGTGCCCGATTGGTACCGACAGGCCACCCCGACCAGCAAATAGTGCGACAGGACCTGCCCATCCGTATCCCTCCGCAGCAGGTCTAGATTGTCCAGATAGTGCAGCGGTTCGGCCGTGACCGATGTTTCCTCAAGCAATTCCCGTTCTGCGGCCTGAAGGACGGTTTCACCCCATTCCACATGGCCGCCGGGAAACCCCCACAAACCCCGGTCCGGTTCTTTGCTGCGTTGCACCAGCAGAACGTTTTCCTGATGCAGGACAACAGCCAGCGCACCGATCTTGGGGGATTGGGTCATAGGGTCAGCCTGCAGAGCATCCCTGAATGTCCACCGCGTGGTTGGCGCCGAGAACCGTGATCCGGATCTCGGACCGGTCCAACGCAAAGGGTGCGCCCGAGGCGCTGATCACCTCGGACCGGGCAATCAGAGTGCCGCCCTGCCGCTGTGTTTCGGGTTGCGAGGCCCAAAGGACCGGGTTCCCTGGCTCAATCACCGTAACCTCTTGCCCTCCGGCCGAAGGCATGGTCACCCGCGCCTCGATCTGCATCCCGTCCGAGGTCGGGGTCAGATGGCAGCTGGCCTTGGCCACTCGGGCTTCGCGGGCCGAGTAGGGGCGTTGCGCCAAAGCGGCTGCAATTGCGGGGTTGCGCCCGGCATTGGCGTCAACCTTGTGGTCGAAATCCAGACGCTGCGGGATGCACACGTCCTTGCAGACCCCCAGATCCATCTCACCACGCAGGCGCACAGGTTTGGCGGGGTTCTTTGGCGTAATCTCGACCGGCAGCACCAGTTGATCCTCGTAGCCGATGGATTTCAGGCCGTTCTGGTCAAAAATCTCGGGCGCGGGCCAGGTGATACGCACGTCGCCCACGTTTCCGGACCCGCTCCAATCGAATTGCGGCGGGATCCCGGCGTCGCCTGGCGCGCGCCAATAGGTCTTCCACCCCTCTTTCAGGGTCAGGCGCAGCGCGCCCAGATAGGTCCCATTGGCCGTGCGCCCGCCATCCAGAACATCAAGCGCAACAACCCCGTCCAAACCCTGCGCCGAGGCGGGTGCGGACAGGCCCAGACAGGCGAGCAGAAGGGCAACCGAAGATTTCATGCGAGTCATCATACCCCATTACATGCGCCGTGCGGACCTGAAATCCAAGTCACGTTCGGGTCACCTGTGTGAAATCTGCTGAAATCAGCTTTGCTCCCTTGCCAATACCAGTGCCGCAGGTTCATTGTTTAGGGGTAACGAGCAAGAGAAACCTCGCATGGACCTGACCGGAAAACTGTTGATTGCGATGCCGGGGATGGGCGATCCGCGCTTCGACCACTCGGTGGTGTATATCTGCAGCTACGGCGACGATGGGGCGATGGGGTTGATCATCAACAAACCCTCTGATCTGCGGTTCAAAACCCTGCTGGGGCAGCTCAACATCCCGTGTCGCATTCCTATCATAGGCGAGCGTCTGGTGCATTTTGGAGGCCCGGTCGAGATGTCGCGTGGCTTTGTTCTGCATAGCTCCGACTACGATGCGAACCTGCATTCGATGCAGATTTCGGATGACTTCAGCATGACGGCCACGCTGGATGTGCTGGAGGATATGGCCGCTGGGCGTGGCCCGCTGAACGCGATGCTGACGCTGGGCTATTCCGGCTGGGGCCCCGGTCAACTAGAGGATGAGATCGCGATGAATGGCTGGCTGACGGCGGATGCATCCTCGGAGTTGGTGTTCGATGTGCCCGATGACGACAAATGGGAAAAGGCCCTGGCTACGCTGGGTGTCGACCCGCTGACCCTATCGGCCAGCGCAGGCCGTGCCTAGCTAACTGTCGCGCGGCGCGGCGGCGCGGCGTAGACGGTCATTGATCGCAGCCCCCAGCCCATGATCGGGGATCGGTGAGACGGCGATCGGACGCCCGGTTTCATTCAGGCTGTGTAGCGCGGCGAACAGATTGGCCGCAGCCTCGGTCAGATTGCTTGTTTCAGACAGGTTCATGTCACAGGCGATCGGGCCGAACCCCAACAAAACCTCATCCCCTTGCACGGTTTCGGCATTCAACCTGACCGGTGCATCTGGCGCGTAGTGCGACTGCAACTGCCCCGGAGCGGTCAGCATATCTCCCGCTTTGTGCAGGTGAAGACGGGTGTTCAAGACGGTCTCGATCTGTTCCAACGCGACGCCTCCGGGGCGCAGCAGGCTGGGCTCTCCGGCCAGTCCGACGATGGTGGATTCCAACCCGACACCGCAGGGGCCGTCATCCAGAACGGCGGCGATCCGACCACCTAAGCCCGCATGAACATGTGCTGCCGTCGTTGGGCTAATCTGACCCGAGGGATTGGCCGATGGCGCCGCAACCGGCCCGTCAACTGCCGCCAGCAAAGCGCGCGCCGTAAGATGCGCAGGCACGCGAACGGCCAAAGTATCCAACCCTGCAGTAACCAGCGATGACACACCGTGCCCCGGCTTCAGCGGCAGAACCAAGGTCAGCGGACCGGGCCAGAACGCATTCGCCAAACGCTCGGCCTGATCCGACCACTGCACAAACCGCTGCGCCGCCTCAACCGAGGCGACATGGGCGATCAGCGGATTGAAACTGGGCCGACCCTTGGCCTCGTAAATCCCGGCCACGGCCTCACCGTCTCTAGCATCACCTCCCAGGCCATAGACCGTCTCGGTCGGGAAGGCGACCAGCAGGCCCTGACGCAACAGATCAGCGGCCCGGGCAATACCTTCGGGGTCGGCTGTTAGCTCAAGAGTGGTGGGGATCATATCTGGTGACGCCGCGTTTTGGTTGCTTGCAACATGGGGAAGAGTAGGTAATCCCAATACGCAAAGATGCATACCGGCGCTGATCGCAGATTCCAAGTGCGGCCGTGCCGACAGACCGCAAGGGAAGCCATGCCATACCGCGCCCCAGTTTCTGACTATGAATTCCTGTTCCGCCATGTGGTGGGTCTGGATCAGATCACGGCCACCGAGAGATTCGCTGACGCAACCCCGGATGTGGTCAGCGCGATCCTTACGGAAGCGGGCAAGATGTGCGAAGAGGTTCTTGCTCCGCTGCAACGCCCCGGTGATCTGGAACCGGCGCGTTTGGAAAATGGCGTCGTGCGCACCTCACCCGGATACTCGGACGGTTGGAAAGCCATCGCCGAAGGCGGCTGGATCGGGATGAGCGGTAGCCCCGACTATGGCGGCATGGGTCTGCCGATGGCCGTCACGTCGGCGGTCAATGAGATGATGAGCGCGGCCTGCCTGTCGCTGCAGGTGGCCCCCTTGATGTCGCAGGGTCAGATCGAAGCGCTTGAGGCGCATGCCAGTGACGAGCTCAAGGCGCTGTACCTGCCCAAGCTGATGTCGGGCGCCTATTCAGGCACGATGAACCTGACCGAGCCGCAGGCCGGATCGGATGTTGGTGCGTTGACGACGCGAGCAGAACCCAAAGGGGACGGTACCTATGCGGTCACCGGGCAGAAGATCTATATCTCCTGGGGCGACAACGATTTCTGCGAGAATATCTGCCATCTGGTTCTGGCCCGTCTGCCCGACGCGGTTCCGGGCACCAAGGGGATTTCGCTGTTTCTCGTGCCGAAATACTTGCCGGACGCACAGGGCAACCCCGGCGCGGCCAACGACCTAAGCGTCGTGTCGCTGGAACACAAGTTGGGTCTCCATGGCTCTCCGACCTGTGTCATGCAGTATGACGGGGCCACGGGTTGGCTGATCGGGCAGGAGCATGGCGGTATGGCGGCCATGTTCACCATGATGAACAACGCACGTCTGGGTGTCGGTGGTGAGGGTGTCGGCGTCGCCGAGGGCGCGTATCAGCACGCGCTGGCCTATGCGATGGAGCGGAAGCAGGGCAAGACGCCCTCGGGCACGATCATCGACCACGCGGATGTGCGCCGGATGCTGGCCGAAATGCGGGCGGATGTATTTGCGGCGCGGGCGATCATGCTGGCGAATGCCGCAGCGATTGATATGGCGCACGCGACCGGAGATGCCGACTGGGCCGCGCGGGCTGCTCTGCTGACCCCGATTGGCAAGGCTTTTGGCACTCAGACCGGGATGCGCGTCGCCGAGACTGGTGTACAGGTTCATGGCGGCATGGGCTTCGTCGAAGAAACAGGGGCAACCCAGTACTACCGCGATGTCCGCGTGACCGCGATTTATGAGGGAACCAACGGCATCCAAGCAATGGATTTGGTCGCCCGCAAGATGATGGACGGTGGAGACGCTGCTGCCAGCTTGCTCGATGAGATCGAAGATCACGCCGAAGAGGCCCGCTCCAAGATGCCCGATCTCGCCGGTCCGGTGTGGGAGGCCACGGAATCTCTGCGCGAAGCGACCGAGTGGATGGTGGCGCAGGACAATATGAATGCGCGCTTTGCGGGTGCCGCGGCCTACCTGCGCGCCTTTGCGCGGGTTTTGGGCGGGCACTACCATCTGGCCGCAGCCCTTGCCGATCCGGATGGCCCGCGGGCGCGACTGGCGCGCTACTACATCAATGCCTTGCTGCCCGAATATCTCGGTCTGCTGGCGCAGGCGCAGAACGGGGCGGATGACCTCTTTGCCCTCAGCGCCGAGGATCTGGGCGCGTGATGGACGGCGTGGAGCCATCGGGCATCCGATACCCTTGGCCCGAGCCGCCCGCCGCCGGTGAAGCCATCGAGATTGCCGAGGGCGTGTTGTGGATGCGCCTGCCGCTGCCGATGGCGCTGGACCATGTGAATATCTACGCGCTGGATGACGGCGACGGGTGGACGGTGATTGATACCGGGATGTCCTCGAACAAGACCCGCCGCATCTGGGCTGAGTTGATGTCGGGCCCTCTGGCCGGAAAGCCCATTCGGCGCGCTGTTGTCACCCATCACCATCCCGACCACGTGGGCAATGCAGGCTGGTTTCAGGCCGAACATGAGGTCGAGCTAGTGACCAGCCGCACCGCATGGCTGTTTTCGCGGATGCTCACGCTGGACGTGCAGGAGAACTGGCCGCAGGAGACGCTGGATTTCTACCAAAGCGCCGGGATGGACCCTGCCTTTCTGGAGAAGCGCAAGGCCGACCGTCCGTTCAACTTTGCCGATACGGTCTACCCCATGCCCCTCGGCTTCACGCGGGTCAAACAGGGTGACGTGATCCGCATCGGTGGGCGCGACTGGGACGTGCATATGGGCAACGGTCACGCGCCCGAACATGTAACACTCTGGAGCCGTGACGATCATCTGGTGCTGAGCGGCGATCAGATCCTCAGCTCGATCAGTCCCAATCTGGGGGTTTATGCGACCGAACCTATGGCCGATCCGGTCTCGGACTGGATCGAGGCCTGCGAGCGGCTGCAAAAGCTGGCCCGCCCGGATCATCTTGTTCTGGGGGGCCACAAACTGCCTTTCACCGGGTTGCCGTTGCGTATGCGTCAGCTGATCGAGAACCACCACGGCGCGTTGGAGCGTCTGCTGGCCTATCTCGACCAACCCAAAGCAGCCGCCGAGTGCTTTGCGCCGCTCTTCAAGCGTACCATTCGCGAAGGCGAATATGGGCTGGCGCTGGTTGAAGCGGTTGCACATATGAATCATCTTCATCACACTGGAGCTGTTACCCGGACGCGACGCGCGGACGGGGCGTGGACGTTTCAGCGCAAAGGGTGATGCATGCAGGACAAGATTGAAACCTCGGCTGAGGCTGCCGAAGCGGATGCCCTGCCGCGGTGCTATGAGGTTCATGCAGATTCCGAGGCCGAGTCCGGCACCCAGCCCCTGCCGGGGCAGTTGAAAAAACCTGTTGAAACCAAAAGCGCCGCGCAATGGGCGTATGAGCGTCTGATCCTCTATATCCAGAACTTCGAGAAAACACTGGATGGCGATCACGAGGTCGCAATGGGTTTTACCGGCGGTGACGCGGGTGTGATGCGTATTCAGGGGATGGGCTATTTCGATCCCGATATCATAACGTTTTTCGGCTCGGATGGAACAGGCGCGCGCACGCAGCTGGTGCAGCATGTCAGCCAGCTGAACGTGATGCTGCGCGCTTTGCCCAAATCGGTCGAGGACAAGCCTGCCAATCGCATAGGGTTCCGTCTGGCTGCGGATCTCGAAGACAGCTGACTTGCAATTCACGCCCGTACACCCTTGAATGAATGCATCATTCAAAGGTGTTCGCATGTCCATTTTTTCAACCGTTACAAATGCCTATTCCGGCGCCTGGGCAAGACGCAGGGTCTTTGTGCCCATCTATCTGGCGGTACGGTTGCTGCTGATCGCACTGGTCGCGCCCGGTGTCGCTCTGGCGGTCAATCTGGCGGTTTCGCTGTCCGATCAAACTGCGCTGACGGATCAGGATATCGCGGCCTTCATCCTCTCGCCCGCCGGGTTCATCGCGGCCATCGTGGTACTGAGCCTTTTTCTATTGGCCGAGGTGTTTGTCTTCGCGGTCATGGCAGCCTCTTTGAGGATGGGAGAGGCCGATCCGTGGCGCGCGGGCAGTGCGGCGATCGGTCTGGTCCTGTCGCGCCTGCCATCGCTATTCGGCTTTGCGGCCCGGTTCATTCTGCGGGTTTTGCTATTGGCGCTGCCGTTTCTGGCGGTTGCCGCGTTGATCGCATGGTGGACGCTGACCGAATACGACATCAACTACTACCTGACCTTCCACCCGCCCGCCTTTATGGTGGCTGTGGCCCTGATCGGCGCGGTGGCTCTGGCCATGGCTTGGGTGCTGATCCGCAAGCTGTCGGGCTGGGCTCTGTCACTTCATCTGGTGCTGTTTGAAAACGTCCACCCGGCGCATGTGTTCAATATCAGCACGTCCCGGATGGAGGGCAAACGCGGGCGCTTGAAACTGGCCTTGGTTGCATGGCTGGCGATGCGCCTTGCGATTGCAGCGGCGATTGCATGGGTGGCCGGGCTTTTGTTTGGACTGGTGCCGTTGCAAGGCAGCAGTAACCTAAAATTGGCGCTAACCTATAGCCTCGCGATTGCAGGGCTGTGGTCTCTGGCCGGGCTGGTACTGGCCGCCTCTGCGCTAGGCGCATTGGCGGTTCTGCTGGACAAGTTCTTTGAACCTCAGACGGATGAGCCGCCCCACCCCGAGCCGCGCCGCATACAGGCCTCGCTGTTCACAGCGGTTGGGCTGGCAGCAGCTGCCCTTCTGCTGGGTGGCTGGTTCGGCCACAATCTGCTGGAACGCGTTCAAGCCGAGGATCATGCCGATGTTATTGGCCACCGGGGGGCTGCGGCGCTGCGGCCCGAAAACACCATGGCCTCCGTTCTTAAAGCGATCGAAGATGGCGCGGATTGGGTTGAGATCGACGTACAGGAAACAGCCGATGGCGTTGTCATCGTGGCCCATGACAGTGACTTCATGAAACTGGCCGGGGTCCCGACAAAAATCTGGGACGCCACGATGGAGGATGTAGAAACCATCAACATCGGCAGTTGGTTTGGCCCTGAATATGCCGACCAGCGCACCCCAACCCTGCGTGAGGTGCTGGAGGCCGCCAAAGGCAAATCCAAAGTCATTATCGAGCTGAAGTATTACGGCCACGATGTCGATCTGGAAAACCGGGTCGCCGCGTTGGTCGAAGAATTCGAGATGCAGGACGACATCGCCACCATGTCGCTGAAATATCCGGCCGTGCAAAAGATGAAGGTGCTGCGCCCGGATTGGCGCGCGGGTGTGTTGGCTGCGACGGCGGTGGGCAATCTGGCGGGACTGGAAGGCGATTTTGTTGCGGTGAACGCGGCAACCGTGTCCCCGGGACTGATCCGCTCGGTCCACGCGGCAGGCAAGGAGATCTATGTCTGGACGGTGAACGACCCGCTGCAGATGTCGGCAATGGCCTCGATGGGGGTGGACGGGCTGATTACGGACCGTCCCGCCATGGCGCGCGAAGTTCTACGCGTCCGCGCCGAGATGGGCCCAGCAGAGCGCGTGCTGCTTTGGCTTGCCACAACCTTTGGCATGACCGTCGATACCGAGGCGATGCGCGATGACAGCCCGTAAACTGGCGCTGGGTCTTTTCCTAGTGGTCAGCCCGGCCACAGCTCAAGACCTGATGCGCGCGGTCGAGATGCCCTCGCACCGTGCCCTGATCGCACAACGCGGCGATACCGAACTGATCCCGTTCGAAACTGACGGATGCTCGGGCGGGTTATCGGCCAGTTGGCGCTGGGTGGCCGATACGTTCCCTCAGATCGGTGAGTTGTATCAGGAACATCCGCCTTGGGAGTATTGCTGCGTGACTCATGATCGTGCCTATCACAACGCCGCTGACGCGCAGACTGCCGCAGAAAGCTATGATGCACGCCTTGCTGCCGATCAGGCTTTGCAGGTCTGTGTCGAAACCCATGGCGAGACCCACGCGCAGGCCTATGCGGAACGCTATGACATGACGCCCGAGCAGATCCGCTCGGTCCATTCGCTGACCTCGGACGCCCTCTACGGCGCGGTCCGATTCGGTGGCGGCCCCTGCAGCGGACTGCCGTGGCGCTGGGGATTTGGCTATCCGGGGTGTTTTGTGTTGGGTGACAGGACCCCTGCGCTGGAATGACGTGGTGACAGCCCCGAAAATTTCGATTATCCAGCGATAAAACACGCGAACTGGGAATCTGAGACTCATGGCTGAACACAAGCACGGCGAAATGGACATCACCGTTCAAACCAAAACCTTTGAGGGCTTCATCAAGGCCACCGTCTGGTGCTGTGTCGCCATCGCGATACTGGCGTTCCTGCTGGCGCTTTACGCGTCCTAAATCTTTCGGGGTCGACCGTGTTCAGAATTTTGATCGCCTGCCTGCTGGCGGCAACAGTGGCTGGTTGCGCGAATTCTAAACGCCCTCAGGCAGATCAGGCTGAGATCGTGTCGCGGTCTTACCGTGATCCTGGGCCGTCGACCTTGACGCTCTATACGATGATCAACACGCGCTCCGGTTCGGGGGCGCATACCTCGTTGATGATTGGTGCCAGCGAGAGGGTTATATTTGACCCAGCAGGCTCGTTCCGGGCGGATATCGTTCCGGTGCGGGATGATGTTCTCTATGGCATCACCCCAGCGGTTGAGCGCGCCTATCGCAGCTCTCACGCGCGCGAGACGCATT
Organism: Ruegeria sp. AL11; assembly: GCF_056540865.1. Lineage (NCBI taxonomy): Bacteria > Pseudomonadati > Pseudomonadota > Alphaproteobacteria > Rhodobacterales > Roseobacteraceae > Ruegeria > Ruegeria sp. AL11. The sequence goes on from NZ_JBQFXO010000012.1 coordinate 92,166, forward strand.
TTGCCCGCATCCAGACCATTCAGGTGACGCCGCAACAGGCTGAGATCGCGCTGCAATTGGCCAAGCAGACCGGGCCTGTCGCAGGGTCTTTTTGCGCCAATTCAACCGCGCGGCTGTTGCAGCAGGTGCCCGGCTTCGAGCAGATCGAAGTGACCTTCTTTCCGATCAAACTTTCGGAACAGTTCGCCGAAATTCCCGGTGTCATCACTGAAGAATATCGCGAGAATGACGATGCCGATCTGCAAAAAGGTCTGGCAGCCAACAACGCCGCTCTGAACCAGCTGGACGCGGCTTCAAGCCAGTAGATAAAGCAGACCGTAAAGTGTGGCCGCGCCGGAAAAGATCGCTGCCAGCACGTTTTTGGTGAACACTCCAACAGACAGCGTCACCGCCGCAGCTGCCATTCGGGCCGCATCGGGTTGGCCTTCGGTCGCGGCTGGCCACACGACCAGCGGCGCGATCAGAGCGGGCAGGATCGCCACGGCAGTGTAGCGCAGGTGGCGCAGCAGCCAGGGTGGCATCGGGCGGTCTCCGACAAAGCCGATGAACACAAAGCGCAGGGCAAAGCTGCCGATGGCCAGGCCGACAATGACGGTCCACATGGTGGTGGGGTCGATCTGCGTCATGCGCGCGCCTTTCTGCGGTCTAGTATCACCTCGGCCTGTGCACCTGCGATCATGCCTGCGGTTCCGGCGATCAGCAGGCCCAGATTGAACGGTACGCTCACGGCCAGCAACGACACGACCAAAGCTACTAGGGCCGCAATGACATGGGGCAGCGTCCGCATCATCGGCCCCAGCATGGCCAGAAAGGTAATTGGCAAGGCAAAATCCAAAGCCCAGCTTTCGGGAATCCGGGTGCCCAAAACCGCGCCCAGATAGGTCGCCAAAATCCAACAGGGTGTGATCGGCGTGACCGAACCGACGAAGTAAGCCATGCGCTGCGGCACGGTCATCTTTGGCTCTTTCTCGAACTGCACGATCGAACAGGCATAAGATTGGTCAACCGTCAGATAGGCGGCGCAGGCCCGCTGCCACATTGGGGCAGCCCCCAGAAAGGGCGTCAGTGAGGCTGAATACATCGCCACTCTCAAATTCACCGCAAGGGCCGAGGCCAGTACAATGGCTGTCGGCGCGTTCTCCTGCAGCAATTGCAGGGCGGTGAATTGCGCTGCTCCGGCGAAAACCGTGGCCGAGAATGCGACGACCTGAACGATATCCAGCCCGGCCTCGGCGGCGAAAACCCCGAACAGGGTGCCAAATGGAATCGCGACAAAAATGAAGGGTGTCCCGTCGCGAAACCCTTTCCAGAAGTATGACTTGGATGTGGCGTCTGCCATGGCTAAATCCTATGGTATTCGCAGCAGCAGTAGCGGTCTTGGGAAGGGGTTGCAATTGGTGACAGAACTGGATGTCTCGGACTATATCATCGCCCCCGATCCCGGCGCGGCCCGTTTGACGCGCGCCGTCGTAGGTGTGGACCAGAATGGTGAAGTCAGCCAGATTTCGGTGGTCGAGGAGCGCCCGCTGACGATCTTCCTCAATTCCCAGGAAATCGTGACCGCGATGACCATTGGCGACTATCCCGAGTATCTGGCGCTGGGCTTCCTGCGCAATCAGGGGATGTTGCTGGCTGATGATGAAATCACACGGGTTGACTATGACGATGACCTCGAAACCGTAGTTGTGCGGACAGCGCGCGAAACCTCCTATGAGGACAAGCTGAAGAAAAAGACCCGCACCAGCGGCTGTGCCGTGGGCACGGTCTTTGGCGACATGATGGAGGGGTTGGAAGACGTGCGCCTGCCGCAAGTGTCGGTCCGGACCTCGTGGCTCTACGATCTGGCCGCCAAGATCAATCGTACGCCTTCTTTGTACCTTGAGGCCGGCGCGATTCACGGCACGGTTCTCTGCCATGAAAACCGGCCGCTTGTGTATATGGAGGATGTGGGTCGCCACAACGCCGTCGACAAAATCGCCGGCTGGATGCTGTCCGAGAACGAGACGGCGGAGGACAAGATCCTCTACACCACCGGGCGTTTGACCTCTGAAATGGTGATCAAAACGGCGATGATGGGCATTCCGGTTCTGGCGTCCCGGTCCGGTTTCACCGCCTGGGGCGTCGAGATCGCCCGCGAGGTCGGCCTGACCCTGATCGGCCGCATGCGCGGGCAGCGCTTTGTGTGCCTGTCCGGCGAGGATCGCCTGCTGCGCGACGTGGACCCGGCAAGCGTGGCCGCCGAGGACAAGAAACATCGCCGGAAAAGTGCCAATGGCTGATGGTATAACCAAACCCCTCGGAGTGATACTCGCAGGTGGCCTTGCGACCCGGATGGGAGGCGGCGACAAAGGGCTTTTGCAGATCGGCGGGCAAAGCTTGTTGTCTCATGTAATCGACCGGCTCGACCCGCAGGTGGATGGCCTCGCGTTGAACGCAAACGGAGACGCAGCGCGATTTGCGGAATGGAATCTGCCCGTTCTGCCAGACTCGATTGAAGGGTTTGCAGGCCCTTTGGCTGGGGTTTTGGCCGGGCTGGATTGGGCAGCAGAACTGGGGGCTGACAGTATCGTCACCGCCGCCGCAGACACGCCGTTCTTCCCGCGTGATTTGGTTGCGCGGCTGACCGAGGCTGCTCAAGGTCAAACGCACCCTTTGGTCCTTGCCACGACGCCCCGCACCGGGGACGAGGCTTTGAAGTCAGGCGGCAAGCGGGTCAACCGACACCCGACATTTGGCCTCTGGCCCGTGGCGCTGCGAGATGATCTACGTACCGCTTTGAACGACGGGCTGCGTAAGGTCGTACTGTGGACCGACAAGCATGACGGGCGCGAGGCGCTGTTTCCCGCAGACCCGTTCGATCCGTTCTTCAATGTAAACACACCGGACGACCTCGCGCGCGCCGAAAAACTGTTGGAGCAGGCATGAGGATCTACGGCGTCACCGGCTGGAAGAACGCAGGCAAAACCGGGTTGATGGAACGACTGGTGGCCGAGATCACTGGACGCGGTTTCACCGTCTCGACTGTCAAACATGCGCATCATTCCTTTGACGTCGATCAGCCGGGTCGCGACAGCCATCGCCACAGAATGGCAGGCGCCAGCGAGGTTCTTCTGGCCTCGGGGCAGCGCGTCGCCCTGATGCAGGAGCTGCGCGGCGCGGATGAGCCTAAGCTGGTCTCTCTGCTCGCTCGCCTCTCGCCGGTCGATCTGGTGTTGATCGAGGGCTACAAACGCGAACGCCACCCCAAGGTCGAAGCCTTCCGCGCCGAGCCGGGCAATGACCTGATCGCCCCGTCGGATGACACGATCCGCGCTGTGGCCAGTGATACTCCTATGGAGTTGGGCCGACCCGTGTTCGATCTGAACGACACGGCGGCCATTGCGGATTTCATCCTCTCCGAGGTTGGTTTGTGAGCCTTTTCGACAGCTTTGCGATGGTCGATTGGTCCGGTGGCAACGACACTGGACCGCGCCCTCGCAAAGATGCCATCTGGGCCTGCGTGGTGCGCGACGGCGCAGTGCAGGCGTTGGACTATCTGCGCAATCGGGTGGTTGCCGAGGATTGGCTGCGCGACCTGATCGACACTGAACTGTCTGCAGGACGTCGCCTGATGCTGGGGTTTGATTTCCCCTTCGGCTATCCCGCAGGCTTTGCCAAGGCGATCACCGGGACACATGATCCGCTTGCTCTGTGGGATTGGTTCGAAGACCAGATCGAGGACTCTCTGACCGCCAACAACCGCTTTGACCTCGCCGGTCGGATCAATATGAGCTTCGGCGGCAAAGGCCCGTTCTGGATGAATGGCCTGCGGCGCGATATTGCCGGGTTGCCGCGCACGAAACAGGACTATCGCAACCCGTTTCCGGATCGACGCGCGGTGGAGCATTTGGCCAAGGGCAGTTTTACCTGCTGGCAAATGGCAGGCGCAGGCGCCGTCGGCGGACAGGTGATGATGGGTCTGCCCGTGTTGAACCGGCTCCGCCACAATTTCGCGGGCAAGATCGCCATTTGGCCCTTTCAGCCACTGGATAAACCGGTGGCGTTTGTCGAGATCTGGCCCTCGCTCAACCTTGGTGCAGCGCCCCCGGATCGGATCAAGGATGCGTGGCAGGTCGAACAGGTTGCCTTGACTCTGTCGCGGATGACGGATCAGGAATTGGACAGACAGTTGAACGTTTCAACCTCAGAGGAGGGGTGGATCTTGGGTGTAGCGCAGGACAAACCGAACATATCGCCTCCGCCATTGCGAAACGATTGTTTTGCCTTGCCTGCCGGGGTGAACTGGACGCCCGTGGATGATGCGCTCGCGTTGCTGCGGGATCGGTTGCGCCCCGTCACAGGGGCCGAGGTGGTGCCGCTTGCGCAGGCCATGGGCCGCGTTCTGGCCGAGGATGTGGTGGCGCAGCGCTCGAACCCGCCGCAGCCCAACACGGCGGTGGATGGCTACGGGTTTGCAGGCCCCGTGACCGAAGGCGCGCAGGTGATGCCGCTGACCGAAGGGCGTGCAGCGGCGGGTATTCCGTTCGACGGCACGGTTCCCTCAGGCCACGCGTTGCGCATCCTGACCGGCGCGGCTCTGCCAGAAGGCGTGGACACGGTCATCCTGGAAGAGGACGTGACGGTTCAGGACGGTCACATTGCCTTTCACGGCCCGTTGAAACAGGGCGCAAACACGCGCCGCGCGGGTGAGGATATTGCAGCAGGAGAGGTGGCCCTGACAGCCGGTCGCAAGCTGACACCGGCCGATATGGCGCTTTTGTCAGCGGTCGGTATTTCCGAGGTGGCCGTGCGCAAACCTCTGCGCGTGGCCGTTCTGTCCACCGGGGATGAACTTGTAGAGCCGGGCGGGACAGCAGGTGTCGGGCAGATATATGATGCGAACCGGCCCATGTTGCTGTCTTTGATCGACCGCATGGGCTTTGTGCCGGTCGACCTGGGGCGCGTCGCCGACGACCGCGAAACCCTAAGGGCAAGGTTGGATGAGGCCGCAACGCAGGCCGATGTGATCCTGACCAGCGGCGGCGCTTCGGCGGGGGATGAGGACCATGTCTCGGCCTTATTGCGCGAGGCGGGGGCGATGCAGGAATGGCGGATTGCCCTCAAACCCGGTCGCCCTCTGGCTCTGGGTATGTGGTCGGGCACACCGGTCTTTGGCCTACCCGGCAACCCGGTGGCCGCCAAGGTCTGTACCTTGATCTTCGCCCGCCCTGCCCTGTGCCAGATGTCGGGGCAGGGGTGGGAGGAACCACAGGGCTTCGAAGTGCCCGCCGGTTTTGAGAAACGCAAGAAACCCGGTCGCCGCGAATATCTGCGCGCGCGTATTCGCGAGGGGCGGGTCGAGGTTTTCCACTCGGAAGGCTCTGGCCGGATCAGCGGGCTAAGCTGGGCCGAGGGGCTGGTTGAGATCGAAGACGGCGCGCGCCACGTCCAGCCGGGCGATCTGGTGCGCTTTATCCCTTACGGCAGTTTTGGGCTGTGACGGTCACGGTTTCCAAAGGCTTTAAAGAGGCTGAAAGACCCCAAGCCGCAGCCCTGTTCTGGCAGGCCTTTGCGGCCAAGTTGCACAAGGTGATGGGACCGGATGAAAAAGGGTTGGCCTTCTTTGGAACGGCCCTCGACCCGGAATTCGCGCTGGTTGCTCGTGATGCTGAAGGCCGGATGCTGGGCCTAGCGGGTTTTAAGACCAACAAAGGCGGCTTGGCGGGAGGCAGTCTGTCGGACCTTGCATGCGTCTATGGCTGGTTCGGGGCGCTCTGGCGCGGCGTGGTTCTGAGCGTGTTAGAGCGCGATCTGCAGCCCGGTGTGTTCCAGATGGACGGCATCTTTGTCGCGGCCGAGGCCCGCGGGCAGGGCATAGGCACAACACTGCTCTCTGCCATCAAGGCCGAGGCTCAGCGCCGTGGTATGGTCGAGGTGCAGTTGGATGTGATCGACACCAATCTACGGGCAAAGGCCCTGTACGAACGCGAAGGGTTCAAACCTGTGGGTGTCGAGAAGACGGGTCCATTTCGGCACCTGTTCGGCTTCAGCCGCGCCACCAAGATGAGCTGGCCTGTACCTGCCGCCTAGTCGAAGGTGCCAGCCACGCGCCCCAACAACATGAAGGCCCGCGCGGTTCTTGTATCACCAAGGGCGGTCAGTTCCGCGTCACTAGCATTGGCTTCGAATTCGACGATCATATTGTCGAAGCGGCGCAGGAAATGGTGTGCGGCATCCCGGAAAATTGGGTCCTGTTTCATCCGCGCCGCCGTCAGCGCCAGCGACGAGCGATCCCGAATCCCGCCCAAAGCCGCAACCGAGCGTCCGCGTGCGCCCTGCGCAAACTGACGCCAGACTTCGGGGCGGGCCATATCGGGGCGGAGGTCATCCATATAGATGCCTTCTTGGCTGAGCAGGGTCAGGACATCCTGCGAGGCCTGCACCAGTTTGGAGGCTTTTCGATCCTTCAACGCCATCCGAAGCGCGGTGAACCCTTCGGTGTCTTTCTCGGTCTCGGGGAAGTTCAGCGCGCGGATGAAGGTATCGGTGGTCAGCGGCGGTGTAATCTCTTCGGCGGTGGTGCCCAGCGCCAGCGAGGTTTGCCCTCCCCGCGCAGATGGGTCGACCTGCAAGGGTTCACGCCGCTTGCTGGAGAAGGTGGCCAAGGCGTCCTCGGCCTTTTTCGTCGCAGCGGCGATTTCGTCCAGCTTCTTGGACACCGTCGGCTCATACGAGCTGGCGGCGCGCTGTTGTTGAACAACATAGGCCTGACGGATCGCATCAATCGCGGTTTGCAACCGGGCGCTTTCCTCGCGCATGACGCGGCTGGCACGCATCGCCGTTGCGGCAACCCAGATCATCGCCACCGGCAGGAAAACCGCCAACAGGGTCACAATGAACCCGCCGCCCTGTGTCTGGTCGGGCAGCACAAGGAACACGACCGAGACCACCAACCAGATGACACTCAGCACTCCGGCCACAATCTCGATCGAGGTCACAGACGGGCGCTGAGGGCGATCATAGATGCCCAGAGAGGTCGGCCGTTCGCTTTCCTGGTCAGGTTGTGGCCCCGACATGACAGACCCTCCGGGTCAGGCGAATTCGATATTGAGAACTTCGTAGGAACGTACACCGCCGGGCGTGCGAACTTCGACACTGTCGCCTTCGTCCTTGCCAATCAAGGCGCGGGCCATGGGCGATTTGATGTTCAGAAGGCCTTTTTCGATATTGGCCTCGTATTCACCCACGATCTGCCAGGTCTTTTCCTCATCGGTGTCTTCATCGACCAGCGTGACCTTGGCGCCGAACTTGATCGCACCCGACAGTTTGGCCGGATCAATTACATCGGCCAGCGACAGGATGCCCTCAAGCTCTTTGATGCGGCCTTCGATAAAGCCCTGCTTTTCCCGGGCCGAGTGGTATTCGGCGTTTTCCTTCAAATCACCCAGTTCGCGGGCCGAAGCGATAGCTTCGATGATCGCCGGGCGCTCGACGGATTTGAGGTTTTTCAGCTCCGCCTCGAGCGCGGCATTGCCCGCAGGCGTCATTGGAATCTTTTCCATAATCTTGTTGTCCACGCATAAATTGAGCCGCCCCGCCGCGGGGAAAGCGTCGGGGCGAATGATGGGTCGTTCAGTACCTGACCCAAATGGAGCGTGAAATGCAAGAGGCCAAGAGGGCGTCACACGTCGATTTGCGACTTAACGCCGTTTCGCTGAGGCGGTTCGCGCCTGTGGCGGTGATCCGGTGGCTTGTTCCTGCGCCACCGCTGTGACGGGGTGCAGAGCCACAACATCTCAATCATATTGCACCACCTCGAACTCGATCCCGTTGTCATCGTCGAAATAGAACCTCCTGCCCGGCTCATAATCGGCGTGGTTATGCGGTGTAAAACCTGCCGCGCGCACCTTTTCCTCGGTCGCGTCGATATCCTCGACCAGAACCCCCACGTGGTTCAGGCCGCCGACCACGTCATAGCTGCTTTCGCTCGAAGGCTCGGGGTGTTCGGGGCGGTAGAGGGCAAGATAGGTGTGTTTTGTGCCCACATGCACCGTATAGCCGCCTGCCATCGCGGCCCCTTCCCAACGGATGTCCCATCCAAACACTTTGTGCATCCAGGCGGCCGAAGCCTTGGGATCGTTGACGGTAAAGTTGGTGTGTTCAAGCGTGGCCATCATGGCAGGTCCTTTCTTTTTCAGGCTTGTCACGACTCAGCATAATTTCTAAACCTAACTTTAGGTCAAGGTATTTTTTGCGAGGGTGAAATGGCGGCTTCCGAAGGTCTGGCAATTGGCGCTTTGGCGCGGCGTACCGGGTTGGCGGTGTCGGCGATCCGGTACTATGAGGCGCAGGGGTTGATCTCGCCCTGGCGCAACGCAGGCGGACAGCGGCGGTATCAACGGGCCGATATCAGGCGGTTGAGCTTTGTGATGATCGCCCAGCAATTCGGTCTGACTCTGCCTGAGATCCGTAAGGTGCTATCGGGCCTGCCTGGTAACCGAACCCCTACGCCGCAGGACTGGAAAGACATCAGCGTCACGCTGCGCGCCCATCTGGATCAGCGAATCAATACCCTGACGCGATTGCGCGACAATCTGGACGGCTGCATCGGCTGTGGGTGCCTCAGCCTGCCGAAATGCGCCCTTTACAACCCCGATGACCGCGCCAAATCACATGGTAGCGGCCCCAGATACCTTATGGGCGACTCGCCAAACACATGAAGTGTCGAATAGCGGCATTGTTACGCCGTGTTTCGATTGACCTGAGTCTTTCTCACCATGTAATCAGCCGAGAAACAAAATTGCGCCGACCGCATGAGAAAAGCGCCAATTCGGAAAGTTAGCTAAGGAGCCCGCGATGGCCGAGATTGAACGCGAAGCGATGGAATACGATGTGGTGATCGTGGGCGCAGGCCCCGCGGGCCTGTCGGCGGCCATCCGTCTGAAACAGCTGGATGCAGACCTGAATGTCGTGGTTCTGGAAAAGGGCTCGGAAGTGGGTGCGCATATCCTGTCGGGCGCGGTGCTGGATCCCTGCGGGCTGGACGCTCTGATCCCGGATTGGAAAGAAAAAGGCGCGCCTCTGAATACGCCGGTGAACGAAGATAACTTCTACATGCTGGGCGAGGCCGGAAAGCTGCGCATCCCCAATGCGCCCATGCCGCCGCTGATGAACAACCACGGCAACTACATCGTCTCGATGGGCAACGTCTGCCGCTGGATGGCGGAACAAGCGGAAGAGCTGGGCGTGGAAATCTTCCCTGGCATGGCCTGTTCCGAGCTGGTCTACGGCGAAAACGGCGAAGTCAAAGGCGTGGTCGCCGGTGTCTTCGGTCTGGAGGCAGACGGCTCCTACGGTCCCGGCACCGAACCGGGCATGGAACTGCACGGCAAGTACGTGTTCCTGTCCGAAGGCGTGCGCGGCTCCTTGTCCAAAGAAGTCATCGCCAAATACGACCTGTCTGCCGGCAAAGAGCCGCAGAAATACGGCGTCGGCATGAAAGAGATTTGGGAGATCGACCCGGCCAAGCACAAAGAGGGCTCGGTCACGCACACCATGGGCTGGCCTCTGGGCAGCAACGCAGGTGGCGGTTCCTTCATTTATCATCTGGAAAACAACCAGGTCTATGTCGGCTTCGTGGTTCACCTGAACTACAAGAACCCGCATCTGTATCCCTATATGGAATTCCAGCGCTTCAAGCATCACCCGATGGTCGCTGAGCTACTGAAAGGCGGCAAGCGCGTGGCTTATGGCGCCCGCGCAATCACCGAGGGCGGCTATCAGTCGATGCCGAAACTGGTCGCTCCGGGCGTGGCGCTGCTGGGTTGCTCGGCGGGCATGGTCAACGTGCCGCGCATCAAGGGCAACCACAACGCGATGCTGTCGGGCAAAGCCGCAGCAGAGGCCGCCTTTGACGCCATCAAGGCTGACCGTTCCGGTGATGAACTGACGGCCTATGAAACCGACGTGCGCGAAGGTGCCATTGGTCAGGACCTCAAGAAAGTGCGCAACGTCAAGCCGATGTGGTCGAAATGGGGCCTCATGCCCTCGCTGGCGCTGGGTGGTCTGGACATGTGGACCAATACGCTGGGCTTTTCGCTGTTCGGCACAATGGGTCACGGCAAGAACGACGCCGAGTCGACCGAAGAGGCCAGCAAGCACAAGCCGATCGACTATCCCAAGCCCGATGGCACGCTGTCCTTTGACCGTTTGACCAACGTGTCCTTCGCAATGACCAACCACGAGGAAAGCCAGCCCTGCCATCTGAAGCTGGGCGACCCGTCGATCCCGGTTGCCGTCAACCTGCCCAAATTCGCCGAGCCCGCGCAGCGCTATTGCCCGGCTGGCGTCTATGAGATGGTCGAGGGTGAAGACGGCCCGCGGTTCGTGATCAACTTCCAGAACTGCGTCCACTGCAAGACCTGCGATATCAAGGACCCGAGCCAGAACATCACCTGGACCACGCCGCAGGGTGGCGACGGCCCGAACTATCCAAACATGTAACTGAAAACTCCGGCACTGGCGGCGCGACCATGCCGCCATCCCGCCCTTGTTCCATGCCACCGGTCCCGCTGGTGGCATTTTTTGTCGTTGGGAAGAAAGTCTGTGTCGCAAACGGTGATGTGTGGGTAGAGTGATCGCTCTACCACCGAGATATGACTGAGACACAACAGAAAATCGCAGAAAACCTAGACCGGCAGTTTTCAGAGATGGGATTTGCCACCCAAGGTGTAGAAGCCTTGCGAGAGGGCGCTAATGTTTCCCTGCGCACGCTCTACAAGTATTTTCCCTGCCGCGAAGCGATGGTCATCGGCGCGTTGGATCACCGCGATGCCGCCTATTCCGATTGGATCGGCACCGATCAACTCCAGGGGGCGGATCACGTGTTGCACGTTCTGACCCGCCTGGCGGACTGGCTGCGCGAGGTTTCAAACACCGGATGCCTGTTCCGCAATGCGCTGGCGGCCTACCCCGAAAGTGATGCGATCCGCGATGCCGTCACGACGCACAAACAGCATGTCCGCGACATGTTCCGTACGCGGCTGATCCACGTGGCCCCCGATTGCGATGTCGAGGCATTGGCCGAGGCTCTTTTCATCCTGCACGAAGGCCTGACCGAGAGCGCGCGTTTAATGGGGGCTGAGGTCGCAACCGCGGCCACAATGCGTTGCGCCCGCGCGTTGCTGGCCGCTGCCGATATTCACTAGTCCGGGCATCCGGCAAACGACAGAAGAGACGGATATGAAGATCAAGGAAATCCACATCTACGCCCATGATCTGCCGGTCAAAAACGGCCCTTACACCATGGCAAACGTCGAGGTCTGGACGCTTGACACCACGCTGGTCAAGCTGGTGGCCGAGGATGGCACGACCGGCTGGGGAGAGACCTGCCCGGTCGGCCCAACCTATGCTGAAGCGCATGCAGAGGGCGCGCGGGCTGCGTTGAAGGCAATGGCCGAGGGCCTGATCGGCGCGGATCTGTGGCCTGTGGCCCTGCACCACCGGATGAACGGGCTGCTCAATGGGCACAACTATGCCAAGGCGGCCATCGACATCGCGGCCCATGACCTGATTGGCAAGAAACTGGGCGTCAATGTCGCCGACCTGCTGGGCGGCGCGCAGACCGATCGCGTGCCCTCTTACTACGCGACGGGTGTGGGCGCGCCGGACGATATCGCGCGCCTTGCCAAAGAGAAGCTGACCGAGGGCTATCCTCGCCTGCAAATCAAAGTGGGTGGCCGTCCGGTCGAGATTGATATCGAAACCATCCGCAAAGTCTGGGAGGTTGTCGGCGGAACAGGCATGCGCCTTGCGGTCGATGGCAATCGCGGGTGGACCACGCGCGATGCGCTGCGCGTCAGCCGCGAATGCCCGCATGTGCCCTTCATCATGGAACAGCCCTGCAACACCTATCAGGACTTGGAAAAGATCCGCCCTCAGGTGACCCATGGCATCTACATGGATGAAAACAGCGTCGACCTGAACACCGTGATCTCGGCTGCCGGGACCGGGCTGGTGGACGGGTTTGGCATGAAAGTCACCCGCATCGGCGGCCTGCAGAACATGCGCACCTTCCGCGACATCTGCGAAGCGCGCAATCTACCGCATACCTGCGATGATAGCTGGGGCGGGGACATCATCGCCGCCGCCTGCACGCAGATTGCATCCACCGTGCGTCCGACGCTGATGGAGGGCGCATGGCTCGCCGCCCCCTATATCGAAGGCAACTACGATCCCGAAAACGGCATCACTATCCAAGGCGGTCACATCCAACGCCCGACCGGGCTGGGTCTGGGCGTCACCCCCGACGAAACGCTGTTCGGCGCGCCTGTCGCCTCATATTAAGGAGAACACAATGATCCCCGAGACCATGCATGCGGTCCAACTGACCGGCCATGGCGGTATTGAGATGCTGGACTACCGCTCGGACGTGCCGGTCCCGACGCCGGGGCGCGGAGAGGTGCTGATCCGGGTCGCTGCCGCGGGTGTGAACAACACCGACATCAACACGCGGATCGGCTGGTACTCTAAGGCTGTCACCGAGGACACCAATACCGGCGGTGCCTCGGGTTTTGAGACCGTGGACGATGACGACGCCAGTTGGTCGGGCACGCCCTTGACCTTCCCGCGCATTCAGGGCGCGGATGTCTGTGGCCATGTTGCTGCCGTAGGCGATGGGGTCGACCCGGCGCGCATTGGCGAGCGTGTGATCGTGCGCAACATGCTGCGGACTTATGTCGACTACCGCCCCTATGAATGCTGGACCATCGGCAGCGAATGTGATGGGGGGTTTGCCCAGTTCTGCGTCGCACCTTCGCAGGAAACCCATGCCGTGAATTGCGACTGGGAGGATGTGGAACTGGCCGCCATCCCCTGCGCCTATTCCACGGCTGAGGGCATGCTGCACCGCGCCAGCGTTGGAGCCGACACTGTTCTGGTTACCGGCGCCTCGGGCGGTGTTGGTTCGGCTGCGGTGCAACTGGCGAAACGGCGCGGCGCGTATGTGATCGCTCTGTGCTCGCCCACGAAGGCCGAGGCCGTTCTAGCTTTGGGTGCAGACCGCGTGCTGGACCGCAACGCCGATCTGGTGGCTGAACTGGGTGAAGGCTCGATCGACGTGGTGGTCGATCTGGTGGCCGGACCGCAATGGCCAAGCCTGCTGGACGTGCTGCGCCGGGGCGGGCGCTATGCGACCGCCGGGGCCATTGCCGGACCGATCTGTGAAATCGACGTGCGGACGCTCTACCTGAAAGACCTCACCCTGTTTGGTTGCACCTTTCAGGAGGACATCGTGTTCGAAAACCTCGTGAAATACATCGAGGCCGGAGATATCCGCCCCGTTGTCGCCAACACTTACCCGCTCAGCGAGATTGCGACAGCGCAGGAAGAGTTTTTGACCAAAACGCATACCGGGCAGCTGGTGCTGATCCCGCCGCAGGTGGCCTCGTGAAAATCCGCAAGATCGAGCTCTATGAACTGCATCTGCCCTATGCAGGCGGCTCTTATGAGTTGTCGGGCGGGCGAATTTACACCGGATTTGACAGTGTCATCGTCTGTATCACCGCCGATGACGGGTCCGAGGGGTGGGGCGAATCCACGCCCTTCGGCCCGAACTACATCGCCGCCCATGCACGGGGTGCGCGCGCCGGGGCTGAGGAAATCGCCCCCTATCTGATTGGCCGAGACCCGCGCGATGTGGACCGGATCAATGACGCCATGGATGAGGCTCTGCTGGGCCACAACCACGCGAAATCGGCGCTTGATCTGGCCTGTTGGGATCTGTTCGGCAAATCGGTTGGCCTGCCGGTCTATAAACTGCTGGGCGGTGCGACAGGCAATCGTCTGCCCGCAATCAGCTCGATCTACGCGGGCACGCCCGAGGATATGCGCGCCCGCGTCGCGGAACACCGCGCGATGGGCTATATGGGTCATTCGGTCAAAGTCGGTGCGATGGATTCCGAAGGCGGCCCGGCGCTGGATGCCGAACGTATCGCGGCCTCATTGGCAGATCGGCAACCGGGCGAGTACTTCATCGTTGACGCCAATGGCGGCCTGATCCCGGAAACCGCGCTGCGGATGCTCCGTGCCCTGCCGAACGGGCTGGATTTCGTGCTGGAGGCCCCCTGCGCCACATGGCGCGAAACGCTTTCCCTGCGCCAGCGCTGTGACGTGCCGATCATTCTGGACGAGTTGGCGCAAGAAGATGGCGACATCGCCAAGCTGGTGGCGCTGGATGTGGCCGATGGCATCGGGCTGAAAATCTCGAAAGCCGGGGGGCTGACCCATGCCCGCCGTCACCGCGACATCTGCCGCGCTGCAGGGTTGACGATCAGTGTGCAGGACACGGTGGGGTCAACCCTGTCTGCCGCGTCGATCTTCCATATGGGTGCGACTGTGCCCGAACGGCTGCTTCGTTGCGTTCTGGACCCGCGCGACATGGTGACGATCCAGACCGGTGCGTTCGACGCCCCAATCGAAAACGGTGGTGTTCTGCCGCCCGATGCGCCGGGCCTCGGCGTGACAATGAACCGGGACCTGCTGGGGCAGGCCGTTGCAATCTGGGAAGACTGAAACATGTTTCAGGACAAAAACGCCCTCGTCACCGGCGCGGCCGGAGGGATCGGGCAAGCCATCGTCAACCAGCTGCGCGCGCAGGGCGCTCGGGTCGCGGTTGCGGATCGTTCGACCGATGGGATCGAGGCCGAGGCCCATCTGCCCGGCGATCTGCTGGACCCGGCTTATTGCGACCAATTGGCCTCTGCCGCGCATCAGGCTTTGGGCGGCCTCGATATCGTCATCAACAATGCCGGTGTCATCACACGCGGCCCGGTGACCGAGACCTCGGACGCCGACTGGAGTTTGTCCATGGGCGTGAATGTCGAGGCTCCGTTCCGGATCTGCCGCGCTGCCATTCCACTGATGGCCGAGTCGGGCGGCGGGGCCATCGTCAACACGGCGTCCTGCTGGGGCGGCAAGGCGCCGGGGCCAAACCATGCGCTCTATTGCATGACCAAGGCGGCGATCGCCTCGCTGACCGAATGCATGGGGATGGATCACGCACATCAGGGCATCCGCATCAACGCCGTTTGCCCGAATGAGGTTAACACGCCGATGCTGCGCTCGGGCTTTGCCAAGCGCGGGTTTGATCCTGACGAGGCCGTGACTGAACTGGGTAAGACCGTGCCTCTTGGGCGGATCGCCGAGCCTGAGGATATTGCTGATGTGGTCCTGTTCCTCGCCTCGGACGCGGCGCGCTACATGTGTGGCACGCTGGTTGAGGTCAATGGCGGGAAGCCGGTCGCATGAGGCGGTTTGAGGGCAAGGTTGCGCTGGTCACCGGCGGCCGCTCCGGGATAGGACAGGCCATCGCGGCACGGCTGACGGAGGAGGGCGCGCGCGTCTTCACCGCTCAGCGTGGTGGCGATGATCACTTCGAAGGAATCGCGGCCGATTTCACCGACCCCTCTGCGCCTGCACAGGTGATAGCCGAGGTCGTCGCCCGCGCCGGGCAGTTGGACGTTCTGGTCAACAATGCCGGGATGATGCAGGAGGCCCGCGTTGAAGAGATGACGTTGGATGACTGGCAGAAAAACCTGACCGTCAACCTGACCGCACCGTTCCTGATGATTCAGGCCGCTTTGCCCCATCTGCGCAAAACCAAGGGCCGCATTGTCAATACCGGCTCGATCGAGGGGTTGGGCAGCAACCCCGGCCACGCGGCCTATTGCGCGTCCAAAGCCGGGCTGCACGGGCTGACCCGCGCCGTGGCGGTGGATCACGGGGCCGAGGGTATCCGCTGCAACGCTATCGCTCCGGGTTGGATCGACACCGAGTTGAACCTCGACTTTATCGACTCGATGCCCGACCCGGATGCGTTTCGCCGGGATATCGGCCAGATTCACCCGGTCGCGCGCACCGGTAGGCCCGAAGAAGTGGCCGCATTGGCGGCATTTCTGGCCGCCGAGGAAAGCGGCTTTATCACAGGGCAGGTCTATACGGTCGATGGCGGGCGGATGGCCAAGTTGAGCTTACCCTGACCCCCGTGCCATCGGTTCGAGAGCTTACCGCAAGTCTTGCAACTGCGACAGCAATTCGGTGCTGACGCTGACACCCTCGGCCTGAGACGCGGCGCGGTTCTTCAGCCGCCCGTCACCGGGGATGCGGGCGGTGCCGTTGCCGTCGATCTCGGCACAGATGCGCGTGACATAGTCGTTGAAGGCGGCATTTCCGAACCGTGTCGGATCCATCGCAATCAGGGTCGCGCCGCCCTTGACGTTCAGCGCACCATGCGCCTCGCGCTCGGCATTTTCGACCGAGAGGGTGCCCCCTGCCAGCGCCGCGCCCAGGACCTCGATCAGGAAGGCAATCGCGGCCCCTTTGTGTTCGCCGAACGGCAACAGGCTGCGGGTTTCCAAGATGGCGTTGGGATCGGCACTGGGCTGGCCGTCCGGGGCGAGACCCGCAGGGCGCGGCAGGTCATGCCCTTCGGCGGCGGCCATGCGGATATCCATCAACGCGACCGTCGAGGACGCCTGATCCCAAACGATGGGCTCCATGCCGTCACGCGGGCAGGCAAACGACATTGGGTTGGTGCCAAAGACAGGGCGCACACCGCCCTGAGGCACCACCATCGACAGCGAGTTGACGACAGCCAAAGCCACCAACCCCGCCTCGGCCAGCGGTTCGGTGTCAAAGCGCAACGCGCCAAGGTGGTGACTATTTGCGCAGGTAAAGGCAGCGATCCCGTTTTCGCGCGCCATTGCGATCAGCTCGTCCCGTGCTGCGGCCGCGGCGATCTGGTAGTATCCATTGTCTGCGTCACCACGCAGAACGCCCGGTGCGATACGCTCGAATTTGGGGTGCGCAGCGGGGTTGGCATAACCCGAGGTAAAGCTCTGGGTGTAGACCGGCAGCATGCGCAAACCGTGGCTGCGCGGGCCGTCACGTTCGGACTTCACGACAATCTCAGCGATCATGTCGCTGCCCGGATCATCCATGCCCGCAGCCACAAGGACGGATTTCGCCAATTCCCTAACCTCTTGGAGTGAGAGCGTTTTCGTTGAGATATCGGTCATCTGCTAGATCCTGTCCTTGTGTTCGTGAAAGGGACCGCAAGCCCCCTTGTTGTTGTTTTCAGGCGCGTGCGCGGGCGCTGGTGGGGTCCACGGCGCAGGTGTCGATGACCTCGGCCTCGCGCATCTCGTTATGGACCAGAACCTGCATTCTGGTGCCCGGTGCCGTCATGTTCTGCGGCACCAGCGCCATCGCGATGTCGTGGTTGCAATAGTATGAGAACCCGCCCGAGGTAACGCGCCCAATCAGTTTGCCGTCGGAATAGACGCCTTCGTCAAACATCACCGACGTATCGCAATATGGCAATTTCAACGTGACCAGAGTGTTGTATCCTCCCGTCTCCTGCTGTTTCAGCAGAGCGGGTTTGCCGATGAAGTCCCGTTCGACCACTTGCCCGCCGATCTTTTCGGTCATGGCGACGAACCGGCCCAGATCGGCTTCAAACGGGGTCAGGTCCTTGCAGATCTCGCGGTTGATGGCCCGGTAAGATTTCTCGAGCCGCATGGACTCCAGCGCTTCAAGGCCGAAGGGTTTTACGCCCGCCTTAAGCAGCAGATCCACGAGGTGACGGTTGTAGCCCGCCGGATGGTGCAACTCCCATCCCAGCTCACCGGTGTAGGAGACGCGCAGCAGGTGAACGCCTTTGGCATAGCCTACCTCACCCATTTGCGCCGAAAGCCAGGGGAAGGCCTCGTTCGACAGATCATTGTCGGTCAGGTTCGACAGGATCTCGCGCGATTTCGGACCAGCTAGAGCGATCACGCCCAGCTGTTCCGAGATGTCCTCCATCACGACCGAGCCGTCTTTGGGCAGCAGACGCTGCATCTGGTCCCAGTTATAGGCTTGCCAATTCGGGGTCGAGATCAGGTAGAAATCATCCTGCGCCTTGCGCACGATGGAATATTCCGCATCCATCCCGCCCTTGTCGTTCAGCATCAGCGACAGGGTCATACGCCCCACCTTGGGCAGTTTGTTCGCCATCAGGCCGTCCAACCATTTGGCCGCGCCCGGCCCGCGCACGGTGAATTTGGTCATCGGAGACATCTCGATGAAGCCCGCCTCTTCGCGAGTGCGGCGCACTTCTTCTTGTACCAACCCCATATGATTGGTGCGGCGGAAGGAGTGTTCGGGGATCGCCTCTTCGGGCGATTTGGCAAACCAGCGCGGGAATTCATAACCGTTGAAGCTGGTCCAGACGGCGCCATGGGCGGTCAACAGATCGTAGGAGCCTGCGGTTTTCATCGGACGGGCTTCGGGGAAATCCTCACCAGGGATGTGCGCATCCATATGGGTGCCCCATGTCTCGCGCACCCTGTCCATGGTCCACCGTTTCGAGGCATAGTCCGAGAACCGGCGTGGGTCGAGTTCCGACATGTCCATACCCGGATCGCCATCTACGATCCATTTGGCCAGACGATTGCCCACAGTGCCGCCCCACAGGATACCGCCGGGCATCCCTTCGGCCAGCCACAGGTTCTCGTGCCCCGGCGCGGGGCCAGCCAGAGGCAGCTCGTCCGGGGTCATCTGAAACGGACCGCGGGTGTTGGCCTTGATGCCAATCTCGCCCAGCGTTGGAACCCGTTCGATGGCGCGTTCCCACTGGGTTTCCACGGCATCGAAATCCTCGGGCAGAAGGTCGGCCCCGAAATCCGGCGGCACGCGGTCTTCGGCGAACAGCTTGAGGTCCTTGGTGAATTCATAGGGGCCAAATTGGATGCCACCCACATCCTCGCGCAGATAGGCGCCATAGTCCTCGTCCCGCAGGATCGGGAATTCCGGCAGACCTTGTGCCTTGCGCTCTTTCAGCAAGGGCACGGTCTCTGTCGTCCAATATTGATGAACGATCGGGATACAGGGCAGGTCCAGCCCCACACGGCGCGCATTTTCACGGGCGTAGTTGCCGGTGGCAAAGATCAGATGCTCGCACGTGATCTCACCCTGGTTGGTGGTCACTTTCCAGTGGCCGTTTTCCAGCTTTTCGTAAGCGGTGGCTTCGGTGTTCTGATAGACCTTGGCCCCGGCATCGCGCGCCAGCTTGGCCAGTGCCATGGTGATGTCGGCGGGATTCACATAGCCGTCTTCGGTATGCAGGATGCCGCCACGAATATCCGGGCTTTGGTTCAGTAGAGGGTGAACCTCGGCAATCTCTTCCGGTGTCAGCAGCTTGCATGGCACCCGGGCGGCTTCGGCGATCGAGATATAGGACTGGAACTCATCCCAGCGCTTTTCGGTATTGGCAACGCGCAGCTGGCCCACTTTGCGAAGGCCCACCGAGGTCCCCATCTTTTCCTCAACCTCGGTATAAATGCGGATGGTTTCCATGGTCATCTTCGACACGTTTCGCGACCGTACAAAGGTCACAAGCAAACCGGCGGCGTGCCAAGTGGACCCTGACGTTAGCGTCGTCCGCTCCAACATCACCGCATCTGTGCAGCCATGTTCGGTCAGACCATAAAGGATAGAGGCCCCAACGCAGCCGCCCCCGACCACAACTACTTTCGCATGTGACTTCATCGTATGTTCATACCGTGTCTGGTTTGCCAACAGTGTTTGGAAGCACCATTCCGTCAGTCGGCCTTTTGCGCAATCGCAAAAATATTTCACTCTGAATGAGTTGAAATCACCCAAACCGAATATGTGCTTTATGAAACGCGAAGGGTACCCAAATCCTTCGCCAGGGTGAGCCAACCAAAAGCCCTATTGATGAGCTGCCATTGAGTGTTGGACGGCGCTCCTGCTTGATCCGTGCAACAGGGCGGCCAGTTCTTAGGCGAAAACCGGTGCAATGGCGGCGTCGTGAACCTTGAGCCATTGCCTCTTGCCGGCCGAGGCCCTAGCTTAACGTGCAGTCAACGATAGCAAGGCAGGATTTTGGTGGTTTCCCTGGTTCGTCGCGTGGCACTGGCCGCGCTGCTTTCATCCTCGGTCGCAATCCCGGCATTTTCGGATACCGGGTCCGGGGCCTATTTGGCCGGACGTCAGGCAATCTACGAAAACGACTATGCCGCCGCCGAAAGGTATTATGCGCAGGCGTTGCGGTCTGATCCGCAGAACGCGTTGCTGTTGGAAAGCGTGGTAGTTGCGCGGCTGGCGCTGGGCGAAGTTGAGCGCGCACTGCCCATCGCTGAGACGATCGAAGAGAATGGCCTGCCGAGCCAAGCAGCCCGGATTGCCATCGCCGCAAACCTGATCGCAGAGGGCGATTGGGAGACCCTGCTGTCACGTGATCCCGAAACGCAGGGCGTGGGTCCATTGGTCGATGGGTTGATGATTGCCTGGGCCTATCTTGGTCAGGGTGAGATGACCAAGGCGATGGAGCAGTTCGACTCGGTTACAACCCAGGAAGGGTTGCGCGAGTTTGCCCTCTATCACAAAGCGATGGCTTTGGCGTCGATCGGTGATTTCGAAGGAGCTGAGGCGATTTTCGCGGCCGATGACGGGGTCGTGGCCCGGTTCACACGCCGCGCCGCGTTAGCCCGGACCGAGGTTCTGTCGCAGCTTGACCGGAATGAGGACGCTCTGACCTTCCTGGCCGATGTGTTTCAGGCCGGAAGCGATCCGTCGATCGCAGATTACACAAGCCGATTGTCTGATGGCGAAACGCTGCCCTTCACCCATGCAGGAACGGCGCAAGACGGCATGGCCGAGATCTTCTTTTCGGTGGGTGCCGCGTTGAATGACGAGGCCGCGCCGGACTACGTGCTGCTCTATGCTCGCACGGCCAGCTTCCTGCGGCCCGATCACGTCGACGCCCTTCTGATGAGCGCTGAGCTTCTGTCGGAACTCAACCAGCTTGATCTTGCGGTCGAAGCGTATCGCGCGGTTCCCAAGAACAGCACCGATCACCACGTGGCCGAACTGGGCCGGGCTGATGTTCTGGGGCAATCCGGCAAAACCGATGCGGCGGTTGAGGTTCTGCAATCGCTGGCTGCAGAAAAGCCTGATCTTCCCAGTGTCCATGTCGCTTTGGCCGATCTGCAGCGCCGCGAGGAAAACTATGCCGCCGCGGTTGATTCCTACAACACCGCAATTGATCTGGCGGAGGGTGTCTCGGCCGCGAATTGGTTCCTGCACTACGCGCGCGGGATTTCTCATGAGCGCCTCAAGCAATGGGATCAGGCTGAGGCCGATTTCCGACGCGCGCTCGAGCTGAACCCAGATCAGCCGCAGGTTCTGAACTATCTGGGCTACTCGCTGGTCGAACGGCGCGAAAAACTCGATGAGGCGCTGGACATGATTGAGCGCGCTGTCGCGGCTCGCCCCGACAGTGGCTATATCGTCGACAGCTTGGGCTGGGTCCTGTTCCGCCTTGGTCGCTATGACGAAGCGGTCGAGCATATGGAGCGCGCGGTTGAGCTGATGCCGGTGGATCCGGTGGTCAACGACCATCTGGGCGATGTCTACTGGGCCGTCGGACGCGCCCGCGAAGCTGAGTTCCAGTGGAAACGGGCTCTGTCCTTTGTTGATCCCGAAGACACCGATGGTGAGGCTGATCCCGAACGCATCCGACGCAAGCTCGAGGTCGGTCTGGACACGGTTCTGTCCGAAGAGGGCGCGGATCCGTTGAAGGTTGCCAATGGCAACTAGCGCCTTTGCGCCGGCCAAGGTCAATCTAACCCTGCATGTCACCGGCCAGCGCACGGATGGCTATCATCTGCTGGATTCGCTGGTGGTTTTTGCCGACATTGGCGATCAGCTAGCGTTTGAGCCGGGCGCAGGCCTGTCGATCTCGGTGAGCGGAGAGCATGCCGACGGGGTTCCCACGGACAGCCGAAATCTCGTTTGGAAAGCGGCCGAGGGCGCCGGTTGGACAGGCCATGTCACGTTGAACAAGGTGCTGCCTCATGGTGGAGGCATTGGCGGGGGGTCCTCGGACGCGGCGGCCATGCTGCGCCACGCGGCTGCGCAGGGGCTTGTTGTCCCGCCACATCTTCCGACCGCGTTAGGGGCCGATATACCGGTCTGCATGGTGGCCGAGGCTGCGCGGATGCGTGGGATTGGCGAGCAGGTGGAACGGGTCGCTTTGCCCCAATTGCCTGCCCTGCTGGTCAATCCTGGGGTTGAGGTTCCGACCGGATCGGTCTTCGGCGCATTGGCGTCGCGGGACAATCCAGGATTGCAAGATCAAATCCCCTCATTCGCGGGCGTGGAAGACTGCGCCGCGTGGCTCTCGAACCAGAGAAACGACCTTGAACAGCCCGCCACAAGCCAGGCCCCGCAAATCGGGCGTGTGTTGGAGGAGTTGGCGGACACAAGGGATGTGTTGCTGGCGCGAATGTCGGGGTCAGGCTCGACCTGTTTTGCACTTTATCCGTCGATGAAGGCCGCGCATTTCGCAGCTTATGAGATTGGCGCGGCCCAGTCCGATTGGTGGTGCCGCGCAACAACGCTCAGTTAAGGCGCGAGACCACGTAGTCGGCCAGATCGCGCAGCAGAGTGCGGATTTCGTGATTTGGCAGAACCGTAAGCGAGGCTTTGGCCTTGTTCGCCCAACCTAGCGCATCTTGACGGGTCGCCTCGAGCGTCTGGTATTTGTTCATCAGCCCAAGCGCATGTTCCAGATCGCCGTCTTGCTGGCGGCCTTTCTCGATCGTGCGCTCCCAGAAGATGCGCTCATCCGCGGTGGCCTGCGCAACGGCTTTGATTACCGGCAGGGTCAGTTTACGCTCGCGGAAATCGTCGCCCACATTCTTGCCGGTTGCCTTGCTATCACCCTGATAATCCAACAGATCGTCGGCGATTTGGAAGGCAATGCCCAAGGCATCGCCATAGTCGAACAGAGCTTTGACCTGCGCGTCTGAGGCTTCAGCAATCACGCCGCCAACTTCGGTTGCTGCGGAAAACAGGGCTGCGGTCTTG
Organism: Ruegeria sp. AL11; assembly: GCF_056540865.1. Classification (NCBI taxonomy): domain Bacteria; kingdom Pseudomonadati; phylum Pseudomonadota; class Alphaproteobacteria; order Rhodobacterales; family Roseobacteraceae; genus Ruegeria; species Ruegeria sp. AL11. The sequence goes on from NZ_JBQFXO010000012.1 coordinate 115,077, forward strand.
CCGCGTACGACCTGCAGATAAATGCTCTCATCCGTGTTCAGGTCGGTGGCTGCGGTCATCTGCAGCACCTCACCTTCGGCAATCGTGGCCGAGGCATTCGCGAGGATATCCAGAACACGCAGCGATCCGGTTTCAACCATCAACTGGAAGCTTCGGGAAAACAGGTAGTCGCCGACCAACACGCTGGATTTGTTGTCCCACAAGAGGTTCGCCGTGGGCCGTCCGCGTCGCTGGGCGCTTTCGTCGACCACATCGTCATGCAACAGGGTCGCGGTGTGAATGAACTCAACAGTCGCGGCCAGGCGCACGTGATGCTCGCCCGAATAGCCAAACAGCCGGGCCGCTGCCAATGTCAGCATCGGGCGCAGGCGCTTGCCGCCCGCTTCGACCAGATGCGCGGTCACCTCGGGGATACGGGGCGCGTGTTCGGACGCCATCCGGGTCCGGATCAGTGTATTCACCGCCTCCATTTCGCCGGTCAACATTTCGGCCAGCCGTTCGTGCGGCTTCGAGATTGTGCTGATGCCCATCACACTCCTGATACAAGGCTCGACTTTCGCCTTGCCTTGCCCTTACATCCATCCCCATGAAAGAACTATTGCGCAGTACCGATCCGACAATCCTGGCCTTTGCATCCGCTCTTCTTGAGGGCGAGGATATAGACTGCTTTCAGATGGACGTAAATATGAGCATCCTCGAAGGCGGCATCGGAATTTTCCCTCGCCGTCTGATGGTTCGGGCTGACGACCTAACCCGAGCGGAGCGTGTGATGCGCGACAACGAGATCCCGCTGGGGCGATGACCGGGTTCAAGGATGATGAGCTAAGCCGGAACGATTTCCTCGGAGGGCGGTTGCGTCTATGGCAACCCGTGTCTGGCTATCGCGCTGGGGTCGACCCTGTTTTGCTGGCGGCCAGCGTATCCGCAACCTCTGGTCAGTCGGTACTGGAGCTTGGCTGCGGGGCAGGGGCTGCAATCCTGTGCCTTGCGACACGAATCCCGGGTTTGGACCTGTGCGGCGTGGAACTGCAAATGGCCTATGCGGATCTGGCCCGCCGCAATGCCGCCGATAACAATAAGGTGTTGGAGGTCGTCTCGGCTGATCTGACCGAGCTGCCCTCCGATCTGAAGCAGCGTCAATTCGACCATGTGATCGCCAACCCGCCCTACTATCGCGCAGGCGCCCATAGCGCAGCCATAGACCGGGGGCGCAGCGTGGCTTTGGGAGAGGAGACACCTCTTGCCGATTGGATTGATGTCGCGGCCAAACGGCTGGCCCCGCGCGGCTATCTGCACATGATCCAAAAGGCGGATCGCCTGCAAGATATGCTTTTGGCCTGTCGGGGACGTCTGGGCTCGGTCGAAGTGCTGCCGCTTGCGGCCCGCATGGGGCGCGAGGCTGAGCTTGTGATTCTACGGGCCCGCAAAGGCGGGCGGGCGGCGTTCCGGCTGCATGCGCCTATCATCCTGCATGCAGGTCAACGGCATGAGCGCGACGGTGACAGCTATACTCCAGAACTCTCGGATGTGCTGCGGCAAGGCGCTGCGTTGGGGCCGTTTCACGTCAATCGGCAATGACCAGCCGAATTTGTCGGATTTATCACTTTTTCTTCGCGTCTGCGGCGTGACAGGGTGGAAACGATATGCTCAACTTCTTACGTGACATCTAGACACGTAAACAAGGAGGATCGCCATGAGCGTGAGCGCACATCTGACAGAACTGAAGAAGAAGCACGAATCTCTCGGTCTCGAAGTGGAACAAGCTCAACGCGCGCCAGGCATTGATGATCTTCATATCGCCCAGCTAAAGAAACAGAAGCTAAGGCTGAAGGAAGAGATCGAGCGCTTATCGACCTAACCTTTAAGACTGGCGCGCGCCGCAACCACGGCCCCGCCGGTGATCAAGACCGCCGCGATCGCCAGTGTCCATGTCGGCATGGCGATCCCGGCAAAAACCAAAACCACGGTAGACAGTAAAGGCGCCGCGTAAGAGCTGGTGCCCAGCATCTGAATGTCGCCCTGCTTGACCCCGATATCCCAGACATAGAACGCCAGACCGACCGGCCCCAGACCAAGGGCCAGTGTCGATAACCAACTGAGCGTGGTGTCCGGCCAGACAGGTGCCTCAAGCGCGAAATGCAGGCCCCATGAGGCGATCGCCGTGAACACGCAGAACACAGCGACCGAGCTTGTGGGCGTTTCACCCAGTCTCCGCGACAACACGGAGTAGCCTGACCATGTCAGAGCACACAGGAACGCCAGCGCGTATCCCGGTAGGTGGTCGGCTTGAAACCCGGCGCTGCCGCCTCCGGTGATGATCAGCGCGGCCCCGGCAAAGCCCAAGCACGCCCCGATCAGGTGGCCTGCGCGCAGGTTTTCTCCGGGTAACAGGCCAGAGAACAGAACGATAAGCAGCGGCCAGAGATAGGCGATCAGCCCTGCCTCGGCCGCTGGGGCCATCCGTAGGGCCGAGAAATACAGCGCGTGGTAGCCGAACAGGCCCAGCGTTCCAAAGGCGTAGACTTTCCAGCTGATACGGCGCAGCTGGGACAATCCGCCCGATCGCCACGTCCAGATAAGCCCCAAAGTACCGCCGATACTGAAGCAGATCGCATTCAGCAGCAGTGGCGGTGTTGGGGCTGACCCGACTGTGAACAGGGCCAATAGCGACCAAAGCAAAACCGCAATGAAGCCCGTGGCGGTGGCGCGTTGTCTGGTCATGTGGATGAGACGTCTTCTACAGGAACTATGGTAAATTCGTCCGAGATATGAGCGGTTTTTTCAATCTCCGCAACAAACCAATCGCGAAATGCTGCGACCTGAGGCCGGTTTTCTGCTCCGGGCAGGCAGAGAAAGCGAAATCGGCCTTTGGTCTCGATGGCGGTTTTGAACGGGGCGACAAGCCGCCCCTCCATCATGTCTTTGATGATCATCGCCCGTCGCCCCAAGGCCACACCCACTCCGGCGACAGCCGCGTCAATCGCGTGGTCTGCGTTGGAGAAATGTGCCCCGTGGGTCGGCGTAAACTCCACGCCAACAGCGCGGAACCACGTCGGCCAATCCGCTGGAGGTTTTAGAAACGCAATCGAATCGTCATGTATCAGAGGCGCGTCGCGCAGGCTTTCGGGCGTTGTGAACTCGGCGGCCAGTTCGGGCGTCATAACAGGGGTCAGCCATTCCTTGCGAACCGGCAGGCAATAGAGGCCATCATCCCCGCCGTAGCCAAACCGGATCGCGACATCCACGTCATCCCTCTCAAGGTCCATATTGCGCAGGGTGGCCGAAAATCTCAGGTCAATTTCGGGATGTGCGCGGGCAAAATCGTAAAGGCGCGGAGCTAGCCATTTGGCGGTCAGCGCAGGCCCGGCCGTCACGGTGAGGGTGGTGTTGTCCTGAAGCCTCCGTGTTGCGGCCCAAGCAGTCTTGAGCGACGCAAACCCCTCAGCAGCCCCCGGGGCAAGGGCTTTGCCCGCCTCGGTCAGTTCGACCGCGCGATTCAGGCGGCGAAACAGCGGATGGCCCAAATGGTCCTCAAGCGACTTGATCTGGAAGGACAGCGCCGCGGGCGTGACGTTCAACTCTTCTGCGGCTTTGGCAAAGGACATGTGCCGCGCGGCTGCGTCAAAGGCGCGCAAAGCGGTGAGAGGGGGAAGGCGATCACTCATATCACTTAAGTAATACTTATCTGAATGCTTGAAAACTCTCGTTTGTGCCTTTTTCAATCAAGGGTCATGTTTAGGGCAAGTCAAGTTCAGCTTTAGCAAAGGGGATCCGCCATGATCGAGATGTCAACAAACCCGTCTGTCCAGATTGCAATTCGTCGTGCCCATGAAGAGCGCAGCAAGCTTGTTCACAAAGTTCTGGGATGGGTGTTTGGTTCCCGCTGACCGCAGCGCGCGCGGACTTACGGGATAAAGAAGGGCCGGTCCAAAAGGACCGGCCCGTTTTCGTTCAGTGCGTTGAAATCAGACGAAGAACTGAGCGCCGTTGGCCGAGATGGTCGAACCATTGATGAACTGTGAATCGTCCGATGCCAGGAAGGCGACGCAGCGCGCGATTTCCTCAGGCTCACCCAAGCGACCGGCCGGAATCTGGCCGATGATCGACTCGCGGACCTTCTCAGGCACGGCCATAACCATTTCAGTGGCGATGTAGCCGGGGCAGATCGCATTGGCGGTGATACCGGCACGCGCGCCTTCCTGCGCCAGCGACTTCACGATACCCAGATCCCCCGCTTTGGTCGCGGCATAGTTCACCTGAGCAAACTGGCCTTTCTGGCCGTTGATCGAGCTGATGACGATGACGCGGCCAAACTTGCGTTCGCGCATGCCGGGCCAGACGGGGTGTACGGTGTTGAAAACGCCGGTCAGGTTGGTGTCGATGACCTGATGCCACTGTTCAGGTGTCATCTTGTGGAAAGGTGCGTCGCGCGTGATGCCCGCATTAGCGACGACGATGTCGATGGGACCGACCTCGGCCTCGACCTTTTCGATGCCCGCTTTGGATTCGTCATAATCGGCCACGTTCCACTTGTAGGTGGCGATGCCGGTTTCCTCGGTGAATTTTGCTGCGGCTTCGTCATTCCCCGCATAGGTGGCGGCAACATTGTATCCTTCGGCCTTGAGCGCCTTGGAAATTGCTGCGCCGATGCCGCGAGAACCGCCGGTTACGAGTGCTGTACGTGCCATGGATGACTCCTCCAATTTTGGTCGTCTTGGTAATTCTGTTACTCTGAGAGAGAATGTTGCGCAATATCGTTTCGTGTTCGATCTTGTCTTTCTGTCTGGCGATATTGTCGCAGCGGTTGTGTAAAGCTTGATTGTAACAAAAAAGGGCGTCCAATGGACGCCCTTTTCTATTTAGATGTCAACGCACTTAGTCGCGCTCCACGCAGAGGGCGACACCCATGCCGCCACCAATGCAGAGGGTGGCCAGACCCTTCTTGGCATCACGGCGCTTCATTTCGAAAAGCAGCGTGTTCAGAACACGGCAACCGGATGCTCCGATCGGGTGGCCAATGGCAATCGCGCCACCGTTCACGTTCACGATCGACGGGTCCCAGCCCATGTCTTTGTTCACGGCGCAGGCTTGCGCGGCGAAGGCTTCGTTGGCTTCGACCAGATCCAGATCATCAACCGACCAGCCAGCTTTTTCCAGCGCCTTGCGCGAGGCATAGATCGGGCCAACACCCATGATCGACGGGTCAAGACCGGCAGTCGCGTAGGATGCGATTCGGGCCAGAGGCTCAATCCCGCGCTTTTCGGCGTTCTCAGCCGACATCAGCAGGGTCGCCGCCGCGCCGTCATTCAGGCCCGAAGCGTTTGCTGCGGTGACCGAGCCGTCTTTGGTGAAGGCCGGGCGCAGTTTGGCCATTGCTTCCATTGTTGCGCCGTGACGGATGTATTCGTCCTTGTCCATCACGATGTCGCCCTTGCGGGTTTTGATGGTGAACGGAACGATCTCATCCGCGAATTTGCCTGCGTTTTGCGCAGCCTCAGCTTTGTTTTGCGAGGCAACGGCGAATTCGTCCTGCATGTCGCGGCTGATCTGCCATTTCTCGGCGACGTTCTCGGCGGTTTGGCCCATGTGATAGCCGTTGAACGCATCCCACAGACCGTCGCGGATCATAGTGTCGATGTATTTCATGTCGCCCATCTTATGACCCGCGCGCAGGGCAGCGGCGTGGGGAGACAGGGTCATGTTTTCTTGGCCACCAGCGGCGACGATATCCGCATCGCCCAGTTGGATGTGCTGCGCACCCAGCGCAACAGCGCGCAGGCCAGAGCCACAAACCTGATTGATGCCCCAGGCCGCGCTTTCCTGCGGTAGACCGGCGTTGATATGCGCCTGGCGTGCGGGGTTCTGGCCCTGAGCGGCGGTCAGGACCTGACCCATAATGGTTTCGCTGACTTCGCCTTTGTCGACGCCGGCGCGTTCGACGACGGCTTCAAGGACGGCAGCGCCCAGATCATGTGCGGGGGTATTGGCAAACGAGCCGCCAAAGCTGCCCACACCTGTACGTGCGGCGGATGCGATTACTACATTGGTCATATAATTTGTCCTTTACCGTCGTGGTCCAGCGGGAAATGTGACGACGCGGACCGCAGAGGGCTCCCTCTGCCCGTACCAGAGCGCCAATTTCTCCCCCCTCTAGTGCCTTCTGCAATAGCGCAATGCTGCACTTGCAGCAACGGACAGCTTGCCTCAGGCGGCAATCAGGCAAGTGTTCGCGCGCCGGTGAGTCAACTAAGTCCCTGTTTTGGAATTTCTTTCTGCCTTCCACGGCGGCGACAACGACGGTGCGCCAAACAGGAAACCCTGCATGCAGTCGACACCGCTTGCGCTCAAGAAAGCTGCGTCTTGCGGATTTTCGACTGATTCGGCTGTGACCAGAATTTCGAACTCTCGCGCGACTGCGATCAATGCGCGGACGAGGGCCTGGTTGTCGGGGTCGGTGCTGATGCCACGAATGAATTGACCGTCGATCTTGGCGGCATCAAACAAGAATTCCCGGAAATGCCGAAAGCAGAAATTGCTTGCGCCGAAGTCATCCAGCGCAAAGGCAATACCACGCTCCTGCAACCTGTCCATCAGGTCGATCACCAGTTCGGGTACTTGCATCGCCGATTTCTCGGAGATCTCCAAAATCAGTCGTTCTCCCAGATTGCTGTCCCGTTTGAGAAAGCGATCCAGAATGCGGGACCAGTGCGAATACCCGATCGAACGCGCCGACATGTTGATCGACAGCCGGATCTGAGGGTTCCTGATCAGTGTTTGAAGCCCCATCTCTAGCGCGATGCAATCCAACTCTCGCCCGATGGGCGTGTTTTCTACCTGAGGCATGAAATCGCGTGCAGGGATGACCCGCCCAGTTTCATCCAAAACGCGGATCAGCCCTTCGTAGAAGGCAACGTTATGAGGCGCCTGTGCCTGCATCACCGGCTGAAAGGCCAGTTTGCATTGTTTGTGCCGAACCGCATCCGAGGCCATCTGCAATACGGATTGATCCCGACCGGAAACTGCCGAGGTCAAAGGGCTGTCCGGCCCTTCCCCTGACTCTGCACCTGTCTTGTCCCGCATGCGCGCTGATCCCGAATGGCTCTTCGGTTGCAGTGTCGCAGGAAACAGATGAATCTGCGGTTAATGCAGGTGACGTTTAGCGCGCAGATTGCCACGCATGGCTGAGGGAGGCCGCGGCGCCGAACACCGCGCCCGTTACGCCAAGGATCATCATGGAAAACCCGATCAGGACAAGCGCTGATGCTGCCGTTGCGATGGCGGCAAACATGGCCAGAAGCACACCTAGCAGTCCGACTGTGGTCGATACGGTTGTCACTCGGGTCATTCCGGCCTCCGGTCACTGGTTACGTCACACCTGACGCTCCATATGGACCGTTCGGGCCGGATTTCAACCAAAGCGGCGTGGTGTAACGCCAGGATCAGGCCTGTTTTGCTGCGGAATTAGGCAGGTTTTCGCGAGTCTGCTCGAATCCGGGCGTTCCGAGATCTTCAGGGTGGCGGGCCAGATGCTTTGCCTTGATCTGCGCTGAGCTGTCGCGGCTTCCATCATGGCTATAGCCGGGCGGGGCAAAACAATAGGCGAGGCGTTGCTTCAGCGTCAGCCCCGGTTGGGTCGCATCGCGCCAGATGCCGACCCATTCGTGAAAGGCTACACGCAGCGGGTTGAAGGTGGCGATGTTGTGAACCAGCCCATAGTCGACGCGGTCGTAATCTTGCTCGGGAACAAAAGTGCCGAACATCTTGTCCCAAATGATGAAAACGCCAGCATAGTTGCAATCCAAATAGCGCGCGTTGCGGCCGTGATGCGCCCGGTGATGGCTGGGGGTGTTCATCACCGCTTCGAACCAACGGGGCATTTTGCCGATGGCTTCTGTGTGAATCCAAAACTGGTAGATCAGGTTGATGCCGCCCACGAACAGCACCATCGCCGGGTGAAAGCCCAGCAGGATCAGCGGCGCGCGCACCACCATCATGAAGGTAAACGTATAGGTCCATGTCTGCCGTAGCGCGGTGGTCAGGTTGTAGTGCTGCGAGCTGTGATGGTTCACATGGCTGGCCCAGACCCAGCGGATACGGTGGCCAAACCTATGCACCCAGTAGTACCGCAGGTCATCCAGCACAAAGCACAGGATGATGATCGGGATCGACGTACCCAGATCGAGCGGCGTGATCCGCCACAGCCACATGAAGAACCCATAGGCGATAAACCCCAGAAGGAACCCCGACGCAATATTGCCCGCCCCCATGATCAGAGAGGTCACCGCATCGCGCGTCTCATACCTCCCGCCGCGACCTTTGACGGCGATCCAGACGAACTCGGCCAGAATGGCGGCGATGAAGAAAGGGACCGCCCATTGGACGGCGTCGGGAAAGGTGATCTGGTCGGTCATGCGGGCTCCATCAGGTTGCGCCAGTGGGGGCGCTCGAGGTCATCCAGATGGATGATGGCTTTGGGTGTGCCGAAATCGTGGAACAGAATCTCGAACCCGTCGGTGCGATCCAGCAAGTCATAGTCCAGCAGATGCTGCGCCACAGTATCCGCGCCAAAGGACCAGAGGAGACCCGGCCCTTTTTCCGTCCGCACCAGCGCGGCGTGGCGATCATGGGAAACCGTGACGTCGATAATTGTGTCTTCCGGGAAATGCCGGACCCATTGATCGCGCGCGGTTTCAGGAGACAGAACGCACCGCTGCGATCTGCCGGTCAGATGCAGCAACAGAGTGACCCCGGCAATTCCGCCGACCACAAGCACCAACAGAATTTCCAGTGGCATTCCATCCTCCTGCGCACAGAGTGCGGATCGGAGGATGGGCTGTCAAAGGTGGCGTTGCGTCAGCTTAGCTGTTGGCCTCGACCAAAGTCGAAATGATCGCCTTCGCGCTCTCCGAGTTCCATTCAGCATCGCCGATCAGGCGGGCGATTTCATTGCCCTCCGGGTCGATGATGACCGTGATCGGCAGTCCGATGACACCCATCTCACGCGCCACTGCTTGCGAGGGGTCCTGATGGCGGGGCAGGTTAACGATGCCGTTTTCCTCGAAGAATTTCTTGATCCCGGCAGGCGAGTTGCGCCCAGTTGCCAGTGTCAGAACCTCGAACTTGTCGCCTCCGAATTCGTCCTGTAGCTCGGCGATCTGGGGCATTTCCTTGCGGCAGGGCGCGCACCAGGTGGCCCAGAAGTTCAGCAAGACGTATTTGCCTCTATAGTCCGCAAGTGAGGCCGTGCCGCCGTCATCTTCTAGCTGGAAATCAACCGGCGTCACCGGTTTGGGTTCTTTGTGTAGGATCAGCCGTTTCAGGCTGTCTTCACGCAAGGGGCCGAGCGTTTCGGCATCGGTCGCCAAAGCGGCATTTGCACCCAGCGCAAGGGCCATATAAAGGGGGATCAGACGAAATAGGCGCATATCAACTCCGGGTTTTCTTACATGACCGATCAATCCTCGAACCAGATGTGGGGCGGCCGCTTTGCCGCCGGTCCAGACGCGATCATGGAGGCAATCAATGCCTCGATCGGGTTCGATCAGCGGATGGCAGCCCAGGACATCGCAGGCTCGCGCGCCCATGCCGCCATGCTGGCCGCCACAGGCGTTATTACTGATAGTGACGCCGAAGCCATTCGGGAAGGGCTGCTCACCGTTTTGTCAGAAATTCAGAACGGAGAATTTCAGTTCTCGACCGCGCTGGAAGATATCCACATGAATGTCGAGGCGCGGCTGAAGGAAGTTATTGGTGAGCCTGCAGGCCGTTTGCACACGGGCCGCAGCCGCAATGACCAAGTGGCGACCGACTTCAAACTGTGGGTCCGCGATCAGTTGGACGCGGCAGAAACCGGCCTTCTAGCTCTGATCCGCGCGCTATTGGCGCAGGCCGAGGCCGGGGCGGATTGGGTCATGCCCGGCTTCACCCACCTGCAAACCGCGCAGCCGGTGACGTGGGGCCATCACATGATGGCTTATGTTGAGATGTTTGGCCGCGACCTGTCCCGCGTTCGCGACGCCCGTGCCCGGATGAACGAATCCCCGCTGGGAGCAGCCGCGCTGGCCGGAACGTCGTTCCCCATCGACCGCCACATGACTGCCGAAGCGCTGGGCTTTGATCGCCCCGCCGCAAACTCGCTGGATGCGGTCAGCGACCGGGATTTCGCGTTGGAGTTCCTGTCGATCGCGTCGATCTGCGCCGTGCATCTGTCGCGTTTTGCCGAAGAATTGGTCATCTGGTCCTCGGCCCAGTTCCGGTTTGTCACGCTGTCTGACCGGTTCTCGACCGGTTCGTCGATCATGCCGCAGAAGAAAAACCCGGATGCTGCGGAACTGATCCGCGCCAAAGTCGGTCGCATCTTTGGTGCCAACACCGCGCTGATGATGGTGATGAAGGGTCTGCCGCTGGCCTATTCCAAGGATATGCAGGAAGATAAGGAACAGGTCTTTGACGCCGCCGATAACTGGATGCTGGCGCTGGCGGCGATGGAGGGCATGGTCAAGGATATGACCGCCAATCGCGACAGCCTGGCCGCCGCTGCCGGTTCGGGTTTCTCAACCGCGACCGATCTGGCCGATTGGCTGGTGCGGGTTCTGGGTCTGCCGTTCCGTGATGCTCACCATGTTACTGGTTCGCTGGTTGCGATGGCTGAAAACAAGGGCTGCGACCTGCCTGATCTGACCTTGGAAGACATGCAGTCGGTCCATGCGGATATCACCGATGACGTCTATTCTGTTCTTACTGTCCAAAACTCTGTAAACTCGCGTCAGTCCTATGGTGGCACCGCCCCGGATCAGGTGCGGGCGCAGGTTGAGCGATGGAAGGCGCTGGTGTGATGACAGTTCTACGAATAGCGGTGATTGTGGCGGCTGGGTTCGCGCTGGCCGGATGTGGCGCGGATGGTGAGCCGGTTCAGCCAACGGCAAGCGTGGGTGTTGGCGTCGGCTCCAGCGGAACGCATGTGGGCGGAGGCATCGGCTTCCGCCGCGGGGGTTTTGGACTCTACCTGGGCGTTTAATTGCTGATCTCGTTGTAATTCCGGGTGAAACACCCAAATAGGGTCTGTCACGCCAAGGCGCGGACCTTCTTTCCAGCACTCTGAGACTGACCTCATGCGAATTTTCGGATTTCTTCTGGCGCTCGTCGCGCTTGCGGCTTGCGAGCCGACCTCCAGCCAACGGCCTGCACCGCAAAAAGAGCCCAGTTCAACCGGAGTCTCAGTGTCCGGCTATGCGCGTGTCGGCGTGTCGAACGATTTCTGAACGCCCTGCGGCGTATCGTTTCAGTGCGAATCCATTGATCCATAGGGCGGTTTTGGTCTAATCGCGCTTCTATGGATCACTTTCTCTACCGCGACGGCGCGCTTTTCGCCGAGGATGTGCCGATCTCCGAAATCGCAGCCGCGGTCGGAACCCCGTTCTATGTCTATTCGACTGCGACTCTGTTGCGGCATTTTAAGCTTTTCGATGACGCGCTTGAAGGCACTGATCACCTTGTCTGCTATGCGATGAAGGCCGCCAGCAATCAGGCGATTCTGAAGACGCTGGCGCAAGCGGGCGCCGGGATGGATGTGGTCTCGGGCGGGGAATACCTTCGGGCCAAGGCCGCCGGTGTGCCGGGCGACAAGATCGTTTTTTCGGGTGTTGGCAAGACGGCGGATGAGATTCGCACAGCGCTGACCGGTGGTCTCCGCCAGTTCAACGTCGAATCCGAGCCCGAGATGGAAGTGATCAACGCGGTAGCGACGGAGCTGGGCGTGGTTGCGCCGATCACCGTTCGGGTGAACCCGGATGTGGACGCCAAGACCCATGCCAAAATCGCAACCGGCAAGTCCGAGAACAAGTTTGGCATCCCGATCTCGCGCGCGTCCGAGGTCTATGCCCACGCGGCATCTCTGCCGGGGCTGGAGGTCATCGGCGTCGACGTCCATATCGGCTCGCAACTGACCGAGCTGGAGCCGTTTGAGCTGGCCTACACCAAGGTCGCCGAACTGACCGAGCAGTTGCGTGCAGAGGGCCACAACATCCGCCGCCTCGATCTGGGCGGTGGGCTTGGCATTCCCTACACGCGCTCGAACGACGCGCCGCCTCTGCCGTTGGAATATGGTGCGCTGATCAAGAAAACGCTGGGTCATCTGGGCTGTGAAATCGAAATCGAACCCGGTCGCCTGATTTCAGGCAATGCCGGTCTGATGGTCAGCAAGGTGATCTATGTGAAATCCGGCGAAGGGCGTGATTTCCTGATCGTTGACGGCGCGATGAACGATCTGATCCGCCCGGCCATGTATGAGGCGCATCACGATATCGTTGCGGTACAGGAACCCGCAGCGGGGGTCGAACAACAGCCCTATGACATCGTGGGCCCCGTCTGCGAATCCGGTGATACTTTTGCCAAACAGCGCAACATGCCGCCGCTTGCGCCGGGTGATCTAATCGCCTTCCGCAGCGCCGGGGCCTATGGCGCGGTGATGGCCAGCGAATACAACACGCGCCCCCTGATCCCCGAGGTTTTGGTGAATGGGGATCAATTTGCCGTAATTCGTGAACGCCCAAGCTTTGACGAAATCATAAACCGCGATACCATACCTGAGTGGCTCTGACGCGGTAGGCGCGCGGGCCAACACCCGGAGGCCCGCTTTGAGCGACAAACCAAACCTGCCCGTTCCCCGTCTGTCCGTGTGGATGACACATGCCGGATTGCTGGCCGAGCAGGTTTTGCGCGCGTTTTGGCCGTTTTTCTCGGTTTTGATGGCTGTTTTGGCCGCGTTGATGCTGGGTCTGCATGATGTTGTGCGGGTTGAAATCGTGTGGGGCGCAGCTGTCGTCGTAGCCATTGCGCTGCTTGTCAGCGCGATCTGGGGGATTCGGCAATTCCACCTGCCATCACGAGCCGAAGCGCTGGCCCGATTGGATGAAACCCTGCCCGGGCGTCCGATTCAGGCATTGATGGATGATCAGGCGATTGGTGCGGGGGATGCGGATTCGGTTGCCCTCTGGCAGGCGCACAAGGCGCGGATGGCGGACCGTGCCGCGCAAGCGCGCGTTGCCAAACCCGACCTGAGACTGGCCTCGCGCGATCCTTACGCTCTGCGCTACGCAGCTTTGCTGGCGCTGGTGGTCGCAGCCCTGTTCGGTTCGTTCTGGCGGATTGGCTCGGTGGCCGAGATGGCCCCCGGAACTGCAGTGGCGGGGCAAGGACCAACATGGGAAGGTTGGGTCGAACCCCCACGCTATACCGGACTGCCGACTCTCTATCTGGCCGATCAGACGGGTCCCACGCTGTCGATCCCTCAAGGCAGTCGCGTTACTCTGCGTTTTTATGGCGAGGTCGGCGCGCATAGCCTGACCGAAACAAGCTCTCCCTTAGGTGCCGAGGCCGCGACCGAAACTGAGCAGGATTTCACCGTCGCCCGTTCAGGCCAGATGCGCATTGATGGCCCCGCAGGACGGGATTGGATGGTGGACGTCATTCCCGACACCCCGCCGAGCATTGCGGTTGCTGATAAGGCCGAAGCCGAGGCAGGCGGGCAGATGAAGCTGCCCTTTACGGCTTCGGATGACTATGGGATTGTCTCTGGCTCGGCGGTTATCGAGTTGGACATGGCCTCGGTAGATCGTCGCTATGGTCTGACGGCTGACCCTGAACCGCGCGAGGTGATCGAGGTCGAATTGCCAATGCCGATCACCGGACACCGCGCGGATTTCACCGAAGATCTTATCGAGGATTTCTCACAGCACCCATGGGCGCATCTGCCGGTTCGCATCACGTTGATGGCGCGCGACGCCTCGGACCAGGAAAGCACGTCCGAGCCATATTTGACCGATCTACCTGCGCGCCGATTCTTTGATCCCCTGGCGGCTGCGGTGATCGAACAGCGCCGCGATCTACTCTGGTCGCGGACCAATGCGCCGCGTGTGGCCCAGGTTCTGCGGGCGATCTCGCACCGGCCCGAGGAACTGTTTCGCTCCGATACCGCCTATCTGCGCTTGCGGGTCACCCTGCGGCGGTTGGAAAACTTCAACGACTACGGTTTGAAGGATAAACAACAGGCCGAGATCGCGCAGGCCCTTTGGGATCTGGCGGTTTTGATCGAAGAGGGCACTCTGGCTGATGCGCTGGAGCGGATGCGCCGGGCGCAGGAGCGTCTCACTGAGGCGATGCAAAACGGGGCCAGCGATGAGGAAATCGCTGAACTGATGCAGGAACTGCGAGAGGCCACGCAGGATTACCTGAACCAGTTGCAGCGTCTTGCGCAGGAAAACGGCGACAGTGATGAGCGCCAGTCCGGTCAGAATGGCGAAAGCATGCAAATGACGCAGGACGATCTGCAGGCCATGATGGATCGCATTCAGGAATTGATGGAACAGGGCCGCATGGCCGAGGCGCAGCAGGCGCTGGAAGAGTTCCAGCAGATGATGGAGAACATGCGTGTCACCCAAGGCCAGGGGCAGGGTGGTCAATCCGAGGGGCAACAGGCCATGGAAGGCTTGGCCGAGACTCTGCGCGAACAGCAAGGCTTGAGTGATCAGGCATTCCGCGATCTGCAGGAACAGTTCAACCCCGGCGCTCAGGCCGGAGAAAACCAGGGCAATGAAGGCCGCAATGGCGGTCAGGGCCGTGGCGAAAGCCACGAGGGTCAGGGCGGTCAGGGTCAGGGTTCGGATCAGGCTGGTGAAGGCCAACCTGGTGAGGGGTCTTTGGCGGATCGGCAGCAGGCCCTGCGGCAGGAACTGAACCGACAGCAACAGGGTTTGCCAGGTGCAGGCACCCCCGAAGGCGACGCGGCGCGCGATGCGCTGGGCCGCGCGGAAGGTGCCATGGAAGAGGCGGAAGAGGCGCTGCGCGGCAATGATCTGGCCGAAGCGATCGACCGGCAGTCCGAGGCGATGGAGGCTCTACGCGAAGGCATGCGATCACTGGGTGAAGCCATGGCGCAGAATCAGCAGAACCAATCCGGACAAGGCACCGAGGAAGGTGAGGCGCAAGCCAACAGCCGCGACCCGCTGGGCCGAAATCCCGGTGCGGCCGGGTCGATCTCCACCGATGACAACCTGTTGCAGGGTGAAGACGTTTACCGCCGGGCGCGTGAGTTGCTGGACGAAATCCGCCGTCGGACCGGAGAAACCGACCGGCCCGAGATCGAGCTGGAATACCTCAAGCGTCTGTTGGAACGGTTCTGAGCCGCTATATCGTTTCGGCTTAAACCTGAGACACAAATACCCTGCCACGCCTTCAGCGTTATCGGGACATTCGTGTCACTTGATGACTAAGGTAAAACCCGAACGCATTATTCCTGCGGCGCGCCTGCCCCGGCCTGCGTCTCAAGCCAGATACGGGCCTGATCAATCAAAGAGACGTAGGAGTCCAGCACCGGATCTGCTTGCGGCACGGCCTCGCTGATTTGTTGCGCATTGCCGTAGATCAAATAGAGGATCACGCCGATGATCAGCATCACGGCAAAACCGCGCACGAAGCCACGGGATTGTTTGGCCGGGGGCGTGTCGTCGCCCTCGTCGCTCATCATGCCTGAATTGATGGTCTCAACGTCAGGAAGCTCATCCTTTTGACCCGCATCCTCGGCGGTCTCGGTCGCAGTTGGGTGCTTGATCTGAAACTCGGGTTCGACAGAATCCTCCAGCGCCAGATCTGGTTGCGTCTCAAGGCTGCTGCCTTCTTGAGAGCGCAGCTCCGCCTCACGCGCGGCCTCTTCCTTCAGAATGCTCGCAACGGCCGGGTCGACATTGCCGGTTTTGCCAGTATCGGACGGCGGCTCATCAACAACCTCAACTTTTGTGTCGGGTTCAGGGGTCGGCTCTGGCTTAGCGTCCGGCTCGGCGGTGGCTTCAGGCGCGTCGGTAGTGGGTGCTGCGTCTTCCGGGTGCTTGGGCTGAAACCAAGTCTGGTCACAGGCGGAGCACTGCACATCGCGCCCGTCTTCGGGGATAACCTCGTCCGGCACTTCGTACTGAGCGCCGCAATTCGGACATGTAAGTCTCATACTGCCTCCCCGGCCTGACGTTCGGCCCGATAGTAGTTTTTTCAGGGATGATATTCCGTTAAGACCCAACAGCAAAGGGCGTTTTCGGTTTCATGGGGCAAGTGTCGCCAATTGGACTCGGTGCAGGCATTGAAACCGCAGGCAAGCTCGGGCAAGAAGATCGGCAAAAGAACTGGGGACACCTGTGATCGAGCTGGAAAATGTCAGCTATACCTATGGCGACGGCGCATTGCTGAGCGATGTCTCAGTCAAATTGCAGCCCGGCTCGTTCCATTTCCTGACCGGACCTTCGGGCGCGGGCAAAACAACATTGCTCAAGCTGTGCTATGGCGCGTTGTTGCCGACCTCGGGTCGGTTGAGCGTGTTTGACGAAGATATCGCGTGTTTGGATCGGGATCAGATGGCCCTGCTGCGGCGCCGGGTCGGGGTTGTGCATCAGGATTGCCAGTTTCTGGACCACATGACCCTGGCTGAAAATGTGGCCCTGCCTCTGATGGTGTCGGGACGGGCCGAGTCGGAAGAGCAGGACAACCTGACTGAGCTTTTGTCCTGGGTCGGACTGGGGGCCCGGTTAGACGCGCATCCGCCTGAACTCTCGGGCGGCGAACGTCAACGCGCGGCTCTGGCGCGGGCCGTGATCCTGTCGCCCGACGTAGTGCTGGCGGATGAGCCGACCGGCAATGTCGATTGGGAGATGTCGCAACGGCTGCTGCGCCTGCTGATCGAGCTGAACCGCATGGGCAAGACCGTCTTGATTGCCACCCACGACCTGAGTTTGATCCGCGCGGCCAAAAGCCAAGTTCAAGCCCGCGTGTTGCGCATCTCGCAGCGCAAACTGCATCTGGCCGGAGCGGATCTATGAGCAACGGCGACATCCGAAACCTGCTGCGCCGGGATACACGCGCGGATCGCGTTGTCCCTCCGACCGGGTATACCGCGCATCTGACCCTGTTTGTGTCGGGTGCAATGGCGTTTCTGGCGGTGTTTGCGCTGGCGTTGTCACTTGCCTCGGGCCGGATTGCAGACCGTTGGGCCTCGGAGCTGGCGGGGGCTGCCACCTTGCGTATCAACGCCCCGGCCGAGCAGATGGCGGCGCAGACGGAAACCGCGTTGACCGTTCTTGGCCAGACACCCGGCGTTGCCTCGGCCCGCGCGCTGTCGGCCGAGGAACAGGCCGCGCTGCTGTCACCATGGTTCGGGCCGGACTTGCCGATTGAAACGCTACCTATCCCGCAACTAATTGAAATTGTTGAAGGTGAGCCGGGTCTGGACACGGCGGGTCTCCGCCTGCGATTGGGCGCCGAAGTACCCGGAGCGGTTCTGGATGACCACACCCGCTGGCGCGAGCCCTTAGTGGATGCGGCGATGTCCCTGCGACGGCTGGGCTGGGTCTCGATCCTGCTGATCGGAGGTGCAACCGCGGCTATGATCACGCTGGCGGCCAACGCCTCGCTTGCTGCGAATGCCAGTATCATCGCAGTGCTGCGGCAGGTGGGCGCGCGGGATCGGTTCATCGCAGGCGCATTTGTCCGCCGCTTTACCTACCGCGCCTTCTTTGGCGCATTTGTCGGAACGATGTTAGGGATGACGGGTGTTCTGCTCTTGCCCGAGCCCTCGGACGAGGGCGGATTTCTGACCGGAGTAGGGTTTCAGGGGCTTGGCTGGGTGTTGCCCTTGCTGATCCCCGTTCTGGGCGCTGTGGTTGCCTTCTTCGCCACCTGGACCGCCGCCCGCCGCAAGTTGAAGGAGCTTTCCTGATGTCACAGAGCTTTCAATGGATCCGTTCCCTGATCTTCATGATTGTGATCTACGTTTGGATGCTGATCCTTGGAATCGTCTATCTGCCATATGCGATCTTCACGAAACAGGGCGCATTGCGGGCTTGCAAAACTTACGCGCGCAGCACGATGTGGTTGGCGCGATGGATGGTTGGCATAAGGTGCGAGGTGCGTGGCACGGTGCCCACTGGCGAGGTTGTCATCGGGGCCAAGCACCAGTCTTTCCTTGATATCATCATGATCTTCGACGCCATCCCGCATGGTAAATTCATCATGAAACGAGAGCTTCTCTGGACCCCGGTCATCGGAATGTATGCGCGTCGTTTGGGCTGCATCCCGGTCAATCGCGGCAAGAAGGGTGCGGCAGTGGCCAAAATGGTCAAAGACGTCGCCAAAGAGTTCGCCGAACCCGGCCAGCTGGTGATTTACCCTCAGGGCACCCGTGTCGCGCCCGGTGTTTCCAAGCCCTACAAGGTCGGTACGGCGATCCTGTACAGCGGGCTGGGCTTTCCGTGTGTGCCGGTTGCGACCAATGCCGGCGTATTCTGGCCGCGCACTGGTATCTTGCGCAAACCGGGGCTGGCGATTGTCGATTTCCTCGACCCGATTGAACCGGGCGTCGAACGGGACGCGTTTCTGAGCCGTTTGGAAGATGTGATCGAGACACGCTCAGACGCTTTGATGAAAGAAGTGGGGTTTGATCCGGATGGAGTTCATTGAAGACATCCCGAGCCTAGAGGCACTCTATGGCACGCCCGCTGCGCCGTCGTTGCGCAAGGTCGCGCACAGTCTGACGCCGCTTTACCGCCAATGGATCATGGCATCGCGCCTATGTGTCCTCAGCACTGTTGGCCCTGAAGGCGTAGATGGCAGCCCGCGCGGGGACGATGGGCCCGTTGTTTTCGAGATTGATCCCAGCACGCTGGCAATGCCGGATTGGCGGGGGAACAACCGTCTGGATTCGTTGCGCAACATCGTGCGCGATCCAAGGGTTTCGCTGATGTTTATCGTGCCCGGTTCCAACACTGTGGTCCGCCTGAACGGGACGGCACGCGTATCCGCGGATGAAGGGTTGAGGACCAGGTTCGAAAAACAAGGCAAGCAACCGGCCACCGTGATCGTCATCCAGATTGCCGAGATCTACACCCAATGCGCCCGGGCCTTGATGCGGGCTGGGACATGGACCGGCGGAGATCAAAGCAGTGGATTGCCCACGGTTGGCGAGATTCTTGCAGAAGCCTCATCCGGTGAGGAAGGCGGCGCGCAATACGACTCCGAATGGGGTGCGCGCGCCGCAAAGACGATGTGGTAGGCACGGCACCTAGATAGCCTCTGCGCCAATTCTGGCGACCTTTGATATCCAGCGATCGACGCTTCCTGGCTTTGGCTCACTGGCCCCTGCGAAATATGTAAACCGCGTTGGCTTGAAGCCGACGAAGCCGAGTATCTGATCGCGGACTTGCCGGATCAGTGCTTGACGGTAGATCAGGCGCATGAACCAGCCAGGTGTGTCCGAGGTCAGGATGACGCGTGCGGTGCGGCCGGTCAGCATCGGGGCCGGAAAGCCCAGCTTGGTGGTGTTTCGGGTATCGAAGGTTCGTCCTGGGATGAACATGCGATCGATCAGGCCTTTAAGCTTTGCGGGCAGGCCACCCCACCACATAGGCGCGGTCATAACGAGATGGTCGCTCCATTCGAAATCTTGCAACAGCTTCTCAAGCTCGGGCTCGAGGGGTTTGAACTCGTGATAGTTGCCCTGTCCAAAATCGAGATCGAACTGAAGGTCGCTCAGATGGATCAGGCGGACGTCATGACCGTTCTGGCGCGCAGCGTCGCCGTAGGTTTTCGCAAAAGTACGGGACAGGCTGCTTTCGGCAGGGTGTCCGTCGAGAATCAGGATTTTCTTGGCATGCATGGGATGTCTCCTAAAAATGACCGCGGTCAGTTTATAGGAGACAAAAATGACCGCGGTCAATATAAAATTTGACCACGGTCAAAAAACATGCAATCTGACCTCATGCAAAAGACAGTTCAGAAACGCACGTTGAAAACCCGCGCCCGCCTGGTGGCGGTGTCGCAAGAGTTAATTCAGAAAAGTGGGTATGAGGGCCTTCGGGTGGAAGAGGTGGTGCAAACGGCCGGTGTCGCCAAGGGCACCTTCTTTGCGCATTTTCGCGACAAGGACGCGTTAATGGAAATCCTGATCGCGGACAGATTGAATGCGTGTCTGGATCAGGCCGAAGCGGGGCAATCGCCCAAAACCGTCAAACAGCTTATCGCTGCCTTGGAACCGGTCCACAGCTTCATGATGTCCGAACGGTATGTATTTGATCTGCTGATCCGGTATTCCGGCGCAACCGCCATCGCGGATGTTGGGCCGATCGCCTATTGCTTTGAGCGGTATTTCCGGGTGGTGATGATGTGGTTGGACGCCGTCGAGATGCGCAAGGATGTGCCGTCCGAACTTTTGGCCGAAGGCGTGCAGGCCTTTGCAATTCAGGCCATGTCTCTCAGGTTCTGCGCGTTGCATTCGGCAACAACGTTCACCGACAGGCTGGAAACTTATCTGGATGCCTGGTTGACCCCGACAGGCTGATCGCTGCCGGGGTCAGAAAGCTTTAGCTATGAATTGGGCCGTCACCACAGGCCAGAGCGGCCTCACGCACGGCTTCCGAATAGGTCGGGTGGGCGTGGCAGGTCAGGGCGAGATCTTCGGCTGAGGCGCCGAACTCCATCGCGACGCAAACCTCGTGGATCAGGTCGCCCGCAGCGGGGCCGATGATATGGGCACCCAGAATCCGGTCGGTTTCCTTGTCGGCCAGAATCTTGACGAATCCGTCAGAGGCAAAGTTGGCCTTGGCCCGGCCATTGCCCATGAACATGAACTTGCCGACCTTGTAGGCGCGGCCGTGTTCTTTCAGAGTCGCCTCGGTTTCACCCACATTGGCAACTTCGGGCCAGGTGTAGATCACGCCGGGGATGACGCCGTAGTTCACGTGGCCGTGCTTGCCGGCCACCTGCTCGGCGGCGGCCATGCCTTCGTCTTCGGCCTTGTGGGCCAGCATCGGGCCTTCGGTGACGTCGCCGATCGCGTAGATGCCCGGCACGTTGGTCTGCCAGTCCGAGCCGACCTTGATCTGACCGCGCGGCGTCATCTCGACACCCAGCGCATCCAGCCCCAGCCCGTCCGAGTATGGCTTGCGTCCGGTGGCGACCAGAACGGTATCGGCTTCAATTACATGTTCACTGTCATCCTTGAGCAGCTTGTAGGTGACTTTCGCTTTGGTTTTTGACGCTTCGGTCTTTTGCACCGCCGCACCCATCACGAAGTTCAGACCCTGCTTCTTGAGGATCCGCTGGAAGGTCTTCTGCACCTCGGGGTCCATGCCGGGGGTGATTTCCTTGAGGAATTCGATCACCGTCACTTCAGCGCCCAGACGGCTGTAAACCGAGCCCAGTTCCAGACCGATCACACCGGCACCAATCACTACCATCTTCTTCGGGATCTTGCCCAGCGACAGCGCCCCGGTTGAGGTCACGACGACCTTCTCGTCAACCTCGACACCCGGCAGGGCCGAAGGCTCGGAGCCTGATGCGATGATGATGTTCTTGGTGTCGTGAACCTCATCACCCACTTTGACCTTGCCGGCAGCCGGGATTGACCCCCAGCCTTTCAGCCAGTCGATCTTGTTCTTCTTGAAGAGGAACTCGATGCCCTTGGTGTTGCCCTCGATCACCTCGTCCTTGTAGGCCTGCATCTGTTTCCAGTCGACGGACGGAGATTTGCCCTTCAGGCCCATCTTGGCAAAGTTATGCTCTGCCTCGTGCAGCTGATGAGAGGCATGCAACAGCGCCTTCGACGGGATGCAGCCCACGTTCAGGCAGGTGCCGCCCAGCGTCTCACGCCCTTCGACAACGGCGGTTTTCAGACCCAGCTGGGCGCAGCGGATGGCACAGACATAGCCGCCGGGACCGGCTCCAATTACGATGACGTCATAGCTGGACATTGAGGGCACTCCTTGGTGTGTCTTGGCCGCATCCTGGCGCGGCGTACTAAGCTATAGGGCTAGCAGGTAAAGGTAGATCGTCGCAAGAAACCCAGCCATCCACACGATAGTGCGCAGGAAGGGAACCGGGATTGCGAAGGCGTAGACCGGAACGAAAACGACACGCGCGATCAGAAAAATCTGCGCGGCTAGCAGCGATCCGGAGGTGAAGGCGTCCTTGGCGGACAGGATCAGAACGGCAGGGGCAAACAGGGCCATGGCGACGACCGAATTGGTCAGAGCCCGCTCGACCCGGCCCGCAACGCCGGTCAGGGCGGGCATATCATCTCGTGCGCCACCCAATGTCATCAACCCGACCTGCGACATGGCTGTCAGCACATTCAGCAAAACCACTACGACGATCAGAAGGCCGTACAGAGCAAGAATGGAAAGTTCGGAAGACATGACGAGTATCCTTTTTCAACCAGAGTCCGTTTGTCGGTTAGCATTCTCTGACATCAATAGCAGGCGCGCTTCACGTGTATTTGCGGGACTGTGTGCGGGGTGGTCCCGCACACAGCAGAGTTTTTACGGTAAGACCGGGTCCAGAAGTTTCACCTGGATATGGGCGACCCCACCGCGTTCGAGATGCATGGCCAGCTCTTCCGAGTCGAAGAAAGCGCGGGCTTTTTGTATGTCATCCACTTCGAACATGGCGATGGCGTGATCCTTTTGATCGGGGTCACGCCAGACATGTAGGTCGTGGATACCAGCGGCCTGGCGCATCGCGATGTCTTCGCGAAACACCTTCAGCCAGGCATCAAAGTCTGCCACATCGGCTTGCCACAGAACATGCGTTGCCATGATTACAGATCCATCAGCAGGCGGCGCGGGTCTTCTAGCGCCTCTTTCACGCGGACAAGGAAGGTCACCGCGCCTTTGCCGTCAACGATCCGGTGGTCATAGGACAGCGCCAGATACATCATCGGACGGATCACAACCTGACCGTTGATCGCCATCGGGCGGTCCTGGATCTTGTGCATGCCCAGAATACCCGATTGCGGGGGGTTCAGGATCGGCGAGGACATCAGCGAGCCATAGACACCACCATTGGAGATGGTGAAGGTGCCGCCTTGCATCTCAGCCATGCTCAGCTTGCCGTCACGGGCGCGTTTGCCTTTCTCGGCGATGGCCTTTTCGATTGCTGCAAAAGACATCGAGTCCGCATCGCGAATGACCGGAACCACCAGGCCTGTGGGCGTACCGGCGGCGACACCCATATGGACGAAGTTCTTGTAGACGATGTCTGTACCGTCGATTTCGGCATTCACCTCGGGCACTTCTTTCAGCGCATGGCAGCAGGCCTTGGTGAAGAAGGACATAAAGCCCAGACGCACGCCGTGTTTCTTCTCGAACTGATCCTTGTACTGGCTGCGCAGGGCCATCACCTCGGTCATGTCCACCTCGTTATAGGTGGTCAGCATGGCAGCGGTATTCTGGCTGTCTTTCAGACGCTTGGCGATGGTCTGGCGCAGGCGGGTCATCTTGACCCGTTCCTCGCGCGCGGCGTCATCGGCGGCCACAGGCGCACGCGGCGCAGGGGCCGGAGCCGGAGCGGTAGCAGGCGCGGGTGCAGCAGCCGTTGCCACGGCGCGGGCCACGTCTTCTTTCATGATGCGGCCATCACGTCCGGTGCCAGAGACTTGAGCGGCGGACAGACCGGCCTCGGCCATGGCTTTTTCTGCCGACGGAGCATTGGCGACATCTTTGCCGGTTGCTGCGGCAGCAGGAGCTACTGCGGCGGCAGGGGCTGGCGATGGGGCGGCGCCTGCACCGGAGCCCGAGATCACGGCCAGTTTGGCCGAGGCGTCCACAGTTGTGCCTTCGGGCGCTGTGATTTCCGCCAGAACGCCAGCAGCAGGGGCGGGAACCTCGACCGAGACCTTGTCGGTCTCCAGCTCACACAGCATTTCATCCTGCGCGACCGGGTCGCCAACCTGTTTGAACCAGGTCGAGACCGTGGCTTCGGTGACCGATTCACCCAGTGTGGGCACCATCACGTCAACACTTCCACCCGACGCTGCTGGAGCGGCCGCAGGGGCGGGCGCTGCTGCGGCGGGGGCAGGGGCTGCGCCTTCGCCTGCGGCGATGGTCGCCAGCAGGGCGTCTACGCCCACGGTCTCACCTTCGGCGGCAACAATCTCGCCCATAACGCCAGCGGCTGGGGCGGGGACTTCGACCGTCACCTTGTCGGTTTCAAGCTCACAGAGCATCTCATCCACGGCCACGGCATCACCGGGTTTCTTGAACCAGGTCGCAACCGTGGCTTCGGTAACAGACTCGCCTAGCGTGGGAACACGAACTTCAATGGTCATCGTTTACTTTCCTTCGAGGCTCAGCGCTTCGTTCACGAGCGCTTCTTGTTGAGCTTTGTGTTGGCTGGCCAGACCCGTCGCAGGCGAGGCCGAGGTTGCGCGGCCGACATAGAGCGGCCGTGTATGCTTGGCGCCGATGCGGGTCAGCACCCATTCGATATTGGGTTCGATGAAGGTCCAGGCACCTTGGTTTTTAGGCTCTTCCTGGCACCAGACGATCTCAGCCCCTTTGAAACGCTCAAGCTCGTTGATCAGCGAGTGCGCTGGGAACGGGTAATACTGCTCGATCCGCATCAGGTAGACGTCGTCGATACCACGGGCGTCGCGTTCCTCTAGCAGGTCGTAGTAGACCTTGCCGGAACACAGAACCACGCGCTTGATCTTGTCGTCTGCGGCCAGCTTGGTGTCCGAGTTGCCCTGTTGCGCATCGTCCCACAGCACCCGGTGGAAGCTGGAGCCAGTGGTGAAATCCTCGGCCGTGCTGACCGCCAGCTTGTGACGAAGCAACGATTTCGGGGTCACCAGGATCAGCGGTTTACGGAAGGTACGGTGCAGCTGGCGGCGCAGGATGTGGAAATAGTTCGCCGGTGTTGTGCAGTTCGCCACGATCCAGTTGTCCTGACCACACATCTGCAGGAACCGCTCCAAACGCGCCGAGCTGTGTTCGGGGCCTTGCCCCTCGAACCCGTGCGGCAGCAGCGTCACCAGACCCGACATCCGCAACCATTTGCTTTCGCCCGAGCTGATGAACTGGTCGAACATGATCTGCGCCCCGTTGGCAAAGTCACCAAACTGCGCCTCCCACAGGACTAGAGCGTTCGGCTCAGCCAACGAGTAGCCGTATTCAAAACCCAGAACCGCATATTCAGACAGCATCGAGTCGATCACTTCGTAGTGCGACTGACCCTCGCGGATGTTGTTCAGCGGATAAAACCGCTCTTCCGTTTCCTGATGGACAAAGCCCGAGTGACGTTGACTGAACGTCCCGCGCGTCGCGTCCTGACCGGACAGTCGAACCGGAAAGCCCTCGGTCAGCAACGAGCCAAAGGCCAGCGCTTCACCTGTGGCCCAGTCAAAGCCTTTGCCACTGTCGAACATCTGTTTTTTGTGGTCCAGCAGACGCGCAACGGTTTTGTGTACCGCAATATCCGCAGGGGCGTGGGTCAGCGCGTTGCCGATCTCGGCCAGAGTCGCCGGGGCGATGGCGGTTTCGCCGCGCACATAGTCCTCTTTGTTCTTGTCCAGATGCGACCAGCGCCCATCCAGCCAGTCGGCCTTGTTGGGTTTATAGTCTTTGCCGGCCTCGAACTCATCATTCAGATGGGCCTGGAAGGCGGCTTTCATATCCTCGATCTCACCTTCGGGGATAAGCCCATCTTTGACCAGACGTTCGGTGTAGAGCGACAGAGTGGTCTTATGCGTCTTGATCTTCTTGTACATGATCGGGTTGGTGAACATGGGCTCATCGCCCTCGTTGTGACCAAACCTGCGGTAGCAGAAGATGTCGATGACCACGTCCTTGTGGAACTTCTGGCGGAACTCGGTCGCGACCTTGGCGGCGTGAACAACCGCCTCGGGGTCGTCGCCGTTGACGTGGAAGATCGGCGCTTCGACCATCAGCGCGATATCCGTGGGATACGGGCTGGAGCGCGAGAAGTGCGGCGCCGTTGTGAAGCCGATCTGGTTGTTCACGACGATATGCATGGTGCCGCCTGTCTTGTGGCCCTTGAGGCCGGACAGACCAAACCCTTCGGCGACCACACCCTGACCAGCAAAGGCCGCGTCACCGTGCAGCAGGATGCCCATAACCTTGGTGCGGTCGGTGTCGTTCAACTGATCCTGTTTGGCGCGGACCTTCCCAAGAACCACCGGGTTCACCGCTTCTAGGTGCGAGGGGTTGGCAGTAAGCGACAGGTGGACGCTGTTGCCGTCAAACTCACGGTCGCTGGAGGCACCGAGATGATATTTCACGTCGCCAGAGCCATCCACATCTTCAGGCTTAAAGCTGCCGCCCTGGAACTCATTGAAAATCGCGCGGTAGGGCTTGCCCATAACGTTGGCTAGAATATTCAGGCGGCCTCTGTGCGGCATGCCGATGACAATGTCGCTGACGCCCAGAGCACCACCGCGTTTGATAATCTGCTCCATCGCCGGGATCAGGCTTTCACCACCATCCAGACCGAACCGTTTGGTCCCCATGTATTTGACATGCAGGAATTTTTCGAAACCCTCGGCCTCGACCATCTTGTTCAGGATCGCCTTACGGCCTTCCTTGGTAAAGGCGATTTCCTTGCCGTAACCTTCGATCCGCTCCTTCAGCCAGGCGGCTTGTTCCGGGTCTGAGATATGCATGTATTGCAGCGCGAAGGTGCCGCAGTAGGTCCGCTTCACGATCTCGACGATCTGCCGCATCGACGCCATCTGCAGGCCCAGAACATTGTCGATAAAGATCGGCCGGTCCATGTCGGCCTCGGTAAAGCCATAGGTCTTCGGATCGAGTTCCGGGTGTGTGCTGGCCGCGCGCATGCCCAGCGGATCCAGATCTGCGGCCAGATGGCCCCGGATCCGGTAGGCCCGGATCAGCATCAGCGCTCGCAAGCTGTCCAGCACGGCGCGCTTGATCTGGTCATCGCTGACCTCTACGCCCTTGTCTGCGGCCTTTTCCTCGATCTTCTTGCCCGCCGCCTTGGCATCGATCTCGGCCCACTCACCGGTCAGCGCCCCGGTCAGATCATCCGCAGGCATCGGCGGCCAGTCGGTCCGCGCCCAGGATGGCCCCTCGGCCTCGCGCTGAACATCCGGAGAAGCGTCACCCATTGCCTTGAAAAACTCGTCCCAAGCGGCATCCACCGCCCCGGGGTTCTTGGTGTATTGGGCATAGAGCTGCTCCAGATACTCGGCATTGTGGCCTTGCATAAAGCTTGAGGCATGGAACGCGGAATTGGGCGTGTGTTCGGTCATTGGGCTACCTCATATGGGTTGGGACCGTATTGGTTGGTGCCTGGTTGAGACGGGCGGGTCAGCCACCACAGAACCAGGAGGGGCGACACAAACAAAACAAGCAGTGTCGGAATGACGATCAGCAGAGTGGCACGTGTGAACAGAATGTCCAGATTGCCGCCATGCTGGAAACTCGAGGCAAGGCCGATGCCGAAGATCAGAACCGCGAAGGCCCCGAGGATCAGCAGGATCGGCAACAGAGCGTAAAGCCCGCTGCGCCCGGAATCGTGCATCCGCCGCCATGCGACGGCCAGATGCGGGAAGAACACAATCAGGCTGACGATGCTTTGCACCGGTTGACGGGACGTGGCGGTTACGGATTTCACGCCATCCCCCTCGGTCACGGAGACCTGAGTGAAGAACTGCGCATCAATGATCCCGGCGATGATGCTCCAGATCACGATGAACAGGAAAAAGAACCAGTATTCGGGCCGTGAGGCGCGACCCGAGAAGGTGAAGAACTTGGAAAAACAAGTGCGGATCGCGTCAGAGAAGGTCATGGCAGTCAATTCACCCCCTTGCGTCGTCACATGAAAAAGAAACGATCAGCGCACGCTCCCTTCCGCGATTGGCTGAGAAAACGGCCCTTTTGCTGCCTATCAATTCGCAAACATAACCAACGCGCCGCACTATTTCATCCTTGGTGGATACGTTGTTTGCGCGAAAGCGGAATTGGTATTTTTTGCTCCCCGATAACTCGAGGTCAAAAAAACCTTTTTCCTTGGCGACTTGGTGTATGCCGCAAGCCTCGTCCTGAATAAACCGTCCCTCACTGGACCAGCCAATACGAACTTCACATTCCTTTGCTTTGGCTTGCCCAGCGGCAGAAGATGCGAATATCGCAGTCGCGAACAAAGACCACAGCCAAGCTAAAGATGAGAAGGATGGACGCAACGCGCCCACCCTTTTTTCGGGCGCCGCCCTTAGAGCGTATGCCCGGCAGTTGATCATTTACCCAATCGCTTCCAGCACTGCCTCACCCAGCGTCGCAGGGCTTTCTGCCACAACGATACCGGCCGAGCGCATGGCTTCGATCTTGTCCTCGGCGCCGCCTTTGCCGCCCGCGACAATCGCGCCTGCGTGGCCCATGCGGCGGCCCGGAGGGGCGGTGCGGCCTGCGATGAAACCGGCAACCGGCTTCTTGCGGCCCTTCTTGGCCTCATCCGCCAGGAACTGTGCGGCTTCTTCCTCGGCCGAGCCACCGATCTCACCGATCATGATGATCGAATGGGTCTCGTCATCCGCCAGGAACCATTCCAGCACGTCGATATGCTCGGTGCCTTTGATCGGGTCGCCGCCGATGCCTACGCAGGTGGACTGGCCCAGACCCACATCGGTGGTCTGTTTGACGGCCTCATAAGTCAGGGTGCCCGAGCGCGACACAACGCCGACCGAGCCGCGCTTGTGGATGTGACCGGGCATGATGCCGATCTTGCAGGCGTCAGGTGTGATGACGCCGGGGCAGTTCGGGCCGATCAGGCGCGATTTGCTGCCTTCGAGCGCGCGCTTCACCTTCATCATGTCCAGAACCGGGATGCCTTCGGTGATGCAGACGATCACTTCCATCTCGGCATCAATCGCTTCGAGGATCGAGTCAGCCGCGAAAGGCGGCGGAACATAGATCACCGAGGCATTGGCTTCGGTCACATGCTTGGCCTCGTGGACCGAGTTGAACACGGGCAGGCCCAGATGCTCCATCCCGCCTTTGCCGGGGGTCACGCCGCCGACCATCTTGGTGCCGTAGGCGATGGCCTGTTCAGAGTGGAATGTGCCCTGCGAGCCGGTAAAGCCCTGACAGATCACTTTGGTATTTTCGTCGATGAGGACTGCCATTTGGCGTTCTCCTATTTTAGGCGGGCCAAGGCCTGCCAGAATTCTTCGGAAAAGTGGGGCGAAACCCACTCCACGGAATTGGGCTTAGCCTTTCACGGCTTTCACGATCTTCTCGGCGCCGTCTTTAAGGTTGTCCGCCGCGATCACGTCCAGGCCAGAGGAATTGATGATCTCTTTGCCCTTTTCGACATTCGTGCCTTCCAGACGTACGACCAGCGGAACCTGCAGGCCGACCTCTTTCACCGCGGCAACAACGCCCTCGGCGATGACGTCACAGCGCATGATGCCGCCGAAGATGTTGACCAGAATGCCTTTGACGTTCGGGTCCGAGGTGATGATTTTGAACGCCTCTGTCACTTTCTCTTTGGTCGCACCGCCGCCCACGTCGAGGAAGTTGGCAGGCTCGGCACCGTAGAGTTTGATGATGTCCATAGTCGCCATCGCCAGACCCGCACCGTTTACCATGCAGCCGATCTCACCATCCAGCGCGATGTAGTTCAGGTCGTACTTGGAGGCTTCCAGTTCCTTGGGATCTTCCTCGGTCTCGTCGCGCAGCTCGGCGATGTCGGGGTGGCGGTAAACCGCGTTGCCGTCAAAGCCCAGCTTGGCGTCCAAAACCTTGAGTTCGCCGCTGTCTGAGACGATCAGCGGGTTTATCTCCAGCATCTCCATGTCCTTCTCGACGAAGGCTTTGTAGAGGATGCCCATCAGGCGCACACATTGTTTGACCTGCGCGCCTTCCAGACCCAGCGAGAACGCGATGCGGCGGCCGTGATAGGCCTGATAGCCAGTCACAGGGTCCACCGAGAAAGAGAGGATTTTTTCGGGCGTGGACGCGGCCACTTCTTCGATATCCATGCCGCCTTCGGTCGAGCAGACAAAAGAGATGCGGCTGGTCTGGCGATCCACCAGCAGGGCCAGGTACAATTCACGCTCGATACCGGAACCGGCTTCGATATAGATGCGGTTGACCTGTTTGCCCGCGGGGCCAGTCTGGTGGGTGACAAGAGTGCGACCCAGCATCTTCTTTGCTTCCTCGGCTGCTTCTTCCACCGACTTGGTCAGACGGACACCGCCTTTTTCACCTGCGTCTGCCTCTTTGAAGCTGCCCTTGCCACGTCCACCTGCATGGATCTGGGCCTTAACAACCCAAAGAGGGCCGTCCAGTTCACCGGCTGCGGTTTTGGCTTCCTCGGCGCGCAGAACCGCGCGACCGTCGGAGACCGGAGCGCCATAGCTGCGAAGAAGCGCCTTGGCTTGGTATTCGTGAATGTTCATCGAAATTGTCCCGTCTGACTACGATTAAACCGATATAGAGGTGTCTAGGGCGCAATTATAAAGGCTTTTTTGACCTCGGAGTGGTTTTTAGTGAAGATTTTTTCGATTTGTGATCACGGTATTTTAGGGTGTGATCACAAAACTAAACGGAATGAGTATTGATTCGAATCCACATCGAACGGAGTTTCAAAACCGCTTCAAAATAGGCATTTGCGACGTTTGCCCTAACATTCCAGGCGGCGGATTAGTGACGTAGTGGGCCCGCCGCATAAAAAAACCGGCCCATTCAGGGCCGGTTCTGAAATTGAGTTTTAGAGCGTTTAAGCCAGCGAGCCGTCGATACCTTTGCAAGCCTCAATCAGGCCCTTGACAGCGTTGACCGAGTTTTCAAAGCCCGCTTGTTCATCTTCGTTCAGCTTGATGTCGACGATACGCTCGATGCCGCCGGCGCCGATGACAGTCGGAACGCCGACATACATGCCGTCAACGCCGAACTCGCCGTTGCAATAGGCAGCGCAGGGCAGAACGCGCTTTTGATCTTTCAGGTAGGCTTCGGCCATTTCGATCGCTGAGGTCGCTGGCGCATAGAAGGCCGATCCGGTTTTCAGCAGGCCAACGATCTCGGCGCCGCCGTCACGGGTACGCTGAACGATGGCGTCCAATTTCTCTTGCGTGGTCCAGCCCATCTCAACCAGATCGGGCAGCGGGATACCGGCAACGGTCGAATAGCGAACCGACGGCACCATCGTGTCGCCGTGACCGCCCAGAACAAAGGCGGTGACGTCGCGCATCGAGACGTTGAACTCTTCCGACAGGAAATGCGCAAAACGCGCCGAGTCGAGAACGCCCGCCATGCCGCAGACTTTGTTGTGCGGCAGGCCCGAGAATTCGCGCAGAGCCCAGACCATCGCGTCCAGCGGGTTGGTGATGCAGATCACGAACGCGTCGGGCGCGTGGGCTGCGATGCCTTCGCCGACCGACTTCATGACTTTCAGGTTGATGCCCAGCAGGTCATCGCGGCTCATCCCCGGTTTGCGGGCGACACCTGCGGTTACGATGCAAACGTCTGCGCCTGCGATGTCCGCATAGTCGCTGCTTCCCGACATTGCGGCGTCAAAGCCTTCGGACGGGCCGGACTCGGCGATGTCGAGCGCCTTGCCCTGAGGCAGTCCGTCAGCGATGTCAAACAGGACGACGTCACCGAGTTCTTTGACAGCTGCAAGATGCGCAAGCGTGCCGCCGATGTTCCCAGCGCCGATCAGCGCAATCTTGGGTCTGGCCATTTGGAATATCTCCGGTCGGTATTGAAATCGCGGGTTTGCTAGTCGCTAAATGGCTTTTGCGCAAGGGTCCTGCGGCGCGGCATGCCACCGCATACCGTTTGCTATCCCCAATCCGATTGCGCTAAACCGCCTGTGAATCAAGCCAATTCCCGGGACGTTTCATGTTTGAATTGAACCTAATGTTTTTTGCAGTCGCGATCCCGGCGGTGATCTTTGCGGGCATCTCGAAGGGTGGGTTTGGCTCGGGCGTGGCCTTTGCGTCGTCGTCGATTCTGGCTCTGATACTAACACCGGGGCAGGCGTTGGCGCTGATGCTGCCGATCCTCATGGTGATCGACATGGCCACGCTGGGACCCTACTGGAAACGCTGGAGCTGGCCGGATTCGCGTTTGCTGATCCTGGGCGCGGTTCCGGGTGTTCTGCTGGGTACCTGGCTTTACCGCGTTACAGATGACGACCTGCTTCGCCTGCTGATCGGAGGGATCTCGATCGGGTTTGTGATCTGGCACGTCGCCCAAAGCAAAGGCTGGATCCGCGGTTTCACCCGCCGGTTGCCTGCGTCTGCAGGTCTGTTCGCGGGGCTTGTCGCCGGGTTTACCAGCTTCGTCAGCCATGCAGGAGGTCCACCGGCTGCCGTCTATCTGTTGTCCCAGCGCCTGTCGAAGACCGAGTTTCAGGCCTCGACCGTTTTGGTGTTCTGGGTGATCAACGCCGCGAAATTCGTGCCCTATGCCTATCTTGGCCTGTTCACATGGCACACGGCGCTGGCGGACCTTCTGTTGACCCCGTTCGCCATATTGGGGGCCTGGTTGGGCGTCCGGGCGCATTTCATGCTGTCCGAACGCCTGTTCTTTGACATCGCCTATGTGTTGCTGACCCTGACCGGAGGCAAGCTGATCTGGGACGCGCTGACCTAGGTATTTGGCGGCAGGGAATCGGCCATCTGTTCATAGGCCTGCCCTGAGGCCACAAGGCAGGTCATCCCGTCCCGCAGGGTCACCGTGATCGTCCAACTGCCGGATTGGTCCGAGGCAAACAGCTCCATCACCGCACCCTGACGGGCAATGCCGATCCCCCGGCGCGTTTCGCCATAGGTCTCGGCAAGGCGCTGCAACACATCGGCCCGAGGGGCGCAATTGCGGGCCTGGGCCTGAACCTGTTGCGCCGCGAGGACCATGATTCCCAGCCCAATTGTCATCTTTAATACTGTCTTTTTCATCTCTGACCCCATCTGTCTCCAGTCGTCCAAAGCCTGCGGTCAAGAGGGCGATATTGCGTTAAAGCAGAGAGCGTTGCGTCACTTATGCTGCGTTGCGGCGATTTTTACCTTGAACTTTCCTGAGAAAAATGCCCCTTTCTGCGCAATATTATTTCAACGGGAGAGGCCAATGCACCCGCGTCAGCGCCCTTATCGCTCGGTTCTATACATTCCCGGTTCGCGTGACCGGGCCTTGGACAAGGCCCGCACATTGCCGGTTGATGCCATCATCTTCGATCTGGAAGACGCGGTGGCTGCCAACGAAAAGGCCAATGCACGCGAGACCCTGAAGGCAGCTCTGGCCGCTGGCGGATACGGCCCTCGGGTCAAGATCGTGCGCATCAACGGGCTGGATACTCCGTGGGGCGCAGATGACGCGAAAGCCGTGCGCGAGATGGATGCCGATGCGGTTTTGCTGCCCAAGGTGAACTCCGCCGTAGATGTGGATGCTTTGGCCGCGATCACCGGGGACCTGCCGATCTGGGCCATGATGGAGACCCCGCGCGGTATGCTGAATGCAGCCGAGATTGCAGCGCATCCGCTGATGGCGGGTTTCGTGATGGGGACAAACGATCTGGCCAAGGACCTGCAAACGCGGTTCCGTCCGGACCGTCTGCCGCTGATGACCTCACTTGGTCTTTGCCTGCTTGCGGCCAAGGCCGAGGGGCTGATCATCGTTGACGGCGTCCACAACGCCTTCAAGGACACCGATGGTTTGGCGGCGGAATGCGAACAGGGCCGCGATATGGGCTTCGATGGCAAGACGCTGATCCACCCGGCGCAGATCGAGGTCACCAATGCAGCCTTCGCCCCGTCGGATGACGAGATCGACCTCGCCCGCCGTCAGATCAGCGCGTTTGAGGAAACCGAGGCGCAAGGGCAGGGCGTTGCAGTGGTTGACGGCAAGATCGTTGAAAACCTGCATGTTGTAACTGCCCGCGAAATTCTGGCAAAAGCGGAGGCGATTTCAGCTTTGCAAGCGGGGTAAGCCAGCATGGGCTTTGTTCTTCTGATCCTTGGTGTGGCGCTATGGTGGGCTGCACATCTGTTCAAACGCGTCATGCCTGCGCAACGCGCGGCTATGGGCGATGGCGGCAAGGGGGCTGTGGCGCTGGCGCTGGTGGCCGCGATCTTGCTGATGATCTTCGGCTACCGCATGACCGAGTTCATCTATGTCTGGGCGCCGCCAAGCTTGATGACCCATATCAACAACCTGTTGGTGCTGATCGCGATCTACATGATGAGCCCGGCCCCCAAGAAAGGCCGTCTGCTGCATAAGCTGCGCCATCCGATGCTGGGTGGGTTCAAGCTTTGGGCCTTTGCGCATCTACTGGTGAATGGCGATCTGGCCTCGATCATCCTGTTCGGCGGGCTTTTGGCCTGGGCCGTGGTCGAAGTGATCGTGATCAACAAATCCGAACCCGACTGGACCCCTGGCGAACCCGGCACCTATGGCATGGACGCGATGTTCTTTGTTGCCTCGATCGTGCTGCTGGGTGTGATCGGCTATATCCACGGGCTGGTCGGCCCGTCTCCGTTCGGATGATAAGGACCTGAAAGAATGGCAAAACTCTATCGCCTGCTGACCGAGGAAGACACCTCGGCCTTCTGTCACAAAGTGTCGGACGCCTTGGCAAAAGGGTGGGAGCTTTATGGCGATCCCTCCTACGCTTTCGATCAGGCCAACAACGTCATGCGGTGCGCGCAGGCTGTGACCAAAGAGGTCGACGCGGACTATTCACCTGAGATGAAACTGGGACAGCAATAATGGCAAAAACCAATCCGGGCCGCTTTTTCGAGGACTATTCCGTCGGGCAGGTGCTTCCGCACGCCGTCCCTCGCACCGTGACGGAGGGAGAGCGCGGCCTCTACCATGCGCTCTACCCTGCGCGTCATGCACTGTATTCCTCGGATGAGTTCGCGCGGGCCTGTGGATTGCAGGAAAGCCCGATTGATGATCTGGCGGCCTTCCACGTCGTGTTCGGCAAAACGGTGCCCGATATCTCGCTGAACGCCGTGGCCAATCTGGGCTATGCCGAGGGGCGTTGGTTGCTACCGGTTCATGCGGGCGACACGCTGCGGTCGGTGTCCGAGGTGATCGGGGTCAAGCAGAACTCGAACGGCAAGACCGGCGTGGTCTGGGTGCGGACGCGCGGTCTGAACCAGTTAGACGAAGTGGTCCTAGAATATGTCCGCTGGGTGATGGTGCGCAAGGCCAACCCGGATGCGCCAGCACCGGAAACGGTTGTGCCCGATCTGAAGAAAGTGCTGGAGCCGAGCGATCTGGTCATCCCCGAGGGGCTGGATTTCTCGAACTACGATTTCACCCTGGCGGGTGAGCCGCATCGTTGGGGCGACTATGAGATCGGTGAAACCATTGACCACGTGGACGGCGTGACGGTGGAAGAGGCCGAGCATATGTTGGCCACACGCCTATGGCAGAACACGGCCAAGGTGCATTTCGACCTGACCTTCCGCCCTGAAGGCCGCCTGATCTATGGGGGTCACGTGATCTCGATGGCGCGGGCCTTGTCGTTCAACGGCCTCGCCAATGCGCAGATGATCGTGGGTCTGAATGCCGGCGCACATGCCAACCCTTGTTTCGCAGGAGACACGATCAAGGCGTGGTCCGAGGTTTTGGGCAAGGCCGAAACCGACGTGCCCGGAGTAGGGGCGATCCGCCTGCGTCTGGTGGCGACCAAAGGCGGCGCGCCGTTCGAGCTGCGCGGCGAAGACGGAAAATACACGTCGGACGTGCTGCTGGACCTCGATTATTGGGCCTTGATGCCGATCTAAAGCGTTTCGGGTTTACCTGAATCATCAAGTGACACGAATGTCCCGAGAACGCTGCAAGCGTGGCAGGGTATTCGTGTCACAGGTATAACCCGAAACGCTAAAATCGGGTTACAGTGATGTGAACACAGCACCCGCAATCCGTGCTAGGGTGGCGGCATGTTTCTACGTTTTCTCACCCTTTTCCTGTGCCTTACACGCCCCGCCTGGGCGTGCGATCTGGCGCTGGCCTTGGCGGTGGATGTCTCCGGCTCTGTCGACAGCAGCGAATACCGCATTCAGATGGATGGCCTCGCCGCTGGGTTGCGTGACCCGATCGTGTCCGAGGCCTTGGTGCGCGGGCAGGCGCGGGTGATGCTGGTGCAGTGGACGGGCGAATCCCGCCAGCGGGTGACGATCCCGTGGACGAAAATCGACAGCTTTATCGCTCTGGAGAAGTTTGCTGATCAAGTTGCGCAGGATCCAAGGGTCTGGCGAAACTTCTCAACCGCGATCGGAGAAGCTTTAGAGGCCACCCTGCTGCGGTTTGACGAAGTGGCAGAGTGCAGGCGACTGCTGATTGATATCTCGGGAGACGGGGTTTCCAACGAAGGGATTGAGCCGACGCAGATTCATGGGCTTCTGAAAGATCGAGGCGTGACGGTAAACGCAATTGCCATCGAAGAAAGCGAACCGGATCTGACGGCCTACTTCTTTGAGAACGTCATCTTCGGAGAGGGGGCTTTTGTCGTGTCGGCTTCGGGTTTTGCTGATTACCCGGAGCGCATACGAAAAAAGTTGCTGCGCGAGGTGACGCAGCAATCTGCCGGTTTTCGATGATCTGTAGGGATTCGTGATCACAATGCTTCTGCGTTGAAAACGCTAACATAGAATGATCGCATTGTATTTTGTGATCACACTTTTAAAGTGCGTGATCACAATTGGTCAAAATCACCGTTTTTGAGGCAATTTTACCTGTTTTTGCAGGTGCAGCACGTGACAGAAGCGCAAAAACAAGTAAAAAGTCTGGTAGCCAAAGTAAGAGGAGCCGCCATGGCCGATGTCAATCGGGGCAACCGCCCGCTCTCGCCACATATTATGATCTATCGCCCACAAA
Organism: Ruegeria sp. AL11; assembly: GCF_056540865.1. Lineage (NCBI taxonomy): Bacteria > Pseudomonadati > Pseudomonadota > Alphaproteobacteria > Rhodobacterales > Roseobacteraceae > Ruegeria > Ruegeria sp. AL11. Next base: position 151,754 of record NZ_JBQFXO010000012.1, read on the forward strand.
TGACTTCCATGTCATCCATCATGGTTCGGTTTTCCGGCCTCGGGGTGTTTGCCGTTGCCATTCTGGTCGTCTGGTGGCTGCTGGCAGCGTCAACTTCGGAAAGTGCATTTGCGCTGATCGACGGGTTCCTGACCAGCTGGTTCGGCAAGCTGATCCTCATCGTCGCGACCTGGGCGCTTTGGTATCACACGCTGGGCCGCCTGCGTCACGTGTTCTGGGACTTCGGCTACTGCCTCGACGTGAACACCTCGGAAAAGCTGGGGATGGGTATGTTCATCGGGGCCACCGTCCTGACCATTCTCACCGTGCTTGTGGTTTAAGGAGACGGACATGCGATATCTGACCGACCGCAAACGCGCGCAGGGCCTGGGCGCAGGGAAATCGGGAACACAAACCCATTGGCGTACCATGGTGCGCGCGATGATCCTGACCGTGCTGGTTCCCATATTTATCATCACCTTCGGAATGGGCCTCGGCGGCACGTATGAAGAGGTTCTGGCCTATTTCAGCCGTCCTTTCCCTGCGATTGTCACCGCCCTGACGCTGGTCGTGGGCCTGCAGCAGCTTATGTATGAGGCGCAGGAAACCATCGAAGACTATATCCATGGCATTCTTGAGAAAATCTCTCTCGTTGCGATGTGGGCGCTTGGCTACACGCTGATGGCTGCGGGGCTGTTTGCCCTGGTCAAGCTGGCCCTGTGACGCGCGATAAGGAACAAGAACAATGACAGCAGCATATGAATATGAAACCCACGAATACGACGTTGTCGTCGTAGGCGCAGGTGGGGCCGGTCTGCGGGCAACATTGGGTATGGCCGAGCAGGGTCTACGTACAGCCTGTGTCACCAAAGTGTTTCCGACACGCTCACACACGGTTGCCGCGCAAGGTGGTATTGCCGCGTCCCTGTCCAACATGGGGCCTGACCATTGGCAATGGCACATGTACGACACCGTAAAGGGTTCGGACTGGCTGGGTGACACCGATGCGATGGAGTACCTTGCGCGCGAAGCTCCCAAGGCCGTTTATGAGCTGGAACACTACGGCGTGCCCTTCAGCCGTACGGAAGAGGGTAAAATCTATCAGCGCCCCTTCGGCGGTCACACCACCGAGTTTGGCGAAGGCCCTGCCGTGCAGCGTACCTGCGCGGCCGCAGACCGGACCGGTCACGCGATCCTGCATACGCTTTATGGACAATCGCTGAAAAACAACGCTGAATTCTACATCGAATATTTCGCCATCGACCTGATCATGTCCGAGGACGGGCAGTGTCAGGGCGTCGTCTGCTGGAAGCTGGACGACGGCACGATGCATGTCTTCAACGCCAAGATGGTTGTACTGGCGACCGGCGGTTACGGTCGTGCGTATTTCAGCGCGACCTCGGCCCATACCTGCACCGGCGACGGTGGCGGCATGGTGGCCCGTGCCGGTCTGGCCCTGCAGGATATGGAGTTCGTTCAGTTTCACCCGACTGGAATCTACGGCTCGGGTTGCCTAATCACAGAGGGTGCTCGGGGTGAAGGCGGTTATCTGACCAACTCTGAAGGTGAGCGGTTCATGGAGCGCTATGCGCCCCAATATAAGGACTTGGCGCCGCGCGACTATGTCTCGCGTTCGATGACGATGGAGATCCGTGAAGGTCGTGGTCACGGTGATGATGGCGACCACATCCACCTGAACCTTAGCCACTTGCCAGCCGAGGCGCTGGCGGAACGGCTGCCTGGAATCTCGGAATCGGCACGTGTCTTTGCGGGTGTTGACGTTACCAAGGAACCAATCCCGGTTCTGCCGACCGTGCACTACAATATGGGCGGTATTCCGACGAATTATTGGGGTGAGGTTCTCAACCCAACTGCAGACAACCCAACCGCAGTTGTTCCCGGCCTGATGGCAGTGGGCGAAGCGGGTTGTGCTTCGGTCCACGGTGCCAACCGTCTGGGCTCTAACTCTCTGATCGATCTGGTGGTCTTTGGTCGCGCGGCGGCCATCCGGGCCGGTAAAGTAGTGGACGCAGACGCGCCGAACCCTGTGCTGAATCAGGCATCGGTTGACAAGGCATTTGATCGGTTTGACGCCGTACGGAACGCCTCGGGCGCAGTCCCGACCGCTGACCTTCGGCTTGAAATGCAAAAGACCATGCAGCAGGACGCGGCCGTGTTCCGGACCGCAAAGACCATGGCGGAAGGCGTCGAAAAGATGACGGCGATCGCGGCTAAGATGGACGATCTGAAGGTTTCGGACCGGTCTCTGGTTTGGAACAGTGACCTGATGGAGTCACTGGAACTGACCAACCTGATGCCAAGCGCTCTGGCCACCATCGTGGGGGCCGAAGCACGCAAAGAGTCCCGTGGCGCACATGCGCATGAGGATTTCGCAGAGCGCGACGATGAGAACTGGCGTGTCCACACCGTCAGCCGGGTCGAGGGTAACAAGGTTGAACTCAGTTACCGTCCGGTGATCGTTGATCCTCTGACCAACGAGGATCAGGGCGGCATCAGCCTCAAGAAAATCGCGCCTAAAGCGCGGACTTTCTAAGTAGGGGCAGGCATCAGGCAATGAGGTGCAAGCGCCACATACCCACCGACGCGACAAACGCCCCTTTCGGGCGCGGTGAGGGGTGCTTGCCATGACGGTTGAACAGCTGCCCTCGGGTCCGCGGGCCCCCAAGATCATCCTGATCGGTCTGAACCGCTGCGCCACCACGTCGCTGCACAAGCTGTTTCAGAACAGCGGCATCGCGTCGGTGCATTGGGTGGACAATCAGGGGGATAATCTGGCCCAAAAAATGGTGACGAATATCGCCATGGGTCGGAAACCACTGGATGGGTTCGGCCCGGTCCGGGCCTTTACTGACATTGCCTTTGTGAATGCACGGTTCATGCTGGATGGCACGCGGTTCTTCCGCGAGTTGCATGCTGCTTATTCGGATGCCTACTTTCTGCTGAACACGCGCAATCGCGAGGATTGGATTTCGTCGCGCGCGCTGCACAGCAATGGCGGCTATCTCGAACGCTGCTGCAAGGCCAACGGGATGGGCGCAGACGAGGTGAAACAGGGCTGGCGCCGGATGTATGACGTACACCACGCCGAGGTGCAGGCCTATTTCGACGGGAACCCAAGGTTCCTGCGCTTTGATATCGACCGCGATGACCCTCAGGCGATTGCCGACTGGTTATCTGCGGATTTTGACGTGAACATTGCCCATTGGGGGCACTACAATCGAGGCGCGTCTGACCGCGCCCGGACAGGCTGAATGGAGAATTGACATGGTTCAACTGACCCTGCCCAAGAATTCCCGGATCACCACCGGTAAGACATGGCCCAAACCGGACGGCGCGAAGAACCTGCGCAAGTTCCAGATCTATCGCTGGAACCCTGATGACGGCCAGAACCCGCGTGTCGACACGTATTTCGTCGATATGGACACTTGCGGTCCGATGATTCTGGACGCGCTGATCAAGATCAAGAACGAGATTGATCCGACCCTGACCTTCCGCCGTTCGTGCCGGGAAGGGATCTGTGGCTCCTGCGCGATGAACATCGACGGGATCAACACGCTGGCCTGTATCTACGGCATGGATGAGATCAAGGGCGACGTGAAGATCTATCCGCTGCCGCATATGCCGGTGGTCAAGGACCTGATCCCCGACCTGACGCATTTCTACGCGCAGCACGCCAGCATCATGCCGTGGCTGGAAACCAAGACCAACCGCCCCGCGAAAGAGTGGAAGCAATCGATCGAAGACCGCAAGAAGCTGGATGGCCTGTATGAATGCGTGATGTGTGCCAGCTGCTCGACCTCGTGCCCGAGCTATTGGTGGAACGGCGACCGCTATCTTGGCCCCGCAGCTTTGCTGCACGCCTATCGCTGGATCATCGACAGCCGCGATGAAGCCACTGGTGAACGTCTGGATGAGCTGGAAGATCCCTTCAAGCTGTATCGCTGCCACACGATCATGAACTGTGCAAAGACCTGCCCGAAGGGTCTGAACCCGGCGGCAGCGATCGCGCAGATCAAGAAGATGATGGTCGAACGCTCTGTCTGATCGACCGATGCGCTTGCCGTGCTGCGGCAAGCGCATGCCCCCTTTGCAAAAACGTCCGATGTCGTCGGTCCACTGACGCCGTATATTTGCAGAAGGGAGGAGTGATGAAATCAGGATCACTCCGATGAGTACACAAGCAAACACACCGAAACCTGACGCCAAGGAAGCTCTGACCCTGTTGGAGCAAGCTTGGGCGTATTACACGCCAGAACCTGTTGGTACTGAGGATCAGCGAGCGCCTGATCTGTTCGAATACGCAAACGCAGCCTAACACCAGCCTTGCCATTTGCGGCTGGAGCGGGCCAAACAGAACTATGCCTGTTATTCTGCTTCTTCTGGCCGCTGGGGTTTTCGCCTATTTCTTCTGGCGGTCCCGCACGTCTTCGCTGACACGCGATTGTCGCTGGCGACAGCATCGAGACCAGGATCTGTGGGTCTGCGCCTTTTGCGGCGCGAGATCCGACGGATCAGATCGTCCTTCGAAATGTCTGCGACAATCAATCGGCAAATAGAAATCGGGCCGAGACATGCTCGGCCCGTTTCACTCTATGCTGCGTCCGGGAAGGCCGCTTGCAGTGCGATCTCGACCATGTCGCCAAAACTACGCTCCCGTTCAGATGAGGGCAGGGCTTCACCCGTCAGCAGGTGGTCCGAGACGGTTAGAACCGCAAGAGCACGGCATTTGTGTCTGGCGGCGAGGATATACAGCTCGGCCGCTTCCATCTCGACCCCCAGAATGCCGTGACGCACCATCTGTTCGTTCAGATCAGGGCGCTCATCGTAGAACACATCGGACGAATAGATCCCGCCCACATGGGTTGGTGTTCCCTTGGCTGCCGCCGCATTGGCCGCGGCCTGCAACAGCCCCCAATCGGCGCAGGGGGCGAAGTTCAGTTCCTTCATGATGCCCCGCGACGGTGTGCTGAGCGTGGTCGATGTCATAGCCAGGATAACATCGCGGACATTGACGCTGTCCTGCATACCACCGCAGGAGCCAATGCGGATCAGTGTCTTTGCGCCGAAATCCTGGATCAATTCGTTCACGTAAATGGAAAGTGAGGGCATCCCCATGCCGCTGCCCTGAATGGTGACAGGGTTTCCTTTCCACGTACCGGTGAACCCGAGCATGCCGCGCACGTCATTGACCAACCTAACGTCATCCAAAAACGTTTCCGCCGCCCATTTCGCCCGATAGGGATCTCCGGGCAATAGAACGGTTTCTGCGATGTCGCCTTTTTCTGCGCCAATGTGGATTGTCATTTCTGAAAAGACCTCAAATTCAGATTTCCAACTCGGCGATATCGGTGCCGGAATTCAGCGCGTCATGCACCCATTGAGGTTTGCGCCCACGACCCGTCCAGGTTTGTTCCGGGGCGTTTGGATTGCGGTATTTCGCTTTTGATTTCTGTGACTTGGCGCTTCTTGGCCCGGTGTCCGAAAGCTCGGACAAGGAAAACCCGAATTCGGCTGCGGCTTTTTCGGCAGCTTCCAGAGCGGCTTTGCGCTCGCGCTTTTCAGCATCTACCAGGGCTTTATCTATATCGTCGCGCAATTGCAGAAGTTCATTGCGTGACATTTTTTCAAGCTCAAGTCCCATTACTTTTCCTCTTTCAGGCGTGAGTGGCTACGGTTGAAAAATACAAGCCGTATTTCCATACGCCGATATAGGCTATTCCCGGTATTTCGGGAATAGCCATCAAGAGTTTTTCAAAACGGGTGTTATTCGGCGGCGATTTCCTGCGGGTCCACCAGCGCGACGATGTCGCCCATGATTGCGTTCAATTCGAAATTCTTGGGCGTGTAGATTCTGGCGACACCCATTTTCTTCAAAGCGTCTGCGTCATCGTCCGGAATAATCCCACCGACGATGACAGGCACGTGCGACAGGCCTGCCTGTTTCAGGCGGGTCATTACGTCTTCGACCAGAGGCAGATGACTGCCAGACAGGATCGACAAACCGATCACATGGGCATCATCCTCGGATGCGGCCGAGACGATTTCTTCTGGTGTCAGGCGAATGCCCTCATAGCTGATATCCATGCCGCAATCGCGGGCGCGGAAGGCAATCTGCTCGGCTCCGTTGGAATGGCCATCCAACCCCGGCTTGCCGACCAGGAATTTCAAACGACGCCCGAGCCGGTCACTAACCGCATCGACCGAGGCGCGCAGGTCCTCCAACCCTTCGGTCTTGTTCGAGACCGAGCCGGACACGCCGGTTGGGCCACGGTAGGTGCCGAAGACCTTGCGCATTTCCTCGGCCCATTCACCCGTGGTTGCACCGGCCTTGGCCGCAGCAATCGAGGGCTCCATGACATTTGCCCCGGTTTGTGCCGCCTCACGCAGAGCACCTAGAGCAGCAGCCACGGCTAGGTCATCACGCTCTGCCCGCCATTCGTTCAAGCGATTGATCTGCTCCTGCTCGACCGCAGGGTCCACAACCATGATGCCGCCATCCTCGGTTTGCAGAGGCGAGGGTTCACCGTCGACCCATTTGTTCACACCGACCACAATGGTTTCGTTCCGTTCAATGCGGTTCAGGCGTTCCGCATTGGAATCGACCAGTCGTGACTTCATATATTCGATCGAGGCCACGGCACCACCCATGGAGTCGAGATTGGCCAATTCGGCCCGCGCGCCTTCCTTGAGTTCTTCGACCTTGGCATCAACCGCCGGATTCCCGTCGAACAGATCGCCATATTCCAGCAGGTCCGTCTCATAAGCCAGAATCTGCTGCATGCGCATCGACCACTGCTGGTCCCAGGGGCGGGGCAGGCCCAAAGCCTCATTCCAGGCAGGCAATTGAACGGCACGGGCGCGCGCCTTTTTCGACAGGGTCACAGCCAGCATTTCGATCAGGATGCGGTAGACGTTGTTTTCCGGCTGCTGTTCGGTCAGCCCAAGCGAGTTGACCTGAACGCCATAGCGGAATCTGCGGAACTTGGGGTTCTCAACGCCGTATCGTTGTTGAAGGATTTCATCCCAAAGATCGACGAATGCCCGCATTTTGCACATTTCGGTGACAAAGCGGATACCTGCATTTACGAAGAAGGAAATGCGTCCACATAGGGCAGGGAAGTCCTCGGCAGGCACACGAGGGCGTAGCTCATCTAGCACCGCAATGGCGGTGGCGAGCGCGTAGGCCAGCTCCTGTTCCGGGGTCGCGCCGGCCTCTTGCAGGTGGTAGGAACACACGTTCATCGGGTTCCATTTTGGCACGTTGGTGTAGCAATACTCAGCCACATCCGCGATCATCTTCAGTGACGGCTTTGGCGGGCAGACATAGGTGCCGCGGCTGAGATATTCCTTGATCAGGTCATTCTGAACAGTGCCTTGCAGCTTTGAGACATCCGCGCCCTGTTCCTCGGCCACAGCGATGTAGAGCGCCAGCAGCCATGGGGCCGTCGCGTTGATCGTCATCGAGGTGTTCATCTGCTCTAGCGGGATCTGATCGAACAGGACCCGCATGTCGCCCAGATGGCAGATCGGCACACCCACTTTGCCAACCTCACCCCGCGCTAGCGTGTGGTCGCTGTCATAGCCTGTTTGAGTCGGCAGATCGAACGCCACCGACAGGCCAGTCTGACCTTTGGCGAGGTTGCCGCGATACAGCGCGTTCGAGGCTTTGGCGGTGGAATGACCAGCATAGGTTCGGATCAGCCAGGGGCGGTCTTTCTGCATCTGCGTCATGGGCGGGCCTCGTGTTTCGGTGGGTAACAAAATTACGTCTACGGGTTCTAAATCGCAATTTTCAGGCATTGTCAATTCGCTGCGTTGCGGCATATGCGAATTGTCTAGATTGTGAGCCGCCTCGTTTGGTGGCAGTGTGGCCCGATGTTGAGAACCGTGGAACTTCCGCTGTGGCTATTCCTGTTGATCGTGGTCTTTGCCATGGTCACTTTTGCCTCGCATTTTCTGTTCCCTTCCGTCCGCTGGTTCTTTCGCCGCAGGCTTGAGAGGGCGGTCTCTCGGTTAAACCAACGCCTGCAGAGGCCGATCCAGCCGTTCAAACTTGCGCGGCGGCACGACATGATCCAGCGGCTCATCTATGATCCTCAGGTCGGGCACGCGGTGCAGCAGCACGCCCATGAAGAAGGCATCCCCGAAGCCGTTGCGTTCGAACAAGCCCGCCGATACGCGCGTGAGATCGTGCCGTCCTTTTCGGCTTTTGCCTATTTCAGCTTCGCCATTCGCCTGTCCCGATTGCTGAGCAACGCGTTCTACAACGTGCATCTCAGCTATAAGGATGAAAGCGCGATCAAGGATATCGACCCCGAGGCGACGGTTGTCTTTGTGATGAACCATCGCAGCAATATGGACTATGTTCTGGTCACCTATCTGGCGGCGCAGCAATCCGCCCTGTCCTATGCCGTGGGCGAATGGGCGCGGGTTTGGCCGCTCAGCCGGTTGATCCGCGCGATGGGCGCGTACTTCATCCGTCGCAAATCAGGCAGCGAGCTGTATCGCCAGGTTCTGGCCAGCTATGTCCGGCACGCGACCGAAGCGGGTGTAACGCAGGCAATGTTCCCCGAAGGCGGGCTCAGCCTGACCGGCGCTTTAGGGCGCCCCAAGCTGGGTTTGTTGAAATATATTATCGACGGCACCTCGCCCGAGGGGCGCGATGTGGTGTTTGTGCCGGTGGCCCTGAACTATGACCGCGTGCTTGAGGACACGATCCTGACGCGCGCCGCCCTCGGAACCGATCGACGTTTTCGCGCGCGGATCGGGGTGATCACAAGCTGGGTTCTCAAGCAAATCTGGCGTCGGTTGATCGGTCGCTACAAGCGGTTCGGACTGGCCGCGGTTCGGTATGGTAAGCCGATCTCGCTGAAAGACTTCGAGGCACGAGCCGGTGATGACGTCATGACCGACCTCGCCCGCGCGTTGATGAAACGGATTGGCGCAGCGATTCCCTTGGTGCCGGGGCCGGCCGCGTGCTGGCTGCTGCGCGAGAATGGCCCTATGCCCGAACAAGAGGTGCGGAGTCGTATCCGTGCCCTCATGGAAGCCGATGGTCTGGCGCTGGCGGAATCAGAGGACGCCATCACCAGCGCTGTGGATCAAATGGTCGAACGGCGCATTCTGACCCTTGAAGACGGGGTTTTGAATCTGTCCGGGCAGCGCGAGGATCTTTTGGATTATTATGCAGAGTCAGTACCAGAACAGGTGAAATCCGCCAATGCTGCGCTCGCGAAAGATGTTTCTGCACCCGCTGGGTCATAAAATTACAAAAATAGACCAAAGATGGTTGCAATGTTGCGCAACCCCTCCTATCCCTCTGTAGGAGAGGCGGCGATTCTGCGCCGCGGCAAAGATATTGAAAAGGAGGCCAGCATGGCTTTGGACACCGAAAGCGGTATCGCGTCGTACGAGGCACCCGAAAAGGACCTCTATGAAATGGGGGAAATCCCTCCGATGGGGTTTGTTCCCAAGCAGATGTACGCCTGGGCGATCCGCAAAGAGCGTCACGGAGAACCAAATACTGCGATGCAGCAGGAAGTGGTCGATGTGCCCGAGTTGGACAGCAATGAGGTTCTCGTCCTCGTGATGGCGGCGGGCGTCAATTATAACGGCGTCTGGGCCGCTTTGGGCCAGCCGATCAGCCCGTTTGATGGCCACAAGGCCCCCTACCATATCGCTGGTTCGGATGCGTCGGGCATCGTTTGGGCCGTTGGCGACAAGGTCAAGCGCTGGAAGGTTGGTGATGAGGTGGTGATCCACTGCAACCAAGACGATGGCGACGACGAGGAATGCAACGGCGGGGATCCGATGTACTCGCCCAGCCAGCGCATCTGGGGCTATGAGACCCCAGACGGGTCGTTCAGCCAATTCACTCGCGTGCAGGCGCAACAGCTGATGCCGCGTCCCAAGCACCTGACCTGGGAGCAGGCGGCGTGCTATACCCTGACGCTAGCGACGGCCTACCGGATGCTGTTCGGTCACGAGCCGCATGACCTGAAGCCCGGTCAGAACGTTCTGGTTTGGGGTGCCTCGGGTGGTTTGGGCTCTTACGCGATCCAGTTGATCAACACGGCTGGTGCAAATGCGATCGGCGTGATCTCGGACGAAAGCAAACGGGATTTCGTGATGGGGCTGGGCGCCAAAGGCGTTCTGAACCGTAAGGACTTCAACTGCTGGGGTCAGCTGCCCACGGTCAACACGCCCGAATATGCCGAGTGGTTCAAAGAAGCCCGCAAGTTCGGCAAGGCGATCTGGGATATCACCGGTAAAGGCAATAACGTTGATATGGTGTTTGAACACCCCGGCGAAAGCACCTTCCCAGTGTCGACCTTCGTGGTCAAAAAAGGCGGTATGGTCGTGATTTGTGCCGGCACCACCGGGTTTAACTGTACCTTTGACGTGCGCTACATGTGGATGCACCAGAAGCGCCTGCAGGGTTCGCACTTTGCGCATCTGAAGCAAGCGGCAGCCGCCAACAAGCTGATGGTCGAACGCCGTCTGGACCCCTGCATGTCGGAAGTGTTCGCGTGGAACGATCTGCCCGAAGCGCATATGAAAATGCTGCGCAACGAGCACAAGCCGGGCAACATGTCGGTTCTGGTTCAGGCCCCGCGCACCGGCATGCGCACTTTGGAAGAGGTTCTGGACGCGCGACCATAAGCCCATCCTGAAATAGACAAAAACACCCGCGAATCGGATATTCGATACGCGGGTGTTTTGCCTTCTGGGAAAGTCCTTTTTTGTTTCAACAGGTTGGAATTTTGCCCCTCACTATTTTTGGGGAGTAGAAACCGGTGAATAGGTCAAAAAGATCGCACATGTTATGGTTGTGTTAACACTTCGTTAACTGTTTCAGAGAGACCCTAATGGCGCAAAATGAGTGGATACTGGACGTATTGTCGGACCTCAACGCGTTCGCTGTTGCGAATGGGTTCACTGCCTTGGCCGAACAGCTGGACGACACCAAGCTGATTGCCGCAGCCGAGATCGCGTCCATGACAGATAAGGCACGGGCGCCCGCGGATGGGAACAGAACTCGATTTGGGTCAGATCCTGAAGGATTTGGAAAACACCAGCACGCTTGATGAGCTTGGCTCGGTCGCCATTCGCCTGCGCGACTGTCTGAAAGTCGAACATCTGACCTATCATTGGGTGGATGCCGCCGGGGATCAGTACGGCTATACCACCTATTCCAATGCCTGGGATGAACGGTATCGCGAAAAAAACTATCACCGCATCGACCCTGTGATACTGGGGTGTTTCCAACGATTTCACCCGGTTGATTGGAAATCGCTGGACTGGTCCGGCAGGGTGTCCAAAGCGTTTCTTCAGGATGCATTGGAACATGGGGTGGGCAATCAGGGTTATTCGATCCCGATCCGAGGGCCGAACGGGCAGTTTGCGCTGTTCACCGTCAATCACAGTTGTGACGACGGCACTTGGCAGGATTTCATCTCGACTTTTGGCCGAGAATTGATTCTCGTGGCGCATTACATCAACCGCAAAGCACTGGAGTTTGAAAAGGACAGGCAGCCTGAAGCGACCCGAGGTCTGTCCCCGCGTGAAATTGATGCGATGACGTTGCTTGCGCAGGGCTTCAGCCGCGCGCAGGTCGCGCATTCCCTGTCGATCTCGGAACACACGCTTAGGGTCTACATTGAAAGCGCGCGCTCGAAACTGGGCGCGCAAAACACGACACACGCGATCGCGACCGCGCTCAGCCGTGGGTTAATAGTCGTTTAAGCAACGTACGGTCTTAGAACAGTAAATTAACCACGACTTCGTACCCCTTTCGTTCCTGTACAGGATGACAAGGGGAATTAGTCATGTTGCTTTATTTGTATGCGGATGAGCTGCAAAAATTTCCAGCTTTGGCCGAAGGGATGTTTCGCGATCGCGCGGATCAGTTCAAAACCCGGCTGGGATGGGACGTTTACGTCAATGAAAAAGGGGAAGAGCGGGATCAATACGATGATCTCAACCCGCTCTACGTGATTTGGGAGGAGCCGGATGGTAGCCATGGCGGCTCAATGCGGGTTCTGCCGACCACTGGCCCGGTCATGGTGAACGAGGTGTTCGGTCATCTCAACGAGGGCGAGCCGATCTGCAGCCCTCTGATCTGGGAGGTCACGCGCTTTTGCCTATCGCGCACAGCCAGCCCCCATACGGCTGGGGCTATCATGCTGAGCGGCGGTGAAATGATGGAGGGGTTCGGCCTGACCCATATCGCCGGCGTCTTTGATGCGCGGATGATCCGGATCTACCGGTTGATCGGGTCGTCTCCGATTGTGTTGGGGTCCGAGGGGAAAGGGCGCGATCAGATCTCGGTCGGCCTGTGGCCCTATTCCGCGGATGATTGCAACCGCGTGGCCGAACGGGCGGGCATCCCGCGCGAGCTTTCGCGCCTATGGTTCAAAACCGCATTCGGCCCGGCAAAACAACACCGATTTGCGCTGTCGGCCTAGGACCTTGAAAACCCAAATCCGTATCTGGTGAAGGGTGGCGTGGCCCTGTAGGGTCGCGCCATGTCTTTGCCCAATGTGACCTTCTCAGAAGATCAGGCCGCCGCCTATGACAGTATCGCCGAGATGCTGCGCTCTGCCGGGGTGGACCTTGAAGATGATGCGCTGCTGAAACTGCCGGGAAACGGTGAATCGGGCGTTATGGCCGTGATCGGCAAGGCTGGTTCGGGCAAGACCCTACTGCTAGCTGAACTGTACAAGGCGCTGGCCGAGACGGGCGTTCACATCGTCTCGGGTGACTATGAAAGCCGCAAGTCTCGCGACAAACGCAGTCTGGCGATTCTGGCCCCCACGAACAAAGCCGCAAGCGTTTTGCGCCTGCGGGGGGTACCCGCGACGACCATCCATCGCATTCTCTACACGCCCGTCTACGACCCGGAATATGAACGGATTGCCGAATGGCTTGAGGGCAATGACGAACGGCCCGAGATCGAAGGCCTGACGGATGAGGCGCTGGACCGGGCCGCTGCTTTCTATCAGAACAACAAGTCGATCCCGGGTGCTCTGGCCGCCGCCGGTTTGCGCGGGTCGGATTTCATCACTGGCTGGAAACGCCGGGAAGAGCCGCTGGATATCGGTTTTGTCGATGAAGCCTCGATGCTGGATGACCGCCAGTTTGATGATCTGAAGGAGATCTTCCCGTCGTTGTTGTTGTTCGGTGATCCAGCACAGCTGGCACCAGTGAACCAATCTGGCAGCATGGTGTTCGAAACCCTGCCCGAGCCGCGCAAACTGACCCTGCATCGCATACACCGGCAGGACGCCGATAATCCCATCCTCGATCTGGCTCATGCGCTTGCTGACCCTGCCATGGGGTTTGAGGATTTCGAGCGTCTGGTCGAAGACACCTCGCGTCGCGATGACCGTGTGGTCTGGGGGCAGAGGGTCGAGGTTGATCTGATGGCCCGCAGCCCGGTTCTGGTCTGGCGCAACGCAACGCGCATCCGTCTGATCCAGGCCTTCCGGCAGGTCCATGGCGCCCCCGAGACGGAATTGCTGGAAGGTGAGCCGCTGATCTGCGACGGGATAGAGCTGCCTCTGAAACACCGTAAGAAACGACTGGATCTTGAGGCGCGCGGCCTGATCAAGGGTGCTCAGGTGGTTTATCTGGGGCCGGGGCGAAAACCCGGTTTCTCTCGCCTGCATGTCATGGGGGCCGAGGACCCTCAAGTCAGTGCCGCGTCGATTGTGCAGATCGAAAAGCCGGATGAAGAAGAGCCGTTTATCCCTTATGCCGCGCGTATGGGTGCGACCTTTCTGCATGGGGCAGCGGTTACTATCCATAAGGCGCAGGGTTCGCAATGGGATACGGTGCAGGTCTTTGCGCCGGACATCTACGCCGCTGCCCGCATGGGTCGGACCGAGGCCGGGCAGCCCTTGTGGAAACGACTGGCCTATGTTGCCATCACCCGCGCGCAGGAACGCTTGATCTGGGTGGTGCGCAATCGGTTGTCCAAACCCACCCATCCTCTGCGCGTCGATGATCTGCGTGCCATTCCGGCGACGACCCTGACACTGGAGGCTGAAGAGATATGAAATCCATCCTCATAACCGGCGCGAGTTCCGGGATCGGAAAGACTACAGCAGAGCTGTTTCTGGCTGAGGGCTGGACCGTCGGCCTGCTTGCCCGCAGCGAAGACAAACTGACGGAACTGGCCGAAGGGCATCGCAACGCCATCCCTCTGGTTGCGGATGTGACGGATCCGGTGGCGGTTGCGCGCGCCTTTCGGTCGTTCTCGAACAGGGCCGAACGGCTGGACGTTCTGTTCAACAATGCAGGCATCTTCGCACCCGGCGGTACGATTGATGAAATCGCGTTGGAGGACTGGTACCAAAGCGTCAACGTCAACCTCAACGGTATGTTCCTGAGCGCGCGTGAGGCGTTTCGGATCATGCGTCATCAAACCCCACAAGGCGGACGCATCATCAACAACGGCTCAATCGCGGCTTATGTGCCGCGCCCGAATTCGGTGCACTACTCTGCAACGAAACATGCCATCACCGGGCTGACGCGCAGCCTGTCGCTGGACGGGCGCGATTTTGGCATTGCCTGTGGTCAGATCGACATCGGAAATGCCCGCACACAGATGGTGCAGGGGCTAGTCGATGCTGCGATTGCCGACGGTGCGACGCCCGATCCGACCATGGATGTGGAAGACGCTGCCAAATCGGTGCTGCACATGGCAAATCTGCCGCCCGAGGCCAATGTGCAGTTCATGACCGTGATGGCCACGACCATGCCCTATATCGGCCGGGGCTGAGCGCTACTTTTCGCGGAGCAGACGGAAAGCCGTCGAGGCCCCCCACCCAGCGGCGATGGCGATGACCAGTGACATCAGCCCGTACCAAACGGGCTGTTCGCGGGACATGTTGTAGAGAAACCGCTCAAGCCCCACTTTGCGCACGTCGATGGTGGTTTCGTATTGCGACACCACATTGCCGCCCCGCGTCAGGAAGATGCGCGCGGCATAGTCGCCTTCGGTCAGGTCGGCGGGCATGTCGATGGAAGTACGGAACAGGGTTTGTTCATCCACGGCAACCGTGTTTTCGCGGATCGAATACAGGCTCTCGCTTTCGCGAATGCGTATCACGGCATCGGCAAAGTCCTGAGCGGCCTCAATATGCATGGCCGCCCCAACCGAGCGGATGGCCCGTTCGATGGAAACCCGATAGCGGAGATCCTCGGTATTGGTGAGAATTTCTTTAAATGGTCCGCTGGTGGCAACAGCGTAGAAGCTGGGGGCCAGATCGACCTCGACGCTGTCGGTGTTCACCCAGATTCCTAGTTTACGTTCTTTACGGCGCACGGTCAGAGGCTCGGACGGGCCGGCAACGGTGACGATCACCTCTAGCGGAGGGCCTTCGGGGATCGGAGCTTCGCGCTTGATGGCCCCGAAGATCAGAATTTCGGACCCGTCGAACGTGGCGGTAATGGCAACGCGGTCCTGGCTGAGGCCCAGGACCACCTGCTCTTCCGCGGCAGCCGCGGGCAGGCAGAACAGGCACAGGGCGGTGATCAATGAGCGGACCATGATCAGTGCCCCCCGCTGGCGCCAAGCGAATACAGCTCGGACGGTTCCAGAAGCAGATCAAGCGCCAGCTTGCCGCAGACGACCAGCACAAGCGCGGCCAGCAAAACCCGCAATTGTTCGGCTGGCATCCGGGCGCCGATCACGGTTCCTATCTGAGCCCCAATAACGCCGCCGACCAGAAGCAGCACGGCCAGAACCACGTCCACGGTGTAGTTCGTGGTGGCATGCAACATTGTCGTGAAGGCGGTTACGAAGATGATCTGGAACAGGGATGTCCCGACCACAACCTTGGTGGGCATGCCCAGCAGATAGATCATCGCGGGCACCATGATAAAGCCGCCGCCGACGCCCATGATCGCGGACAGAACGCCTACGCAGAGGCCGACCAGAACTGGAGGGATGACCGAGATATACAGACCCGAGGTGCGAAAGCGCATCTTGAAGGGCATCGCATGGACCCAGCCGCGCTGACGGCGCTTGGCAGGTGCCCCTCCGCCCTTCTTGGCCTTGCGCAGGGCGCGCAGGCTTTCGACAAACATCAGGCTGCCGATCACGCCAAGGAAGACGACGTAGCACAGCGTCACCAGCAGATCGACCTGGCCCAAGCTCTTGAGGTAGTTGAACACGACAACGCCAAGCGCGGCCCCGATGAGGCCGCCGATCAAAAGCACCGTGCCCATCCTGAAATCGACCGTCCTTCGCCTGAAATGAGCCAGAACGCCCGAGAAGGACGAGGCGACGATCTGGTTGGCTTCGGTCGCGACGGCAACTGCCGGAGGGATGCCGATAAAGAACAGAAGCGGCGTCATAAGGAACCCACCGCCGACTCCGAACATGCCCGACAGAATGCCGACCATGCCTCCAAGCCCTAGCAGTAGAAAGGCGTTTACGGAGACTTCGGCAATCGGAAGGTAAATTTGCATGGCATGCTCTAGTCGTATTGAGTTCGGCTGTGCAAAGCGGTGAACCCGCCGGCATCGGAAATGCGTGCAGCCTGAATATCGGGCGCTGCGGTCACAGGCCTACCACCCGTCTTTGGCAAATACGAGGGGAGGTTTGCACTCTTTTCTATCAGAGGAAACACGCACATACCCTCTTAGAACGGTTGCGGCATGCAAAATCAACTCTGCATGCCGCTCTGCAGCGAACAGGACCCAGAATTGGCCCTGAACTGGACTTATCAGCGCTCTTTCACGTAGGGATCGCCGCCGGCGCGGGGCGGAACCGCCTTGCCGACGAAGCCCGCAAGAATCACCACGGTCAGGATATAGGGCAGGGCGTCCATCACCTGCACAGGGATCACGATGCCGCCCAAGTCGATATTCTGGAACCGCAGCGCGATGGCCTGAAGTAGACCAAACAGCAAACAGGCCCACATCGCGTGCCAAGGCCGCCATTTCGCGAAGATCAGCGCCGCCAGCGCGATGAACCCGCGACCGGCGGTCATTTCCTTGACAAACCCGGCCTGAAGGGCGGTTGCCAGATAGGCTCCGGCGATACCGCAGAGCACGCCGCATATGGCGACAGCCGCAAAGCGTAGACCGACGACTGAGACACCGGCTGTATCCACGGCAGCGGGGTTTTCACCCACCGCACGCAACCGCAACCCGAACCGGGTGCGATAGAGGATCCACCACGTCGCAGGCACCATCAGGAAGGCGATATAGACGAGGATCGAATGGCCGGACAGCAGCTCGGAATAGATCGGGCCGACGAAGGGCACGTCGCTCAGCGCTTCGGCGAAGGGGAAGTTGATCGGTTCAAACCGGCCTTCCCCGAACAACGACGGGGTGCGCCCGCCTTGTTGGAACCAGCTTTGCGCGATCAGAACCGTCAGGCCTGAGGCCAGGAAGTTGATCGCCACGCCTGAGATCAGCTGATTGCCCCGGAACGTGATCGACGCCACGCCATGTAGTGCCGACAAAACGAGAGACGACGCGATCCCCGCGAGCAATCCTAACCAGACCGAGCCGGTCACCGCTGCCACAGCCGCCGAGAAGAAGGCCGAGATCAGCATTTTGCCCTCAAGCCCGATGTCGAAGATCCCGGCGCGTTCGGAATAGAGGCCCGCAAGACAGGCCAGCAGCAATGGCGTCGCCAGGCGGACGGTGGAGTCTAGAACCTGGATCAGTGTTACGAACGAATCCATCACTGAGGCTCCTTCCGCAGTGCAAGGAACAGCTTTTCAAGCGGCATCCGCACCATGTTGTCCAACGCTCCGGTAAACAGGATCACCAGCGCCTGAATGACGACGATCAGCTCACGCGGGATGGATGTCCACAAGGCCAGTTCGGCACCGCCTTGATAGAGGAAGCCGAACAGAAGCGCCGCGAGGAACACGCCGAACGGGTGCGAACGGCCCATCAGCGCCACGGCGATCCCGATGAAACCCGCGCCTTCGGTTGAGTTCAGAACCAGACGCTCTGCCTCACCCATCACGTTGTTGATGGCCATCAGACCAGCTAACCCGCCCGAGATCAGCATGGCGATGATGGTGATGCGAACCGGCGAGATCCCGGCATAGACGGCACCGGTTTCCGAATGACCATAAGCCCGAATTTCATAGCCCAGCCGGGTGCGCCAGATCAGAGCCCAGACCACGAAACAGGCTATGATCGCCACGAAGAACGAAATATTGGCCGGTGCGCCGCGGAACATCACGTTCTCAGCGGTTGAGAACATGGATTGGAAGGTCGGCAGGTGTACTGCCTCGGGGAAGCGCGCTGTTGCCGGGTCCTGCGAGCCTTGCGGGCGCATGACATTTACCAGCATGTAGTTCAGGAAGGCGGCTGCGATAAAGTTGAACATGATCGTGGTGATCACGATGTGGCTGCCACGTTTGGCTTGCAGGTAAGCCGGGATTGCGGCCCATGCTGCGCCAAATACAGCGGCCCCCAGTCCTGCAGCGATCAGAGCGATGCTCCAATGCGGCCAAGGGATGTAGAGACACACCATCGCCACTCCAAGGCCGCCCAGCATGGCCTGACCTTCGCCGCCGATGTTGAACAGCCGTGCGTGAAAAGCCACGGCCACCGCGAGCCCAGTGAACATGAAGTTGGTCGCGTAGTAGAGCGTATAGCCCCAGCCATAGGTCGACCCCAGCGCGCCTGTGACCATCAGGTTCACGGCCTCAACCGGGTTCTCTCCGATGGCGAGGATCACCAGCGCCGACAGGATCGTGGCCAACACCAGGCTGATGATGGGGATCAGCACGACGTCGGCCCATTTGGGCATTTTTTCCATCTTACGCGGCCTCTCCCGCAACACCGGCCATCAGCAGGCCCAGTTCTTTTTCATCTGTCTCATGGGGTAGACGCTCACCCATGATATGTCCGTCAAACATCACGGCGATCCGGTCCGAGAGCGAGAAAATCTCCTCCAGCTCGACCGAGACCAGCAGGATCGCTTTGCCTTGGTCGCGCAGGGCTACGATCTGTTTGTGAATGAATTCGATCGCGCCAATGTCTACGCCGCGGGTCGGTTGGCCAACCAGCAACAGGTCTGGGTTCCGCTCAATCTCGCGCGCGACGACGATTTTCTGCTGGTTGCCTCCGGAAAAGCTTTTGGCGGTCAGCCAGCCGTTTGGGGGACGCACATCGAATTTCTCGATCTTTGCTTCGGTGTCCGCGCGAAGGGCGGCGTTGTCCATGAACAGGCCGCGCTTGTAGGCCGGGTCACGGTGATAGCCGAAGGCAACGTTTTCCCAAGCATGGAAATCCATGATCAGACCTTCGCGCTGACGGTCTTCCGGTACATGCGCGATGTGCTGCGCGCGACGCGCCTGACCATCAGACCCGGCCCCGCTGAGGGGCAAGGGCGTACCGTTCAGCTTGATCGAGCCCTGACCGGGGCGCATCCCACCCAGAACTTCCAACAATTCCGACTGGCCGTTGCCCGCGACGCCTGCGATGCCGACGATCTCACCGGCGCGGACGGTCAGGTCGATGCCTTTGACACGTTCAACACCTGCGGCATCGAACACGCGCAGGTCTTGGACCTCAAGAATGGGTTTTCCGGGCTGCGCGGGCACCTTGTCGACCTGTAGCAGGACCTTGCGGCCCACCATCAGTTCGGCCAGATGCTCCGGGCTGGTTTCGGAGGTTTTGACCGTGGCCGTCATCTCTCCGCGCCGCATGACCGAAACGGTATCGGTGTTCTCCATGATCTCGCGCAGCTTATGCGTGATCACGATGATCGTCTTCCCTTCGGCCCGAAGACGGTCGAGGATGCGGAACAGCTGGTCGGCCTCGGCCGGGGTCAAAACGCCGGTGGGCTCATCAAGGATCAGGATCTCGGCCTTGCGATACAGCGCCTTGAGGATCTCGACCCGTTGCTGCATGCCCACGCCGATCTCATCGATGCGCTTGTCGGGATCGACGAACAGCTCGTACTCTTCTTCCAGCGCTTTCAGCTCTTTCCGGGCTTTGGCCAGAGACGGGGCCAGCAGCCCGCCATCCTCGGCGCCCAGAACAATGTTTTCAAGAACGGTGAAGTTTTCGACCAGCTTGAAGTGCTGGAACACCATCCCGATACCCGAGGCGATGGCCGCCTGACTGTCTGGAATGTCGGTCTTGGTGCCGTTGATCCAAATCTCACCTCTATCGGCTTTGTAGAAGCCGTAGAGAATGCTCATCAGCGTGGATTTGCCCGCACCGTTTTCACCGATGATCCCATGGATCGTGCCGGGGGCGACGCTGATGGAAATGTCTTTATTGGCCTGAACCGGCCCAAAGGCTTTGGAAATCCCTTTGAGCTCAATGGCGGGGACTGTCATGTCTTGTCCTTGGGTTGCCGAAGGGCCGCGCGGTTCGCGGCAGAGTGGGACCGAGGCGGAGGTCACCCCCCGCCCCGTGCGATATCAGAACTGCAGCGCCGGGCAGCTGTCGTTCTCGTAGTAGCTGACAACGGAGATGTCGCCGTTGATGATCGCTTTGCGTGCTTCGTCCACGGCGTCGTTCATACGAACCGAGACAAGTTCTTTGTTGTTCTCGTCCATGGCAACACCAACGCCGTCCTCGGCCAGGCCCATGGCGAATACGCCGGTTTCCAGATCTTCACCTGCTTTCATCGCGTCATAGACTGCCACGTCCACGCGCTTGAGCATCGAGGTCAGAACCTTGCCCGGGTGCAGGTGGTTCTGGTTGCTGTCCACGCCGATCGACAGGATGCCTTCATCCGCTGCGGTCTGCAGAACACCAACACCGGTGCCGCCTGCGGCCGCATAGATCACGTCGGCGCCTTGGCTGATCTGCGCTTTGGTCAGCTCGGACCCTTTAACCGGGTCGTTCCATGCGGCAGGTGTTGTGCCGGTCATGTTGGCAACAACATTGATGTCGGGGTTCACGGCCTTGGCGCCTTGCGCATAGCCGCAACCAAAGTGGCGGATCAGCGGGATATCCATGCCGCCGATGAAGCCGACAGTGCCCGACTCCGACGCCATTGCAGCCATCATACCAACAAGGTACGAGCCTTCGTGCTCGGCAAAGCCGATCTGACGGATGTTCGGGGCGTCCAGCCAGGTGACGTCAACCGCGACGAACTTGGTCTCAGGATAGTCGCCGGCAACGGCAGACAGCGGATCGGCCATGGCGAAGCCCATGGTGATCACCGGGTTCGCGCCAGCTTCGGCGAAACGGCGCAGGGCCTGTTCACGCTGTGCTTCGGACTGAAGCTCGATCTCGCGATAGGTGCCGCCGGTTTCGTTGGCCCAACGCTGTGCGCCGTTATGTGCGGCTTCGTTGAACGACTTGTCGAACTTACCACCCAGGTCAAAGATCAGGGCCGGTTCGGCCAGTGCGGCACCAGCGGTCAGAGCGACGGCGGCGGCAGCGCCCATCAAGGATTTCATCAGGGTCATTTGGTACTCCCGTTGTTTTTGTCGGTTCGAGGTTAAACTAGCCTCGTTTACCCACCTATAGCGAGCATAACCGTTGTGATGACGGGAATTAAGGCCGTATGCAACAGGCATGGTCAACTGATTTTTGACCACTTGGTCTAAAAAGTGGGATGTAGGGCTACGGTAGGGGGCGTTCCATCACGATTGCGTCGCAATTTGAGGCGGAATCCCGTGTATAGTAGCCTTTTCGCCTCCCGCATTGGCTGTATCCGAAGCGCTCATAGAGCGCGATAGCGGCCCCATTGTCAGCCGCCACGTCAAGAATCGCGCGCGCCGCACCGAGGTCAGCAGCAATGGCGTGCCAGTTTTTCATGCAGGTTGCAGCCAAGCCCTGACGCTGATGCAGGGGGTGAGTCGCTATGGTCAGCAACTCGGCCTCGCCCGCGATGACCTGAAATAGGGCAAAGGACTTGGGGCCTCCGACAACATAGGTGAAGCGGTTTTGCAGTAGGTCTTCGAACTCGGCAGCCGTCCACGGGCGCGCCTGTGTGAAGGCCGCAGCGTGGGTCAGGGCCATGTCGTTCGGGGTCATTCGTCCAGCAGCACAGGAGGGAGGTCGCGAGAAGGGGCCGCATCCGCGGGGCGAATGTAAAGCGGTGCGGGTGGGGCCGTTTCCGTGCCGTATCGGCGCGCCGCGACTTGGGCGATGGCCTGAACATGCGCGTTTGGATCCGTGGCAGTGAAGAGGGGGCCAAGCCCCTCGGCCTCGGCCCGAGGCATCAGGCGTGAGCCTTCTGAGGTCCGCACATAGACCTGATCGCGCGGGGCCGAGATCGCGGGCAGGTGACCGTCGGGCATGATCTCGGCCAAAGCGTCAAAACCTGACACGCCGACGGCCGGGATGTTCAGACCCAATGCAAGCCCGCGTGCCGCTGAGACTGAGATTCGAATGCCGGTGAAGTTTCCCGGTCCTACGCCAACACCAATGGCGTTCAGGTCTTTCCAGCCAAGACCGGCCTCAGACAGAACCTCCTCCAGCAGAGGCATCAGGCGTTCGGCCTGCCCACGTGACATGGCCTCGGCCCGCGTGACGACAATTTCAGAGCCACGCAACAAAGCGGCCGCGC
Organism: Ruegeria sp. AL11; assembly: GCF_056540865.1. NCBI lineage: Bacteria > Pseudomonadati > Pseudomonadota > Alphaproteobacteria > Rhodobacterales > Roseobacteraceae > Ruegeria > Ruegeria sp. AL11. Next base: position 174,273 of record NZ_JBQFXO010000012.1, read on the forward strand.
AATGCGCGGCCGATGTGTCAAATGCCAGAAGGGTCGGTTCAGACGGCAACGGGGCGAACCTCGGTCACTTCGGGGATATAGTGGCGCAGCAGGTTTTCGATCCCCATTTTCAGGGTCAAGGTCGAGGACGGGCAGCCCGCGCAGGCCCCTTGCATGTGCAGGTAGACCACGCCGCGGTCAAAGCCGTGGAAGGTGATGTCGCCACCGTCCTGAGCCACCGCAGGGCGCACACGGCTGTCCAGCAGATCCTTGATCTGGTCGACGATTTCCGAATCCTCGCCGGTATGTTCGGCATGGCCGGATGCGGGCGCCGCCTCGGCCCCCATGACGGGCTGGCCGGATTGGTAATGCTCCATCACCGCGCCGAGGATGCTTGGCTTGATGTGGTCCCAATCGACGTCATCCGCTTTGGTGACGGTGACAAAGTCATTGCCAAAGAACACGCCGGTCACGCCGCTGACCGCAAAGATGCGCTGGGCGAGTGGCGATTTTTCGGCCGCTTCTGCGGATGGGAAGTCGGCTGTGCCTGCCTCAAGCACCGTCTGGCCGGGCAGGAACTTCAAGGTCGCCGGGTTCGGGGTGGATTCGGTCTGAATGAACATGAGGCAGCTCCGTTTTCGTTGCTTCTGATATGCGGGCAGCCGCCGTGGAAGTCAAGATTTGGAACCGTTCTAAATTGTCAGGGCGTGGTTTATCGCGTCAACCAACCGGTCATCGCCCCAGAAAACCTCATCCCCGACGAAAAAACTGGGTGCGCCGAACAGGTCCAGATCCTTGGCGCGGCTGGATTGAGCAAAGAGCGCCGCTTTGACCTGCGGGTCTTGCGATTTGTTCATAAAACCGGCGGGCAGACCTGCGGCTGCAAGGCAATCGGTCAATGTTGATGCGGCCGAGATATCGCGGCCTTCGCCGAACTCGGCCATGTAGACGGCACGGGTAAACGCGGCCCGCTGGTCTTGGGCCCCGATGGCGACGGCCAAACGCGCAGCGGTCAGGGAATTCTGCGGAAACGGATCAGGGCGTTGAAACGGCAATGCGCGCGCGGCGCATAAACGCTCCATATCCCGCCACATGTAGCGGCCCTTGGCGGGGTAGATCGTGAATGGAGAGGTATTCCAGCCCTGTTCGGCAAAGATGGGCCCCAAAAGAAAGGGCTGCCAATCTATGGGCACCCCTTTTTCAGCGGCCAGTTGCTCGATCCGCATCGCGCTGAGGTAAGAATAGGTCGAGGCGAATTCGAACCAGAACTGAACGGGTGCTGCCATGGTGCCTCAGGTAATCTCTTCCAGTTTTTCCTTACTCAGATCGCCCGGCACGATGGTGATCGGGATCGGCATGCTGCCCGAGTTCTTGGTCAGCTGAGTCACCAGCGGACCCGGCCCTTTCTTGTCGGTGCCGGCGCCCAGAACCAGAACCCCAATCTCCGGGTCGGACTGTACGTGTTCGATGATCTGCGCCACCGGATCGCCTTCGCGAATGGCCAGTTCAGGCTCAACGCTCTGCTTGTCGCGCATCCATTTGGCGAAGACTTCGAAATGGGCGTGGATGCGCTCGCGGGCCTCTTCGCGCATGGTTTCGGCCACACCGATCCAGTGATTGAATTCATCCGGCGGGATCACGGACAGAATTGTCACGCCGCCGCCGGTATGCGCGGCCCGCATCGCGGCAAAACGCATGGCGTTCAGGCATTCGCGGCTGTCATCCAGAATGACGAGAAACTTGCGCATTTGGGTCCTCTTGATTTTCTGGGATCATGCCCGACCGATGACGTGCTGGCAACTCGGGTAAATCCCTAGCGCTCGCTTGCTGCCCAATCCCAGTAGAGCGCGCGGGCGCGACGGGCGATAGTGCCAACCTGATATTGCGTGTCGTCCAGAGCGGTCACGGGCGTCACCTTGTTCATGTTGCCGGACATGAACACCTCATCCGCCGCATGGAAATCATCAAAGCTGAGGACGGACTCATGTACGGTGACACCATCGGCGCGCAGGTTCTTGATGTGTCGCGCGCGGGTAATCCCGGCTAGGAAGGTGCCGTTGGGCATGGGGGTAAAGACCTCTCCGTCTTTGGCCATGAAGATATTGGCGGTGGCGGTTTCGGCCACATTCCCCATCGCGTCGGCGACCAGCGCGTTCGAGAACCCTTTGGAGCGCGCCTCAGTCAGCATCCGGGCGTTGTTCGGATAGAGACACCCGGCCTTGGCATTCACCACGGCGGATTCCAGCACCGGACGGCGGAACCGGGTGGTTGTCAATGTAACCGAGGCCGTTTCGGGCGCCATTGGGATCTCTTCAAGACAGATGGCGAAACCGGTACTGTCTTTCTGGGGCACGATGGCCGTGACGTCTCCGTGGATGCCCCAATACATCGGTCGGATATAGACAGCCTGATCCGGGCCATAGGCTTGCAGCCCTTCGCGTACCAGATCGACCATCTGTTCCGGGGTCACGGTCGGGGTCAGCATCAGCGCCTCGGCGGATCGGTTCACGCGGGCGCAATGGGCCAGCAGGTCAGGGGCCATGCCGTCAAAGTAGCGCGCGCCATCAAAAACCGAGGACCCCAGCCACGACCCATGATCTGCCGCCCGCATGATCGGTGCGTCCCCTTCATGCCATTGGCCTTCGAAATAGGTGCGGATATTCTTGCCGACTGCCATAGCGCCCTCCCTCAGCTTTCGGCAAACCTAGGAGGGCGTCAGGCGAAGGTCCAGTGCAATCAGCGCGATGCAGCGCCGACCATGCCCACAATCTCGTAGGTTTGCTTCAGGATCGGGGCGGCAATCGCGCGCGCCTTTTCCGCACCACGGGCAAGGATCTGGTCAATCTCGGATTGTTCACCCATCAGGCGGGCCATCTCGGACGAGATCGGAGACAGTTTTTCGACCGCCAGTTCCGCGAGCATCGGTTTGAACTCACCGAACTGCTTGCCCCCAATCTCGGCCAGCACTTGCGCGGCCGAGCTGTCGCTGAGCGCGGCGTAGATATTGACCAAATTGCGCGCCTCAGGGCGATCTTCCAAACCGTCGACTTCCGACGGCAGGGCATCCGGGTCGGTTTTGGCCTTGCGGATTTTCTTGGCGATCGTGTCGGCATCGTCGGTCATGTTGATGCGGCTCATGTCTGACGGATCAGATTTGGACATCTTCTTGGAGCCGTCACGAAGGCTCATGACCCGCGTGGCCGCCCCTTCGATCACGGGTTCGGTGACCGGGAAGAAATCGACGCCGAAATCGTTGTTGAATTTGATCGCGATGTCGCGCGTCAGCTCAAGATGCTGTTTCTGGTCCTCACCCACCGGCACATGGGTTGCGTGATAGATCAGAATGTCCGCGGCCATCAGCGCCGGATAGGCAAACAAACCCAGCGAGGCGTTTTGAGTGTTCTTGCCCGCCTTGTCCTTCCACTGGGTCATGCGCTGCATCCAGCCCATTCGGGCAACGCAGTTGAAGATCCACGCCAATTGCGCGTGTTCGGGCACCTGGCTTTGGTTGAACAGGATGGATTGTTCTGGGTCGATGCCCGCCGCAATATAACCCGCGCACAATTCGCGCGTGTTGTGCGACAAGGCGGCGGGGTCCTGCCAGACGGTGATTGCGTGCAGGTCGACCATGCAATAGATGGTTTCGAACTCTGGCCCCTGCATATCCACAAAGCGCTTCATCGCGCCCAGATAGTTGCCCAGGGTCAGCCCGCCCGAAGGCTGGATGCCGGAAAACACGCGCGGCGTGAATTGGGTCTGGGTCATCGAAGGGAACTCCCGTCTGGAAAAATCAGCCCTCGTCGCTTACCCATGAGGCCAAGGGACGTCAACAGCCGCGAAAGGCCAGCCCAATGAGCAGTGAGCATTATACACCCGCCGTGAACCCTCTGCCGCCCGTCGTGGTGGCCTTGGTTCTGTTCATCATGGGGATCGAACTGGCGTTTACGCTGGGCGCTCGGAGTCTAGTCGGAGGGCCGGGCGCGGTCGGGTGGAGGCTGGATGCGCTGCAGAGCTACGCGTTCTCGGCCGATATCTTCGATTGGATGGTGCAAAACGGGCGCTGGCCGTTCGAGCATGTCATCCGCTTTGTGACCTATCCGTTCGTTTCGGGCAGTTTTACGCAGGCGGTTTTTGTCTGCGTGTTCGTGCTGGCCATGGGCAAGATGGTGGGTGAGGTCTTTGGCGGCTTTCCGATGTTGCTGATCTTCGTGCTGTCGGGTGTTGGTGGCGCGCTCGCCTATGCGCTGTTTCTGAACCCGTCTTATCCGCTGGTCGGAGGGTTCCCTCCGGTCTATGGGCTGATCGGGGCGTTTACTTGGTTGCTGTGGCGCAAGCTCTCGTTGGTCGGGGCCAATCAGGCCCGGGCGTTTCAGTTGATTGCGGTACTGATGGGCATTCAACTGCTGTTTGGCCTGATCTTTGGCGGCACAGGTGATTGGGTGGCCGATCTGGGCGGCTTTGCCACCGGGTTCGGCCTGTCCTTCTTTTTGGCGCCGGGTAGTTGGGCGCGGATCAAAGGCCGCATCCGTCGCGATTGATCAAGACCGGCGCAGGGCCGTTTTGAACTCGGACAGTCTAAATGCCCCCAAAAGGTGGCCTAAAGCGAAGTAGCTGACCGCTGCAACCATGATCAGCGCAAGCAGAGCCAGATATCGCCACCCGGGCACACCAAGCGTCCAGCCGAACAGTTGGATGGCGGCAAACAACACCGCCCCCATCCCGACCGATGCCAAGATGATCCGCCCCGCGCGCCGCCGGAAGCGGTCGTCGAACCGAGTCTCATCGCCCATATTCCGCGCGCCAAAAGCCAGTAGGCCAACCATGGCCCAGCCAGCGGCAGAGGCCGCGATGGCAGGGGCAATCCATCCGAAAATCGGGTAAAGGCCAAAGGCGAGCGCCGCGTTGACGATCATTGCCACCAAAGCATAGTGGAATGGAGACCGCGTGTTCTCGCGCGCGAAATACAGCGGTTGCAGCAGCTTCTGCAGCATGAATGCGGGTAGGCCGATGCCATAGATCGCAACGGCCAGGGCTGTGGCGGCTGTATCTTCGGCGGTGAACTGGCCTCGCTGGAACAGGACTGACACCAGCGGGTTCGGGATGATCAGGAAGGCTACGGTCGAGGGCAGGGTGAGCAGCAACATGAACTCTCCGGCCCGCGAAAACGCATTGCGCGCGCCTGCTTTGTCATCCGCGCGCAAGCGGCGAGACAGGTCGGGCAGCAGCACGATTCCGATGGCAATCCCGACGACCCCCAGAGGCAGCTGATACAGACGATCTGCCGCAAACAACCAGCTGACGGCTTTCTCGGTTTTTGAGGCCACGAGTTGCCCTACGACCAGATTGACCTGCGTCACCCCCATGGCCAAGGCGGCGGGCAGGGCGATGCGGACCATATTCCGCATCTCGGGCGTCAGGCGCGGCAGGCCGAAACGTATGCGGATACCGGCGCGTTCGGTGGCGAACCAGACCAATGCCAACTGTGCCACACCTGCCAAAGGGATCACGGCGATGAGCCAGCGAATGACCTCGCCCCCGGATATCGCGCCAGCGATCAGGGCGGTGCAGGCGAAGATGTTCAGAAGAACAGGCGCTGCAGCGGCCGCCGCAAATCGCCCGGTTGCGTTCAGAACGCCCGAAAACAGCGCCGCCAGTGACATGAACAGGATGTAGGGGAAGACGACATAGCCATAGTCGACTGCCAAGTCGAAGCGCTCATCGCCGTAGAACCCTTCGGCCGTCAACCAGACAAGACCGGGCATGAATACCATCGCCAACCCGACCAGGGCCAATACCGCGGCGACCAACAGGTTGAAAGCGTCTTGCGCGAACCCTTGCGCGTTCTCTCCGCCCTCTAGCCGCTTGGAAAACATCGGCACGAAAGCTGCGTTGAATGCGCCTTCGGCAAAGAAGCGGCGGAACATGTTGGGCAGACGGAAAGCCGCGACGAAGGCGTCCATCACCGGGCCGGGGCCGATGAACGCGGTCAGCAGGATTTCACGCAGAAAGCCCAGAATGCGGCTGGCCAACGTCCAGAAACCGACCGTGAAAAAGCCGGAAAACAGCCGGATCTGTTTCATGAGGCCGCGCGCTCGGCGCCCTCGGTAATGGCTTTGCGTAGTTTGGTCTCAAGCCCGCGCTGTTTGCTTTCCGAGTGGTATTTCAGCCCGAACATGTCCTTGACGTAGAATGTATCCACCACCTGCTCGCCATAGGTCGCGATCACGGCGTTGGCGATATAGACATTGGCAGCCGCCAGAGTGCGCGTCAGGTCATAAAGCAAGCCGGGGCGGTCGCGGGTATCGACCTCGATGATCGTGTAGATCTCGGACCCGTCATTGTCGAAGGTGATATGGGTCGGCACGTTGAAAGCGCGTTCGCGTTTCTTGATCTTGTCGCGCGATTTCAGCGCGTCGCGGGCCACGACCTCGCCTTTCAGCGTTTTGTGAATCATCTGGGTCAGACGCGGCAGACGGCTGGCTTCGAACGGGTGGCCTTCGGCATCCTGTATCCAGAACGCATCCGTGACATAGCCATCCTTGGTGGTGTAGCTTCGGGCATCCACGACGTTGGCACCGACCAAGGCCAAGGCCCCCGCGATCCGCGCAAAGATACCGGGGTGATCACCCATGGCAAAGCAGGCGCGGGTGGCGTCTCGATCCTCGTCCGGGTGCAGGCGGATTTCCATCGCGCCGGGATCGCCGCTGTGTTCCAGCGCCCGTAGCATCTCGGCAAATTCCACATGGGTCGAGACGTTCAGGCCCTGCCAGTACGGAGCATAGTGCCGCCCGGTTTCCGTCTTCAGATCGGCCTTGGACCATTCGGCCAGTTCTGCGCGCAGAAGTTTCTTGGCCTCGGCCCCGCGATTGGCACGGTTCAGATCCTCCATGCCCGTTTCCAAGGCACGTTTGGTTTCCGCATGCAGCGCGCGCAGCAACGTTGCTTTCCAGTTGTTCCACGTATTGGGCCCGACACCGCGAATGTCACAGACGGTCAGCACGGTCAGCAGATCCAGCCGTTTGACCGTTTGCACAGCCTTGGCAAAATCCCGTACGGTCCGAGGGTCCGAGATATCGCGTTTCTGCGCCATGTCCGACATCAGCAGGTGATAGCGCACGAGCCATTCGACGGTTTCGGCGTCGGATTTGTTTAGCCCCAGCCTGGGTGCCACTTTCCGCGCGATTTGTGCCCCGAGGATCGAGTGATCTTCAGGCCGGCCCTTGGCGATATCGTGCAACAGCAGCGCAACATAGAGGACCTTGCGGTTTACGCCCCCTTCAAGGATCGAGGACGCCAGTGGCAGCGATTCAACCAGCTCTCCGCGTTCGATCTGGGCGAGGTTGACGATGCACTGGATGATATGCTCGTCCACCGTGTAGCTGTGATACATATTGAACTGCATCATTGCTACGATGGGTTCGAACTCGGGTATGAAGGCTGATAGAACCCCAAGTTCGTTCATCCGGCGCAGGGCGCGTTCCGGATTGCCGTGTTTCAGCATCAGGTCGAGGAAGATACGCTGGGCTTCTTTGTCGTTGCGCATATCGTCGTCGATCAGGTGCAGATTGGCCGTGACCAGCCGCATTGCGTCAGGGTGAATCAGCATGCCCGTGCGCAGGCCTTCCTCGAACAGGCGCAACATGTTCAGCTTGTCGGTCAGGAATGTATCCGGATCGGCAATGTCCAGACGACCATGAACCATGCTGTACCCGGCTTTGACCCGAGGGCGGCGGCGGAAAATCCGCTCCAGCAGCGGGGCGCCTTTCATATGCAGGGCTTCCAGCTTGGTCAGGAAGATCCGAGTCAACTCCCCAACGCTGGTAGCATGGCGGAAATAACGCTGCATGAACACTTCGACGGCCCGCCGCCCGGCCCGGTCTTCATAGCCCATACGCGCCGCAACCTCGACCTGCATGTCGAAGGTCAGCTGCTCGGTCGGGCGCCCCGTGACCAGATGCAGGTGCGAGCGTACGGCCCAGAGGAAGTTTTCGGCCTCGGCAAAGGTCTTGAATTCATCCGGTGTGAACAGGCCCAGCGGGACCAGCTCGGCCACGTCTTGTACGCCGTAGATGTATTTCGCGATCCAGTAGAGCGACTGCAGATCGCGCAGCCCGCCTTTGCCCTCTTTCACATTGGGTTCGACTACGTAGCGCTGGCCCTGTTTCAAGTGGCGCTCGTCGCGCTCCTGAAGCTTGGCCTCGATGAACTCGCGCTCGGTGCCCTTGAAGAGATCGGCCTTGAGGCGTTGGTCCAGTTCCTTGGCCAAACGCGTGTCTCCTGCCAAATAGCGCTGTTCCAGCATCGCGGTCCGGATAGTGAAATCTTCGGTCCCCAAACGCAGGCAATCCTTGATCGTGCGTGAGGAATGGCCGACCTTCAGGCGCAGGTCCCATAGGATATAGAGCATGGATTCAATCACGCTCTCGGCCCAGGCGGTGATCTTGTAGGGCGTCAGGAACAGCAGATCGACGTCTGATGCGGGTGCCATCTCACCGCGCCCATAGCCGCCGACCGCCAGAACAGCGATGCGTTCTCCCTGCGTCGGGGTGGCCAGAGGGTGCAGATGCTTGCTTGCCACGCGCATCGCGGTGCCGACCAGACAATCCGTAAGGTAGGTATAGGACCGGGTCAGAGGGCGCGCGTCGAATGGGCGGGCGGCAAAGGCCTCGGCGATGGCAGCGCGCCCGGACTTTTGCGCCTCACGCAGAATGCGCACGGTTTCGGCGCGCAGCGCGGAGTTGTCAGTGCCTGCCTCGAACGCTGCAGCAAGCTGAGCGTCAACGTGGGCGCCGTCGAAAATATCCTCAGGCGGGCAGATAAGTGAGTTTTCAGGCACTGCGGTCAGGTGAGGCTGGTCAGAAACCGGCCCCTGAGAAGCTTTGAGGGGCAGGGTCAATCACAACCACCTGTTTGTTCTGGATCGTGGCAACCGCCAGACCCCGTTCATTGGTACCATCAGAGCGCAGACGGAAGATGCCGCCAACGCCCTGAAAACCGGCGCTCTGGGTCAGCGCAGCCCCGGTCAGAGCATTCGATTTGCCCTGGCTTACAAGCGCTCCGATGGCGGCGATCCCGTCATAGGCCAGTCCGCTGATCGGATGCGGCGCTTCGCCATAGGTCGCATTGTAGCGCTGACGATATACCTGCGCTTTTGCAGGATCAGGTAGGGCAAACCAACCGCCTTGAACACCGGGCAGTTCCAGCGTTTGGGCCGGAATGTCCCACCGTGTCAGACCGATATACTGGGAGGTTGACGGCGAAACCCCCGCTTCGGGCAGAAGCTGCGAGAACAAAGGCAGCGCCCCTGCGGTGGTTGCAGTCAGGAAGACCGAGTCCGCTCCGGTGGAATCCATGGCGGATTTGATATTGGGCACCGCGTTGATCACGCCCTGCTGCGACCGATCGTAACCGACGCTGCCAGCGTTGTTCATACTGCTGCTGGCGAGCGCATTGGCAATGGCTGAGCGGCCAGCCTCTCCGGCTGCGTCATTGCTGTGTACGATGATTGATCCGGTCTTGCCCTGTCTTCCGCCATAATTGGCCAGTCGATTGGCCGTGTTCTGGAATGTTGGCCCCAGTACAAATACATTTCCACCCGCGATGCTGGTGTTGTTCGAGAAGGACAGGACGTTCACGTTGTTGTTCAGCACCGCAAGGCCGGCCGCGTTGGCGGCTTGTGCATAGACCGGCCCGATGATGATCTTGGCCCCATCCGCCACAGCCTGTTGCGCCACGCCTGAGGCCGTGCCGGCATTGCCTGCCGTATCATATACACGCAGGTCGATCGTAACGTTCGGCAGGTCCGACATCGCCAGACGTGCTGCATTTTCAAGGCTTTGCGCCAGCGCTGCGTCGCCAGACTGGCCTGATCCGCGCGGAACCAGAAGCGCAACGGGCACCGGTTCCGAGGTGTTGATCGAGGGGCCTCCGCCGACGCCAGTAGTTTCACATGCGGCCAGAAAAACGGCGGTGGTCAGGGCGATCGTGGTTTTGGCCAACTTGCTTACGGACTTGCAAACGGTAAACATCTAAAAGAAAACTCCCTGATCCGGCGGCTTGCGACGCTGCTGTTCTATCGAGCCGCGATAATAAACGTCACGCTGTGAGGGTCCAGCTTTGAATTTCCAAAACATAAGTTTGGCTGCTGGCCTGTATTTTGTTGCCACTCCGATCGGTACAGCGCGCGATATTACGCTCAGAGCGTTGGATGTGCTGGCTTCGGCCGACATGATCGCCGCAGAAGACACCCGTAGTCTGCGTCGCTTGATGGAAATCCACGGTATCCCCTTGGGCGGGCGACGCATTCAGGCCTATCACGACCACAGCGGAGCGGGCGCACGCGGCAAGATCATGGATGCTTTGGCCGCAGGGCAATCCGTTGCCTATGCGTCCGAGGCCGGTATGCCGCTAATCGCCGACCCGGGCTACGATTTAGGGCGGCAGGCGGCCGAGGCCGGGCACACCGTCACTTGCGCACCGGGCCCGTCCGCCGTGCTGACGGCGCTGACATTGGCGGGCCTGCCAACGGATGCGTTCTTTTTCGCGGGTTTTTTGCCGAATGCGTCGGGCGCTCGTCGCAGCCGAATCGAGGCGCTGCGGGATGTTCCCGGAACACTGGTGTTCTACGAATCACCCAAGCGCGTCGCAGGATGCCTGTCAGATCTGTCCGACATCCTGGGTGCCGACCGGCAGGCGGCTTTGTGCCGCGAGCTAACCAAGAAGTTCGAAGAAGTCCGACGCGGGTCTTTGCAAGAACTGGCTGAGGCCTACCAAGACCAAACCCCCAAGGGTGAGGTCGTTCTGCTCGTGGATCGCAGCCATTCGCCAAGCGTTAACGAATCTGACGTAGAAGAGGCTTTGAAACAGGCCTTGCAAACCCATTCGGTTCGGGATGCGGCGGATTTGGTGTCAAAAATGTATGATCTGCCCCGACGCCCCATTTACCAGCAGGCCCTCAAACTGGGAAAGGGATGACATGGCGCAGCGTGCGGTGCGGGGGTCGGTATCTTATCATGCGGGGCAATCTGCGGAATTGCGGGTTGCAGCCGATTACGAACGCCGCGGATTCTCGATCGCTCACAGACGCTGGCGCGGTGCCGGGGGTGAGATTGACCTGATTGCGCGGGGTGACGAAGGGCTCGTTTTCATTGAGGTCAAGAAAAGCACCAGTTTCGACAGGGCTGCGGCTCGGATCACCCCACGGCAGACCCAGCGTATCTGCGCATCAGCGGCACAGTTTCTTGAAAATGAACCCGGCGGGCAATTGACGAATGTTCGGTTCGACGCGGCGCTGGTCGATGGCACGGGCGCTGTTCAAATCATCGAAAACGCCTTCGGACCGGTCTAAGCCCCATTGAACCCCTCGGCCTGCTGCGCCATGTATCTGGCGTGAAGTTGAGGGACATGCCATGAAAATCGCCTTTCAAATGGACCCGATCGGGGCCGTGGATATCAACGCCGACAGCTCTTTCCGCCTCGCGGAAGAGGCACAGGCCCGCGGGCATGAGCTGTTCTTCTACGGGCCGGATCAATTGGCCTATCAGGAGGGGCGGATCACCGCGCGAGGACAAGACATGCAGGTTCAGCGCGTTGCCGGAGACCCCGCGGTCCTCGGTCCCGAGCGTGAAGTTGATCTGGCTGAGTTTGACGTGGTGTGGCTACGTCAGGACCCGCCGTTCGACATGCATTACATCACCTCGACGCATCTGCTGGATCGGTTGAAGGGGCAAACTTTGGTGGTCAATGACCCGTTTTGGGTACGCAATTACCCCGAGAAACTACTGGTTCTGGATTTCCCCGAATTGACCCCTCCGACCACGATTGCGCGGGACATGCAGACCATCAAGGCCTTCAAGGACAAGCATCAGGACATCATCCTTAAACCTCTTTATGGAAATGGAGGGGCTGGTGTGTTCCGGTTGGATGCCAATGATCGCAACCTGACCTCGCTGTATGAGCTGTTCACCGGATTCTCGCGCGAGCCGTTGATCGTTCAGAAATTCCTGCCAGATGTGAAGAACGGCGACAAACGCGTGATTCTCGTGGATGGAGAGCCGGTGGGTGCCATCAACCGCGTCCCGGCCGAAGGTGAGACGCGTTCCAATATGCATGTTGGCGGGCGACCCGAAAAGATCGGTTTGACCGAGCGGGATCTCGAAATCTGCGCGGCCATAGGCCCTCTACTTAAGGAAAAAGGCCAGATTTTTGTCGGGATCGACGTGATCGGAGACTACCTGACCGAGATCAACGTCACCTCCCCCACCGGCATTCAGGAGCTGGAGCGTTTCAACGGAGAGAACATTGCCGAAAAGATCTGGCAGGCAATCGAGGCGAAAGTCTAAGCGCTACAGGCGTTGGGCGGCGCTTAGGTGTTCGATGCGGTCCGTTCATTGGAATGCACGGTCGCACTGAAGGTCGAGTTCCTCGCTTGAACATGGCGCAAGCGGTAAGCTGCGGGACTTGTCAAGGACGACGGGCAACGATCAGTTCCGCCGTTTTTTTCCCAATCGGCCTCGCAACATACTGGGGGCGAACATTTAAGCCATCACCCGTGCGCTGATCCGAAAACTCAGCGCTTCGGCCACGTGTGGTCGGCGGATATCGGGGGAGCCATCCAGATCGGCTATGGTACGTGCGACCCGTAGGATGCGGTGAAAGGCGCGAGCTGACAGGCCGAACCGGTCAGCGGCCTTGAGCAGAAGCTCTTTGCCCTCGGCATCTGGGGCGGCGACCTCTTCCAGCAATTTAACTTCGATATCAGCGTTTTGGCGTACGCCCTCGTGACCTTCAAACCGAGCAGCCTGAACGGCGCGGGCCAGCTCCACACGCGCGGCCACGGTGGCCGAACTGTCGCCAGCCGGCGGCAGATCAAGGTCGGTAAACGCTACCGGAGGCACTTCGATGCGCATATCGAACCTGTCCATCAAAGGGCCGGAGATGCGGTTCAGGTAGTCTTCGCCACAGCCCGGTGCGCGGGAGCAAGCGCGGGACGGGTCGGTCAAGTACCCGCATTTGCACGGGTTGGCTGCCGCGACCAGCATGAAACGGCAGGGGTACTTCACATGGGCGTTGGCGCGGGCGACCATGACCTCTCCAGTCTCAATCGGTTGGCGCAGGGTTTCCAAAACGGTGCGAGGGAATTCGGGGAACTCGTCCATGAACAACACCCCGTTATGGGCCAGAGAGATTTCTCCGGGTTTTGCACCGCGTCCGCCGCCGACAATCGCCGCAATCGAGGCGGTGTGATGCGGTTCGCGAAAGGGCCGCGTCCGGTTAATGCCGCCTTCGTCCAATAACCCACAGAGGGACTGGATCATCGATGTTTCCAGCGCCTCCACCGGGGTCAAAGGTGGCAGTATGCTGGGCAGGCGCGCGGCGAGCATGGATTTGCCCGAGCCCGGCGTGCCGATCATGATCAGGTGGTGCCGTCCCGCCGCAGCGATCTCAAGTGCGCGTTTGGCGCGTTCCTGTCCTTTGACGTCGCGCAGGTCGCGGGTGTTGGAGGACAGGCTGACTTCGCCCGGTGTGGCCGCAGCCAGTGGGGCCTGGCCCGAGAAATGGCGCACCACGTCGCCCAGCGAACCGGCTCCGATGACCTGAGTGGCGTCCACCCATGCAGCCTCGGCGCTTGAGGCGCGGGGGCAGAGCAGGGCGCGATCCTCGGCCGCCGCCGTCATCGCGGCGGGCAAAGCGCCCACGACCGGAACCAGCGACCCGTCCAAGGATAATTCGCCCAACGCAACAGTGCCCTCGGCCGCGTCTGCCGGGATGATCTCTAAAGCTGACAGGAGGGCGACGGCGATAGGAAGGTCGAAATGGCTGCCCTCTTTGGGCAGGTCGGCGGGGGATAGGTTGATGGTGATGCGTTTTGACGGCAAGGCGATGGCCATGGCGCCAAGTGCGCTGCGCACCCGATCTCGGGCCTCGGACACTGCTTTGTCCGGCAGGCCGACGATAGAAAAGGCGGGCAGGCCCGGAGAGACGGCGCATTGCACCTCGACCGGGCGGGCATCAACCCCTTGAAACGCAACCGTATGAGCGCGGGCAACCATGGCAATCCTGTTCTTGGTTAAAAGGACGTTGCTGCCATGGCGGTGGTTTAGGAATGGTTAACGGCTGCGCGCATCGCAGTAAATTTGGGCCAGGCGTCCGGATCTGCGACTGTTTTGTCGCGGCAGAACGTGTTGCAGAACCCCCAGCGCTGGCCGTCGAGGTCGAGGAAATCGGTAACCGGGTCGCCGGAATACGGACAGTGCGCGTTGACTGAAGGGCCTTCTTCGGCGGGTCGTGCCTCGGACGGTTCTCCAACAGGCCAGTGGGCCGAAGGGGAATATTCTGGGTAGGGATACGGATTGTATTGAACCGTCAGCCCCATCGCGCGCCATTGTCGGACCGATGTATCTGACAGCAAGCTTAGGCAATAGCTGCGATTTTCGGTTGAGATTGGCAGATCATATCCAATGATCCGCGCCGCGACAGGGGTGTAGAAGACATCGGCCAGCGAGTATGCTCCGAATAACGGCCCTTCTGACGCGCCCGAGATCGCTCGGGCATGCGCCCAAAGCGTCTCAATCCGGGCGAGGTCTTTCAAAGTGTCCGCTGATGGCTGAAAACCCTTCCAAACATGCGCCAACTGCATCGGGCATTCCCCGCGCAGTGCGGTAAAACCCGCGACCATTTCGGCGCACAGCCAACGGGCCGTTGCGCGCGCGGCGGGGTCTGAAGGCCAAAGGCCAGCTTCGGGGTGCCGTTCAGCCAATGTCTCGGCCATCGCGAGGCTTTCGCCCACAACCGCACCATCGGGCAGACGCAGAGCGGGAACCAGACGGGCCGGAGCAAGGGGTTCCATATCCGTGGCCATGGTGCCGGAATAGAGGCCAACCAAGTGGCTGCGATAGGGCAGGCTGAACTTCTCGAGCATCAACCAGCCGCGCATGGACCAGCTGGAAAACAGGCGGTCACCGATAAAGAGATCATAGGTCATGATCAAAGGATGTCTCAGCCGGAAGCGCTCGTAAATCAGTGATTTGTGACCTGCCGGATCACGGAAGATGATTGATGGCGCCGACGGTCCATTCGCCCGCGTTATAGGCGATCTGGGTGACCGACAGGTTGTCGATCCGGTGTGAGAAAGCCTGTTGCGCCTCAATATTCAAAGCGCGCTGTACTTGCGTCAGGATCACTCCGAAATGGGCGACAATGACGAGATCTGCGCCCTCATGTGCGGCCATCAGCGCATCGACGGTTTTGTCGACTCGCGCGCGGACATCGTTCCAGCTTTCGCCGTTCGGAGGGCGCACTTCGCCGGGATTGTCCCAATAGGCAAAGGCAAGCTCGGGGTCTTCGGCTTCGATCTCGGCGAAACCGCGCAGCTCCCATGTGCCGAAGTTGATCTCGCGCAGGTCAGGGTGGTGGGGCAGGCGCAGGCGCCGGCCTTGGATCGCCGTTGCCGTATCCGCCGCGCGCGACAGGTCGGATGAGACGACAACCGCATCCGCTGGGATGTGATCATGCAACCGCTGCAGCGCGGCCTGATCGCTCAGATCGGCAGGCAGATCGGACCAGCCGACCATCGTTTTGGCATGGGTGGGGCCGTGGCGAACCAGATGCAGACGCGTCATGGCAATTGTCCCTTCAAGACCATCGGCAGCCCCGCGATGACCTGAACCACCAGGTCGGCCTGTGCTGCTAGCGCGATGTTCAGCCGGCCCTGTGCCTCACGGAACCGGCGGGCGAGAGCGTTTTCGGGCACGATGCCGTGACCAACCTCATTCGAGACAATTACAAGCTGCGCCGGGCAGCTGCGCAGGGCGCTCAGCAGTTGGGTCTGGGCCTGATCCAGATCGTTCTCGGCCAGCAGGTGATTGGTCAGCCACATCGTCGCGCAATCAATCAGGCAAACGTGATCTGCGCTCAGTTCTGCCAAAACCGGGACAACGTCCATCGGTGCCTCGATGGTTTCCCAGCCGGACCCGCGTTGTTCGATGTGGCGATCGATCTTTTGCCGCATCTCGCTATCAAACACTTGTGATGTCGCAAGGTAAACCCGGTTTTTCCCTGAGGATACAACCAGTTGTTCAGCATAGGCCGACTTTCCCGATGCGGCTCCTCCCAGCACAAAGGTTAAATTGGCAGTCACAATTCTTACCTTTCTGGTGATCCACTTGGTGATGATCTGCGTATCGACCCTAAGTCGGCAAGGCAAGCCCGGCTGATGCCTGCAAAAAGGGAGAGTTTCATGGCACTGGACAACGCATCCGATTTCTCGATGTCCCGCAAAGCGATGAAGGCCGAACTGCTGGACGCGGAAACCGAATTGCAACTGGCCTATGCGTGGCGTGACAACCGCGACGAACAAGCACTGCACCGACTGATCACCGCCTACATGCGTCTAGCTATTTCGATGGCGGCCAAGTTCAAGCGCTACGGCGCTCCGATGAACGACCTGATCCAAGAGGCCGGTCTTGGGTTGATGAAAGCCGCAGACAAGTTTGACCCTGATCGCGGTGTGCGGTTTTCGACCTATGCGGTGTGGTGGATCAAAGCCAGCATCCAGGATTACGTGATGCGTAACTGGTCGATGGTGCGGACCGGTTCGACCTCATCCCAGAAATCTCTGTTCTTCAACATGCGCCGCGTTCAGGCACGGTTGGAACGTGAAGCCGCCACCGAGGGGCAGGAGCTGGATCGGCATCAGCTACACCAGATGATTGCAACGGAAATCGGCGTCCCCTTGCGCGATGTCGAGATGATGGAGGGGCGTCTGTCCGGCTCGGATTTTTCGCTCAACGCGGTGCAGTCAGCGGATGAAGATGGGCGTGAGTGGATTGATGCGCTGGAAGATGATCGTGAGCAGGCCGCCGAGGCGGTTGAACATCGCCACGACACTGAACAGTTGCGCGAATGGTTGCTGATGGCGATGCAATCCCTCAATGACCGCGAAAGATTTATCGTGCGTGAACGCAAGCTGCGCGAACCGGCCCGAACCCTTGAAAGCTTGGGGAATGAGCTGGGTCTATCGAAGGAACGTGTACGCCAGCTCGAGGCTGCAGCCTTCACCAAGATGCGCAAGAACCTTGAAGCCCAATCGCGTGAGGTGCAACACTTCATCGCATGACAAGATTTGCGATTCTGTTGTGTGCGCTGGCGTTTACAGTCAGCGCTTTGCGCCCGGTCCAAGCCGGTGAGTTGATCCCCGATGATGTCCTGGCAGCCATGCAGGACGCAGATGTGGTGATCCTTGGTGAAATCCACGACAATCCGCGTCACCACCTTGTGCAGACCGAGGCATTGGGAGCGATTTCTCCGTCGGCTGTGGTGTGGGAAATGGTAACCGAAGAAGGCGCGCAGCGTCTGGCGCAGACCGCCGCTTCCAACCCTGAAGAATTGTCACGGATCCTGCGCTGGGCGGAATCGGGTTGGCCTCCTTTGAGCATGTACTACCCAGTCTTTCAGGCGTCGGACGCGCCGGTCTATGGCGCCATGGTTCCACGCACAGCCGCGCGCGCCGCTATGGAAAAGGGTGCCGCCACTGCCCTTGGTGCAGACGCCGCGCGCTATGGCCTGACTGTTCCGCTGTCGCCAGAAGATCAAGCCGCGCGCGAGGCAGATCAACTGGCTGCCCATTGCGATGCCCTGCCCGTTGAGATGTTGCCTCAGATGGTCTCGATCCAACGCCTGCGTGACGCTGTACTGACCCGCGCAATCCTGCGCGCGGAGGAGGAAACCGGTGGTCCGATTGCCGTGATCACCGGCAATGGCCATGCTAGGACCGACCGGGGTATCCCGACCTTTCTGTCGCGCCTGAAGCCAGGGCTGAAGGTCTTTGTTCTGGGTCAGTCCGAAGGGGGAGTGATCGACGGGAGTTTTGATGCGGTGATCGACAGCCCGGAAATCGAGCGTGAAGACCCTTGCAAAGCGTTTGAGATGCAGAATTAACCGCTGGAACTACCCGGTGGCCTTGCCTAATGTCAGGACCGACCGGGACGGGAAGGGCTAAACATGCTGTCATCCAAACGCATTCTGCTGATCATCGGCGGTGGCATTGCGGCCTATAAGTCGCTCGACCTGATCCGACGGCTGCAAGAGCGTGGGGCTGCAGTCACGCCGGTGCTGACCCGCGCCGCCGAGGAGTTCGTGACGCCGCTGTCGGTCTCCGCACTTGCAGGCCAGAAAGCCTATCGCGACCTCTTCGACCTGACGGACGAAGCCGAGATGGGGCATATTCAACTGTCGCGCTCGGCTGACCTGATCGTGGTTGCCCCAGCTACCGCAGATATGATGGGCAAGATGGCGGCAGGATTGGCCAACGATCTGGCTTCGACCCTGCTGATGGCCACGGACACGCCGGTTCTGTGCGCGCCCGCCATGAATGTGCGCATGTGGGACCACCCCGCGACCCAGCGAAATCTGAAACAATTGCAGCAGGACGGCATCCGCTTTGTAGGACCCAACGAGGGCGACATGGCATGTGGCGAATATGGTCCGGGCCGGATGTCCGAACCTCTAGAAATCGTTGCTGCCGTTGAGGCGCAACTGGCCGACGGGCCGTTGAAGGGTAAACGCATCCTTGTGACCTCCGGCCCGACACATGAACCGATTGATCCGGTGCGCTACATCGCCAACCGCTCATCCGGGGCGCAGGGAACTGCCGTTGCCCGCGCCTTGGCGGCGCTCGGGGCCGAGGTGGTTTTTGTCACTGGCCCTGCCGACGTTCAACCGCCCCAAGGCGTGCAGGTCGTGCAGGTTGAGACAGCACAGCAGATGTCTGACGCGGTGGATGCGGCGCTCCCTGTGAATGCAGGTGTGTTTGCCGCCGCAGTCGCCGACTGGAAAGTGGCCACCGCCTCGGATCGCAAATTGAAGAAAAGCCGCGATGGCCTGCCCTCTCTGGAGTTCGCCGAGAATCCCGACATCCTGAAACGCGTCTCGCAGATGGGTGCGGGTCGCCCTGATCTGGTTGTGGGCTTTGCAGCGGAAACCGACGATGTGATCGACAACGCGACTGCAAAGCGCGCCCGCAAGGGATGCGACTGGATCGTGGCAAATGACGTCAGTCCGGCAACCGGCATCATGGGTGGTTCGGAAAATGCAGTCGTCCTGATCTCGGAACAAGGGGCCGAGAGCTGGCCGCGCATGGGCAAAGACATGGTCGCCGCGCGTCTGGCACAAAAGATCGCCCACGCGCTGGCCGGATAAGACAGAAGGAATACAGATGGTAGCTATCCGCGTGATCCGGGAAGAGGGGGCAGATGCCGCCGTTCCCCTGCCTTCATATGAGACCTCAGGCGCGGCCGGGGCTGATGTGCGCGCCAACCTGCCCGATGGCGCGTCGATCTTTCTGGAGCCGGGGCAGCGCGCCCTTGTTCCCACCGGCCTGCGAATCGAAATCCCGGCGGGGTATGAGGTGCAGGTCCGCCCGCGCTCCGGGTTGGCATTGAAGCACGGCATCACCCTGCCCAATACGCCGGGGACCATCGACAGCGACTATCGCGGCCCGCTGGGTGTGATCGTGATGAACGCAGGGCAAGACCGGTTCGAGGTCACCCACGGAGAACGGATCGCGCAGCTTATCGTTGCGCCTGTCGTGCAGGCCACGTTCGAGCTGACCGAAACCCTTGGCGATACCGCGCGTGGGTCGGGCGGGTTCGGCTCAACCGGTCGCGGCTGATGCTGCTGGTTCTGGTCCTTGCCGCGGGTCTGTGGGGCGTCGGCTATATAGCGGGCGTGTCCCGGACGGCGCGTGTGACCTCGGTCAGTGTGCTTATGGCCGGGGTGATCCTGTCGCATTTGGTTTTGCCGAGTGGTCATCCTCTGCGCGAAGCAACCGGAGGATCGGCGGCGTTGTGGCTGATGCTGGCCGGGGCGGCTGCTCTGGTCATGGTCTATGGCAAGGGGCTGAAAGCGCTGCGAAATCGGGCGCAGCCCGAAGCGGACAAGACTGAGGCCAAACCCTCGGACCGGTTCACTGAGACAGAGCTGGACCGCTATGCCCGCCACATCGTTCTGCGTGAACTGGGCGGGCCGGGGCAGAAACGCTTGAAAAAGGCGCGCGTGCTGGTGATTGGGGCAGGCGGGCTTGGCGCACCGGCCTTGCAGTATCTGGCGGCAGCAGGTGTTGGCACGATCGGGGTGATCGACGACGACGTAGTCGAAAACGCCAATCTCCAGCGTCAAGTCATCCACCGGGATGCCGATATCGGAATGCCCAAAGTGTTCTCGGCCCAGCAGGCGATGGAGGCTCAGAACCCCAACGTCACCGTCCTGCCCTACAATCGGCGTCTGAGCGATGATATCGCGAATGACCTGTTGGGCGACTTCGACCTGATCCTGGATGGCACAGACAATTTCGAAACCCGCTATCTGGCCAACCGAACAGCCGTTGCACTGGGCAAACCGCTGATCTCGGGCGCACTGTCGCAATGGGAAGGGCAGCTGAGCGTCTTCGACCCGGCCATGGGTGCCCCCTGCTACCAGTGTATTTTCCCCGAAGCCCCCGCAGCCGGTCTGGCCCCGTCCTGTTCCGAGGCAGGCGTGATCGGCCCCTTGCCGGGAGTGGTTGGGTCCATGATGGCGGTTGAGGCGATCAAGGTGATCACCGGGGCCGGCCAAGCGCTGCGCGGCGAGATGCTTATCTACGACGCGCTTTATGGGGAAAGCCGCAAGATCACTCTGTCCAAGCGCTCTGACTGCCCGATTTGCGACGCCGGTGGTGAATAAACGCCGTGTTGCTCTGGATCATCTAACCGGCCCTTCCTAGGTTGTGGGCAAAGGAGATCTGAATGACCAACCCGATCCTGTCCGACTGGACCACTCCGTTCGAACTCGCCCCTTTTGCCAAGATTTCGGATGATGATTTCGCCCCTGCTCTGGATGAGGCGCTGCAGGCGCATAACGCGCAGATCGACGCGATCGCTACAAACGCCGAAGCCCCGAGTTTCGCCAACACGATCGAAGCGCTTGAGGCGGCGGGTGAGCAACTGGACAGAGTTCTGTCAGTTTTCTTCACAGTTGCGGGCGCGGACAGCAATCCGAAACGCGAGGAATTGCAGCGAGAATTCTCGCCAAAGCTGGCGGCGCATTTTTCGGGGATATCCTCGAACAAGGCGCTGTTCAAACGCGTGGCCGACTTGTGGGCGCGACGTGATGATCTGGGTCTGAGCGACGAACAGGCCCGCGTGTTGATGCTGTCTCATCGCGGTTTTGTCCGGGCTGGTGCTGCGTTGGAGGGCGAGCAGGACGCCCGGATGCAAGAGATCAAGGCGCGGCTGGCGTCACTGGGAACCTCTTTCACCCAAAACCTGCTGGCGGATGAGCGTGACTGGTTCATGGACCTGTCCGAGGATGACCTGCAGGGCCTGCCGGATTTCGCTGTGGATGCCGCACGCGCGGCGGGTCAGGAAAAGGGCGCCGCTGGTCCCGTAGTCACCCTGTCGCGGTCGATCATTGTGCCGTTCCTGCAGTTCTCCCCTCGTCGTGACCTGCGGGAAAAAGCCTATCGCGCCTGGACCGCGCGCGGGGCGAATGGTGGTGAGACTGACAACCGCGACATCGCAGCCGAAATCCTTAGCCTGCGCGAGGAACGCGCCAAGCTGTTGGGCTATGACAGCTTTGCCGACTACAAGCTGGAAACCGAAATGGCCCGCTCGCCCGACCGCGTCCGCGACCTGCTGATGCAAGTGTGGGAGCCTGCGAAGGCGCGCGCCGACGCAGATGCCGAAGTTCTGACGGCGATGATGCAGGAGGATGGCGTGAACGGCCCTCTGGCGGCGTGGGATTGGCGCTACTACGCCGAGAAACGCCGCAAGGCTGAGCATGATCTGGATGAGGCCGCACTGAAGCCCTACCTGCAACTGGACCGGATGATCGAGGCCTCGTTCGCCTGCGCCAACCGTCTGTTCGGGTTGGAGTTCAAACCGCTGGACGTGCCGCTCTACCACCCGGATTGCCGGGCGTGGGAGGTGACGCGAGACGGCAAGCACGTCGCAGTCTTCATTGGTGACTATTTCGCGCGCGGGTCCAAACGGTCGGGCGCGTGGTGCAGCGCGATGCGGGGGCAGGCGAAATTCCCCAAGGAGCAGGCTCCGGTCGTGATCAACGTGTGCAACTTCGCCAAAGGCGATCCGGCGCTGTTGTCCTATGACGACGCGCGCACACTGTTCCATGAGTTCGGGCATGCCCTGCATCAGATGCTTTCGAATGTGACCTATGAAAGCATCTCGGGCACGTCCGTGGCGCGCGACTTTGTCGAACTGCCAAGCCAGCTTTACGAACATTGGTTGGAGGTCCCCGAGGTTCTGGCCGAGTTTGCCACCCACGCGGACACCGGCGAGGCAATGCCGCAAGAAATGCTCGAGAAAGTGCTGAAAGCTGCGAATTTCGATCAGGGGTTCCAGACGGTGGAATATGTCGCCTCGGCCTTGGTTGACTTGGCTTTCCATGAAGGCGCGGCCCCGGCGAACCCGATGGCGAAACAGGCCGAGGTTCTGGACGGCATCGGAATGCCCGCAGCCATCGGCATGCGCCACGCGACCCCGCATTTCGCGCATGTTTTCGCGGGCGATGGCTATAGCTCGGGCTACTACAGCTACATGTGGTCCGAAGTGATGGATGCCGACGTATTCGAGGCCTTTGAAGAGGCCGGAGGGGCCTTTGATCCAGAACGCGCCAAAGCTCTGGAAGACAACATCCTGTCCACCGGAGGCTCGCGCGATGCTGAGGAGCTGTATCTGGCCTTCCGGGGCCGGATGCCGGGTGTCGAAGCTTTGCTGAAAGGGCGCGGCCTGATCGCGGCGTAACCCTTCTCCCACGGTCCTAGGGGGGATCAATATCCCAGCTGGCGATCCACCAGATGCACAAACGGCTCGCCAGCTTCCCCGCGCCGGATGTTTTCGACAATCACCTGCGCCGCCGTCACGGGCCTTGTTTCCGAGGCGATATGCGGCGTCACCGTCACGTTTGGATGCGCCCAGTAAGGGTGATCGGCGGGCAGAGGTTCAACCCGGAACACATCCAGCGTGGCATGTCCGATCTGGCCTGTGTTCAACGCCTGCAATAGCGCGTCATCGTCGATCAGAGGTCCACGTCCCGGATTGATGATCCGCGCGCCTTTGGGCATCAACGCAAGGGTTTCGGCGTTCAGGGTGTTCTCGGTCGCCGGTGTATCAGGCAGCAACAAGACGGCGATCTCGGCCTTTGACAGAGCCTCTCGCAACCCGTCTTCGCCGCTCAGGGAGGTTGCTCCGGGAACGTCTTTGGGAGTGCGGCTCCATCCGGTGACGCTAAAGTTCAATGCAGACAGCGCTTGCGCAGCCTCCTGCCCCAATGCGCCAAGGCCCAGAATGCAGACCTTGCGTTCGTTCGCCAATGGCGGTGCGTTGGGCGTCCAAACGCCATCTTGCACTTTGATGTGTTGGTCCATCCCCAGATGATAGCGCAGCACATGCCCCACGACCCATTCGGTCATGCCTTGGGTCAGCCCATGATCCACCATCCGCGCCAGTGGCACGGTCAGCGTCTTGTTCCCTGCGATCTTCTCGACCCCGGCCCAGAGGCTCAGAACCGCTTTCAGTTGGGTGTAGGGCGTGAAATCCAGCAGCCCACCGCTTGGGGCGTAGACAACATAGTCCACCTCATCCTCGGGGAACTCGGTTGCCAGATTGAACGCGACGCCTGCCTCTTGCAGCCCTTCGGTCAGAAGCGGCTGGTACACCGGCCAAAGCTCAGGACGTGCGGAGAACAGGATATTGACGGGCATGGAGGGGCTTTCCGATCAGCGGGGGCGGTGGATATGGGCGCTTTGCACAACGCCGAAGGCAGCCATCAAAACCAGCATGGCCGATCCGCCATAGCTGACCATGGGCAAAGGCACCCCGACAACTGGGGCCAGCCCCATCACCATCGACATGTTGACCGCAAAGAACAGGAAGAAGTTCAGCGCGATCCCCATGGTGACCAGCGACGAGAACCTGTCTTTGGTCGACAGAGCGGTAACCATGCAGAAGATCAGGATCAGTGCGTAAAGCACTAATAAAGTGATGCCACCGACAAAGCCGAACTCTTCGGCCAATGTGGTGAAGATGAAATCGGTGTGTTTTTCAGGCAGGAAGTTCAGCCGCGATTGCGTGCCCTGCATGAACCCGCGGCCATTCCATCCTCCCGATCCCAGGGCGATCTTGGACTGAGTGATGTGATAGCCCGCGCCCAGAGGGTCGGTAGACGGATCGAGAAACGTGTCGATCCGGCGGAACTGGTAGTCCTTCAGCAACTGCCACTCGGTCCCTCGGCTGTTGAAAACGGCCGCAATCAGGCCAACGACCGCGGCGATCACGGCGGCGAAATAGGCCCAGTGAACACCGGCCAGAAACATCAGCCCTCCGCCCGCTGCCAACAGCAGGATCGAGGTCCCAAGGTCCGGCTGCCGCAGCACCATGAAGGTAGGGATCAGGATCAGCACGACAGGGATCAAAACCCAAAGTGGGCGTGAGGTTTTATGCGAGGGCAGCCAGTCATAATAGGCCGCCAGCAGCATCACCAGCGCGACTTTCATTACCTCGGACGGCTGCAAACGCATGAAACCAAGGTCGATCCAGCGCTGTGCGCCCATGCCGATGGTTCCGAACAGCTCCACAAACACCAGCAGGGCGATCGAGGCCAGATAGGCCAGTACCGACATGTTGCGCCAGAACCAGATCGGCACCAGCGCGACGATGAACATCACCGTCAGGCCCAGCCCGAAACGTTCGATCTGAGGCTCGGCCCACGGCATCCAAGAGCCACCCGCCACCGAGTATAGCATCAGGAACCCGGCACTGGCTGTGCTGATCAGCAACAGCGTCAGCGGCCAGTTCATATACAGGAATTTACGGAACCCCGATGGCGTGGATTTGACCGCATATTCAAGATAGCTCATGCGCGGTCCTTCTCGCTGGGGCGCGCTTTGGGGCGGCGATCGCCCTCGAGCCGTTTTTGCTGTTCCTTGATGCGCTCTCGATCTCCGGCCGGGTAGGCCTCGAGCGGGGGCGTGCCGTTGTAAAGCGCCTGAAGCATGATGTCGCGCGCGACCGGGGCCGCCGCTTTGGAGCCACCGCCGCCATGCTCGACGACCACCGCGATGGCGTATTTAGGCTTGTCGTAAGGGGCGAAGCTGACGAACAGCGCATGGTCGCGCCGCTCCCATGGCAGGTCCTCGTTGCGGATCACACCTGCGGCACGTTCCGCTTTGGTGATGTTGCGTACCTGGCTGGTACCGGTTTTACCTGCCATGCGGAGGTCATCGGCGATGATCCGGCTGCGATAGGCCGTGCCGCGCCGGTCGTTTGAGACCGACCACATCGCCTCGCGGATGTAGTTCAGATTGGCCGGGCTGATCTCAAGCGGCTCGCCCGCGCCCGTTGGCTGTTCGACCCCATCAATCGAGCGGACCAGTCGCGGTGTCACGGCCCGCCCCGTGGCAATCCGCGCGGTCATCACGGCCAGCTGCATCGGTGAGGCCAGCATAAATCCTTGCCCGATCGATGCATTGGCCGTATCGCCTATCAGCCAGTCCTCGCCATGGGTGCGTTGCTTCCATTCCTGATTGGGCGCCAGACCGGCACGTACGGCGGACATCGGAATGTCGTGCTTGATGCCCAGCCCGAGGGTCCGCGCCATCTCTGAGATTTTGTCGATGCCGACCTTGATCGCCACGTCGTAGTAGTAGACATCGCAGCTGCGCTTGAGCGATGTATTGAGGTCCACCATACCGTGTCCCCCGCGCTTCCAGCAGTGGAAGCGGCGACTGCCGACCTTGAGGTGGCCGGGGCAGTACACGGTGTTGCCGGGGCCAACGACACCGGCCTCAAGCGCGGCCAAGGCGGTGACCATTTTGAAGGTCGATCCGGGCGGGTATGTGCCCTGAACCGTCTTGTTGGCCAGTGGGCGGTATTTGTCCTGCGTCAGGATCTGATAGTCCGCGACCGAGATACCGCGCACGAACAGGTTTGGATCGAAACTGGGGGCCGAGGCCATTGCCCGCAGATCGCCGGTTTCGCAATCAATGACAACGGCGGCGGCGCTTTCTCCGGCAAGCCGTGCTTGAGCGTATTGCTGTAGGTCCGCGTCGACCGAGAGTTGCAGATCAGCACCCGGTTGGCCTTCCTGCCGGTCCAATTCGCGCATGACGCGGCCGGTGGCGTTCACCTCGACCCGCTTGGAGCCTGCCTTGCCGCGCAGGTCGATCTCTTGCTTGGCTTCCAAGCCGACCTTTCCGATCTGGAACCGGGGGATTCGCAGCACCGGCTCTGGGTCTTCGATTTGGCTGAGGTCATAGTCGCTGACCGGGCCGACATAGCCGACGATATGGGCGAAATCCTCGTAGCGCGGGTATTGTCGGGTCTGGCCGACCTCAGGCGTGACACCGGGCAGGGCCGGGGCGTTCACCGCGACTTTCGAGATATCCTCCCACGTCACCTGATCGACCAGCGTGACCGGCAGAAACGGGGCCGAGCGGCGCATTTCCGTGCGCGCCCTTTCAATCTCATCCTCGTTCAGCGGGATCAGGTCCGACAGTTTGGCGATCACCTTGTCGATGTCACCGGCATCCTCGCGTACAATGACGATGCGGTAGGACGGTGAGTTCTGCCCGATGACCTGCCCATTGCGGTCATAGATGCGCCCCCGTGTCGGCGGGATCAGGCGGATATTGATCCGGTTTTCTTCGGCCAAAAGGCGATATTCATCCGCTTGGTCGACTTGCATGTACCGCATGCGCGCGGCCAGCCCGCCAATGAAAACCGCCTGCAGACCACCCAGCAGCAGGGCCCGCCGGGGCAGACGTTTGTAGGCGACACCTTCGCTTTTGATCTTGCGCTGTTTCATGCACGCGCGCCCGTAGCACTGGCATCCGCAGCCGAGACGCGGCGCACGCCGAATACACTCTGAGACAGCAGCACAATGACGGGATAGGCCAGAATTGTCAGCACAAGCTGGATCAAAACCGGTAACAAAGCCGCCTGATCAACAGACAGGATTGCAAGGATGACCCGGTTGCCCAGAAAGACGCCAGCAACGATTGCACTGACCGACATCCATTCAGCTACAAAGCCCGCATCCCGCATCCCCGGTGCCGCAGACCGCAAGTAAGCCGCGCCCAGCACCACTAATGCGGCCAATAGGCCCGGAGGGCGTTGCAGCAGCAGATCGGCCAGCAACATGACCAAAGCGACCAAAACGGTCGGCACATAGTCCGGCCGCCTGAGCACCCAAGCAAAAGTAAGGACGATCAGAAAGTCCGGAAAAGGCCAGCGATCCGGCTGCGTATCCAGCGGTAGCAGATGCAGGAACAGAACGAACACCGCGAGCGCCCCGTAAAGACCGCGCATCGCCCATTTGTGAGAGGCCGGTTTATCCATCACCAGCTTCCTCAGACGACAACGAAGCAGCGGGGCGTGAGGGGCCGACGATCTGACCCGGATCGCGGATCGTGGGGGCCGAGTTGTAGCGAAGAACGCGCAGGAACTCCAACCGTTCGAAATCGGCGGAGAGGCGCACGCGCAGGCGACCTCCGGGGTCGGCGGCGATCTGGCCGATCAGCAGACCGGCGGGAAACACGCCTCCATCGCCCGAGGTCACGACCCGGTCGCCGGGGCGCACAAGCTCACGGTTTTCCAGAAACTCGACCGAAGGGGCAGGGGTATTGTCGCCCGTGATCAAAGCGGTCTGGCCCGAGGGCTGGATGGTGGCGGGAATGACGCTTGAGGCGTCCGTCATCAGAATGACGCGCGCCGTATCCGGCCCAACACCCGAGATACGGCCAACCAGGCCGATCCCGTCCATCGTGGCCCAGCCATCGACGATCCCGTCCCGTTCCCCAACATTCAACAGCACCGACTGCCGGAAGGGAGAGCCGCTATCGGCCATCACCACGCCGGTCACATAGGTCAGGCGTGGGTCAAGCCGCACATTGTTCAAATCCAGTAGCCGCGCGTTTTCCTGTTCCAGCTGCAACGCTGCCTCTTTCCAGGCGCGCATCAGCCGCAGTTCCGAGCGCAGCTCGCGGTTCTGCTCGCTCAGGCTCTGATAGCTTTGGAAATCACGGAACAGGTTGACGGTTGCGGTGACCGGAACCATCGCCCAATCCATTGAGGGCACAACAGCATCTACAACCTGCGCGCGGAACCGTTCAACCCGAGGGCTGTCGATCCGCCAGACAATGAAGATGCCCAGCAGGCACAGCACAACGATCCCCAGAAGCAAACGCCTCAGTGGGGCCGTGTAGTCGTCGCGCTGTGATCGGTCTTTTGCCACAGGTTACCTTCCCGTGCTGCTCGGGCCGAGTTTACCCTATTTTCTAAAGGGTGCGCGCCTTAGCTTTCGTAGTCAATCGCGTGGCGCAGCTGTTTTTCGTATTCTAGCGCCTTGCCGGTGCCCAAAGCCACACAATTCAGGCTTTCATCGGCAATCGACACGGCCAGACCTGTCTGTTCGCGCAGAGCCAGATCCAGATCGCCCAGCAGCGCTCCGCCACCGGTGAGCATCACGCCACGATCCACGATGTCTGCGGCCAGATCGGGGGGCGTGGTCTCCAGCGCGGTCATTACAGCCTCGCAAATCTGCTGGACGGGTTCCGACAGCGCCTCGGCGACCTGAGCCTGACTGATCTCGATTTCTTTTGGCACTCCGTTCAGTAGGTCGCGACCACGGATATGCATCGACTGGCCGCGGCCATCGTCGGGCATGCGCGCGGTGCCGATGGTGGTCTTTATGCGTTCAGCGGTGGATTCGCCGACCAGAAGGTTCTGCTGACGACGCAGGTAGGAGATGATCGCCTCGTCCATACGGTCTCCACCCACGCGGACCGAGCGGGCGTAGACGATATCCCCCAGCGACAGAACCGCAACCTCGGTGGTGCCGCCACCGATATCGACGACCATGTTTCCGGTCGGATCGGTGATTGGCATGCCTGCGCCAATTGCCGCTGCAATCGGTTCGGCAATCAGGCCAGCGCGGCGCGCGCCTGCGGACAGAACCGACTGGCGGATCGCGCGTTTTTCAACAGGGGTCGCGCCATGCGGGACGCAGACGATGATCTTTGGCTTCGAGAAGGTCGAACGCTTATGCACTTTGCGGATGAAGTGCTTGATCATTTCCTCGGCGGTGTCGAAGTCGGCAATCACGCCTTCGCGCATCGGGCGAATGGCTTCAATCGAACCCGGTGTCCGACCCAGCATCAGCTTGGCGTCTTCGCCAACCGCCAGAACCTTTTTCACGCCGTCCTTGACGTGATAGGCTACAACCGAGGGTTCAGACAGGATCACACCGCGCCCCTTGACGTAGACCAGCGTGTTTGCCGTTCCAAGGTCGATAGCCATGTCCGCTGTGAACAGGCCGCCCAGATTGCCAAAGATCCCCATGTTTCCCCTGATCCTGTATGTCGGTTTTTCTACTGCCCGCGACTCGACGGTTCCGGGACGGATGACTTATAGGGTGCCAACTCGCCCGGTAAAAGGGCTGATTCCGCGGCAATCAGCACCTTTTCGCCTCATTTGCAGGGACTGTAGAAGGCAATATGCTCTCATATCAACATATTTACCACGCCGGGAATCTGGCTGATGTGCAAAAGCACGCTTTATTGGCATGGGCGCTGTCCTATCTGACCCAAAAGGACAAACCGCTGACTTACGTCGAAACCCATTCGGGACGTGGGCTTTACAGACTAGATTCAGACGAAGCCCGCAAGACCGGAGAAGCAGCCGCCGGGATTGAGCGTGTTCAGCGTGGCGCATGGTTTGGCGATGATCATCCGCTGGCGCAAGCGATCGGGATGACACGTGCGCGTTTTGGAGAGGCCAGCTACCCCGGATCGCCCCTGATTGCAGCTAGCCTGCTGAGGTCGCAGGACAGTCTGCACCTCGCCGAATTGCATCCGCAGGAATATGCGGCATTGTCACTGGCGGTGCCGGGGGGCAATGCGCGCGTCTACAAGCAAGACGGGTATGAGCTGGCGCAGTCCCTACTGCCGCCGACGCCCAGACGGGGTATGCTGTTGATTGACCCCAGCTACGAGGTGAAGGCGGAATATGACCGCCTTCCGGGGATAATCGCCAAGCTGCATCGCAAATGGAATGTGGGCGTGATCGCTTTGTGGTACCCGATCCTGAAGGATGCCCGTCAAAAGCCGATGGTGGACGCGCTGACGTCTCAGGATTTCCCGAAGGTGTTGAAACACGAGGTGACATTCCCCGCAGCGCGCAAAGGGCATGGGATGGTCGGGTCTGGAATGTTCGTGATCAACGCGCCCTTTGGGTTGGATCAGGAAACCCACAGACTGTCTGCTTTGTTCAAAAAACTTTGAGGTCTTGGAGAGGAACAAGCAAACCTCGCGCCCCGTTTGCCTGCATCAAAGATGCCGTCAAACGCGTTGGGCCCGGCAGCGCGCCGCAGGCGCGC
>NZ_JBQFXO010000013.1:0-126932 GCF_056540865.1 Ruegeria sp. AL11
ACTGTAAAAGGATGACCGCAAATAGAAAGCCTCCACGTATGACCATCTGCCAATAGGCACTGAAACTGATGGTGCCCTGACCGTTTTCAAAATTTAGAACGTTGAAGACCAGCCCCAGCAACAACGCACCTGCCACCGTCGCAGGGATCGAACCCATCCCACCCGTCAACAAAGTGCCGCCCACCACGACGGACGCGATGGCCGACAATTCCCAGCCGATGCCCTCAAGGGGTTGTCCGGCTCCGAAGCCCGAGGCCAGAAAGACGCCGGCCAGCCCCGCACAGCCACCTGACAGCAGGTAGACGAAAGCCTTGGCGCGATTGACCTTCAGTCCCATTAGGTTCGAGGCATCCTCGCTGCCACCGATCGCCAAGACAGTCCGCCCGATAGTTGTTCTTTCCAACACTAGCCAAAGTGTCAGCGTCAGTCCGGCGACGATAACGATAGCCCATGGAAACAGGCCGAACGCCTGCCCCATGCCAAGTTTGGTGAAGTTCGACCCCCAATCGACCGAAATTGTCTGGGCGTCCGAAATCACCAATGCCCCGCCTTTGGCGGCCAACATGGTCGCCAGTGTGGCGATGAAGGGCGGGATTCGAAGGATGATTATGCAAAAGGCGTTGATCGCCCCGAAACCAACCCCGGCAAGAACGGCCCCCGGCAACGCAACCTGAATCCCGTATGGGCTGAGATAGGCCGCAACAACCGACGTAAAGGCCGCAACGGATCCTACCGACAGATCAATCCCGCCGGTCATGATCACGAAACACATGCCCAGTGCAATCGCGATGAACATCGCGTTGTAATTCAGGAAAGACGAGAAATTGTAGGCGCTGCCAAAGTTTTCATAGCGCATCAACCCGAACAGGATCAAAGCCAGCAGTGCGAGCCACACCGTCACCGAAGCCGAATTGCGCCGAAGGTACTTTCGCAGGTCAAAAGCCGTTTCATCCAACATCAATCAAGCCCTCCGGAACTGTTGGACCCAAACGGCCAGGATAATGATGGCGGCTTTGGCGATTAGTGCGACTTCGTCTTCTACCCCGTTAGCCAATAGTGTATATTTGACCAATTGGATGATGACAGCACCCAGTATGGCACCAAAGATCGGCGCCCGCCCGCCTTGCAAAAGAGCTCCGCCAACAACCGCGGCTGCGATGGCATCAAGCTCCATCAGATTGCCGTTGCGCGCGGCGTCCGAGGCCGAGTTGATCGCAACCACAATCAGACCGGCCAGCCCCGCAAGCACCGCGCAGACGACATAGGCCCCGATCTTGACCCTTCGTACGGGACCACCCGACAGATAGGCAGCGCGTTCATTGCCACCAATCGCCAGTAAGTAGCGGCCCCATGTGGTTCTAGTGATCACCCAGTACAGAACACAGGCAATGGCCAGCGCCAGCCAACCCTGGAACGGCAAGCCAAGCACCTTGCCGGTTCCAAGATAACTGAATGACGGGTTTGAAAATGTCTGCAGGTTCCCATTCGTCAAAACCTGGGCAATACCGCGACCAGAGATGAAGAGAATGAGCGTTGCCACAATGGGCTGCACGTTCAATATGGCAACCATTACGCCGTTGAACACTCCGCATAACCCCGCGACGAACAGCGGCAGGACAATGGCCAAAGTGACGCCCAGCATCGGATTGGCGGCGCCCAGATCCGACAGAAAGATCAGCGGGGCCAGCGCCCCCGCCAGTGCCATGACCGCACCAACCGACAGATCGATGCCACCCGTGGCGATTACCAGCGTCATGCCGATGGCCACGATGGCGATCGTGGCAACCTGGCTGATATTCACAAACAGGGTCTGCAGTTGCAGGAAATTGGGAGTGAAAAACGCGTTGAACACCAGCAGGGCGACCAACGCGGCGATACCGCCGTGAAAGCGGAAGGGCATCGACGCGACCCGTTGCGGCAACTTCATTGCGCGGTCCATGAACCAATTCCTTCTTCATGATGCGCAAGCGCGCCCACCAGTATGTTCTCGGTAATCCCGGGGTTGGTCAGTTCCTTGACCGAGCGCCCCTCGTGCATGACCACGATGCGGTCGGCGCCTTCCACCAATTCTTCGAATTCCGAACTGATGAGGACAACGCCAAACCCCTTCTCGACATAAGACCGAATGAACGATTGGATCTCTCGTTTGGCGCCGACATCCACGCCTCGGGTCGGCTCGTCGAGTATCAGGATGTCGGGCTGTGTCGCCAGCCAACGGGCAAGAAGCACCTTTTGCTGGTTGCCGCCGGACAACTCACGAATGGGTTGGTCCATATGCGCCGCCTTGATGCCCAGATCGTCGATGAAGGCATGAACGATCTCGCGCTCGCGGTCAAAGTCGATTTGACCACGACTGGCAAGTTTCGGCAGCAGGGCTAGCGTCATATTCTCGCGCACGGACATGTCAGGAATGATCCCTTCGGCCTTGCGATCTTCGGTTAGAAAACCAACCCCGGTTGCGATCGCGTCACCCGGTCCCGACGGTTGCCCGACCGCGCCGTGCAACTCGATCGCGCCGCTGCGGGCACCGTCCACTCCGAACAAGGCGCGCGCCGCCTCGGTCCGACCAGAGCCCAGCAACCCGCCCAGCCCAACGATCTCTCCGCGGTGGAGCGTGAGGTCGAAATGCGTCAGTCGCGGGCCTGTCGAAACAGAGTCAGCCCGCAAAACGATATCTCCTTTCTTGGCCTTGGCACCTGCAAAGTCGGTGAGCCCGTCTGCCGCGATCTCGTCCTTGTTGCGGCCAAGCATGTCCGCGATCATTTCCAGTTTGGTCGTGTCCTGGACGTTGCGCGTGCTGACGGTGCGGCCGTCTCGCATCGTTGTGACCCGATCGCAGATCTGGAACAGCTCATCGAGGAAATGCGAGACATAGAGAACGGACACGCCCTGTTTTTTCAACTCGCGCACCACACCGAACAAAACCTCTACCTCACTGGCATCCAGCGACGATGTGGGTTCGTCCATGATGACCAGCTTTGCGTCCAGCGAAACGGCCCGCGCGATCGCAACCAGCTGCTGGATCGCTGTCGAGAAGTTTCCCAGTGGCTCGGTCACGTCGATATCTATGCCAAAACGCCCAAGAACCTCGCGTGCGCGCCTGTTGCCCTCGCGCCAGTCAACCAGAAAGCCGAGGCGCTTGGGCTCGTAACCCATGATGATGTTCTCGGTCACTGACCGCAGCGGCACCAGGTTGAGCTCTTGATAGATCGTGGCAATTCCAGATTCCTGCGCTTCCCGCGGGGTGGAAATGCGGCTAGGCCCACGCGCCAAATGGACGTCCCCGGCATCCCGATCGTAAACTCCGGTCAGAACTTTGATCATCGTCGATTTGCCGGCACCGTTCTGGCCAATCAGCGCATGAACCTCGCCAGGTGCGATCTCCAGACTGGCCTGGCTCAGTGCCGGTACACCGGCAAAGGACTTTTCAATTCCCGACATCGAGACGAGCGCATTCATGAGATGTCTTCCTCCGATTGCTTGCAGGCGGCGCCGACCGCAGGCCAGCACCACCCACCAGGGAGAATCAATAGGCTTCGTCGATGTGATCGGCCGCATTATCCTTGGTAAAGATCCGATCTTCGACTTTCACCCATTCCGGGATCGTCTCGCCTGCTGCGTATTTCTTCATGACTTCACAAGCCAGAGGACCGAAGAAGGGCGAGCTTTCTACTGTGACGCCCATCTTGCCATCGATGATAGCCTGAAGCGCATCGCGTGTCCCGTCGATCGAAACTATAGTCACGTCCTCACCAGGCTTGCGGCCGGCCAGTTCCAGAGCCTGGATCGCGCCGATCGCCATTTCGTCATTGTGGGCGTAGACAACGTTCACGTCGGGATGCGCCTGCAACAGGGTCTCCATCACCTGACGACCCAAGTCGCGCGCAAAGTCACCAGTCTGAGAAGCCACGATCTCAAAGCGGTCATCCGCTGCAATCGCGTCGTCGAAACCCTTTTTGCGGTCATTTGCAGGTGATGAACCAGTCGTGCCTTCCAATTGGACGATGACACCCTTGTCGCCGTCAAAATTCTCCATCAGCCATTGTGCGGCCCGATTGCCCTGATCAATAAAATCCGACCCAAGGAACGCTACGAAATGCTCGCCTGGCTTGGCGACGGCCGGATCAACCGAGCGGTCCACCAGAAAAGTAGGAATTCCGGCGGCACGTGCTTTCATAACAGCCGGAATCAGTGGCTTTTCTTCCCTCGGGGGGAGGAACAGAACGTCGATGCCTTGGGCGATCATGCTGTCCACATCCGCAACCTGCTTGGCCGCAGATCCGGCTGCATCCGTCGCGATAAGGTCCCAGCCGCAAGCCTCGGCCGTGTCATGGAAGGATTTAGTCTCGGCAATGCGCCACGGGTTGTTTGACTCCATCTGCGCAAAGCCGACCTTGTAGCGATCCTTCTGTTCAAGCGGTGGTAGATCCTGTGCGATCACCGCAGTGCCCAGGAGTGCACCCGCGACAACCGTCGAGATCAAAAGAGTTCTGCGTTTCATGATTATTCCTCCTCCATTGGTGCGGTCGCCTCCGTTTTGACCGCGAGTTTTAGGTCATGCCCAATTCATGTAAGTCGTCTGTTTCCTCAGATAGCCGTCGAAACCATAAGCGCCGTCTTCGCCCCCAACCCCGGACAATCCCCAACCGGTGTGAAATCCCTGCACCGCCTCGCCGTTGGAACGGTTCAGGTACAGTTCGCCGAACTTCAAACGGTTCGGGGCCTCCATCAATCGCCGGTGTGACGCCGTAAAGAGATATGCAGACAGTCCGAATGATGTGTCATTCGCAAAGTCTATCGCTTGATCAAAATCCTCGACTCGCATTGCTGTCGCCACAGGGCCAAAAACCTCCTCTTGCATCGCGGCATTGCCGTTGTCTGAGACCTCAAGAACCGTCGGTGACATCCAGTGCCCCTTGTGGTGAGCGCCGTCGGTCAGGGTCCCGCCTGCAAGATGAACCGCTGCACCTTCGGCGATGCTGCGCTGGATAACCTCGGCGACCTTGGTCACTTCGGCTTTGCTGACTTTGGGACCCAGATCGCAGTCTTCCATCGGATTCCCGATCGACAAAGCACGGGCGGCAGACACGAATTTTTCAAGAAACTGATCCGCAATCCCGCGATGCAGATACATACGCTCGTTACAGGTGCAAATCTGGCCGCAATTGGCAAACCGGGCTGCAATGGCAGCCGAAACGGCGGCGTCAATATCCGCATCCTCCATCACGATGAATGGCGCCTTACCGCCAAGCTCGAGCCGGACAACCTTGATCCGGTCGGCCGCGGCGCGAAAAATCTCTTTCCCGGCGCGTGTGCTGCCGGTCATCGTTATTAGTGACGTATCGGGGTGTTCGACCAACCGCTTCCCTACCACCGGCCCCTTGCCTGTCAGAACATTCAGCACACCGGGCGGAAACCCAACTCTGTCAGCGAGCTCGGCGATAGCAAGACCGGAAAGCGGCGTGATTTCGTGCCCCAACAGAACAATGGTGTTGCCTGCGACCAGCGCAGGCCCGATTTTCCTGGCGGCCAATGCCAATGGATAGTTCCAGGCCGTCAACGCTACAACAACGCCATAAGGATGACGCCGGATCTGGATTTCCTCAGACTTGTTGTCCGATGCCACTATGTCACCTGAAATCCGCCGGGCCTCTTCAGCCGCATGGCAAAGAAAGGTAACGGCGGCATCCACTTCACCGCGGGCTTGCGAGATCGGCTTGCCTTGCTCGGCTGTGATCAGGGCAGCCAAACGACCGGCGTCCACCCTGATGGCCTCGGCGAGCTTCAGGACCAGCCGCGCTCGCTCGATTGCCGGGCGCGAGGACCAAGGGCCAAAAGCCCGATGGGCCGCCTCGACGGCCGCATCCGCATGAGCGGCGGCGCCATCTAGAACTCGCGCTACGATCTCTTCATTAGCAGGGTTTTCGACGCAAACCTCGGCCGCATCGAAGTCGGTAAAGCGGCCATCGATGAACATCGAGTGACGTACGATTTGACCCAACTCCCCCACTACAGACCGCAATTTCGCCTCCCGCACGTTCCCGGCCAGACCACAATGGCGACCGCACCGCTGATCAAAGCACTAATAGTATTAGTTCGTCAACACTAATATTAACTTGTTGTTGCTAATATTAGTTGCGCGCTGCCCGCTTAATCGATAAAAAGAACGCGCACAAAAAGGTTGAAAGATGAACGATCAAGCGAAAAATGCCGGGCAGCACAGGGGAGTGGGACGAGTCGCGGGCCGGCAGCGCGTAACGATGCACGACATTGCCCGCGTCGCCGGATGCTCGCAAACGACGGTGTCGCTGGTTCTAAACAACAATGATTCCGTCAAAATCTCCGAGGACACAAAACAACGAGTCCTAGATGCCGCCAACACGCTTGGATACGCCATGCCCTCTCAACTTAGGAAACCCCAGGACAGCGCGCGTCGACCCTCGGCACTAGACGGCACCATCGCTTTTGTTGTGGACGATCTAGCGTCGAGCCCCGAAATGGTAAACGCGTTCAACGGCGTGAAACAGGCCGTTCGGGACACCGGAAATCTTGTATTGCTGGCAGAAACCCAAAACGACCCCGAAGTCGAACCAAGAACGCTTAAGTTTTTCCTCGACCAACAGGTTGCAGGCATTATTTACGCGACCGTTTTCACCCGGCGGGTGGTCGTTCCGGAACTCCTAAGGCAGACGGCAACCCCGGTTCTACTGCTGAACTGCTTTTGCGACGACCTCTCCTTGCCTGCGGTGATTCCCGGCGAAGTCGCTGCTGGACATACGGCGACCAACGCCCTGATCAAGGCCGGGCACAAACGAATCGCCACCATCACCGGCGAGCCGTTCATGGAATGCGCCGCAGGACGAACGACAGGGTATAGAAACGCTTTGGCTTCCGCCGACATTCCATTTGACGAGGACTTGGTCATAGAAGGCAATTGGCTGCCTAGCGCCGGATATGCTGCCACGCGTGAATTGATGGATCTGCCCTCTCCGCCAACCGCAATTTTTTGTCAGAATGACCGCATGGCAATCGGCTGCTATGAGGCGCTCAAGGAACTTGGCCTGTCCATTCCCGAGGACATCTCGGTCATCGGATTTGACGACGATGAAACCGCGCGACACCTGTCGCCGCCCCTGACCTCAATGATCCTTCCCACCCGCGCAATGGGACGCTGGGTCGTGGAACAGCTATTCCACGGACCGACGGATGGTCAGAGGCACCCACTCGTCAAGCTTGAATGCGAACTGGTCGAGCGAGACTCGATCAGCGAACCCAAAAGCCGGATCTGAAGGTGAAATCATGACGGAAACCTTCGATCACATCGTCATCGGCGGCGGCTCTGCCGGTGCCGCTGCTGCAGCGCGACTGGTCAACCAAGGCAAGTGCAGGGTTCTGGTGCTGGAGGCCGGGCATTCGCATCGCCATCCGTTGCTGGACATGCCACCGGGTATTTTCAAGATGATCAACGGGTCCAAGTTCATGACCTACCACCGGACCGAACCGCAAGACCACCTGGACGGCCGCGTGCATGACATTCCGCAGGCCAACGTACTGGGCGGCGGGTCGTCAGTGAATGCGCAGGTCTATATGCGCGGCCGCCCTTCTGACTATGACGCGTGGAACGACCTGCTACGACAGACCAACGACGGAGTCGGCTGGGGATGGGACGATGTGCTGCCCTATTTCCGCAGGATGGAAGACAACAACAGGCTTCACAATGACCTGCATGGCAGCGACGGTCCGGTGCAAGTCTCGGACCCGGGGCATATCGACGACATGTCACGTTGGTTCGTTCAGTCGGTGCAGGCCCTTGGCGAACCATTCAACACGGACTTCAACGGCGCAACGCAGCGCGGTGTCGGGTTCTATCAATTCACCAATCGTGCCGGAAAACGTAGCTCGTCAGCCTATGCTTTCCTCGCCCCACTTGAGACAAACCCAAACTTGACCATCCGGCTTGGCGCAAAGGTCAGCAAAGTCATCATCGAAAACGACAGGGCAGTCGGGGTGCAGTATCGCGACAAACGCGGATCCCACATCGTTCGGTGTGATGGTGAGGTTGTCCTTGCGGCGGGCGCTCTGGTCACGCCGAAAATCCTAATGCTGTCGGGTATCGGACCGGATGCACATCTTGCCGAACACAATATTCCCGTGGTCTGCTCAATGCCTGGGGTCGGCCAGAACTTGATCGACCACCCCGAAGTTCCAATCACCGCCTTTGCCAACGGTCCATACGGATATTTCAAACAAGGTGAAGGCTGGCGGATGCTGCGAAACGGCATCCAGTTCAAACTGTTCGGGAACGGCCCGGTGACTTCGGCCGGGGTCGAAGCCGGCGCCTTTGTCAATCCGTCGAACCCTGACGGAGAGCCGACAATTCAGGCTTTTTGCGTCCCCATCGTCTATCTGGATCGCGACGCGCTGGACGAAGTTCAAGATGACTTTGGCCTGACCATTACGACCGTCGTAGTCAAACCAAAATCACGCGGAGAGGTTCGGCTTCGCTCGGGCGATCCTCACGCGATGCCGGTGGTTTCGCCCAACCTTCTGAAGCATGAAGACGACATGCAGGAGATGATCCGGGGGCAGCGGTTCTTTCGCCAGGCATTCACGTCGGGCCCGCTTGCACAAAGAATCCGCGAAATCGTCATTCCGATAGCGGACGACGACGAGACGCTACGAGCACATTGCAAGAGGTTCGTAAAAACCAACTATCACCCTGCCGGCACAGCCAAAATGGGCCGGGACGGCGACGAAACGGCCGTTCTGGACGCCAGGATGCGCGTACGCGGGATCGAGAGCTTGCGGGTGTGCGACATGTCCGCCGTGCCCGATATAAACGCAGGCAACACAAACGCACCTGCCATGATGTTGGGCGAGCGATGCGCCGACCTGATCCTTGGCATCGGATCAGCCCGCGAGAAATTATCTTAGAGCCCATTTGAATTTAAAGGCAAACGCTTGAAGCTAAGCTTGTGTTCAAGTCTCTGGCTCAATGAAAAAAGCAGCACCCGGACGCATTCTAAGAATCAGATCGACCAGATCGCAGCGTTGATCCGAAAGTTCGGGTTCACAAACCCGGTTCTGGTTGATGGCGACGATGGCACTGTTGCTGGGCATGTCCGCTAAGTGACAGATAGCAGACCGAGCGTTGAAAAAAGCTAACGTCCGCCTTGCGGACAATACTGTCACTCACCTGTTGAGGGTGGATGACCACAGGCAGCCCAAAGCGGACCTTCAAAATGCGACTTTGCAATTCTCGTGTTGCGGACAAGTTAGGCCGCGTACTGCCAAGGTCTCAGCGTCGCTAGCCACTGAACTCTGACAGTGGCTCCGCAACTACAATTGCTTAACACAAACTTTGCGCCAAAGACTGTTGCCAAGCTCTGTTTCAGTTCATTTTGCCTGACAACGTTTGTGTCGGCAGTTGTCCAAAGAGTGCTCTGTAGTCTCGCGCGAACTGACCCATGTGCCAAAATCCGTAAGCGTTTGCGATGTCCGATATACTCTCCTCTGGCGAGCAGGATACCAGTTCATGGCGCACAGCACCGAGACGGGCTCTTAGATAAAACTGCTTGGGGCTCACCCCATATGTTTCCTGAAACGCGCGACGAAGAGTGCATGCGGATACCTGAATATCTGCACATACTTCACCGATTG
Source organism: Ruegeria sp. AL11 (assembly GCF_056540865.1). Classification (NCBI taxonomy): domain Bacteria; kingdom Pseudomonadati; phylum Pseudomonadota; class Alphaproteobacteria; order Rhodobacterales; family Roseobacteraceae; genus Ruegeria; species Ruegeria sp. AL11. The sequence goes on from NZ_JBQFXO010000013.1 coordinate 9,661, forward strand.
ACACGTTATCCATCAAATGGGCCCGCATGAACTCAACGGCTTGTTGTGCTAAACGGGTTCTATTTTTACTGTTTCGCCGATCACTCCATTTTTCGCCTACCACCAGCATTTCCAGAAGCTCTAAGATCATATCACTCTCTTCACTATCAGAGCTTGGTCCGGCCGCTGATCCAATTAGAAAGCGCGCTTTGTTTTTGACTAAGGAATGAAGCTTGCCAGCGTCGCTAACGAAAGATCTTATAGCGTCATTTCGCACGGTGCTGATATCAAGACCGCAATCGTCGGCGATCCGTTGAGCCCTTCGGATGTCGATGCCAAAGGTCAGGCCTGTGAGCGTTGAATTGCTCACGCCTTCAAAAGGGTCTCCGCTACCAAAATTCATCAGAGCGGTGTCTGAGGGTGAGCCGTTAAGCCAAGTCCGTACACTCCCTTTGTCTGGTAAGCCAAACGCTAGAATGTCAGGGCGAGAAACACCGGTTTGGTACACAGCCTTATCAAACGACAAATCAATCATTTGAAGGTCAAGACCTGCCCAAACGGATACCGAAGAGTTCATAGTTCCCTCTTCAATTTGGCGTAGCTCGACATCCCATTGGGACAGCTTGCGGAATTGCGAAGGGTCCTGCAAAAAAAGTGTGTTTGGGGCGCAGGTTTTTTTGGGGGCTGATCGTTTTTTGATGTCGTCCATTCCGCCCCGCAGGTAGTTTTCATGAAATGTTATTCGAATATGTAGGCGTGGACAATTGCAAGACAAAGCAGACAAATCGAGAGGGAAGAGATTCGGACGCCCATCGTTGCCTGACGATACTGCGCGCACCGAACGCGTCGTAACGCTGCTAACCAAAAGCGAAAAAGAGTTGTTGCGCTCCCAGGCTGAAGACAGCGAACTCTCCCTTTCAACCTTTTGCCATCATCTGATCCTTGAAGGTCTGAAAACAAGTAAATCATGAAACAGGGGTATCTCATGAAATCAAAACTGTTCCTCTCCGCGCTGGTCTTTGCCGGCTCCGCTATCACGGCGGCAGCTCAGGACAGCAATATCGTGCATGATGCGGAATACTATGTGCTGAAGCAGCAAAACGAAGCCGTTTGGGTCGAGAACGACGCACAGGTTGACCAACTGCTGGCCGATTTTCGTGAGAAAAACGGAGGGAACCCTCCAAACATCTTCTACATCCTTATTGACGATATGGGTTTTGGCGACATGGGTATGCCCGAGATGAACGCGATACGCGGGTATTCGACGCCCAATATCAACGCGCTCGCAGAGGAAAGCATGCGGTTTGCGCGCATGTATACCGAGCCGTCCTGCACACCGTCGCGGGTCGCCTTCATGACGGGTCGCCAGCCGTATCGCAATGGGATGGGCGATACCGCCGTCGATATTTCAGGTTTTGGCCTTGCCGATGAAGAAGTCACAATTGCCGAAGTTCTGAAATCCGTAGGCTACAACACCTCGCATGTTGGCAAATGGCACATGGGCGACATTCAGGAATCCTGGCCTACTTATCAGGGCTTTGACTACGCCGCGTTCCCCATCCATCAGCAGGGCCAGTTGGCCATCTTCAACGAAGATGCAGCCAAGGAAGAAATCACCATGGCCATAGGGGAAGACAACTACAACTCCAAATACACGCTGGATGATTGGTTTCGCCCTGATCCGGGACACATGATTACCGGCCTTGAAGCTGTTATTGGCGGGGAGGTCCGCGAAGTCCATATGGAACCGGGTGAGAAATGGACCCAGGACAAATATAATGAAATGAACATCCGCTATCAGGCACAGGCGATGGAACAGTTGCGCCTGCTAGCAGAACGGGATGAACCGTTCTTCCTGCAATACTGGCCGCTTGTCCCTCTGTCGACAACGCGCACGACGAGAGAGGCGTTCACGACACCCAACGGCGGTACATTCGTTGAAAGCATGGAAGAGCTGGATGAATGGATAGGGGTCATTCTGAACGAAGTCGATGCGCTGGGGCTCAGGGACAATACCCTGATCGTTTTGATGGGCGACAACGGTCACTTCACCAAATATGCCCCCGGCAGTGGGTTTTCGCCGCTGGTCTTCCGCGGCGGCAAGGCCGATACGTCTGAAGGAGGCGTTCGGGTGGACGCGTTTGCCCGCCTGCCCGGCTTGATCGAGGGAGACTCGATTGTATCTGACATTATTCATATCTCTGATTTGTTCACTTCAATTGCGCGTATCGGCGGAGCGATGGATGCCATCCCCCGCGACCGGATCATTGACGGTGTCGATCAGACGTCCCTGATGTTTATTGGCGATACGCATGGGCGCAGGGATCATGTACTGATCTACTCGATCAATTCGCTGAAAGAGGTGGTAAAGGAACACATCAAACTCAAAGTTCCGGCCAAAGGTGAAAATGCTATCGTGGCCAAGTTCTACAACCTGTTCCGCGACCCCCGCGAAGAACAGAGCGTATCGACCGAGATCGGAGCATGGGCTGGACATGAGTTTAACCGCATTATTGCCCGCCACCTGAAATTCAAGGAAATGTACCCCGATCAACCGGCCGCGACTGGACGTCCCTATGAAGGTATCGTGAACCTTCGTCCTGAAACCGTCGCAGCGGTGGATGCCTTTGTCGCCAAGCGGGACATTCAGCCCGACTAAAAGGTGAAGCTGATAAGAGTAATGCAAGCCCCGCATCAGATAATGATATGCTTGATGTGGGGCTTGGCATCCACAACAAAAATTCTGGAAACAATATGAAAATCCAAGCGCTTGTCCTTGCATTGGCGACTGGCATTGTTGCGGCCCCAGCAATCGCCGATGAAAACGCTTCAAACCCTTTGGCCGCAGTCAATAACACGGACATCCGGTATCAGTATTTTGATTTGGGCAACGGTGCTGAAAAGCAGGACGCCTTTATAGATGGCGCATACATGCTGCGGCCTGATCTGAAACTGAAATATGAGTTGCACTACAACTCAACGGATGTGACTGGAACTCGGTTCACTGACTTTGAGAAATTGAGCCTCAAAGCGATCTATTTCCCTTCTCAGAGACCGCTCAACGAAACGTGGGCCATCAAGTCGGCCATTGGCCTGGAGTGGATACTGGACTTTGGCGACCCGGAAAAAGGGATCGGAACCGGGTCCGATCAAATTGCGCCTTTTGGCGGGTTCGCCTTTGCAAACACAAAATCAGGGCTGACGCTGATCCCACTGCTCCAGCATTTTGCTTCATACAATGGCCCGACGGACATAAACCAAACCGCGATGCGGTTGATTGCGCTACAACCGTTTGGCGATGGGTACTGGGCCAAGGCTGATATCAAAGCACCATATGACTGGGAGAATGATGCTTGGCCAGCGACCGCTGAGTTCCAGATTGGCAAGAACCTCAGTCCTGGCATCGCAATTTATGCTGATTTCCTCATCGGTATAGGTTCCGACCGCCCCTACGATAAAGGTGCCGGCTTAGGTTTGCGTTTCAACTACTAGTTCACCCACACCCAACCTCGGCGAAGATCATCTATGTCACAGTCCAGAACTCTGTTCAGCCATTTGTTTTCTGCGTCTATCTTGACCCTTCCTGGAACTGCCTTGAGCCAATCCCTGCCCGCTTCGGGTCGGTAGGAAATAAATTGGCGTCACGCCGCATCATTCTATCTGTCTACTTCGCTCTGAACTCGGGGAAGATCAACAGTCTCTGGACGATCCGCTAAGATGGATTTGAACCTTGAAACTGAATCCGTCGTTCGCGCTTCTAATCCCCAGCCAGCGATGCTTAGGCCCAGAGTTCTGAGAAAATAGACTTCTATTACGATCTGTACCCAAGACTTTGCAAAGTCCGCTTTCTGCGCATTGCTGTCATTGGGGCGTCGAGCAGCATCGGTCAAAGTGGACTCGAAGCAGTCATTCGGTGCGCAGTGCAGCAATGACCGCTCTGCGGACAAACCGGACTTGTGCGATTGCGGCAATTGCTGACGCAGCATTGATTTGCTGTAGCAGCACATTCATCGCTGCGTTGCAGCTGTTGTCGCCAGACCGGTCATTCAAAGCTATGATGATGCGATACTATCAAACTGTAGTTTCGCTGCACATAGGATCAGCAACTTAGACGCCGAACAAAGCCAACGTTTGCGTTGTCGCAGGCAGTGCAGCAGGACAGGCCATGCGGGCCTTCAGCCAGTAAGCAAATTCTCGTTGTGGCTCATGCAGGTCGGCGGGGAAGAGGGAGTAAGTCGCGGTCGTGGAATTTTTCATTAAGTCGAGATATTGCAGAGATTGGAACTTCGGTTCTTGCTTCGTGTTTGAATTGATCGGGAACGAGGCACCAATAGTACTTCTATTTGTTGTTATGCTTTTTTGACGAGTGTAATCTTGTTTTTCTGACACAGAAATTAACGTTACTGCCGAACGCGATAGCCGGAAGCAATGATCTGGTTTATCAGAACAGCGGCGGCCTGGTGCATATCCTTTTCTTCCTTGTTGCCAACCGCTGCTTCGTGGGCAGCGGCTGCGTCACGCAGAACTCCCACAATCTCATGTTCGGGGAGGAGCTCACGATCTTTAATTGCAAGCAAAAGCGCTTCACAGATTGAGAGTGCGGCTATTCCTGAGTAGTCTTGCCGGTCGGCCATGGTAGACGTCCTTTTTTGACAGGCGTCCAAGCAAGGAAGCGCCACGATGAATTGCACCATTCTGGCATGGATTGCAGTATACTTAACTGATCGAAAGCAGTCTTTGCGTGGTATAGTTTTGCGGACGGCTCATTGATGAAGGAAGAATATTTGCCCACTATCAATAACAGCCCCCTCACCCGAAAGCTCTCAAACTTCGTCTCTCTGACTGAGGTTGAACTTGCGGTATTAGCGCGCCTGCACAAGCGTCGCAGGACCTTTGAAGCGGGACGTGACCTTGTGCATCAAGGGCAATCAGAGCAGGCTGCCTACGTTCTGTCCTCGGGCTGGGTTTGTTCCTACAAAACCCAGACAGACGGTTCGCGTCAGATCGTCGACTTCCAAGTACCGGGTGACTTTCTGGGCTTGCGGAGCGTTCTGCTGCACACCTCGGATCACAGCATAGAACCAATCATGGAAATCCAAGCCATTGAGGTAGTAGTGGATGATCTCCTGGAAGCATTTGCGCAAACGCCCCGGCTGGCGACAGCAATCCTTTGGGCGGTCTCTAGAGATGAAGCGATGGTGGTTGAGCACCTGGTCAACATAGGACGGCGAGATGCGAGTGAGCGCATGGCGCATTTTCTTTTGGAACTTGGTGTGAGGCTGACTCAGGTCGGGATGGCAACCAAGATGGGATATACCTGCCCACTGACACAATACCATCTTGCCGATGCGCTGGGACTGAGTGCTGTACATGTTAATCGTGTCCTACGGCAACTGCGGGAGAAGGGGCTGGTTACTTTTCAATCCGGGCAAGTGGCATTTGATGATTATGACGGACTGGTGACGTTGGCCGGTTTTGACCCCACTTATCTGGATCAGGTCGGGCCACTGTTGAAACAATAGGTTCACCCCTTCGGCGATGCCGGGATTTTGACGATAGTTGCCTGGTTAGAGACGCCATTCGCTTCGGCAGATTTGGGATTTCACTGAAAAAGAAGCGCAAGATAAATACAGTCCGATTGCGGTACTGGATTTCCTGCGCTTCTCAAATACTCGTTAAGAACACGCCAGCAAATATCCCGCCAACACACATCACGTTGCCGGAATCCAAACATCGTTGCACTGACGCAGGTTAGTCAATTTTTGGCAGTACCTGATCCTCGGGCACCAAATGCATTTGAGATTCCAATAAAATCTCAGGTCATTGGCCGCAGACTAACATCGATCAGCGCGCGTCTGCCATTTGCACATTATTCTAAATTACAACGCCAGTACTACCGCGGTGCTTACGAGCGTGTACCGCGGCAGACTGCGCGGGGAAGATCCAACAAACTATATGGAGGACCAAGGTGAGCACGAGATCGTCCAGTTCTTTGGTGACGTTTTCAAATCCGTTCTCTTTGTCCGGCTACCCGGATGAACTTCCTGCAGGCGAGTATGAAGTAGTTGTTGAAGAAGAACTACTCCAGGGCCTGAGTTTCGAAGCATATCGAAGAACCGGAACCTACCTGACCGTTCAGGGCAAGGGCAGCAAGCCAGGCCGCACAGAAATGCGCCCAATTGACCCAGAAGATTTTGAACTGGCGCTCAAGCACGACCAGACCTTGGCTACATCTAACAATGACAGCGATGCGGCGCTTTCCCCGCAGGAGGAATAGATTATGAACACGCCCGAATGGCTTAAACCCGGAATCTACGGTGCCCTGATCGGAGGGGTTTTCGTAGGCGTCGTTGGATTTTCTTGGGGTGGATGGATGACCGGCGGTAGCGCGGACAAGATGGCCAACGCCATGTCCCGCGACAATGTAATCGCTGCGTTGGTTCCGGTCTGCGTCGACATGGCGAGAACTGACGCCCAACGCGCCGAAAAACTGACGACAATCAAAGAAGCTTCGTCTTTCAAGCAGAAGGATGCCGTCATGGCCGCTGGCTGGGCAACGGTACCAGGATCCCAAACTCCAAACAAAGATCTGGCGCAGGCCTGTATTGAGGGGCTGAACCTGGATGAATCGTAACTCAACAACTCAACTTTCGGACGACGCCGTTTGCACCAGGACAAATAGAAAAAATCAGCACTGGTTTTGCTCTCACTTCATGACTGCGTTGTTTGTTGCCGTTTTCAGCTGCTTGGTGGGCTCCTTTATCTCATCAAGTCCCGCATCGGCCGAAACAAATTCGATCCCGGATAACGCGCATCCCAAAAAGTATGGCGACGGTTGGGAATGCGATTTGTCCTATCGGTTGGAAGGCGAAGAATGCGTGGCCATTGTCGTGCCGGGAAATGCCTACCCCACAAACAGAACCTACGGCTCAGGGTGGGCATGTATGCACGGCTTTGTTGCAGTTGGCGGCACCACATGCACTGAAGTGATTGTGCCTGAGGGTGGATATCTCGATCCATCAGGTGAGAGGTGGCGGTGCCTGCGTGGATACACAAGAGTAGACGATAGCTGCCAGAAAATCGTGGTGCCGGATAATGCTTACCTGACGAATAGCACTTATGGATCTGCATGGCGTTGCAACCGTGGCTACGAAATAGACGGAGAAGCATGCGTGGCAGTAGCGGTGCCGGAAAACGCTTTTCTGAACGCATCAACCAGCGGGCGTCCCTGGACGTGCGAGCGTGGGTATTTTGAGCGCGACGGAAGGTGCGATGCCGTCTTTGTGCCTGAAAATGCTTTCTACGATGACGCGATCCATGGAGTTGGATGGAAATGCGAACGTGGCTACGAGGCGTCCGGTGATCGCTGCAATGCAATCGAGCTACCGGCAAATGCCCATATCGACCGATCCGGCAATGGGTGGCAATGCCACAAAAACTATCATCGATCAGAAGGGCTGTGTGTTCTGAACCAGTGAGAATTCAGACAGAAAGCCCACTTTCCCAAACTTCACAATTTTTGCCCGTCCTTACCAAGGACGCGCGTTTCACACTCCAAAAAGGAACAAATATGAAACCCGTACCCATTGCGTCGGATGCCAAGCAGTTCATTGCCAGCGATGCGCAAAAGCTGCCGCCTGAACAAGCAGTTTTTCCAGAGCTTCACCGCAAGACACTTGTGACAGATACACCGACTGCAATTGTGTATTGCGAAGGAAACTTCGCAAAGATCGATGGCAAGACGGCTAATGGTCTCGTTCGACATTCACAGGCCTATCGCGTTCTTTCGGTGATCGACAGCACGTATGGCGGTCGTGACAGTGGCAAAGTGCTTGATAATGTCGCAAATCAGGTTCCCATCTTCGATGATCTTGATGCCGCCGTCGCTAATGAAGCTACGATCCCCGACACGTTTATTTACGGAATGGCGCCGGCCAGCGGCAGAATGTCCCTTGAGGATCGCGAAGTTGTCGTGGATGCGATAACGCTCGGAATGAACATCGTGAGTGGACTGCATGAATTTCTTAGTGATGATAAAGAGCTCGCCGGATTTGCCAAAATTCACGATGTCACGATACGCGACATTCGCAAGCCGCGGCCCAATCCCGACCTGCGCCTGTTAGATGGCAGTATTGGAGACGTCCAGGCGATCCGCATCGCGGTGTTCGGCACCGATTGTGCAATTGGAAAGCGTACAACCGCGACAATCCTGACATGTGCCCTTAACGGGCATGGGATCAAAACAGTTTTGGTCGGTACCGGCCAGACAGGATTGATGCAGGGCGCCAAGTATGGTGTCGCGATGGATTCGGTGCCGCCGCAATTTTGCTGTGGCGAGCTTGAGCGCGCTGTTGTTGCAGCATCTGAAGATGAACACCCGGATGTCATAGTGATCGAGGGCCAGGGCGCGCTAAGCCATCCGGCCTTTTGCACATCAGCATTCATTCTGCGAGGCAGTCAGCCACATGCAGTTATTCTTCAACACGCGCCTAAACGAAAACGTCGATGTGATTTCCCCAACATGACTATGCCCGACCCTTGCGATGAAATCACCCTGATCGAGGCTTTTGCGAACACAGAGGTAATTGGCATGACGATCAACCATGAAGGAATGAATGATGTTGAGATTTCAAAGGCCATCACAGATTATAACTGCAAATTGTACCTCCCGGTCACTGACGCTCTGAACCGTCCTTCATCAAACTTGGTGAACATGGTTCTTTCTGCCTTTCCGCGTTTACAGCACGTACCTGTAACGACGATTGAATGAGCAAGCTGTGTATCGACATTGATCTGAGCAAAATTCTTTACAACACACGGTTCCTTGTCGATCGCCTTAGACCCCGTGGAATTACGGTTACAGGCGTGACAAAAGCCGTGTGCGGTCACCCTAAGATTGCGAATGCTATGCTTGAAGGCGGCGCGACAGGGCTGGCGGACGCGCGGATCAGCAATATCATGCGTATGCGCGATGCTGGAATCTCGTGCTCCATATCCTTGATCCGAACACCCATGCTGAGCCAGGTCGCGCAAGTTGTTGATTACTGCGATGTAAGCTTCAACACAAAGATGGACATTATCGCAAGCCTGGCCATGAGTGCGCTGGGAAAGAACATTACTCACAACATTATCCTGATGGTGGAAATGGGGGATATGCGGGAAGGAATCCCGCCTGAACACCTTGAAAGCACTGTGTTTCAAATTCTTAGAATGGAAGGTATTTCTCTGAAGGGGATTGGCGCAAATTTTGCCTGTCTGGGTCATGTGGCACCCTCTGCAGAAGCAATGGCATTGCTTTCGTCGCTTGCCATCGACACCGAGCGCGCGTTTGGACCCGCTCTTGAAACAGTGTCAGGCGGCGGCTCCGCCAGTTTGCCATGGGCGCTTGGCAAGGGTGCGACCGGAAAGATCAACAACCTGCGTCTGGGTGAGGCTATCCTGTTGGGTACCGATCCCGTATCGGGGCACGCGATCGGCGGGCTTTACACAGATGCTTTTACGCTTTGGGCGGAAGTGGTCGAAACGAAAGCCAAATCAAATCCAAATCCCTTGCAAATGAATTATCCTATACCTTCAATGCAGTGTGTGACTTTAGACAGTCCTTCGAATACTCGGTCGATCCTTGCGATTGGACTCCAGGACACCGATGCGGCGGGTCTAATATTCCCTGCTGGCGTCACGTTCGTCGGAGCCACCAGTGATCATATCGTTGTTGAAAACACCAGTTGTCTGCTTCGCCCTGGTGGCGAGGTGAAGCTGAAATTGAACTATAGCGCGCTCTCGCGCGGCATGGCTGCACCCGATGTAGCAAAAGTCTTCCATGGTGATGGCGCATTGGTTGACTGCACCGCAGCGAACACTGATCGCCCATATTCGAAGCGAAAGTAGCGCGCCAGGGTTGCCGCCGCCTCGGTTCTGCTTCAGCCACCCGTCTTATTCTACGGCTTTACGTAGTAAATTGGGCCACCAATACCTATATTGGTGGTATCCGCATTCACTTTTCACACCCCATCTCGGCTCGTGGGTGGTGCGGACAATCAAAGGATCAAAATGATGTCTTTCAAGGACTTGACGACCAGAGCGGCTGCCGCACTGAAGGAAAACGATGCGGACGCGCCGAAAAAAGAAGTTACGTCTGAAGCGCCTGACACCGTCCCCGAAAAACCAAAGCCGAAACCTCAAAGTTCATAATACCCTGCCGGGAGAGGGTGGCTTGTTTTTGTCTGCATCTCCGAGCGCTATCAGCAAAGGAGAACTACCCAAATGAACCAGATAACCAGCAAGACAATCGCAGTCTTTTCCAGGCCGTTTACTTTCCCTGGCTTTGACGAATTACTCCCGGCGGGCGAATACGACATAGAAACTGAGCTTTCCGCACCACCAGATTATTTGGATCCAGAAGCCTGGAAAGCATCAGTGCTAATCTCTCTGCATCCACGGAAATCTCACCCCGGTCTGGCGCGAACCTTGACCGTTTCTCTTGCTGATTTGGACAGAGCACGCGCAATAGATAAATTGTCTGCGAAAGAGTTGTCACAATTCTTGCTCGACCAACTTTTGGCCGATCCGATGGTGCAACTGATCATGGAAGCGGATGGTGTGTCTGAGACTCAACTTCGGCACCTCTACTCGGAGTCGCTCATTTCTGAGGCAGACGACGGATCATCAGATCAACGAGCCATACCACGAGGATGCGCAAGCGGTTCTCGGTATGCTTTCGCTGTCCAAGCTGCTGAGAACGAAGGAATGCCAGTTCGTCCTATTAAAACCCCTCGGATTACAGGCCGTCCCATCGGACAGTCTGAACCAGGCAGCTCCTTCAATCTCAAGGCTTAGGGCTCGGAACTTTCTTTTCCAGTCGCTGTATAAACCAAAACAGAAATCGAGGCTAAGAACTGATGGAAGACTCCGACAACGAAGCAGATACGATCATGGCTCGCGCCCACAATGACGTGCCGCAAGAACGCCCGTGTCTTCGTTGCAGAACGCCATTCTGGAGCGAAGGGTTCGGAGAGCGGATTTGTCGACGCTGCAAGGGGTTGAGCGCGTGGCGAAATGGCGTATCAGTAAGCCCTGGGTTAGCTCGGCGTCGCTGATAACCTGACGCCGGTCTTACCAGCTTTTCTGATCATATCTCATTTTATCTTATTGGTGCTGACCCGGGCCTTTTAACGTGGAACCCGATCGGTAATCGGTGCTGAAGACGAAGCGTACGCGCGGTTTGGACTCGAACCGTTCTTATGCGTAGTGATATGGGCTCAAGCCGCCTAATGCACACACTTAAACCATGCCAGTATTCATAATCGGACAGCAGGCATTCACGCCGCTTGTACTATTCGGTGGTCAGCGCGGTGCTGTTGCTTGGGTGCGGAGGGTGGATCGGAGTGCAAAATATGCCAAGAGTCCAACTACCTGCAGTCACCCCAAAACCCAGAGCTTGGAACAAGGGGCGGATCATCGGTCAGAAACGACCGCTACTCCCAAAACAGGTCTGGGCGATCCGTGCCCGGCTCGAACTTTCTGGAAATCTGCGTGATCTCACAATGTTCAACGTCGCGATTGATAGCAAGCTACGCGGCTGCGATCTGGTCAAACTCGCTGTGACCGATCTTGTCAAAGACGATCGCGTCCGTGAGCGTGTTTCGGTGATCCAGAGCAAAACCAAGCGATCTGTTCAATTCGAACTGACGGAAAACACGCGAGAAACTGTATTGGTATGGGTAAAATCACCGGAAATGTTTGCTAGCCGGTTCATGTTTCCAAGCCGATTCCATGATCGACCACACATCTCGACGCGCCAGTATGGCAGGCTGGTTCGAGACTGGGTGACCGCAATCGGATTGGAACCGAGCGGATATGGCACGCATTCGCTTCGCCGAACCAAAGTAGCTGAGATCTACCGCAAGACAGGAAATCTCCGCGCGGTCCAACTTCTGCTTGGGCACACAAAGGTCGATAGCACCGTGCGATACCTGGGCGTTGAATTGGAAGACGCGCTAAGCATTGCAGAGCGCATAGACATCTGAGACAGTTTGGCGAGCGGCGCTGTCGGTCGCCAATCCATAGTGGTTCTAGTTCTTTTACGCAGGAGTGGGGCGTAGCGTGCCCTGAGCGGAAGTGTCAAAATCTTGTTGCGTACGCTCGCAGCACAGTTTTCTCGGCTCAGGCGCAATTTACAGGGTGCGGGACCGAGCGGCCATTTGATCACGCCGCGAGTACTTGTGCAGAAGCGGCGCGAAAATCGCTGCGTTGCAGCCAATGTTATCAGGCCAGTCATTCATAGTCACGGGGAAGCCTTGATCACATACTCCTCTTTCGCCGCACTCAGGCCAGACAATTTCTTTCGGTAGTTCACCAAGGATCTTGGTCACCGGCAGTTTCAAAAACTACCTGCCCTGGCGGTACTTGCATTGCGACAAGGGAAACTTCCTTGACTCTATTCTGGCTAAGGACCACAAAAGTGCATTGGTGAAAGTTACTCGTCGCCGCGATGCTGCCGGCTTCGATGATCCAATGGCCTTCAGAATAACTGTAGCATGTGCCCCAGCATAGGAACGGGTTTCGCTGGGGTCTTCGCTATGAGCTCGTTCCTCGCAAGCATTCGCAACTGTCACCTGACAAGCCCCAGTCATCGGGTGACCAATTAAAGAAGGCGCCGTATGAACAGCACATGGCTCATAAATTGCGTGCTTGATGCCCGATAGATCAGGTCTCAGGCTCCGCTTCATTCAGTCATTCATCGTGTTTTTGCGCCGCGTTCTTTGCCTGATCCCGACACTCTTGGTGTTGCTCTCAGGAACGCAGCTTCCTGCCCAAGTCGCAGGCAATGCCGACGGATCGGTTTGTGACGAAGGTTTCGAAAACAAGAACGGATCGTGTCAAAGAGCAAACGCACCTCAAAATGCGCATTTGACCGGCAGTTCCTATGGTCCAGTTTGGGAATGCAACCATGGATTCCAGCGTGTTGGAGATCTTTGTGAGGAAATAGCAGTTCCTAAAAACGCATATCTTGCATCGACTGGAGATCGATGGGAGTGCAATCGGCTCTTCCGACGAGTCGGAGAAAAATGCGAAGAATTGATTGCGCCTCAAAATGGGTACGTCGAAACCCGGTTTGGCGCACAGGAAGTACACTGTGACTGGGGATTTCGTAAGGAAGACCAGGATTGTGTTGCGATTAGTGTCCCGAGCAACGGCCGCCTGACTGACAAAAACAGCGCGGATGGTTGGGTGTGCCTCAGAGGTTTCAGAGAAACGGAGAGCGGTTGCGAACCGGTGGCAATTCCACAGCATGCATACCTTGCACCTGAAACCTACTCTGGATGGAAATGTGAACGTGGCTTTCGCTCAAACCAGGACAGGTGCGTTGCGATCCTTATCCCTTCCAACGCTCATTTGAATCGAAGAGGTGATGGTTGGGAATGTAATCGACCGTTCACAAGACAGAACGATAAGTGCGCCGAAAATTTGCCGTGAAAATAGGTTGCTGGAAATCAATATCGCCTGACAAATCCGGAAGGACCAAGCCGTGAACCATAACTCGATTGACGAAAACCTGGGCAAAATGCTCAAGGCCGAAAGGGCGCATCGCTGGTCCTACAGAGCGAAGATGTTTATCGCGTTATTGGTGTTTGTTGCGGCCATAATTGTGGTGGTGTTTCTCTGATGCGCAAAAATGCCCCTCAAGTAACCCTTCCCGGTTCAAAGATGTCAGCTCGTGGTCTGGAACAAAGAGCATTTCAGGACCGCAGTGTTCGTGAGCCGCGGAACGCTGACGTAGCAGGAGTGATTGAAGAAGAATTTGGAAAGTACTTGATTAAGGCTGGCATCCTGAGCGGTAACAGCGTTGCGCGCGCATTCCCTAAGCCACCGGCTAAAACGCAGACAATGATTGCTGATGCAGTCGGTGAAACACCAGCATTGGCCATCGAAGCATTAAAAGAAATTCTCGGTGAACGAGACAGGAAACGTAGCGGTCAACGCCGTTTGGAGGGAAATTCCGGCACCCTCGTTCCCAGCGAAAGAGAATATGCCGAGGCACTGCGACAAATCAGGCTGACCCCTGCGCAGGTCACAATGCTCAAAGCACTTACAATCGCAGGCAAGGACGGTCTGACCATTGGTCACTTGTCTCAGGCAGCCGGTTACAAATCGCGCGAGGCCTCCATCAAAGTTTTCAAGAAAATCGGACTATTGATCGCAGAATACCTGGAACTAGACCTACCCGAAGCCGGATCGGTACAGAATGATAGCGCCGCTCAGGTCCTGGCATTTTCTCACATCGAAAGTGTCGATGAGCCAGCAACTTGGATTATGCATCAGGAACTGCGCGATGCTGTTCGTTCGGTTCTATGACGTACGTTCCAGCCCCCGCTTTTGTAGCGAACTCTGAACCGGAACAAATGCACGAAAGGTTACCTACGTAGCTTATGTTGGAGAAAAGACCATATCCGCTAGAATTGATCTATGTACCTATGAAACGTGCAAAAACACTTGATCAGCAAAAAGTCCTGACACTGGCCGAAGATATCCTGAAGAACGGCCAGAAGACCCCGATCCAGATACGCGCTGACAACAAAAGGTTCGTGCTGATTGAAGGCCTTCACCGACTAGAAGCCATCCGCGCCCTAGGAGGTGATACCGTCGAAGCCTACTTGGTCCGCGCCAGACTACACTAAATACCTATTGGAATTGGCGTTCGACAAAGCCTCGGAAAATGTCAGCAGACGTTGACTTTTTTCATCCCAAAGATGCAACCGTGCGCAATGAAGGCTCTCAAATAAAGTAATACGCTGGCAATCTTCCAACTCAGAATGGTCACGCAAAACCTCGTTTAGCCGATAAAACGGTATGCGGCTGGCGAGATGGTGAACATGGTGCACACCAATGTTGCCAGAGATCCACCGCAGGATGCCTGGCAGGGCATAGTGAGAACTGCCATAGAACGCGGCGTTCTGAAGGTTCCAGCCCTCTTCCCGATCCCAAGTCGTGTGTTCGAACTGGTGTTGAATGTAGAAAAGCCAAATACCAATGGATGATGCGACAATCACGGTTGGCAGGAAAACACACGCCAACACCTCAAAGCCTCCGGCCCATAAAATCAGAGCCAATAACCCTGCAATTGCGGCGTTTGTTCCCATCGCACTTGCCCAGTACAGCCAGCCCGACCGCATGAAACCAACAGGTAAGCGGTATTGAATAAAGAACGTATAGATCGGCGCAACACCGAACAGGACGACTGGGTTCCGGGTCAGACGATACGCGGCACGCCCGAACCAATTCCGTTTCAGGTATTCCTCAATGGTCAATGTAGGGATATCACCCATACCACGCCGATCAAGGTTACCGGTTGAGGCATGGTGAATCGCATGGCTTTGCCGCCAAACGTCATAGGGTGTCACAGTAAGAACACCTAGAACCCGGCCGGTCCAATTGCATGCGTTGCGGTTTCTGAAGAAAGATCCATGACCACAATCATGCATAATGATGAAGATACGGACCAGAAATGCGGCATTCAGGACGGCCAGCAATATTGCGATCCAGACGCTAAATGATAACGCAAACCACGCTAGAGCCCATAGCGCGAATAAGGGGACAACGGTGATCGCAATTTCATAAATACTGCGCTTCGCATCGGGCACACGGTATTGCGCGAGCGCCCGCGTCCAGTCTTTTGGTTGCAACTTACTTGTTCTCCAACGGCTTATAGTTGCCCATTGTGCAAACGGGCACCCCATAAGGGTGCCCGTAAAAGGTCAGGCCAGTGCCAGATTGGCGGCGCTGTCGCGCCCGTCACGGCCAGCTTCGACGTCAAAAGTGACCTTCTGGCCGTCCTTCAATTCGCTGATGCCGGAACGCTCAAGTGCTGAGATATGCACGAACACATCGCGCTTGCCATCTTCAGGTTCGATAAAGCCAAAACCTTTGGTCGAGTTGAACCATTTTACTGTGCCATTTGCCATGGTGGAAGTCTCCTAATACTTGCCGCCCGCATTATTGCGGCGACTCGGCGTGGTCGGTCTGAATCGAAAGACTGAACGCCGAGTTTGGGAGACAGCAGGTCGAAAAAGAAAAACGTAAGCCCTGTGTATATGGACTTCGAGTACACACGATACAAGCCTTGATACGGATGTGTCGCAAACATTTGGAAAGGCCAAAGTCAGCGACTTACTGGATACACCTATCCTGCGATCTCGGCGAATAGCTGAAAGCCGGAAGTCTTATCGCTTGAGAATTGCCGCTTCCGGATCATGTTGGCGACTTCGATACCGTCCAAAGTAGCTGATGCGGATCTGAACGATTTGAACCCGCACATGTGCCGTATGCGACGCTTGATAAACCGATGATCTTGTTCGATCAGGTTATTCAGATACTTGGACCTGACCGTTTGGATTTTGGCTAGGCAGCCGAACCGCTTCAGGATCCTGTTCACCTCTCGAATGCCCGCCGCGTTGGCGCCGCTTTTGTCGATGACGATCTTGCTCGGGATTCCATTCGCGATAGCGCTTTGCCAAAGAACCTTGCTGCTGCTGGACGGTTCCTGCGCTCAGACAGCATGAAATCAAGAGTATTCCCAGCTTTGTCGACGGCCCGATAGAGGTACACCCAATTGCCGCGAACACGAATATAGGTCTCGTCCATGCGCCATGAACTCAGTGTTGGACGCTTCTTTGACTGCGCACGAGCAGCGACGATCGGCGAGTATTTCACAACCCACCTATTCAATGTGGCATGATCAACTCGCACACCGCGCTCAGCCATGATCTCTTCCAAGTCACGATAGGACACCGTGTACCGCAGATAGAAGTAAACAGCGTACAAAACTGCATCCTTAGGGAAATGACAGCCCTTTAACGAGATCATGCTCAAATAACCTGTTCGAAAATTAATCGACTAGTACAAAAAACTCAGATCACCCAGGCTCGTCAACTATACCTCAGAGTTTGCGACACATCCCCTTCAAAGGGTAGTGATCTTTGGTACCCTGCCCTCTTTACGCTCATAATCCAAAACTTTTGCGCCTTACCCTGAAGACACACTCAAATCGATATTAAATTTGATAAGTATCCCTTATCAGGAATATTTGATTTTGCGGGGAAATGGGCGCAGAATGGGTACATGAAGCCGCCAGCCGCATATCTCCCCGCCGCCTCCCCTGCCCTGTCGCAGGCAGATCAGGAGGCGCTGACCGACCTCTATTTCCGCGGCACGCCCGCCAACACGCTGCGGGCCTATGAGCGCGACCTGCTCTACATCACCGCCTGGAAAGCCGCCCGGTTCGATCTGGCGCTGCGCTGGCCGGAAGCGGAAGCGACAGCGCTGGCCTTCATTCTCGATCACGCCCGGGATCTCAACGACGCGCCGCCTGAAGACCGTGCGCGACAGGTGGCAGAGGCGCTGATCGCACAGGGGCTGCGCAAGTCACTGGCCTGCCCGGCCCCGTCAACACTGGACCGGCGTATCGCGTCCTGGCTGGCCTTTCATCGGATGAAGAACCTCGCATCCCCGTTTGGCACACCTCAAGTCAAACAGGCTCGATCCAAAGCGCGCCGCGCCGCTGCCCGGCCCCCTGCCCCGAAGTCGCAGCACCCGATCACCCGCGACATTCTCGAGCAGTTGCTGGCCACCTGTCACGGGTCGCGGCGCGATTGCCGCGACCGGGCGATCCTGATGCTGGGCTGGGCCTCGGGAGGCCGGCGCCGGTCCGAGATCACCGGGCTGATGCGGGAGGATGTCTCTCTCAAGGAATTCGACAAGACCGGCGTGGTCTGGCTCTCACTGCTGGAGACCAAGACCACCCGGAAAGGTGAAACCCCACGGCTGGTGCTGAAGGGTCGCGCCGCGCAAGCATTGGTGCATTGGATCGAGGTTGGACAGATCACGAACGGGCCGCTGTTCCGCCCCGTCTCCAAGGCAGACAATGTGTTGAAGCGTCGTCTCAGCCCGGATTCGATCTACCAGATTATTAGACACCGGCTGGCACTGACGGGACTGCCGGAGGATTTTGCCTCGCCCCATGGGCTGCGCTCGGGGTTTCTGACTCAGGCCGCTTTGGACGGTGCCCCGATCCAGGCCGCCATGCGCCTCTCGTTGCACCGTTCGATGGCCCAGGCGCAAAAATATTACGACGATGTGGACATCGCGGATAACCCGGCGACTGATCTATTGGGGTGAGCACATACTGACTACTTAAAGAATTCCCAGCTTGAGGGAAACTCCGACTGCTGTGCCTATGTCTTGTTTCCTGTCGCATCCGTTAACGTGGCCAGCGCGGAAACATGTCGCGGCAGGTCGCAGCGGGAATGCAGGATATCAACAATGATCACCGCGTCCGGCTGATCCAGGTAAACTAGGAAGTGCTCTCCCGCCCGTACATATCTGAGATCAGCTGCCTCCTCTACCAATATAGAACAGCTGCGGCTGGCCGCCCTGCCCTCCGTGATGGCCAGACAGCGCGCTATCAGTTCTTGTTCATAAAGATCGGCTTGATGCCGTCCAAACTTGTCGATGGTCCATCGGGCAATTTCCACCAGGCTGGCTTCAGCACGGCGTGTCAGTCGAAAGGGTTTGGTCACGCTTTGGTTCGTGCCCTTACAAAGGCACGACGGATCGCATCCGTACCGCCGCCTTCTGCCAGATCTCCTGCCTGAGCCTGGGCTACGCCCTCCTGCAGGCCTTGCCTGAGAGACACCAGTCCCGCCTCTTCCCGCTCCAGAAGACGAAGACCAGCGCGCAACGCTTCACTGGCGTTCTGATAGCGACCGGATGCAACCAGATTCTGCACCAATTGATCCTGCGATTCAGTAAGTACGACATTGCGTGTTACCATGGCTTAAGCCTCCTGATTGGCAATATATGCCAACGAAGGTACTTGTTCAACAATTGAAGTTTCCACACCCGGTAGTTTAATCAAGCCGTTCTTATTGCCGGCCTGACAGAGCAAATAAGTGCTCACCGCCGTGGCAGGGTTAACCATCGCCCTACGCTTTCGCAAATTCCAAACACAGGGCCGACCTCCTTGCCCCGAACACCGCCCATCCGATTACCGGTGATATTCTCGAACAGCAGATGGTCACCATTCAAGGATCGTGCCGGGACAGCCGTGACCGGATCATCCTGTTACTGGGCTGACCTCGGGTAGATGGCAGCGTTCGGTGATCGGCGGGATCTTTTTGGGGGATGTGTCGCTGAAGGAATTCAACGAGAATTACATGATTTAGTTGTCGCTGCTGGTAGTTGAGACCACCCAAAAAGACAAGACTCCACGGCTGGTGCGCAAGGGCCGCGCAGCGAAGCCGTTGGTGCATTGGAGCAAAGTGGGTCAGATCGAGGACAACCCCCTGTTTCACTCGGTCTCGAAATCTGGCTGGATGAGGAAACGCCGCCTCAACCTGGACGCCATCGCCCAGATCGTCAAACACCGACTGAAGGTGACAGGACTACGAAGGATTATACCTCACCGCATTGGCTGCGTTAGGGTTTCCTGACCCAAGCCGCGCTGGACGGCACCCCGCCCTGGCAAGTCAGTGAACTTGCCGGCACCTATCAAGAACACCCACCAATTCGGTTTTTGAGCGGCGTGAGGCTCAACACTCAATTGATTTAGTCATCTGCAACTTGAGCAAACTGAGCGCATCGCAGTATTTCTGACAGGATTTCGCTTGGCTGTAAGGACAAAGTAGTCGACGTCAGGTAACCCTCTGAACTGAAACTTCGAAGCCAAACTTTTACTGCAACCATGCAACCTCCAAGCGCCTCTTAAGTACCCAATGGAGACGTGAGTTAACAGCTGTTAACTTCAAAATGCTTGTGCAGGCTTCGTAGCGACCCACAAGTTATTGATTTTTCTCTTGACATGAATCGGAATACGAGTGCCTAAATGTACTCAAGTTGCGCAACCAAACAAAAATGAGCAGGAAAACTGCAACTATGCTACAGACCACACCAATTGCTGCGACGACGCAGTCTCACGTTACACGTGAAATCTCTGATCGTCTACAAGTTGCACTGACGACCCACTTGACTCAGGCGTATTCTCCTGAGCTGTCAAAGACCCTCAGACTCTTCAGCGCGACAGAGGTTGCCGACCTGTTTGGCACAACCGGACAGTTCTTGCGAAAGGGCCATGCTGAGGGCTCTCTTCCAGAGCCGGAAGTCAACAAGAACGGCCGTCGCTTTTACTCCGGAGCCGAAATCAAAGCGATGCGCCAGATCCTTGAAGGCAGTTCCAGAAAGCCCGGAAAATACCTTCCCGGCCGTCGCGATGCCGACCAGCTTCAGGTTATTCAACTCATGAACTTCAAGGGTGGTAGTGCAAAATCCACTTCAGCCATTCACCTTTGCCACTATCTTGCGCTTCAAGGTTATCGCGTTCTGGCTATCGACCTTGACCCACAAGGCAGCTTGACCGGATTCTGCGGAATTCAGCCAGAAATCGAGTTTGAGGGGAATTCGATCTATGATGCTCTGCGCTACGAGGATCCGGTCCCGATGTCCGAGTGCATCCGGACCACTTACTTCCCTGGCTTGGATCTTTCCCCCGCCCAGTTGATCCTGTCAGAGTTTGAAACGGAAACCGCTGTCTACGCCCGAAAAGGCGTTCCCTTCTATAATCGGCTTGCCAGCGCAATCGAAAAAGTCGAAGCAAACTATGACGTAATCATTATCGATAGCCCGCCTTCTTTGGGTTTCTTGACGCTGGCAGGATTGTTCGCGGCAACATCCGTGATCGTGCCGCTGACACCGAGCATGTTGGACGTGGCCTCCACGCAGCAGTTTCTTGAAATGACTTCGGCATACCTGGAAGAGTTTGAGAACTCCGGGATTCCGATTGTCCATGACAATTTCCGGTTCCTCATAACACGGGACGACCCCTCGGATACCCCATCGCAGCAAATTGTAAGTCTGATGCGGGCGCTGTTTCAGGATCGGGTGATCGGAGCAACTGCGCTGCGAAGCACTGCGATTGCCGATGCCGCGATGCTGAAAATGACAATGTACGAAGTTGTTCGATCAGAAATGACACGTTCAACCTATGACCGCGCCCGATCAAGCATGGATGCCGTCGGGCACGAAGTCTCAAACATGATTCAAACCGCGTGGGGCCGTTGAAATGGCACTTAAACAAAACAAAACCAGCATGGCTGCAGCGATTGCGGCGGCAGCCGGGAACCCGCCCATTCCGCCTACGAAAACCGAGCGTGCCAATGCCGCGCTTCCACGAGGCACCATAGCTTCCGTCCGTGTTGGCGCCGGCGGAATCCAAGAAATCGATACCTCGCTCATATTGCCTTGGGGTCCGAAGGACAGGCTTGGAGTCGAGTTAACACCTGTTAACTCGAAAGCCGAGCCGAACGTCGATGCAGCTGTTCTAGAACTAGCCGAAAGCATCAATGAAGCAGGCGGCCAACAGGTTCCGGTCCTCTTGCGCCCTTCCGAGGAGGTAGATGGTCACTTCGAGGTTATTTACGGCCGCCGTCGCATTCTGGCCTGTCAGCATCTAAACCAGCCTGTACGCGCGCTTGTACGGACTCTCGATGACAAAGAGGCGCTTCAGGCGAAAGGTCTGGAAAACTCTTCTCGTGTTGATCTCAGTTATTATGAAAGGGCACGATTCGCCCGCGAAATTCTCAACCAGGGATATGACCGTTCGGAAGCGATCACAGCACTTGCGATATCCAAGAATACGCTGTCGCAATTGGAGCGGATCACCAACGACATTCCTAACGATCTCGGGGATATGATTGGGCCGGCACCAAAGTCTGGTCGCCCGAAATGGACTGCTCTCGCTGAAGCATTGCGAAAGAAGGCAATAACAGCGGTTAGTGCAAAGAAAATTCTGGAAAAGCTCAACGCATCTGATTCCGATGATCGATTGAACGGGCTCTTAGGTAGCTTAACCCCTAAGAAAGAAGCACAAGAAATCCGACCGGCACCAGACGTTGTCATCAAGACCAGCAATTCCACAGTGAACATGACGATCAAAAGATCAGGAGAGAATGAAGCCTATACGCGTTGGCTTGAGGAAAACCTTCGTCAATTTATTCAGGAATCCTACGAGCGTTTCAAAGAAGGCGCCGAGGAAAAAGCGAGTTAACAACTGTTAACTCTACATGAGGCAACGAGCAAAAGGAGGAAGCAAAAAAGAAACCCCCGAAACCTAAGGCTCCGAGGGCTAAAAACCAACTAGTGGTTATAGATTTGACACCTAAACCCTAACAGCCCGCGAATCACGAGACAACAAAAAACGCCTCTGGGTGAACAGGTTTTCTTTGTCTGCTGACATAAACTAATGAAAACACTTAAAGCATTGGCTCCAAACGGAGCGACCTTGCCGGGAACGGCAGGGCAGGGGGTTAGTACGCCTAAAAAATGGATGCTTCTTCGAGCCGTCGAGGAAGCCAGAGAACCTCTTGGGGTAAAATCCACAACTCTCAATGTCCTGAGAGCAATGATTTCCTTTATGAGTGGGGATCAGATTTCTGCGGATCAGGATGATCATCATATCTGCTTCGCTTCCAACGTAGCGATCGCCAAACGAACTCATGTCAGCGTGCAGACTGTTGAACGTCATATCTCAGCGCTGGTTGAGCTTGGGCTTATCCGTCGCGTCATGAGCGCGAACGGTAAACGTTGGGCACGTCGGAACCGACAGGGCAGGGTGGTCACTGCAACTGGACTGTCCTTGATGCCTTTATCTGAACGGCACTCTGAGTTCATCCAGGAAGCCCAGAGGCACGCTGATCGAGTTCTCGAGTTCACTGTACTCCGCGACAAGGTATCGGCCGCTCTGGCGCGCCTCAGAGAGCTCGTAGCAGACGACACCGCGATCTCAGATTTGATGGCCACCGTGCGCAATGCTCTGCGTCGAAAACCAGAAGCAAATGTACTAGGCGAACTTCTGGCGGAGATCTCTGTGGAAATCTCCCAGATAAAACAGGCTCATACCGAAAAAATGAGGGCCAATGACCATGAAATTGAGGGGCACAAAGAGGACTCTTTGAATCCGATAGTTAAGAAAGAAAAACATTCTCAGGTTAAAGTTTCTCCAGATCAAATGGAGCGCAGTTTTCCACGTTTGTGCTCGGAACTTCGCTTTGCCCGGGATCAGTCGCATTGTGACCGGCTTATGGACGATATCGCCGAGTACTTACGATTTGGTCAGACCTGGTATGCTATGAAATCGACATATGGCCCAGCTCTCCGTTTCATGGTGCTCGGATATATTTTTCAACGTGCTGAGAATATAAAATCTCACCAAGCCTATTTGATCTCGCTGATCTCGAAAATCGATCGGGGAGATATGCAACCAACCGCATTGTTGGTGCATAGTTCAAAAATCCGCGAAAGTGCAGGCCATACCCATGATATCTCCTCACGCTCATGAGTTCAGAACAATAGATGCGGTACATGCCATCGGTCTATTGTGAATTGAATGCCAATGTATTACATTGTACTACAAACGGAAACAGGTGATAGCGATGAGTACCAGCCCATATTCAATCCGTCTCGATGAAGACTTGAGAAAGACCCTGGAACGGGAAGCTGCGATCGAAGATCGACCGCCTGCACAACTCGCCGTTCGGGCAATTAGAATGATGTTAGAATCCAAGGCCGCTAAACGTGCAGCCATTGATGCGGCTGTTGAAAAAGCAGACCAAGGCAAGTTCATCACGGCAGACGAAATGAATGCCTGGATAGACAGCTGGGATACCGAGAATGAACTTTCGGCTCCGGTAGCAAGCGGGCAATCCAATAGCCAATGAAGATTGTATTTCTCGAAGATACGGCCCGGGACATTCAATGGTTCCGTTACTACTACACGTCAGTTTTTCCTGAAGGCAGCGAAAGGGCACGAGCTCAGCTCAAAGCCATTCAGCTTACTCTTGCAGCCAACCCTTATGCAGGTCACTCAAGTGACACACGCCAAGACATACGAGAGCTTTCAGTACCGCGAACCCCATTCACGCTGATCTATCGTGTAATGCCCACCCAGATAGAAATTCTGCGCCTATGGGATACCCGGCAGGGCGCGGATTACTGAAACCGGGAGTTTAAAATTGGTGGCATCAAACGGGCAGAGTAGGGGCGGGCAAGCAACCGAACCTACTCTGCTGTTCGATCGTTAGATTTCTGAAATGAGGGCGGGAAGCAGACCTTCGCTGCACCGTTCGTCGAGGTCCGCAGAATGGCGATAAGCAGGCGTTGGTTAGGCTCGGAGACGGCTTATGAGGTGCGCCAAGCGTGATGTCAGTGGTAGAACGGCTGGATCCAAGCATTTCAAAACCAAACTTTTTGCACCCTTGTTAGTCAAAAAAGATAAGGTGAGGCTTCAAGTGGTGTAGCTGCATTTGGGGGATCGAATTTTGAGCCTCGTCTACCTATTGGCATTTCTCGTCACGCTTGTGCAGATGTCTTTAGCCTTCGGAGTCACTGTACATGCTGTTCTGAGAAAGCGCGATACGCGCGCGGTCATTGGCTGGTCAGCCCTTGCTTGGCTTGCGCCGTTTGTTGGCTCCTTGGCGTACATCATACTGGGCGTCAATCGGATCAACCGGGCTGGTACACGGATGGGCCTGTCAGACACCATGCGCCGAATTCCAGGTTTCTCTCTCTCGGAAAGTGAGAGAGTGTTGTTTGAAGAGGCTAATATCCAACTACCTCACTTGGCCGGATTAGCCCGTGCCGGGGAAGCTCTTAGCGCAAAGCCACTCTTGCCGGGAAACACGGTCGATTGCCTGCGAGATGGTGATGAGGCCTTTCCGGAGATGATCGCGGCCATAGATAGTGCCAAATTATCGGTTGGATTGTTGAGCTATATTTTTGACAGCGACCGAGCAGGAGAAGAATTCTTGAATGCGCTCGTCCGCGCCAAGGATCGCGGCGTGGTAGTGCGCGTTCTTATCGACTGCGTTGGCGCGCGCTACAGCAAAGAAAATATGGTTACTCGTTTGGAAGAGGTGGGCATTGAAGCCGCGAGTTTTCTTCCTACGAGCGGGTTCTCCTCACGCCGCTTTTCAAACCTCAGAAATCACAGAAAAATCCTTGTTGTGGATGGCTGCATTGGCTTCACAGGCGGCACCAATATTCGTGAAGCGCATTGCCTGAACCTCGATCCTGAGGCGCCGACACAATGCCTGCACTTCAAATTCGAGGGGCCGGTTGTAAGCCACTTCAAACAAGTGTTTGTCACGGACTGGGCCTTCACCACAGGTGAACGGTTGAGCGGCCCGGCATGGTTTCCAGAGCTTACCCGCCATGGCACGGTCTGGTCGCGGGGGATTTCGCACGGACCAGACGAGGATTTCGAGACGCTCAGCAAACTCATTTTCGCAGCGCTGTCGGCCGCGCGGGAACGGGTGCGTATCGTCAGCCCATATTTTCTACCGGATTCTCGGCTGATAGAAGCGCTTTCAGTGGCGGCGCTCTGTGGCATCAGGGTCGAAATCTACCTGCCATCCAACAACAACGTTAAGGTTGTCGAGTGGGCAGCTATGGGGCAGATCGGGCAAATTTTGGAACATGGTTGCCGGGTTTTCTTCATCAAGCCACCGTTCGATCATACGAAACTCATGCTCGTGGACGACGTTTGGGCTCTTGTTGGAAGCACAAATTGGGATCCCAGAAGCCTGCGATTGAATTTTGAGTTCAATGTTGAATGCTATCATCGAGAGCTGTCGGAAAAACTCCATGCCATACTTGACTCAAAAGCACTTGGCGCTCGAGAAATCAGCCTCGAAGAGATCAATGATCTCCCGCTTTTGGCCAAATTGCGCAACGGTTTCGCCCGGCTACTTTCCCCTTACCTGTAGGCAGCCAAACTTAGCCTTACACCCGAACGTCCAAGCGAGCGGTCTGAGAGGTAGTTCTTTTTTGGTATCCGCAACGCCCTTAAAAACTTGACCCAAAATGGACAATGCAGAGGGTTTGTCCGAAATTGAAAGGGAAGGCTGAACGTCCCTTTGTCTATTTCGCGGTGTTGAAAAGTTGCGCCAACAAGCTCGTGTGGCTATCATCTTGATATGGAATTTATTGTGGGTGGCATAGTTACGGTTGTTCTGGTGATTTGGGGCGCGGCCTCATTTTGGCGAGCGCCCTCAAATGACCAAAAAAAGGAAAAAGACAAAAAGTAGCGGCATCGTCTGCAAGAACTTTGAGCACGCCTCATGGGATGCATCATCATCCAATTCACCAAACAAACGTATTCGCCGACTTTAGGGACAGCGTTGCAGCGACGACAGGGTGGACATTGCCCCCTTTCTCAATAGACATTACCCATCGAATACTCGCGACCAGGTCTCCTGATCCAAAAGCGAAACGAGTTGATCACGTGAGTCGATTACCGCGCTTATCGCTCGATCTCTTTCCCGATCCAGTTCACTAAAAATGGCTCTTGTGGACGATGCCGATGCTGATTTGTCCGTGGAACCGAGAATGGCATTGTCCGCAGAACCTTCGACCGCGGCACGGAACCGATCAACGGCAACTTCCAAGTCGCTCACAATTTTCAAGGCCGCGGTCCGGACATCGCTGTCTGCGGGCGAAATAGCCTTATCCAAGGCGGGTCTCAGCGTATTGGGCTCCAGAAATGATGGTGCTAAATCAGACGATCCGTCCAAAAAGAAAGTGACCGCCGTTATCGTCGCAATTACTGGCATATCATAACTCCAAGCTGGTTCCCAAAGCGACTAAGTCTGCCTTTTCGTACAAAATTTCAGCAACTTCCGGCCAGTAGTCTTCCGGGACTGCTGCCTGCAATTGCCCCTGCAATACCAGCAGGTTATCGCGTTGCGAACGGCGTTCGGTGTCATATCTGTCTGAAACAGCTACCAACTTGGAACGTTTTACAGAGCGGTTGGCGGACAACCGGTTGAATTCTTCAATAAAGGCCGCGTGCGCCTGGATCATCTGTGTTGAATTCGCCTCAATCTCCCGGGCGACCTGAACCAGATCTGAGCCATCATCAGAAGGTATCCGTTCCAACGCAGCTGCAAGCTCAGAATTTATGTCGCTGATCGCACTACTGCGGTCGAACGGGGCGCAACTTGAGATGCAACAAAGACAAGCAGCAGCAGCCAGGTTAATAAAATCTCGCCTCGACAAAGAGGCGTTGCAGGTAACTGCCATCGTGTCTCCCCCTGATCTATGATCCACCTATTTTTAAATCGCGTCCTTTGTTGCTGGGCTCACTTATGACGGCCCAATCGTCAGAAAACACTCAGGTATTCAATACATCCGCGAGCCGTGCTGGATAATGAGCCGTGCAAGACTGCCTAAATCTTAATCGTTCCACAATGACATTTAAATGTTAGGATGTGAGGCACTGCTTTTCAGACAATTTTATCAATAGGGGGGAAATACGATGGCACCTAATCGGCGCGACTTCATGAAAACTGTTCCAGCAATTGGGGCCGCGTTTGCGGTAAGTCCTACTTTTTTGTCGGAAGAAGCAGCAGCACAAACCACATCGACAGCCGCGCCATTAGAAGGCCACTTTCACCCTAAAGGAAAAGCACCGTCCGAGCACACGCTCAAAATCCTGGCCGAAGCGAAAGAAACACTGCCTTTCTCAGACACTCAGGACTTTGACGAAGTTGCCAAGGGTTTCATTGCCCAGATGCCGGAACCTCAAATCATGGCAGACGCGGGCAATGTCGCCTGGGACCGGGGCGCATTTGATTTCATCGACGAGCAAGACGAGTACGACAGTATCCACCCGTCATTGATGCGCATCAGTAAGCTGAATCAGAACTATGGTCTGTACGAGGTAATACCCGGCATCTATCAGGTGCGCGGGTTTGATTTGTCCGACATCTCATTCGTGCGCGGTAAAACGGGTTGGATCGCCATTGACCCGCTGGTTTCGGCCGAAACGGCGCGAGCCGCATGGGAATTGTTCTCGGAACACAAAGGCGAAGGGTTGCCGATTACAGCCGTGATCTATTCACATTCCCATGGCGATCACTGGGCAGGCGTTCGCGGCATCGTTTCGCAGGAGGACGTCGATTCCGGGAATGTCGAAATCATTGCTCCGCGCGATTTCATGGAACACACAATTTCCGAAAACGTGTTCGCGGGCAACGCAATGAACCGCCGGCTATTTTACCAATATGGTCTGTTGTTGCCCGTGGCCCCGCATGGGTTCGTCAATCAGGGTCTCGGCAAGCGCGTTTCAGCAGGTGCCACTGGCCTGATCGCGCCAACCCGGATTGTCGAGAACGACATCGAAGAGTTCGAGGTCGACGGCGTGCGGATGATCTTCCAGAACACACCTAACACTGAAGCGCCGTCTGAGATGAATACTTACATCCCAGACATGAAGGCCCTGTGGATGGCAGAAAACGTGACGGCCACGTTGCACAACATTTATACATTGCGCGGCGCGCCGGTACGTGATGCCCTTCGATGGTCAAAATACATCTCTCGTGCCCTGTTCCTGTTCGGGCAAGAGGCAGACGTCATGTTCGCTTCGCACCATTGGCCGCGCTGGGGCAATGACCGCGTGCAGCAGGTTCTGAGAGATCAGCGCGACCTTTATGCCCATATGAATAACCAGACCCTGCATCTGGCCAATCAGGGCGTGACGATTAACCAGATACATCACCACTATGAGCCGTCACAGGGTTTGCAGCAGACATGGCATACACGTGGCTATCACGGCTCACCTCAGCACAATTCGCGCGGCGTTGTTCAGCGGTTCCTTGGATTCTGGGATTGCAATCCCGCGACCCTGATACCGTTAGAACCAGAAGCTTCAGCTCCGCTCTACGTCGAGATGATGGGCGGCAAAGATCCAATTATGGCCAAGGGCCTGGAACTACACAATGCAGGGCAATACTTCGAAGCGTCCGAGATTCTGAACAAACTGTTCCTGTCGGATCCATCAGATCAGGAAGTAAAAGATTTGTTAGCAGACGTTTACGAACAGCTTGGCTACCAGCAAGAGAACCCGGGCTTGCGGAACAGTTTCCTGTCCGGTGCCTATGAGCTTCGTTCCGGCATCCCCACCGGTGAAACGGCCGACACGTCCAGCCCAGAGGTGATACGCGCGATGTCGACTGAGCTGTTCCTTGATTTCCTTGCGATCAAAATGGACAGCCGCAAGGCCGAAGGCATCGAGTTTACGATGAACCTAAGCACACCCGACAATGGTGAGATGTTTGCGATCGAGCTGGCCAAGGCAACACTCACAAATGTCGAAGGTTTCGCTTTCGATGAGCCAGATCTGACTCTGACCTTGAACCGATCCGATTTGGAACTTGTGATGACCGGAGAGGCTGATTTCGAGGATTTGCTGGCCGACGGTCGCGCAACGGCCGATGGTGACGTCAGCGTTCTGATCAAACTCGCTGGAGCCATGGTTGAGTTCGATCCTCTGTTCGAAGTTTTGCCTGGCACAAGTACCGGTCCAACTGAGGTAGCAGAGGCCGAGCCGTTGCAGGCGGTGACCGGTCAGGTCGTAATCGAATGATGTTTTGCGCGGGTCCCTTCGGACCCGCGTTACCCACTTTTACACTCCAATACGATTTTGACGATGTAATCCAAATAACCCGAGGAGACTTCAATGGCTGATCTTGTTGTTCTTTCATTTGATGGTGTCGACAGTGCAGATGCTGTTTTGACAAAACTACGACAGCTCAAAAAACAGGAATTGATCGACCTGCTGGACGCCTGCGTCGTTGTGCGACCCGAAGAGGGAGACATACACATTAAGCAGTCAGTGAACATGACCCGAATTGGCGCCAGTACGGGCCTGAGCACCGGTGCAATAGTTGGTATGTTGGCCGGTATTCTTGTTCTCAACCCACTCGCCGGCATGGCAGTGGGAGGTTTGGCCGGGGCGGCAATGGGAGCGCTTGGAGGGTCCCTTTCCGATTACGGCATCAATGATGATTTCATCAAAGAACTGGGCGAGAGCATCCAACCAAATTCATCGGCTCTGTTTCTGCTTGTCGCCAAGGCCACACCGGACAAAGTGATCGCCGAGATCGAACAATACGACCCGAGGATACTTCAGACGTCCCTATCGCAGGAACAAGAAGACAAACTCCGCGAAGCGCTCGCCGCTGCGCATAGCCAGTGATTTTTTGATAGAGATCGGTCGCCAAGCCAAAGTGTGGACGACCTTCTTCAAATCATAGGGCTTTGGTTGGGAGCACAGCAATATGGCAGAAGAATCAGTTAATTGGCATGACGAAAATTCCTGGCGCGTTGCAGATGCGCTCGTCAAGCTTGGCCAGATCGGTTTCTGGGTTCAACTGATTTTTTTGATCATTGTGGTTGTTCTGGGCGGCGTTGTCCTTGGCGTTGTCGGAGGTGGCGCAGGCGTGGGCAACGTGTTGTCCTTCTTGGGTTTGATCCTGCCCGCTTTCACCACATTTTGGTGTTGGCATTATTTGTCTTTGGGACGAAAGCTGAAAGAGACTGGAGATGACCCCTCAGCCGCGCGGCTTCAAAGTCGCGTGTGGATCGGCGTTTGGGTCGGAACGATCGGCGCTGTTCTGACAATCGTGTCACTGTTCGGAGCCGCATTTGCGCTTCTGGTCACAA
This sequence comes from Ruegeria sp. AL11, assembly GCF_056540865.1. Taxonomy (NCBI): domain Bacteria; kingdom Pseudomonadati; phylum Pseudomonadota; class Alphaproteobacteria; order Rhodobacterales; family Roseobacteraceae; genus Ruegeria; species Ruegeria sp. AL11. The sequence continues at coordinate 40,189 of NZ_JBQFXO010000013.1, forward strand.
TGCTGGCCAACCCTCAAGTCGGCTTGCAGATATCCGCAGCTGAAACTGGTGCCAGCCCCTACACGATTTCGGCGGTCGATGCAGTCAGCATCATGACTCTACTTTTGACGCTAACCGCTGAGCTGCTTGTTGTAGCGATTTCTTTGCGTATCGTTTTCTTGATCTCTCGTTCTCTGGGAGGAAATGATGTCTGAGTACGCAGTACACCTGCCTTAACGAAACCTTGCGAAATTAAAGAGCATGGCTAAAAGCAGTGCTATGTGCCACCCAAAAACCGCTTAAAAACAACAGAGGCCGGTAAAGCCATACAAACCCCGATCAGAGCAAAAAGCAGGATAGTAGGGATTGCCGGGTAAGACAATTCTGACTGCTCAGCAATGTAAAGAGACAATCCTATATTCCTCGCAATTGTTGCGATGGCAAGGCCCGCTCTTTTCGATCTGACCGGGCCCCCAAGCGTGTAGCCACTCGCTAACGCGACGGCACAAAGTATGACGACCGAAAACGCAGTGGTCCACCCAATTGCAAGTGATTGCCGTAGGTCTGGCAAAAGCGCCAGCGCAGCCAAAAGAGCGGCAAGGAACAAGAGATAAAGTCCCTTGGACACAATCGCCACCACCTTGTTGTGGCGATTTCGCAATCGCGGCACCGCGCGCGCCGATGCCCATCCAAGCACTGCCGGTAGAAAAGTCACCAGCCCGACCTGAGCGGCCACAGTATCCAACGAAACAGGAGTAACCGCGACCTGGGGCAAATGACTAAATAAGAACAGCACAAACGGCGTATAAACCACTGCCAACAGAGCAAGAAGCAACTGCAATGACGCAACATAGTTGAAATCGGCGGCTGCGGTTTCGGACCGGCGCGTTGTGAGAGGCGCTCCGGGCGCGGCGGCCAAAATGACCAAACCCAGAGCAACCTCAGGACGCACGGGAAGCAAAAAAATTATGACGAGTGTTGCCAAAGGCATCGCGACGAGAACTGAAATCAGGGAACGAAACAAAAGCGAAGTATCGGACAACAGCGCACGAATGCTTCCAACTTCTTGCCGGGTTCCCAGCCCATACATCTGAGCAAAAACGACAACACCTGTAAAAACCAATACGACTTCGGGCATCTATTTGCGTCCTTCTGATCCCAAAGTGCTGGATGACTGATTGCGTTTCGCATCGATCCAAATACGGGACTGTTCCATGGCATCATTAAGTGCCGCCCCGATTTCAGCTTGCTCCTCAAAGACGTTCTCTTGCGACAATCGCTTCAGCAGCCCGGTTCGTTTCAATTGCCCTTGCAACTTGTTGTTCACACCGGTCAAAACCAGCTTGCTGTCGTGATGTTCAAGCTCTTTAGAGTATCGGCTTAGCAATCGAATGATCGTGCTTCCCAAGTCGTCAACGTCACGAAGCACCAATAATACTACTGAATGGCGTCCCGTATCTGCTTCGGGCAACTGAGCTTCAAGAGCCTGCGCCGACGCAAAGAACAGTTCTCCGCGAATGCGAAGAACCGTGATTTCGCCTTCCTCAAGAGCGGTCGCACCCGGCCGCTCTATTGGGAATCCCCCTTCGACCAAGGAGATCTGCCTAACTTCGATTTGGTTAGCGGAGCGCAGAATTTGAAGAACGAAAGAAATTGCGATGCCCAACAGGATTGCAAACTGCAGCGGCAATAACAGCGTTGCCACCAGCGTCGCAGTAAAACCAGCACGGGCCATCGTTCCGGTCCGCCAAATGACAGCAATAGACTTGGGTTGGACATTCTGCACGCCCACCACGAACAAAAGCCCACCCAGACCGGCCATCGGAACAAGTTTGACCATGTCCACGAACAAAAAGACGATCAATACCACTGTTACGCCCGCAAAGATGTTTGACCAGCGCGAACACGCTCCGGCCTGAACACTGACAGCCGTTCCCGACATTGACCCACCTGAAGGGATCGAACCAAACACGCTTGCTGTGAGATTGGCTGCGCCTTGGCCGACGAAATCACGCGAAGTATCTGGAAACCGCCCATCGGGGTTCGGATAGCTTTGACCAACACCGGCGCCCTGTACCAACCCGATCACTGCGATGGCAATGGCGGGCAAGATCAGTTCTGGAAAGTAGCTTAAGTCCGGCAGCATTGGCGTGGGCAAGCTTCGGGGAATGATCGCGACATCTTTCACCAGCACGATCGAGCCGCCTTGAAACAGCGTGGCCAACCCGGTTGTCGCACCCAGAGCAAGGATCAGCGAGAACTTACTTAATCGCGTTTGCTGGATCAGAAAAATAAGGACAATTGTGGCCACGCCGATAGTAACCGAAGCGGTATCGAAACTACGCCAGTTCAATGCGGTATCGGAAAGGCGCAACAAATGATTTGGCTGTGCGCTCTCAAACCGAGTGATATCAGGAATAGAGCCAAGAATGATCAGAGCTGCAATCCCGGTAATAAATCCTGTCATCACCGAGTTGGATACATATCGGACCAGCCGCCCCATACGCAGCAGCCCAAAAATCAACTGCACCATCCCAATCATCATAACCAGGCCGATCAATGCGCCGATCTTTCTATCGTCCTCAACCCCATACAATGCCTCACCGACGGCGACCGATAGTGCGCCAGTCGTTGATACATTCATAAAAACGGAACTGGTGAAGATTGCGCCGACGGGCATGGCGACCATTAGCGCGTAAAGACCAGCGACAGGGTTGACGGTCGCAAGAACAGCATTGGCCATTCCTTGCGGAACGTTGACGATTGCGAACGTGGCACCTGCGACAAGATCTGAAACCACGTTCCTGCGATCAATCTTCAACCCGTCAAGCATGCGGCCGCGATCCAGTATATTTTGGGTATTTGGCGCGGGAGCACCACATCACTCAGGCACCACGCCCTTCAGTTCTTCCGCGTCATAGGGGTCGTGTTCAATGGATTGTTCATCACTGGCGCGTGTGCCCGGAAAGACTTCGTATTTTGGGTCGAAATCCACCAGCAGACTGGCCAGTGTTTTCAGAATGGAAGGGTCACCCGTGATCTGCGCGGACCCTTCGGCAATGTGTTGTTCAAAACTCTTCTCTCCGGCCAGAGTTTCTTCCAGCTTTGCGCGGTCAATCGCCAGCGTCAGGTCAGCAGTTTCAGCCTGATACCCCTTTGTGTTCGTTAACGTCGCGTTTTCCAGTTCGACAATAAATTCCTCTCCATTATCCGGAGTTCTCAGATTGATCATAAACCTCAGCCCCTTAGCTTTTTCGCTATCGAGCCGGATTCCGAGGAAGTTCAGAAACAGCTCAGTCGACATGGCGCGCATAACGTCAGGATTGGTTGTTTTGACGGCCTGCCCGGAAGGGATACCGGATCGCAATTCAAAAGCGCCCGCCAAGAATGAGTTGCGAAGCCCAGGGTTTTCCTGCTGATAACCGATTTGCTCGAAGGCATCCGCGAGAAGATCACGAGCGACTTCGTTTTCGGGTTCGGCAAGCGCAACCTTGTTCAGAATTTCAGCAACCATCAAATAGTCACCAGCGTCGTACATTTCGCGGCAATTGGCGACAATTGCCTCGGCCCCGCCCATCATTCGGACGTAAACCGGCGCTGAGTTTTCCGGTGAAGGCGGAATCAGTGTTGCGGGATTACAGTCCCAAAATCCGAGGTATCGCTGGATTACACCACGGCTGTTATGCTCAGGTGAGCCATGGTAACCGCGAGCGTGCCAGTGTTTCTGAAGACCCTCGGGGACTTTGTAGACGTTATGGATTTGGTTGATTGTGACGCCGTTGTTTGCGTGATGAAGAACCTGATTGTTCATATTCGCGTAGATATCGCGCTGCGCCCGCAGCACCTCTTGAATCCTCGCATTTCCCCATCGCGGCCAGTGGTGCGCGGCGAACATAACTTCGGCCTCTTGACCAAATCGGTACAAGGCCTGCGCTATGTACTTTGACCAAACCAACGCGTCGCGTACTGGAGCGCCGCGAAGGGTATAGATATTGTGCAAGCAGTGGGTGACATTTTCGGCCATCCACAAAGCCTTCATGCCGGGAATGTAGGTGTTCATTTCCGACGGCGCCTCAGTATCCGGCGTGTTTTGGAAGACCATCGGAATGCCATCCACCTCGAATTCCTCATAGTCTTTTGAGACGATCCGCGTAGGGGCAATCAGTGTCACAGCGCCACGTGATGCAGCCTGCCCCAGACCCTGTGTGACATAGCCATGTGGATCAACGGGTAGTAGAATACCGTACTGGTAATAAGCCCTGCGATTCATAGCGTTACCAGCATAAACGTTTTCGGACACCGTATTGTCCATGAAGCCAACGGGAGCGATGATTTCAACTTTGCCGGCCGCCACATCTTCTTCCGATATGATACCCTTTATCCCGCCCCAATGATCCACATGATTGTGCGAGTAGATCACAGCGGTAATGGGAAGCTCTCCGCCAATATGTGATCGAAACAGTTCCAACCCGGCGCGTGCGGTTTCCGCTGACACCATCACGTCGAAAACGATCCAACCAGTTTTCCCGCGAACAAAAGACATCTGGGACAGATCGAAACCGCGGATTTGATAAATACCCTCGACGACCTCATATAGTCCGTAGTCCTGGTTCAGCTTTGCCTGACGAAACAGCGACGGGTGAATGCTTTCGTAGCTATCCGCCTCGTCAATGAAATCGAACTGCCCCATGTCCCACGCAACGTTGCCTGCATCCGCCATGATTTTAGGATGCTCCATTTTTGCGATCAGACCGCGTTCGCATTCGTCGAAGTCGCGGGTATCGTCGAAAGGCAAGGCATCGTGTGCGGCCTCCAGAACGGATTTGGTGTGCTGTGACGGAGGATTGCCTTTGGCATGAAAATGTGGCCGTTCGCTGGGCATGATCAAATTGCTCCTGATTGTAATGAGAGATTCCTGAACAGAACCGATCCGTGAAGGTTGGATAGTTTATTCGCTTTGGGTTGCATCACCGCCGACGGGAGCGATCCGGGTCGGGCCCTCTGAACGAGTGAATAGATAGACCATGAACAGGACAAAAAGGATTGCGACAAAGCCTACGACGCCGGCCATACCAAAAAGCGGTGCCCGATGCCGTTCATTCTTGTCGTTTGGATCGGTGTTGTTTGACGACATGTTGATCTTCCCCCCGAATGATCATTGTTTCCAAATCCCCGATTGCACCGCGTGATAGGTCGCACGGACACAACACGTGCCGATGCAAAGACTGGCACTCGGCAACAAAAAGATAATGTATTCTATATGTAAGAATATCAATATGCTTAGGTTTTGTCGTGAATTTTGTGACGGGTCAGTTAGTCAACAACGTTCCTGGCTCGCGCCGCAAACTTCGCAAATTTCTTAGCTGAAGCAGGGCGGACTCAAGCCGTACGATTAGGAAGGATTAGGGAAATGGTTCGGTTGCGCGCTTTTATTGCTGGATTGTCCATTCCTTGTTTTCTGCTTGGTCTGATTTTGTTTGCGGCGTCACTGACACCGTCCATGATCCCCCGAGGGCCGATGGCGCAAGGCGTTCTTGGTGGCCTGGTCATGTCGCTTGGATACTTGATAGGGAAAGTGATTGGCTTGATCTGGCTTGCAGCCGACCTGCCTGTAATTCCACGTAAGCTGGCTGTTCTGCGTGATGTGTTGCTTACGGGTACAGTACTGACACTCGCGGTCTGGTCGATCACCCTTAACCTTGAGTGGCAGAACGATTTGCGTAGCAAGATGGGGCTTGCAGAGGCCGAAACCCAATACCTGATGACAATGCTACCCATCGCCTTGCTCACATTTTCCGCCGCCTATCTGATCGGCAAATTGATTGAAGGCATGTTTCGATGGACGCGCGCTAAGTTCTATCGCTTCATGCCGCCAAGGCGGGCCAACATCCTCGGCGCTTTAACAGTGTTCACAGTACTGTTTATCGTAACTCGAGATGGCGTTTTCGATCGGGTAGTCGCTACGCTCGACGAAAGTTACGAGGCGGCTCAGGAACTTTTTGACACCGCGCCACCAAAGCCTGCCAATCCAAACAAAACCGGGTCGTCTGCCTCGCTCATCGATTGGGCGGCTATGGGCAAGCCGGGCCGCGACTTTGTCGAGACCGGGCCGGATGCGGAAGTTATTTCAAAATTTTCTGGCAGACCCGCTTTGGACCCAATAAGGGTTTATGTGGGTCGGGCAAATGCCGACACACCAATGGAGCGGGCGGAATTGGCCTTGGCGGAGCTGAAACGCCTTGGTGCATTTGAACGAAAGATCCTGATTGTTACAAGCCCCACCGGAACCGGTTGGATGGATCCGGGATCGCATGATCCCGTCGAATACATGCACAACGGTGATATAGCGACCGTAAGCGTCCAGTATTCCTATATGCAATCACCACTTGCTTTGGTTCTTGAAACCCGCACTGGCCTGGATCAGGCGACCGCTCTTATGGAAGTTGTGCATGACTATTGGCGAACCCTCCCGAAAGAAGACCGCCCCAGGTTATATGCGCACGGACTAAGTCTCGGGGCCTGGTCGTCGATGTATGCAACCAACCTGTTTCGTCTGGTTGGTGATCCTATCGACGGAGCGTTCTGGGCGGGGCCGCCATTTCCTTCAGACTTTTGGCAGCGTGTGCAGAATTCCCGACAACCGGGCAGCCCTTGGGTTTTGCCTACAATTGGTGATGGTTCGATTGTTCGCTACGCTTCCCACTTTGCGGATGCGTCTGAGGCTGCGGCTGATTGGGGCCAGATGCGAATTGTCTTCTTGCAGTATTCAAGTGATCCAATTGTCTTTTACGATCCGTTTTCCTTCTGGCGCGCTCCTCCATGGATGAAAGAACCGCCCGCGGAAGATGTTTCAGAACACCTTACATTTATACCGGTTGTGACCAAGTTTCAGTTGGCGCTCGATATGGCATTATCTTTCGGGACACCACCTGGACATGGGCATGCCTACTTTGCCGAGGATTACATAGGTCCGTGGGTACAGGTTACTGCACCCGAGAACTGGACTGAAAAAGACACAGAACGCCTCGTTGCTCACTGCGATGTTGGATTCCAGTATGGGTGTGTAAACAATTGACTTCACTTTTCCCCCGAAGTGTCAACTAAAACAACGACATAAATTAGGGAGTAAACCGTTAATAAGGGAACAGCATTGGAGCGATGACCACCGCGACAGTGCCGGTCAAAATTGTGAGTGGCACACCGAGTTTGAGGAAGTCAGCAAAACTATACCCCCCAGGTGCAACGACCAATGTGACCACAGGTGTTGAGATCGGAGTCGAAAATGACGCGGATGCAGCGATCAGAACACACAGCGCAACTGGGTATGGTGAAATCCCAAGTGCTTCGGCGGCTGAAATAGCAATCGGCGCAACAAGTACCGCAGAGGCAGTATTGGATAGGACTAAGCCCAATAGGGCCGTTAAAACAAAGATCGCCGCCATGACTGCGCGCGGACTGGCTTCTCCGACAATGTAAAGAAGTTGGTCAACGATTATGTCCGATCCGCCCGTAGCCTGCAGCGCGTCAGCAAGTGGCAACATCCCGGCGATAAGAACGAGGCTTGGAAGTTTTACGGCGCGATAGGCGTCTTCGGCGGAAAGAGTGCGAAGCAAGACTGCCGCTACCGCGGCCATCAGTACTGCAGTAGTTATTGAGACGAGTTCTGAGACCGTTAGAGCAACCATCGTGACCATGATGGCAATCGCAGCCCAAAAACCCGTAGCTGCCGGTGGGACGGATGTCCGCTCATTTGGGAAGGACAGAAGCACCAACATATCATGCCTTTCAACCGCACGATCCAAGTCTTCCCATGATCCGGCAAGCATAAGACGATCGCCTGATTGCAAAACTGTAGTGTTGGGGTGTTCGACGGGCTCGCTGTTTCTCACCAGGCCAACAATCTCAATCCCTTTGGATTCGAACCCGGGTGCATCATGCATTTGTCGACCAATCACATTAGCCTCGGGGTGGATCAATACATCCGCAAGACCCAACTGATCGATCCAAACAGCGCTTGATTTCTGAAAACCCAAAGTTTTGGCAAACAACGCATTGGTTGATAACTCCGCCAGTGCGTCTTGGGCTCCTCGAATGAAAACTATGTCACCCGGTAGCAGTTCCATACCTTCACGAAACATGGCTGCAAGGTACTTTCCTTTGGCGCCAGGCCTCAGTCGAACGAGTATTGCCGTGCCACTTCCCGCCAGCTTGTCAACGTCCTCTGAGAGTACCTTGCCAGTGACCCTGAAAGTCGCGGAATGTACATCCAATCCAAAGGTTTCCCACATACCTGCAAGCGTCGTTCCGGAAATTGCGAACTCCTGTTCATCAGGGGTCGACTTGGTCTTCAACCGGTAGCGGCCCCAAAACAAGACAAACAGGACTGCAACAACCAGAACCGACGCACCGATCAGAAAGAAGGAGAACAGACCGAAAGGCTGGTATCCCTGCGCCACCAACTCATCACTGACGACAAGGTTCGGAGGCGTGGCGATCAGGGTCAGCATGCCACTTATCAACGCGGCATAGGACATCGGCATCAAAAAACGAGCCTTGTCGTTTGCCGTTTCTTGAGCAATTCGCAGAATGACCGGTATGAAAATTGCTACGACGGCTGTCGAGCTCATAACGCTCCCCAGAAGCGCCGTGCTGATCATGATAAGCACCAGCAATCCAGTTTCACCACGACCACCGTGCCGCATGATGGCGTCCCCTACTGCGCGAGCAACGCCGGTTCTATCCAACATTTCGCCCAGCACAAGAAGGCAGGCGACAAGGATTACAACGCTGTTCCCAAAGCCCGATAGGCTCTCCCCAATTGTCAGCGTGCCGCTGAGGGCAAGCGCAAGAACAACTATCAAGGCAACGAAGTCATAGCGAACACGGTTGCTTGCCATCAGCACACCCGCGACGGCAATCAGAGCGAACACAAATCCGGCTTCATTCGTCATTATACTACCCCCTTCAAACGATAGGGCGTCCATCCATGCGTGCAAATTTCAGGTGGTCGCGTCAGCCATATCCACGCCTGCTTCCCGCAGCAGTTCAAACTTCACAGCTGTTGCACTGACCTGTCGATAAAAGGCAATCAGCTGCCGCGTCGGGCCCTGAAGACGTGTCAAACCTACGGTGGCGGCGACGACTGTGCCGACATCCGTATTGCCTTCCAGGACCTGCCAACCGCCCACGACAAGAACCCCCACCGTCCCGGCTCCGTTAATGGCGCTTAGTACAAATTTCGAAGACAGCTTCCAGACGAATATCCGGGAACGGGTATCGTAGATCTCGTCAAATTTGGGAATGATCTCCGCGGCCGAGCGATCAGGGTCAACAAGCCAGTTGGTGGCTTTGCGCAATGTGTGAACCCTGTCTGACACAAGGGAGTTCACGCGCGTCTGAACGAGAAGAACAATAAACACCTGAGGGATAATCATGCCAATTGCAATCAGCCCCAGAGAGGGTTGATTGGCCGCAATATACCCAACAATCACAACAAGGGTTCCGGCTTGTACGATGGGTTCAGACAGAGCGCTACCAGAGAATTTTCCTACTTGTTCCGCTTCGGCCGACACCATTGTTGCTTTGGCACCATAGGCAACTTTCTCGGAACCCCCTGGGTTTTCGCGAGACAGATTGCAAATACGCTTGCGCAGCTTGCGGATCATGTCCTCGCCAAGGACGCTCGAAAGATACCCCAGCACCCATTTCAGCGCGAGACTCAGGGTTATCACCGCGCCCATAGCGGTACCAAGCCACAGCAAGCCTCCGGGGCTTATGTTCTTTTCGGTCAGACCATTCACGATTTCCTTCTGGTAGTTCAGTGGAAACGCCGCCAGGGCGGCAATGGCCAGCGACAGCAAAATGTTGACCACCTGACGATGTCCCGTAGTTCTCAAGATAGATTTGTAAAATTCGATCACTCGCTCCCCCAAAATCCAAGAGCACCTTTGCTTGAAGGTGCGGGTACATTGTTGTGACTGCACCCTAACACTCAATCCAATCTGAATATAAATCTACCTTTTCTTCGGACTAAACGACTACGCTGGAGACGCTCGAATTCAGGAGCAAACAGATGAGTGCAACACATACAGTGGGAATTGAGAGTGCCCGCTGAAGTCCAATCCTGGAGCAGCGTAGCTGCATTGAATAGTCGAGAGATCTCGAGCACGATTTGTAGGATTGGCCGAATTTCAGGTTGACCAAAATCTGAGATTAGTACGAACGTCGGCTCTTGATCAGCTGCAACGCAGCATGTGATTGTACATTTTGATGTCCGGTTTGGGCCGCCCTTGTCGGGCGGCCCAGCCCTTTAGATTTCGATGGCTTCTGCGATGGCTAGCGCATCTTCCAATTCGACGCCCAGATACTGGACGGTACTGTCCATCTTGGTGTGGCCAAGTAGAAGCTGAACTGCTCTCAAATTGCCGGTTTTCTTGTATATCTGGGTGACCTTCGTCCGGCGCATCGAATGCGTGCCGTATGCAGTAGCCTCTAGTCCAATGGACGTAACCCAATCCCTGACAATCCGTGCATATTGCCGTGTCGAGATGTGAAGCCGCTCATGAAACCGTCCTGGCCAGAGAAATTCGGACCCGACCATCAGCGGATCTTCCATCCAGCGTTCTAGCGATGTCCGCGTTCCCTCCATGATCTCGAAACGAACTGGCTTATTGGTTTTGCTCTGAAGGACGGATGCTCGTTCTTTGATCTGACCAGTCGCCATGACGTCCACAACTTTCATTTTGACCAGGTCGCAGCCTCGCAACTTGCTGTCGATGGCCAGATTGAATAGCGCGAGGTCCCGATGGTTTTTCGCCAATTCAAGTCGAACGCGGATCGCCCAAACATGCTTCGGTTTGAGCGGACGTTTCTGGCCGACAATGCGGCCTTTGTTCCAGGCGGGTCTGAGCGCACGAATGGCAGGCAAGTTTGGTATTTCCATGATTGATCCTCCGATCCGCCACGCCCTCCCACAACGACAACCCGACGTTGACAGGAAAGAATATCATGGGGGTCGAATGATGCGGCAAATGCCTGCTCAGAGCCCCATCACATCAGGCATCCGTCATATGCTGAACCAGTGAGGTCAGTTGTCTGTCACGATAACCATCGTCCCAAGCCGACTTGGTGCGGTCATGCATCAACCGGATGAACTCGGCTGGAGCATTTACAGACTGGAAAGTCTTCAGCGCATCCTCTTGCGCCAATGCGTAGACTTTCAACGAGGCTTCGGCATTGTCGTAGTCTTCGGTCGGAACAGTTCTGGCAAAGAGATCATGGTAGTCATTGACCAATTTGATCGTGGCAGGGAGTTGGTCTGCATAAACCTGCATCGGGATGCCCGCTTTCTGGCAGACAAGTGCACCGTAGATCATTCCAAACATGAACCCCTGCCGAACCGCGAAGAGGCCGGCAAAGAGCGCGGCAAGTGCCGCTGGTTTCTCTCCAACATGGGCGGACTTTCCACCCAATTCACTGATGATGTTGCCATAACAGTCCCAGGTTCCGGCACTGCCCACCGTGAGGATTGTGGTTTCGTCACCGCCAATGCCGGAAGGGTAGGCATTGATCATGCCCAGCATGTAGCCAGTCCCCTGTTTCTCCAGGATTGCGACCAGTCTATCGGCATCCGAAGTATCGCCCGTGCTCATGTCGCAGATGGTCTTACCCTTTAGCGAAACACTCAGCCCGTTGACCAGTTCAACAGTTTCCTTGTGGCTCTTGATACAGATGATGACAAAATCAGACGCCGCAATGGCATCATCCGGTGAAGAGCAGATCGTGGCGCCAGCCTCAGCAAAAACCTCTGCCTTTTCCGACGTGCGGTTCCAAACGCTGACATCGTGGCCTGCCTTGAGCAGGCAATGCGCCAGCGCTGCCCCCATGTTTCCCAGTCCCAATACAGCAAGTTTCATGATGTTAGTCTCCTGTGCCCGCCAATAAATTCCTGCTCCAGCATGCGCCGGCATCGGGGGATCACATAGTTGTAAATTTTTCTATATTGTTAGATGATCTAACTTATGGATTGGCGCACGCTTCCCTCTTTGACATCTCTCAGAGCCTTCGCCGCCGCTGCCAAGTTTCGAAATCTGACCCGGGCGGCAGAGGCACTGAACGTGACCCATTCTGCAGTCAGCCAGCAAATCCGCGGGCTCGAACAACATCTCGGCACCCGGCTTATCACCCGCACCCGGCACGGCATTTCTCTGACATCGCAAGGTGAATTCCTGTCGGCTGGCCTGCTTGAAGCCTTCGCTGAAATGGCCTCCGTGACCGAGAGCGTATCGAGTGCGGAGGCGGTTCGACCGTTGGTGGTCAGCGCGACTCCGATGTTTTCAAGCGCGTTCCTCATGCCGCGTCTGTCGACGTTTATTGACGAATTCCCCAATATCGAATTGAGGATCGATTCAACGATCCAGGCTGTCGACCTCAAGCCGGGCGGAATTGATATGGCCATCCGATACGGAACAGGTCGCTGGAATGGGCTTGTCTCGCAGATGCTGCTGCCAGGCTGTCTGACGGTCGTCGCGTCCCGCGAACTAATCGGAAACCGGGTGCTCACGAATCCGGCAGAATTGCTTGATTTCACTCTTCTTCAGGAACAAGCGTCAGTCGAGTTTGACCTGTGGTTGGAAAAGGTCGGAATTCCGCCCGACGCCGACCGGAGAGTTGTCCGCATGCCGGGCAACATGCTGCTGGATGGCATCCGCCGAGGTGACGGGATCGGAGCGACGGTACCGGCCTTTGTCTCTGACGAGTTGAAGTCCGGACAACTCGTGGCACTGTTTGATGATCCAATACCGCAGATCGGCTATTACCTTGTCACGCTGCCCGGTCCGGTTCGACCAGCGGCAAAGCTGTTCGTGAAATGGCTTTCGAAATCAATCACTGAATATGAGAAAAGCCTCTTCCGATGGACGCCCGCCCACTTGCTGTAGGCGGTAAAGAGCATCGGCTAGAGTTAAATGAATCTGATCTTGCAAGATAACGACCCGATAATGCTACGCTATGAATGAAGGTCCGCTCTTGGGATACCGCACCGCGGCGCCAATGGCTGCGATGAATGTCCGGTCTGGGTCGCGAGTTACGACACACTCTGAAGCTGGCGATGTGCCAGAAATCGGACAATTCTGTCATTCTGTCGCAAGTTGAAATTTGAGGAAGGTCGCCCCGTCATAGTCGACTTCGCCAACCCGCCAAGCACCAAGTCTGTCGAGTGCCCGCAGGTTCGTGCGTGACGGTGGTAAAAGGAAGGTCACATACGGGATGCGTTCATCGGAAATTGCAAAGTCGATCGCCTTTCGCGAGATGCGCGGCCCGAGGCCAAACGTGTCGGGCCGCAAGACCAGTCCGAAATCCCACTCGGCTCCTTCTTTTTGAAATCCACCCCAGCCGACATATCGGTCATCGGACAAGAATGCCCAATGTCCAAGTCCGTCACGGTGCCAACACTCTTCCTTTTTGGCGACAAACCGCGCCACTGTCTCGGCATTCCAAGTAAATCTCAGAAGCGGCATATGCTCGGCGACACGAGGGTCGGACATGTGCGCTAAGATTTCGGCTGGGTCGATTTCCGACAATCGGACGAATTTTATTTCAGATCTCATTGCGGCGTCTTTCGATGTGCTCGTCGCTCATTGTCCGCTGGACGCGATATTTCAACAGCCAACTCTTTGCCTGCTGTCACGCTGGGACATACGCATTCAGTTTGTTGCCATCCAGATCCCGGAAATACCCTCCGTAGAAACCATGATCTCCGCGTGTGCCGGGGGGTCCCTCATCTGTTCCGCCAAGTTCGAGGCACTTGGCGTGAAGCGTATCGACGGCTTTTCTGTTGGTCATTTTCAAAGCGACCATCACCCCGTTTCCAACGCTTGCCGGTGCCCCATTGAATGGACAAGCAAGGCATAACGCAGGCTCGGCCCTTGAGCGGCCCCATGCGGCCATATCGCCGTGTTTCCAAAGGCGGTTTGCGCCCACGCTCGAAAACAAGGTGTCGTAGAATTTCAGCGCGGCCTCGAAGTTGTTGGTTCCGAGGGTAACATATCCGATCATGCTTGATCTCCGTAATTCTGTGGGCGTCATTTTCAACTTTAAGCCCGGCTACAAAGACACCTGGGTTGCTGCGCCAGACCGCCTTGCAAGTAAGGTCGAGGCCGGACCATGGCTCGGAATTGCCCGCACTTCAAAATTTTCGAAACGCTCGAATGCCTGCATCAATCGGGAGCGGGACATAAATCGGCCGGTCCCGCGAAACAAATGCGCCTGGCGCATCAGGCCGTCGGCAAGGCCACGGGCAGGCTCATCCGCGCAAAACGCGAGACAAAGTGCGCCGCCGGCTCGAACAACCCTGCAAAGCTCAGTCAAAGCCAGATAGGGATCGGGGACGGTTTCCAAAGCCCAAGCACAGGTCACAAGATCGAAGGTGCCATCCTCAAACGGCAAGGACTCCAACCGTCCTTGTATCTTTGGCACAGGAATGTCGGCGCAGCGCGCAAGCATGGCCGCGGACGGGTCGAGAAGGGTCATCAAATTCGGGGGCATACCCTCGGCAATCAATGCACGTGCCAGATTGCCGGTGCCGCAGCCAGCATCCAAAAACTTCGAATTCGGCGTCGCAAGTGCACGCACCAGGCCTTCCAGAGCGGCCTGCGCCTCACCGCCTGCATGACGCAGCCAGCGATGATGAAGTTTGTCATAACGAGGTGCGAGTTTGTCATAAAGATCAACCGCATCGCTTATAGGCGTTTCTGCCAACATCTCTTTGGTCCTATTGCTCATTCATAGTGTCCGCGGTGCGCACACGTTTTTTACGAAGAACTTGCGTCGGATTGCGGCGCGGTGTGTTCGTGCTCGGGCCACATCCATGCGGTCCAGAGAATTGCCACTAGGGCCACGATCTCGATGACGAGGTGAAAGGTGTCATCCATGTCGGTGGGGGGCGAGGAAAGGAGCGTACCCGCCATGACGATAGCTGCAAGAAAGGTGACAGGGCGGCCGATCCTGCGGGTTAGCAGGAGCGAAAAGAGCACCATCGCAATCGGCACTTGGACGAGGAAACCGCCCAAAAGCATCAGCCCTTCAGTGATCTCGATGCCGTTGTAATGGCCTGTCAGCAGCATCTCGATATGGGACGCGAGGACAAACTGGTGAATGTCGCGAAAGATGATGTTGAGCAGTATGAACAGCCACAGAGCCGACAGAAGAATATGGCGATCGAGCCGTCTCATTTCGGTTTCTTCTTTCTTTGTTTCTGGAGTTTGCCGGTATCAGGCCGGGAGCACGGTCGGGTTCAGATCACGGCACCGGATGTGCGCGCCGCAAAGGCGCGGCGGATTAGGAGTTCCGCAATCGCAAGGTTGAAGGCCCACGCCCCAACCATCAGGAGGTCTCGTGAAAACCCCAGCGGTTCGGTTTCAAAGAGGGCCATCGCGACCAGAAAGAGCGCGGTCTGCGTCGAGGCCCCTTGGCCGATGGCATAGGCGCGCAGCATCGCTGCACGGTGCGCGGCGACGTTTCGCGACCGGATCGCGACGATCGCCCATGCGATAAGGGCGACCATCGCGAGGCTGAGCGTGACCCTTGCCGCGTAAAGCAGTGGTCCCTGCAGGGCGCCGGGAAATGCAAAGGCCACGGTCATCCAGAGACCGGTGAGTGCGCTGACGCATCCCGCTGCCGCCACGATCCGCCCGAGGGTCCTGTGCAGGGCGGCGCGGTAGCGCCTCAGGCTCGGCAGGAACTGCACAGCCCCCACAAGGCAGAAAACTGAACTACCGAGGATATGCAACGTGATCGGGAGGGGATCGATCACCGCACGCGGGTTCGGCGGGATGATCGCCGGAGCGCCGAGAAGTTCCGGAAGCCGGACCAGCCCGACGACTGCCGGAATGAAAGAGTAGAGGAACACGAGGGCAAGGAACGCCCATTCGCGACGGCTGATAAAGTGCATGCTTCGGTCTCTCAGAACAAGGGTGTCGGTCTGCCTCAGGTGGGCTTGCGCGCGACGATAAAGGGGCTCAGTCGGTTCTTTCCGAAGTACCGTGTCTGCTCGATTTCGAACCCGGCCCGGATCAAGTGCCGGGTCAATTCAGCGCGACTCAAGATGATCACATTAGGCGCGATCCGCACGGCCATGAGCAGGCGAACCATGGCTCGCATCCAACGCGGCGCGTCCTTCAGACAAACCGTCTTTGATATGAGGTGACCGCCGGGTTTCATTTGGTGGAATGCTGCATCCAGCACGGTGGGTATGTCATCCACCAGGTGAAGCAGGTTGAACGCGCAAATGACCTCGAATGGTTGGCCAGGAATTTCTTGCGCCGCCTCCGCCTGAAGGAACTCTGGTGTTCCCGCGGCATCTCCGCCTGATCGTGACCGGGCGATCCGGATCATCTCGACAGAGAGGTCGGTTGCGGTCACATGAGCGACGACAGGCGCGATCTTGCTCGCCGTGCCGCCTGTCCCGCAGCCGATTTCAAGAACGCGATCGGTCGATCGAAGAAGCGCAGCGACGCATTCCAGCTTTTCTTCGTAGGCGCTGACATCGGCGATGGGCTTTCTTGCGTACTTGGGCGCATGCCGGTCCCAGAAGGCTTGGGCAGTCATGTCGGTTTCCTTTGCGTGTTGCATGTCAGGTTTGAAGCAACGCGGATGCGCCAGTCGTAAGAAACTGCGGAATGCATCGTGTCGCTTTCAATTGCCGAGACCAGGCCGATCTCGTTTCGCAGTCGGTATCATCCATGCGCTCATGAAAGGTCGATTGCCTAAATCCGTCCACCTGCTATACGCTCATGAATGAACTGGCAGGCCATCTCCTTCGATTGGAACCAAGTACGCGCCTTCCTCGCGACAGCGGAGGAAGGCTCGTTCAGCGGCGCGGCGCGCGTGCTGAAGACAACGCAGCCGACGATAGGACGGCAGATCGGTGCGTTGGAGGAGGCACTTGGCGTCACGCTGGTAGAACGTAGCGTCCGTGGTCTTACCTTGACGGAAGCAGGGCGCGACCTGATTGATCACATGCGCACGATGGGCGAGGCTGCGACGCTCATCTCGATGGTGGCCGACGGCAAATCTCAGGATGTCACCGGAGAGGTCACGGTCACGGGTACGGACCTCTTGTCGGCGGCGATCCTGCCGGGCGTGCTCAAGCCGTTGAGACAGACGGCGCCGGGCATCCGCGTCCGCATTCTTGCGTCGAGTGAGATGCAGAATTTGACGCAGCGCGAGGCGGACATCGCGATACGCCACGTCCGGCCGGACCAGCCGGACCTCATTGCACGGCACTTAGCCGACTTTCGCGCCAATCTCTATGCCGCGACCGACTATCTCGATCGCGCGGGCCGCCCGCGTACGCCGCGCGATCTGGCCACCCTCGATTTCGTCGGCAACGCCGACCCCAAGCGGCTAATGGCCCCACTGCACAACATGGGCGTGCCCGTTCGCGCCGAGAGTTTCGTGATGTCGAGCGAGAGCGGTGTCGTCGCATGGGAATTGGTGAAAGCGGGCTACGGCGTCTCGATGCAGCCCGAAACGTTGGGCGAGGCTGAACCTGGCATAGAGAAGGTCTGGCCGGATTTCCCTTCGCTTGAGTTTCCAATCTGGCTGGTCACCCATCGGGAGTTACAGACCAGCCGTCGTATCCGGATCGTATTCGACCTGCTCGCCCGAGGTTTGGTCGGACGTCGCACGGAGTCGGGAGCGCGACGATTGATAGATGCCCACGCGCCGGAGCCGGAGCAAGTGAGGTCGCGTGGCAGTAATTGAAGCTGCGCTTGCACGAGTTCGTTTTGTCCGATGAGTGTACGCTAATGTTGGAAATGCTGCGCAATCGATCAACGTCCGCTTTGGGGAAGCTGCAATGCGGCAACGTATCTCGCGATGAACGGCTGGTTAGGGCCGTTGTCACACATCCCGACAAAATGACTTATCGGCAGCTTTGTCCGCAATTCGGACATAAAGCCTATTTTGCTGAATGCCCGGTCTCGGTGAAAGCAGACATCGCACAATATCACCTCGTTTTTCGACTTAAATGTCTGCTGCTGCCGGGTGCGGGCACTGTTGTGCGCTGAGTGGATGGCGGCAAAGTCCGCGCCACGAACCGGTCTAATCGCTAATGCCGTCGGATGACGACTTTGAGCCCAAATTGGATCGGTTCATTTTCTTCCTACTTGGAAGTTAGCCATTTTCGTTTTGGGATGTCGTGACCGGCAGGCGATTTCGGACCAATTCCACGAACCACTCGACGCCCGGCACGATTGCATCGTCGTTAAAGTCGTATTCGGGGCTATGCAATGGGGCGCTATTTCCGTTTCCAATATTGACAAATGCACCCGGAGCTAACCTTAACGCCTGTGCGAAATCCTCAGAAGCTCCCATGCGATGCGCTCTAGAGTTGGTTTTGCCAGGTCCAAATACTGCTTCTGCAGCTACTATTGCGTGCTGAGTTGCACGATCGTCATTAACTAGGGGGATAAACACCCGATCGTAGCGTATCTCGGCAGAGCAACCATGGGCTTTGGCTGTACCTTCAGCGATACGGCGCATGGTTTCTTCGATCTGCAAACTAACGTCGTCACTGAAATGACGGCAATCGCCCTCTATTGTGGCCTCGCTGGCGATCGCGTTCTTCACGTTGTCACCCTCTATCGACGTAACGGAGACTACAGCAAGTTCAGCTGGGTCAATCACCCGAGCCACGATAGTTTGCAGTTCGCTCACAATCGAACAAGCGCATAAGATTGCATCTTTACAATCGTGTGGACGAGAAGCATGTCCACCACTACCACGCACGA
Organism: Ruegeria sp. AL11; assembly: GCF_056540865.1. Lineage (NCBI taxonomy): Bacteria > Pseudomonadati > Pseudomonadota > Alphaproteobacteria > Rhodobacterales > Roseobacteraceae > Ruegeria > Ruegeria sp. AL11. The sequence continues at coordinate 58,959 of NZ_JBQFXO010000013.1, forward strand.
CGATCCGGAACCCATCTTCCGCCCCCATGAAAGGCCCGGATCGCACTTCAAACGATCCCACCGGCAATCCGGGTTTGTTATGTAAGCCGTAGATCTCGTCGAACGGGAAACGCGACCCGAGGCCGTCACGGATCATCGCGTTCATTCCCTGACCCCATTCTTCAGCGGGTTGAAACACAAATTTTACGGCACCGTCAAAACCGCCTTCACTGGCCAAGACCGCCGCCGCACCCAGCAGAATGGTGGTGTGCCCATCATGGCCGCATGCGTGCATGAGCCCTGGTTTAGCCGAGGAGTAGGACAGATTAGTGGTTTCCTGGATCTTCAAGCAGTCCATATCAGCGCGAAGCGCGATTGTGCGGCCGCCGGTTCCAAGGCGCAACGTGGCAACAACGCCCGTGTTGCCTACAGCCGTTTCAATCTCCTCGATGCCAATCTCACGTAGTCTTTGGGTAACAAAGCGTGCGGTGTCCTCTTCTTCGAAACCAAATTCAGGGTTTCGATGCAGGTGTTGTCGCCATTGACGCATTGTCTCGTCGAGTTCAGCGGAAACTGAGTAGTCGTTCATGTGATCTATCTTTCGTCACGTTCAGCGAAACAGCAATGGCTTTTAACCAAAGCCGTCTTTGTTCGCATTGTGGTCGTTCGCATGACTTTGGTGATTGTTCGCACCGAGCCTTGGGAAGGCATCATTATCCAAACAGCGCCTGGACCGTTTGCCCAGTGTAAAACACCTAGACATCATGTAGTTTGATCACTGTTGATGGAAGGAGGCACAAATGAAAGTCATTAAGCCAAATCAAAGAAAAGTCGCCAATGTTTACGACGACGCCGCCTTTTCACCTTACGATCCTTCAGGATTGAATGAAACCGGCACCCATTTCATTCAATTGAATCCCGACTCAGAACGAGATGTTGGCTTTTACATCTACCGAATGGCACCCGGTGCTCGGTCGACACCCCATCGACACGGGGGAGCGGAAGAATTTCTTATCGTTGATGGCGAATTGATTGACAACGACGGAACCACCTACAGGCAAGGCGATGTCGTCTGGCTCGCAGCCGGGACGGAGCACTCGTCTTACACGGAAACCGGATGTTTGGTGGCCGTCTATGCAGAAGCTGCGGAAAAAGCGCCGGGCAATGACAATTAGGCCAAGTCAATTTTTGGCGAAAGCAGTTATCGCCGCCAAAAAAAAACGGGTTTTACTCAACAACGATCGGCAGCTTGATCCACTGTGCGGCCATGTTATTCATTTAGGATAGTGTATTGAGACCAAAACATCTACCAATGTCTACTCCTGCAGAGGCTTTTTGATATCGGGTCACAATTGCCACCGGATTTCCTGTTTCTGGCCGTTGCCCGACGCAATTTACGAATAGTCCACTTGTGTATGCGCCGTTCGTTGAATTCTTTTTCACCCGTTTTCCAAGCATCTCGTATGAAAAATCCATAGTAGCCAGTCCATTCAAACGTAAGGTCTAGCGAGGCGGGTATCCGCTGTGGCCAAAAACGGGTAGGGTGGTTTCCCTTATTAGTTTTCTTTTCATCGCTTGAGCATAGTCTTCGTATCCATTCGCAATCATTGCAAATGCTGCACTCCCATGGATAACCTCACGCTCAAAATATCTTTGAAGCTCATTTTGAGTTAACCATTCACCCACGTTGCCTTTTTTTTCTGGCTTCGGATCCCCCACTACCAAAGCATTGACTGTTACGTTCGTAAAAATATTGAGTTCGTAAACGCGCTTAGGAGGTGGGCCTATGTTGTTTTTGCCATCTCCCGACACGTCCACGGTCTTTTGCCAGCATTCCTTTTTTTCTTCGAGAAGTTCGCCTGCAAACAATAGTGCAGTGCTAAGTGCCGTCTTTAAGCCTGCACGCTTCTTGCGATACGACCGAATTCGATCAATAGCGGCGTCGATCGCGTTCTGACTGTCTAGTATTGTCCAAGGTTGAATCAAAAACTGATGATTTTGGGAACTCCATTCAAAGACAGCAAGGTGAACCGGGGTTTCAGGTTCCTTCAAAATAGTTGCCCGTACTTCGGCGTTGTTCAGTGCGTAGGAAAGACCATTCAATTGTTGCGCATATTCAACTTCGTCTACGGAGCCAGATACATCCAACGCAAGTACAAGCGCCAGTCGGCACGGTTCTGCTCGTACAAGCGCTGGCATCAGCAACGATGAATACAGTACCAGGATGGTTAGTCTACGCATGCCCGATCTTCGCAGGTTTTTGTTCAATAGCTAGTGGTTTGCATGGACCGGTTTTTTTTGGTCTTTTTGAAGCCTCTGGGTTTTGACGAAAGTAAACTCGTTTTGACGTCGAACCGCAGGTTGTGTTTGTCGCTGTCTGTTTGTGGCCGGGAGACACTTGTTGAGTTGGTGGATAACACCCACGACCTTTCGCAACAGGAAAAAATCGTTCTACAATTAAGTTGATCTGAAAAAGGAAGGGCTATGAAGCTTCTAGTATTGCAGCACGCGACCGTCGAACATCCAGGCGTTTTCCGCAATTTCCTTAGAGAGGACGGTCACAGTTATGATGTGGTCGAACTGGATCAGAAACAACAATTGCCTTCACTGGACGGATACGAAGGTCTGTGGGTGATGGGCGGTCCCATGGACGTTTGGCAGGAAGACGCTCATCCATGGCTGAAAGACGAAAAGGCTTTCATTCGCGAGGCCGTAGAAGTCAGAGGTCTGCCTTTTCTAGGGTTGTGTCTGGGGCATCAGTTATTGGCCGAAGCCTTGGGGGGAAGCGTGGGGCCATCTGAGAAACCTGAGATCGGTGTTATGGACGTTCAGCTTACCGAGGAAGGAGCTTCTGGCGTCATACTAGATGGTTTGCCGGATCGCTTTCCATGTCTTCAATGGCATTCGGCGGAAGTTACGCTAATGCCTCCGGGGGCAACTTGCCTTGCAACTTCACCAGACTGCGCCGTTCAAGCGATGAAATGGGGGACGCGTGCCTATTCTACGCAATTCCACATCGAAGTAGAAAAAGACACGGTTTCCAATTGGGCCGAAATCCCCGAGTACCGGTCAGCATTGGATGACGCTATGGGCGAGAACGCTACCGGACGTCTTGCTGCCGATGTTTCTAAGCATATGCCGGAGTTCAATGCTATGGCAGAACGACTCTACATCAATTGGATGCAAACGTCTGCGCAGGCTCAGTAATCAGTCAAAGTGTTGTGCTCGACCTGGCTCGAAACGAAGGAAGACGAGCGTTCTGTTTTGGCCAGCCTTGTCTTTGATAGATATAGCATACACACCTTTTTCATGCGCCCATTCCCTTAGGTCGTAGCTGTCGGGGTGGTTCACCTGCTCATCTGGCTTCAAAAGACTGCCATTTCTGCATTTCGTCAGCGTGGTCCACATTGCCGAAGCCTGATCTTCTGCGGAAGGGCTCCTATAGGCGTGGCTCCAGTAACAGGAAACTCCGGTTGTCGAAAAAGACGATAAATAGGTTGCGCAAACTGCGCCTTCGGGTGCCGTACCCGAAGCGGTAAAGCGGTTCAACGCGTCGACTGTCTCGCATTCACTTGCCAGCGCAAGAACGGGTAGTACCCCAAATACTCCGGCGCAGATTGCGCCGAGAGACCTTAGGTTTGGACTGGGCAAGCGCACTACGCTTCCGCTGCACGCATAAGCGACAAACGTGCAGTTTCTAGATGCTCTTTCATTTTGACAGCGGCGCGCTCGGGTTCACGTGAGCGCAATGCGTTGAGAACTTCGCGGTGCTGCGCATTGTATTGTTGGATAATCTCTTCTTCGAGTGTGAGATGACGCATGCGGGTCCACTCGTCCAAGGATCGCACTGTATTAATCTGACTAATCAACCAAATTAGAAGGTTGTTTCTCGTCGACGCGGCCAACCTGCGGTGAAAAGCCGTGTCTGCCTCGGCAAATAAAACAGGATCGGTCTGAGCCGCCTCCATTTGTGTGCAAAGCGCTTCCAGTGCCTCAAAGTCTTCTCGCCTACCGTGCAGAACGCTTAGGCGGCAGATATGTGGTTCCAAAGCAAAGCGGGCGTCGATCAGTTCCAATGGAGTAGCTTCTTCAACGGCCGGTGGAACAACATCCTGTTTTGCGGCCGTAACATAAGTGCCGCTCCCGGCGCGGGTTTCCAACAACCCTTCCTTCTCGAGTTGGTAGAGCGCGTCGCGCAGCGTGTTTCGCGCGACCCCTAGCTTTTCCGCCAATACTCTCGACGGCGGCAACCGCTCGAATCGCTGAAATTCTCCTTCTTCGATCGCACGTCTCAGCTCTGTTGCAACGTCGGAGAAACTTCGTCTTCCCATTTGTGATCCATTTTATAGTCCAATAATAAACCAATTTTGCAGTTTTTGGCCCAAAAGGCAATTATTGGTTCAAAAGTTGTTGATTTTGGTTTGCGGTGCGGCTCTTCTTCCTAGCGTGACCCAATGACGAGGAAACTCATGGCATTCCCTCAACATGCAGACTACGTGATCATCGGTGCAGGTATCCATGGCATATCTACGGCTTGGAAGCTGGCTGAAAGGTTGAAAGAACGTGGCGAAGAAATTGAGGGCCGCATTGTCGTTCTGGATAAAAGCGGTATCGCTGCAGGAGCTTCTGGGATTGCCTGCGGAGTAGTTCGCAACAACTATTTCCAGCCTGCAATGCGCAAGCTCATGGCCCATTCGGTTGATGTCTGGGAAAGTGATCCAGAAGGGCTATCGTACCACCCCGTCGGTTACATGCAAATATCTTCCGAAAGCATGCGCGAAGACGTGGGGTCGATTTATGCACAGCAGCAGGCGATCGGTTATGAAAGCGTCTTCATTGAAGGTGAAAACGCCTGCACGTCGTACATGCGTGGCTATTTTGGGGACTGGCAAGCCCAAAAAATAACATCCGTATTGCACGAAAAGCGTGGTGGTTTTTCTAATCAAACCAAGACAATGTACGCACTTGCGGAAAAGGTCGAAGCGCTTGGTGTCCGTATCATTACCGGGGTCGAGGTCGTCGGCTTCGAAGCCATGAACGGGTCTGGTGCGATTCAGGCCGTTGAAACGGACAAGGGCAAAATTTCATGTGAACGCGTCATCATCGGTGCTGGCCCCTGGGTCCGCAACTTCTGGTCAATGCTCGACTTGCCCGGCCAGATTACTGTTAAGGATCTGCAAGGTGAGGTGCACGAAGGCGTAGATATGTGGCGCTTTTGGCAACTTGAAGAAGGCGTGCTGAATATTGATCCGAACATCGGGCGGGCTGATGACGGTAGCCTTGCGCCAGTCATACATGTGGATACCGATGCGCCCCTGAAATCGACCGTCGATGGTTCCATTATCACAGAAGAGATGTGGGGCATCTATTACAAGCCCGATTGGCATTTTGGAGGTATCCAGGGAGGGGCGAGCCCCTACAAAGTTGAAACCCCCGTAGACGAAGTGCAAATCGATCCTTACGGACCGTCTTCTCCGGAATTTGTTTCAAGCCATGAATTTGCTCATATGTGGGTGAGTGCACTCGCCCATTGTCAGGCGCGCTATGAAGGTATGATGCCAAAGTACCACAAGGAAGCATCGGGAGGGATCGGCTGTTTCACGGCGGACAGTTTCCCGGTTTTCGATCATTTCCGAGAAAACGTCACAGTGATTGCAGACAGTAACCACGGTTGGAAAATGCTGGGTGTTGGTCACCTGATTGCGGACGAAGTGCTTGGGGAACGACAGGAACTTCTGGAGCCGTTCCGATTTGATCGGTTCGCCAAGGGTGAACTGCACCCTGTGTCCAACAGCCCTTATCCGTGGAGTTAACAGAAATACCAAGTTCGCATTGAAGAGCGCCGGAAGAGTGCTCCGTCAAGCCAGCAAGGAGATAGAAAGTGGCCACCGATCTTGAAAGATTTGTAGACGCGCCGGGACGCGATGAGAAAATCAAGCAGGTACGGGAAATGATCAATGCCAAAGGCATTGAGTATCTCTACCTTCAATTCGTGTCGGTCACTGGAAAGATCATGGGGAAAGGTATCCCAGCTGATCACTGGGAAACCGTTGCCAAGAAAGGGTTCCAGCTTGTCTACGGGGCGACGGTAAACCTCTTCACGGATCGTGCTGGCAACTATCTTGGATATGGTCCGGAAGCAGCTGAACTTGTAGGCATTCCTGAACCGGAAACGTTTATGCAACTGCCCTGGGCTCCTACGATCGGGCGTTTCTATTGCACATTGTTCCGGAACCGAGAGGAAAAAGAAAATCCGGGTGGTTATCTTACTTCAGATTGCCGCGGAAACCTGCGTCGGTTGCATGAAGAATTCACCAAAAAACATGGAACAAAGCTGCGGATCGGCACTGAGCCCGAAATGATGTGGCTGAAGTTTGACGAAGACGGCAAACCACGCGACGGGTTTTCAAAACCATACTGCTATCACATCGACCAGTTCGAGAGTCTAAGACCTGTTTCCATGCAGGTGATCCGATATGCTCGCCAGATGGGCTTGGATATGATCCAAGGCGACCATGAGGATGCGCCAGGCCAGCTTGAACTGAACTGGATGTTCGACGACGTGTTGCGCAACGCCGACAGGTTGACGACATACCGCCAAATCTGTGCGCAGGTGGCGCGCGAGAACGGAATCTTCGCCTGCTTTATGACGAAACCTTTCATGGGTGTTTCAGCCAGTGGCTGTCATCACAACATGAGTCTTTGGAGAGGCGGCGAAGATGAGTTCGTTCGCACCGGCAACGATCCGGACGATTTGCCAGGGATGAAAGAAAACTACATGTACGTGAAGGGTGGTGAAAACACATTCATGCCCGACACCGATGATCCTCAGATGCCCGGAAAGGAAGGGTTGAAGGCCATCGGTGGGGTTGTCACCCATCTCCAGGCTTTGACGGCCATTGGGTGTTCCACTGTGAACTCCTATCGGCGCTTGTGGGATACAGGTTTTTGGGCTCCTGTATTTGCAGACTGGGGTTTTCAGAACCGAACGACTGGCCTTCGCGTTTCGGCGCCGGGACGTTTTGAGTATCGCTCAGTCGACTCGATGGTAAACCCATACATTATGGGTTCAACTCTATTGGCGGCCATGGATGACGGGCTGGATAACAATCTCGATCCTGGTGAGCCTGAAGAACGCAATATCTATGAGGCGATGGCCGAAGGTAAAGAAGTGAAGAAGCTTCCGATGTCCCTTGGCGAGGCTTTGGATCATCTGGATGCAAACGAGGTGGTCAAGCGTGGCATGCCGGGCGAGATGTACCGCCTTTACGAAGAGTACAAACGCGATGAGTTTGCACGCTTCATGTCCACCGTCACCGAATGGGATAACGAAATGTATATGGAGTGCCTGCCTTAACCGGAGGCTTTTGGGCGAGTCTCGCACGACGCCAGCCCAACCATCAAACCAGCTAGTTGAAGAATTTGCAGGAGGAGCGCAGGTCAAATGTGCGGAATTGTTGGACTAATTCATCTCAAAGGAGCGTCGAATGTCGGCGGTGAGATGACGGCAATGCTTCAGTCGCTTAAGCATCGTGGACCAGATTCAACCGGCTATGCAGTCTATCGCGAAGATGCAGAAGACTATGTGATGCGGGTCAAGATTGCGGAAGCAGAGGACATGGATCGCGGTCGCGGCATCCATGACGTTCTGGAAGAGCGTCTGGCTCAGGTCGACGCGATCCTTGAAGAGCATGGCGCGAACGTAAAGCACAAGGAACGCGTACGTCCTTATGCGCTGCGCTATGTTTTGACCCACGACGGAAATACAGGGGAGATGGCGGAACACATCGAGGAGATCGATGATGTTGAGATCCTCTCGCTTGGAAACGGTTTGGAGCTGATCAAGGATCTCGGCGATGCATCCGTTGTCGCCGAGGCCTATGGCCTGAGTGATTTTCGGGGCACGCATGGTATCGGCCACACTCGGATGGCAACAGAGTCCGACGTCGATATCAAATCCGCGCATCCCTATTGGGCCTTCCCGTACAACGACGTCTCGGTCGTTCATAACGGACAAATTACAAACTACTGGATTATGCGTCGCGAGATGGAACGGAAAGGGCACCGTTTTATGTCCAACTGCGACAGCGAGTTGCTGGCAGTCTACACAGCGCACAACCTTGCCAACGGCGTAACGCTGGAGGAAAGCCTAAGGCGTTCGATTGATGAGATCGATGGTGTTTTCACCTATCTTGTTTGCACCAAGGATCAATTGGGCATGGCCAAGGACACAATGGCTGCCAAACCGCTGGTCCTCTACGAGAGCGACGACCTAATCGCTATGGCCTCAGAAGAGGTCGCGATCCGCGCGATCCTGCCTCATGAAATCGACACTACCGATCCCTACGACGAGGAGGTTCGCGTATGGCAAGCGTAAGCGATGCAGACCTGAAGGGAATGACCCAAGAGGAACGGGTCAAAGCTTTGGGCATGACAACGGATCAGCTAACAGGGCGGTCCATGTATATCGAATTCGACCCGGATGCGACCGAACGGTTTGCCTATCCCTGGGCACCTGACGTTGATTTCAACAAACGGACTGAGCTTGATTGCGACGAGATGACCGCGACGGAGGTCAATGCAAATATCCGGTCGCTGATGGAAGAAGGTTACGGTTCCATTGTTATCAAGAACCCGCGCGGCATGCACAGCCTTGGTGTTGGGATCCTGAATAAACTCAACCTGATCGTCGAAGGTTCGACAGGGTACTTTGCGGTCGGCCTGATCGATGGGCCCAACGTGCGGATCAATGGACGCGTAGGCTGGTCCTGCGGCGAGAATATGATGTCCGGCACAGTGATTGTGGAAAAAAACGCTGGGTCCACATTTGGAGCAGCTATTCGTGGCGGTGATCTTGTGTGCCGAGGTTCTGTTGGATCACGTACTGGCATCGACATGAAGGGCGGGACGATCATCGTAGGCGGTGATACTGGTGCGCTTTCTGGTTTCATGATGCAGCGCGGCCGGATGGTTGTTTGCGGCAATGCCGGAAAGAACCTCGGTGACTCGATGTACGACGGCACGATCTACATCGGGGGCGATATTCAGTCCTTAGGCGTCGATGCGGTTGAGGCTGAACTGACCGACCTCGACAAGGCTTGGTTGACGAGAAAACTCACCCAGTACGGGATGATGCCAGACAACGGTGTCGATCACTTTACCAAAGTAGTCGCGGGCAAACAGCTCTGGAACTACGACAACCTCGAACCGAACGAGAAAAAGCTCATCCTCTAAGGGACGGCCTTGCTCGCCAAGGATGCCCGATAACCCTTTGAAAGGTATAAAACATGGCAGATGGAAACCCGCCAACCAAGAAAGTTCTCGATCGTGATGTGAACCGTATCGGAGACAGCTTCATTTTCCCGCCGCGGGTCATGGACGACATTCACATCAAGTCCGAACTTGGCCGTTACAGAATGCGAGGTTTCTCGCTGTTCAAAAAAATTCCGCACTGGGACGATCTGACTTTTCTTCCCGGCACACTGACGCGCTTTGTTATCGAAGGTTATCGCGAGAAATGCGAAACAAAAACGGTCATCGGACCGCGTGCGAAAAGGCCGTTGGAACTGGATATTCCGGTCTACATAACAGGCATGAGTTTTGGTGCCTTGTCGTATGAGGCGAAAACTGCTTTGGCGCGTGGGGCGACGATGGCGGGTACCGCCACCTGCTCGGGCGAGGGTGGTATGATCCCTGACGAACGTCGGTATTCGTCGAAATGGTTCTATCAGTGTATTCAGTCGCGCTATGGGTTTAATCCTCACCATCTGGTGCTTGCAGATGGTTGCGAGTTCTTCATTGGACAAGGATGTAAGGTTGGTCTAGGTGGCCACCTGATGGGGCAAAAGGTGACTGACCAAGTTGCCGAAATGCGCTCGTTGCCCGCCGGTATCGACCAACGTTCGCCAGCTCGCCATCCAGATTGGTTAGGGCCGGACGACCTCGCGCTGAAAATCCAGGAAATACGCGAAGCGACAGACTGGCAAATTCCGATCCAACTGAAACTTGGCGCTGCCCGAGTCTATGACGATGTGCGAATGGCCGTAAAATGCGATCCGGACTCGATATACATTGACGGTATGGAAGGTGGCACCGGCGCGGGTCCACACCTTGCGACCGAAGATACCGGGGTTCCCGGTATGGCCGCAATCCGCCAGGCGCGCAAAGCGATTGATGATCTTGGAAAGCGGGGCGACATTACTTTGATCTACGCTGGCGGCATCCGCAACGGTGCGGATATCGCTAAGGCGATTGCTCTCGGCGCGGACGCAATCGCGATCGGGCATTCGGCGATGATGGCGCTCAATTGTAACAAGGACATCCCTGAGGCCAACTACCCCGAGGAAATCGGGGCGGAGCCAGGTTATTGCTATCACTGCCACACAGGCCGTTGCCCGGTTGGTGTAGCAACACAAGATCCCCTTCTGCGCCAACGCCTTGACCCTGATGAAGCGGCAGAGCGTGTCTACAACTTCCTGCATACTCTGACGATTGAGGCGCAGCTGTTTGCCCGCGCTTGCGGAAAAACGCATCTGCATTCGCTTGAGCCTGAAGATTTGGCGGCACTGACCATGGAAGCTTCAGCTATGGCCGGAGTCCCATTGGCTGGCACAAGCCACACCGTCGGCGTCGAAGACTATCATCACCTTTAAGGAGACCTGAGCTATGGCCGGAACACAGTATCGAGGGTCTGAAATCAAGGACGTCAACCAGTTCATCAATGATGCGGATGGACTTGAATCAGAGCGTGAGAAAGAAATTGGGCAGCATATTGGCTACCGATACGATGTGAATCTTGTGCCGGATTACAGCCGGCTCACGGCTTTCCTCAAGGACTACATAGAGTTCATGGGCTGGGACGACTTGAATTGGCTCGAAGACATTCACATGGGTTACGAGGAAGGTAAACCTGCGGTCTTTGACCGAAATATCAACGGATGGGTTCGGATACCGGACAGCATCGAACTTCCCGACAATCAGCAGGACCGTGACATGATTGCGCGAGAGCTATTGTTGAAGTTTCAAATGTCCGACCGTCACCCGTTGGTCATGCTTAGAAAGGCTTACAAAAAGTTCTAATTCATGCCGCGCCAGCTAAATATCGCCTGCCTCCAAACCCGGCCCATGCCGACCATGGAGAGTGCTTTGGCCGAGGCTTTGCCGATGGCCGAAGCAGCAGTTCGAGCGGGTGCTCAAATGCTATTCTTGCCCGAGTATTGCGGCGGGTTAGCATCAGATGGCAAACGTTTGTGCCCACCATCTCAGCCGGAATCGAAACACCTTGTACTGAGCAAACTGCAAGAATTTGCGGCCGAGCGGAAAGTTTGGGTGAACATTGGATCCATCGCTGTAGACGGACCGGACGGGAAGATCATCAATCGTGGCTATATGCTCGATCCTTTGGGCGAAATTCTGGGGTACTATGACAAGATACACCTGTTTGATGTAGATCTTGCTGAAGGCGCCACCTATCGCGAAAGCGACACCGTAGCGCCGGGGGATCGTGCCTGCATTTACGAGACCTCTTTGTGCAAAGTGGGTCACACGATTTGTTATGATCTCCGGTTTCCCGGGCTTTTCAGGGATCTTGCTCAGGGAGGCGCGGAAATACTGTGCTGCCCAGCGGCTTTCACCAAAATTACCGGAAAAGCGCATTGGCATGTTCTTAATCGAGCGCGCGCCATAGAAAACACGTCATTTGTTGTTTCCCCATGTGCTGTCGGTCCTGTTCCTGGTGGCGGTGCGAGCTATGGGCATTCACTTGTAATCAGTCCGTGGGGAGAGGTTCTGGCCGACGGCGGCGACATTCCCGGTGTCATCCACGCCCAACTGGATCTTGACCTTGTTCAAGCCACGGCAGCGCGCGTTCCCAGCTTACTTCATGACAGGTCATATCGAACAGAAGACACAATCAAAAAGGACGTCGCATGAGTTCACTGGGTACCGTCCTGGGAGAAGGCTATTCTACTTCGCCGCTGCGCCTTGCGTTTCTCAAGTGGCAGTGCCGAGTAAGGCAGATAGCGATGCGCGACAATCAAGGTCGCCCAGATGATGCGATTACACCGGCTCTTTATTTGCCAAAACAAGACGAACCGCTTGGGCACATCATCACTCTGCTGAACAAGGCTCCGGGTTATTCGGTCACGCCAGAAATGCTGCACATGGCGAAGAAGACGAATGATCCGGCTCAGCGTCGTGATCAGGCGATCCGGTTCTTTTCCGCGACTTACTACCAAAAAGCGGCAGAGTTCTCAGATATCCTGACAGCCACCTTTCCACCGGGTTCACAAGGGGCAGGCTCCATACGTGACGCAAACATGGTTCGCCTACGTTTCGAGGCGTACATGCAGGTGTTTGATCTGTCTTGCAAAGTCTGGCGACTGGCATCAAACAACCCACTGTATCAGGCGACTATGGCGCACAACCGGTTGTTCAATCCGGCCTTACCAGAAGACACCGAGGTTCTGGGCTTTGAGCCGGACTGGAACGCCAGTTCATCGGAACCAGAGGTGCGCTGATATGGTTCCGGGATACGTCATTGCACAGATACGCGTGACAGACGCTGAGACGTGTCCTTCCTATGTCGCAATGGTTCAGGCGATCGTAGAAAAGTTCGGCGGTGAATCTCTTGTGCGTGGAGGCCGCAACGAAAGTCATGAGGGTAGCCCCCATGGCGATCGGCACGTCGTAATTAGATTTCCAAGTTATCAGGCTGCAAACGACTGGTACCATTTCGCGGACTACGCCGAGGCCAAAGCACTTCGAATGTCCGCTTCCAGTAGCGTTCAAACCATAGTCGAGGGGGTAGAATGACCAAACGTATCTGTATTATCGGAGCAGGTCCGTCTGGGCTTGCACAACTACGTGCATTTCAGTCAGCCGCCGAAAAAGGCGCGGAAATCCCCGACATTGTCTGTTACGAAAAACAGGCAGATTGGGGTGGGCTCTGGCGATATACTTGGCGCACCGGACTGGATGAGCACAGCAACCCCTGCCATGGGTCAATGTACCGTTATCTTTGGTCGAATGGACCCAAGGAAGGGTTGGAGTTTGCGGATTACACCTTCGAAGAACACTTTGGAAAACCCATTGCGTCCTACCCACCGCGTGCTGTCCTGTTCGACTATATCGAAGGCCGGGTAAAAAAGGCGGATGTCCGAAAGTACATTAAATTCAACACCGTTGTGCGAGATGTGCGAACGGTTGAAGACGGGTTTGAAGTAACAGTTCGTGATGCCCTAAGTGATACTGAAGAGCGAAGGATCTTTGATCAGGTAGTGGTAGCATCAGGGCACTTTAGTTTCCCGAATGTACCGCATTATCCCGGTTTTGAGTCCTATAAAGGTCGCATCCTGCACGCACATGACTTCAGGGACGCGGTGGAGTTCAAGGACAAGGACATCCTAATCCTAGGAACATCCTATTCTGCTGAAGATATCGGCTCTCAGTGTTGGAAGTACGGATGCAAATCAGTAACGGTGGCACATCGGACAGCGCCCATGGGTTTCAATTGGCCGGATAATTGGGCGGAAGTTCCAGCGCTGGAGAGAGTGGACGGAAAAACCGCGTACTTCATTGACGGAACCTCTCGTGAAGTAGATGCGATTATTCTGTGCACTGGATACAAGCATCATTTCCCATTCCTGCCAGATGATTTGCGATTGAAAACGGCTAACCGACTGGCTGCAAACGACCTTTATAAAGGTGTCGTGTACACAGGAAATCCTGATCTCTTTTATTTGGGCATGCAAGACCAGTGGTATACATTCAACATGTTTGACGCGCAGGCTTGGTGGGTGCGGGACGTGATAATGGGCCGCATAGCATTGCCGGATGCCGCAACAATGGAGGCGGATTGGCAGAAACGACAGGCCGACGAAGACGCTCTTGAAGATGACTATGCCTGCATCGCGTATCAGGGCGCGTACACTGGCGAGCTCATCAATGAGACCGACTACCCTTCATTCGACATCGAAGCAGCAAACCAGGCTTTCTACGAATGGAAAAAGCACAAAAAGCAAGGAATTATGGAATTCCGGGATCATGGCTACACCAGCCCAATGACCGGCACAAAGGCGCCCCCACACCATACGGTCTGGAAGGATGCGCTGGACGACAGTCTTGAGGACTACCTGAAGACTTGAACAGGGCGAGTATACCCTCGCCCTGAACGGGCGTAGCGGCATCGCCGAAACAACTGGGAGAATGAAAATGAAAAGACTGACTTTATTGGCCTCTGCAAGTGCGGTTGCAATATCGGGTGCTGCAGCGCATGCAGCCGACAGCGAAGATCCGATCGTAATCCCGATCCACAATTGGTCCAGCCAAATTGTGATGTCGAATGTCGTTGGTCAGATGTTCGAAGAAATGGACCTGAACGTTGAGTACGTCACTACCGACAGTCAGGCTGTGTACGAGTCGGTCCGCCTGGGCGACGTCGCGTTAGAGCTTGAAGTCTGGGAAGGTGCATTCGGCGCTTCTTTCCGCGAGGCGCTTTCCAAAGGAGGGCTGCATGACGCCGGTGACCATGACGCCGTAACGCGCGAAGACTGGTGGTATCCAATGTGGACCAAGGACGCTTGCCCCGGATTGCCGGATTGGGAAGCTTTGAACGACTGCGCTGCAGTGTTTGCGACTGCTGAGACAGGCGACAAAGGACGTTACCTAGATGGCCCGGTCGATTGGTTGAAACACGGGCAGGAGCGGGTCGAGGCGCTGGGTATGGACTTTGTCGTTGTGAACGCGGGTTCTGCTGCGGCACTCTGGGCCGAAATCGGTGCTGCAGAGGCTGAAAAGAAACCCGTTGTTGTGTTCAATTGGACACCAAACTTTGCCGAGGCTGTCTGGCCAGGTGAATTCGTTGAGTTTCCTGCTTGGGAAGACGGCTGTGACACCGATCCTGCAGTAGGCCCAAACCCGGACGCCCTCTATGACTGCGGTAATCCGGCCACCGGCTATCTTAAAAAGGCGGCTTGGGATGGTATGAAAGACAAGTGGCCAACAGCGTATTGCGTGCTGACAAAGATATCTTTCACCAACCCTCAGATCGCTGAAATGGCGAAGTTGGTGGATACTGATGAGTTGGAACCTGATGAGGCCGCGGTCGAATGGCTTGTAGCAAACCGTGACGTTGTTGATCCGTGGGTTCAGGAATGTTCGGGCTGATATTTAGCTGATTTGACAAACACACCTGTCCCGCGAGACCATGGGGGGCAGGTGACCGGACGACAGGGGAATGGCATGGCACCGGTAATCTCGGCCAGAAATGTTTGGAAGCTTTTTGGGGCTCAACCAGAAAAGTACCTGCGATCAATGCCGGAGAGTCATGGTTTCGACGATATTAGAGCCGACGGATATATTGCTGGGGTCAAAGATGTTTCTGTAGATGTCGGTCAAGGTGAAATGCTTGTTATCATGGGGCTTTCCGGGTCCGGGAAGTCAACTCTGGTTCGTTGTTTCTCCAGGTTGCACGACATTACTGGCGGCACCATCGAGGTCGAAGGTCAGGACATTATGTCATTGGCGGAAAAAGACCTGATTGAATTGCGCCGGTCCAAAATGGGAATGGTGTTTCAGTCCTTTGGCCTGTTGCCGCATCGAACGGTTCTGGAAAATGTTGCGTTTCCATTGGAGATGCGTGGGCAAGACAAACACACGCGGCGCGAACGTGCCTTGGAAGTCGTGCGCTTGGTCGGCCTTGAAGGGCGCGAAGATTATTTCCCGCGCGAACTGTCGGGTGGGCAGCAACAGCGTGTTGGTATTGCTAGATCTCTGGCAATTGAGCCGGACATCTGGTTTTTGGATGAACCTTTCTCGGCACTCGATCCTCTGATCCGCCGAGAAATGCAGGACGAGTTTCTGCGTTTGCAGGAGATGCTGGGTAAGACGATCGTTTTCATTACCCACGATTTCGACGAAGCGCTTCGGTTGGCGGACCGGATCGCAATTATGAAAGACGGCGCGATCGAACAATGTGATACGCCAGACGCGATCGTTATGAACCCCGCAACCGAATATGTCCGGAAATTCACTGAGGATATCGACAAAGCGCGTGTTGTTCATGCCCGCGGCTTGTCGCGACCGATAAATGGTCATGCACTGGAAGGCGAACCGGTTGATTCGAAGGCCACAATTCAGGATCTGGCGCGACAATTGGTTAACGAAACCCGCGAAGAGATTCCGGTGGCGGACAATTCTGGAAAAGTTGTTGGCGTAATGCAGCGCTCAGAAGCACTCGATCTTTTGTTGGGGGCTGGTTGATGGCCGTCACGCACGCCTCCGAAGTCGGCGCAAGCGCCTACGATGGTGGCCGTCGAGATCCGGTTTTGTTGGCATTGATTGGTACTGCACTGGTTTTTATCATGGCGCATGCATTCGGCGTGCTGCCACCTTGGTTACAGCGGATTTCAGAGGCGATGATCCCGCCAACTGCAGAGGCACTGGACGCTGTTTTCGCCTTTGTTCAGAATGATTTGGGCCTTATCTATGTGACCAGATTCATCGCGGAGGGACCACTTGAGTTCCTTTTGGATGCAACTGCAAACCTGCTTTATGGAAAACGCCGCTGGCCCATGCTGGGGCCGATCCCATGGACGGCAATTGCAGCTGCGGCGGCGGTACTTGGCTACTACCTCGGCGGCTGGAGGCTTGCCGCTTTGGCGGGGGGGACGTTTGTGTGGACTGCGCTCATCGGCCAATGGGACATTGCAATGCAGACCATGTCTGTATTGGTCGTCGCGGCTCCGATCGCATTTTTGCTTGGGCTTTTGTTGGGTATTGCTGCTTGGAAGTACGGTTGGGTGGATACCGCGATCAAGCCGATCCTGAGCGTGCTTCAGACACTTCCGTTTTTTACCTATCTGTTGCCAGCGGTGATCTTCTTTAAAGTTGGTCCAACGGCAGGGGCGGTTGCCACCATCATCTATGCTATCCCACCTATGATATTGATGACCACGTTGGGCCTGAAAAAAGTCAGTTCAGAAGTTGTCGAGGCGGGAAAGATGTCAGGCTGCACTCGATGGCAGATGTTGACGCGTGTTTATTTGCCTGCAGCACGCACCGAGATATTGGTCGGTGTGAACCAAGTGATCATGCTGTGTCTCGCAATGGTTGTACTGACGGCGTTTATTGGAATGCCAGGCCTCGGAGCAAAGTTGCTGGCCATGATGGGCAGCTTCAAACTCGGCCGTTCTTTTGAGATCGGTGTGACCATCGTTTTGTTCGCAATAATGCTCGATCGATTGTCAAAGGCGTGGGTTGTCAAACAACCGGAGCACTTTGAGAAAGGTACCCCTTGGTGGAAGCAACATGCTTACTTCTTGGTCGGTCTAGCCGTCTTTTCCGTGTTCTGTATTATCGCGCAATTCGTTGATGTCTTTGCCGAAATCGGCCGACGTCAATCATTCTCTAAAGGAAAAGAGATTGACGCTTTAATTAAGGGTTTTTTGGCAATAGATGCCGTGAATGCCGTGACTGAATGGTTGCGCTGGTTCTTAAATGTCAAAGTTCTGATACCATTCCGAAACTCGCTGCTTTGGATTCCAACACCCGCGTTCATTTTGCTGATTACTGCGCTGGCGTATTGGCTTGGTGGCAAGCGGCCCGCTATTTATGGGTTCGTTTTCTTTACACTTGTCGCGCTTTCGGGCTGGTGGGACCGTTCCGTTATCACGCTCTATACGGTGATCTCTGCCGTCATAATTTCAATGTTGATCGGTATCCCCCTGGGTATATTTGCTGCGCGGTCCGCAAAGTGGTCAAACCGTATCTTGCTGGCTTGTGATACTGCGCAGACATTCCCCAGTTTCATATACCTTATCCCAGCTATTATGCTGTTCGGCGTTAATGACGTTGCGGTTGTGTTTGCGATAGTAATCTTCACTACTGTTCCGCTAACGCGATACACGATTGAAGGGTTGCGCACAGTTCCGCCAGAAATAACCGAAGCGGCTGATATGTCCGGCGCGACACGTCGGCAGAAGCTATGGACGGTTCAGTTGCCAATGGCCCTGCCGACTATGGCAGTAGGATTTAATCAGGCAATAATGTTCGCCTTCTTCATGGTGATCATTGCCGCCTTCATTGGGACCCAGGACCTAGGTCAGGAATTGCAGCGGACGCTGGCTGGCACTGAGCTTGGTAAGAACATCGTACTGGGGATGAACGTTGCGTTTATGGCACTGACATTTGATCTGGCTGTCATGGCGTGGGCCGAGAGGCGCAAAAAAGTACTTGGGCTCGGGTGATGATATGAACAAGCCAGAGTTTATCGAGCATCCTTGGGAAAGACGTGGGATTGTCTCACCGGGTCTCCCGATATTGCCACATGGTGTTGAGCGACATCCTGTTCCAGGAGGCGGATCACGAGCGGTTCCGGTCTTTCGCGGCGACGAGATTAGCATCGTCGACAAAGAAGGTCTCCAGCAAGGAGAACTGGTGTTTTTTGCACCCGACCGAACTTCGGATGCGGCGATGCTTGGGGCCATCGGCAAGGGACGGCCCACCTCAACGATTGAAACGCTGGCAAATGGTTCACGCTCCGGTGCAAATGTGCTCAAAGCGCTGGCAGCATCAGGGTTCAACATTGAAACTGGGGATGCGGTAAGTGTTTTTTCCGAAGGATCAAAGCCCGGGGATACGACAAGCTTTACCGCGGAATGCGATGGTTTATTGATCTGCGCAGCTCCGGGCAAGCCGATGAGCCCAGAGGCCCAGAACGCAACGACCGAACTTGTCTTGTACATCCGCCGAGCCGACCCAAAACAGGCCAAAGAAACGGTCGGACCACCCGATCCGCTGGCCGATCCCTTGCAGGACCTTAACATCCAACCAGGGCACGCGTCGGCCTATGAAGTCAAAAAAGGTGAGTACATCCAAATTTTGGACGTGAAGGGCAGGGAATGTTCTGACTTTCAGGCCTTTTCGTTGCGGGCGCTCGACAACGGCCTTGAGCGCGAGATAGACCCGACCACAACCCGTAGCTTAATGGGAAGCCTCTACCCCAACCCGGGAATTTTCTCGAAATACTGGTCCGTTGATCAGGAGCCGCTGGTTGAGATCGTACAGGACACCTGCGGACGTCACGACACGTTTGGTCTCGCTTGTACCGCTCGCTACTATGAGGATCTCGGCTACCCAGGGCATATCAATTGCTCGGACAACATGAACGCGGATCTGGCCAGATTCAACATTCGGCCGCGCGGAGGCTGGCCAGCGATCAATTTCTTCTTCAACACGATGCTCGACGATACAAACGCGATAGGGATGGACGATCCCTGGTCGCGGCCCGGCGATTTTGTGTTGCTCAGAGCATTGTCTGATCTGGTTTGCGTAAGCACCGCGTGCCCATGCGATGTCGATCCGGCAAATGGATGGAACCCGACGGATATCCAGGTCCGCACATACAGAGCCACCGAGGATTTCAAGAGATCCGTTGGCTATAGAAAATCTGCGGAGGCGGATGTGGAAGAGACAAAGAAAACCGCGTTCCATGAGTGCTTTGCACGCCACACCGAAGACTTCGTAGAATATAATGGTTACTGGCTTGCAAACACGATCCCCAAGCTTGGAAGCATTGCAGAGTATTGGGCAGTGCGTGAAAAAGCAGCTGTCATGGATCTGTCGCCACTGCGGAAATACGAAGTGACGGGGCCAGACGCAGAAGAGCTGATGCAGGCCTGCGTTACGCGGAACGTCAAGAAAATTAGTGTCGGGCAGGTCAGTTACACCGCTATGTGCTACGAGCACGGCGGGATGATTGACGATGGAACGATCTATCGTTTGGGGGACAACAATTTCCGTTGGATAGGGGGCAACGACACAAGTGGGTTGTGGCTCAAGGAACAGGCCGCCAAGCGGGGTCTGAACGCCTGGGTGCGGCCATCAACAGATCAGCTTCACAACATTGCTGTGCAGGGGCGCCATTCCCGGGACATTCTTACGAAAGTCTTTTGGACGCCGCCAACCCAACCATCCGTAGAGGAACTGCCCTGGTTCCGCATGACAATCGCACGCATTGGCGACTACTCCGGAACTGCGGTTGTGATTTCCAGAACCGGTTATTCAGGTGAGTTGGGCTACGAAATTTTCTGCCATCCAAAGGATGCGGTCGAGGTGTTCGACGCTGTCTGGGAAGCCGGTCGGGAATATGATCTCGCGCCGTTGGGCCTGGCTGCGCTGGACATGATGCGGATCGAAGCAGGACTCATTTTCGCAGGAAGCGAATTTGACGACACGACTGACCCGTTTGAAGCCGGTATCGGCTTTACAGTGCCACTGAAGTCAAAGGAAGATGACTTTATTGGTCGCGCTGCATTGGAAGAGCGCAAAGCGCATCCGCACCGAAAACTTGTCGGATTTGAGATCGAAGGAGGGACGGTGCCCTCGCCCGGCGATTGCGTTCGGATTGGCAAGGCGCAAGTCGGCGAAATCACCTCTGCCGTTAAGTCGCCGGTACTTGGAAAGGTGATCGCACTTGGCCGAGTTGCAACTGCACATTCCGAGATCGGAACCGAAATCCAAATCGGCCAGCTTGACGGCCAGCAAAAGCGATTGAAGGCTCGTGTTGTAACGTTCCCTCATTTCGACCCCGAAAAAGAGCGGGTGAAAGGTAACTACGGTTGAACCTGTTCACACAGGATGCTGTTCCGGGGCGTCCTTATTGGTGGGATGGTGTGGCGTGGCCCTCTCCTGAAGGCAGGCTACCAAAGAAAACGGATGTTCTTGTAATTGGTGCCGGATACACTGGATTGTCTGCGGCCATTGCGGCGCATGATGCAGGCGCCCGGGTTTTGGTCATAGACAGCGGTCAGCCAGGACAGGGTGCTTCGACCCGAAACGGAGGTATGCTAGGAGCCCACCCGCGTGTCGGCTGGGACACGTTGGCAAAACGCTATGGCCCGCTGGTCGCTGACGCTCTGTTCTCGGAGGCTTCAGATGCGCTGAGGTGGGTCAAAGACCTGTTAAATAAAGAGCAAATTAGTTGTGACTACGAAGAATGCGGGCGCATTCAATTGGCCTACACTTCGGGCCAGTTCGCGGCGCAACAAAGGTTGGCCAAGCAGGTTTCGGAAAAAGGCGGTGGGCCGTGTATGATTCTGAGCCGCGATGAGTTGCCGAGCAATATAGTGACGCCGCTCTATAAGGGAGCGATCCTGTTCCCAACACACGGCGCGTTGCATCCTGCGAAGTATCTGCTCGGTTTGTTGAGTGCTGCATCCCGCCGGGGCGTTCCTGTCCTTTCGAATTGCCCGGCGGTAGATATTCAAAAGGCAGGAGCAACTTGGCGTGTTTCAACACCGCAAGGGAGCATCTCCGTCGACAACATTATCCTCGCAACCAATGGCTATACAGGTTGGCAGTTCAAATGGTTCAACCGTCGTGTCTTTCCAGTGCCGAGTTTTATCATAGCAACAGAAGCGTTGGCGCCTGAGATAATACAGGCGCTAGCACCCGGTCGCCGCATGATGGTAGAAACAAGAAGACACCACTGCTACTTCCGGGTGTCATCTGATGGATCCCGTTTTTTGTTTGGTGGTCGCGCAGCATTGGTGGATATCGACCTTTCTACGGCGGCGCGCCGTCTGCACAGGAAAATGATTGAGATATGGCCTAAACTACGGGGAGTTCGATTATCCCATGTCTGGACCGGCAACACGGGTTTTTCCTTTGGCCAGTTACCACATGTCGGCGAGCGAAACGGTATTCATTATGCTATGGGATACTCCGGCGGCGGAACTGTTTTGGCCCCATGGCTGGGTCGCAAGGCAGCCCTACGCGCCGTGGGCGCGCTAGACGGTGAAACAGCATTTTCGCAAACGAGTCTTTCTTCGCGTTGGTTCCATCGTGGTGGTCCGCCTCATTTCTTGCGTCCAGTTGATCTGTGGTACCGTCACTGGGTAGATCGAAGTGAGGACAGAAACGCATACCGCTAATTCGCCCAGGTGGGTAAGACGGACATCCGTAGCGGGCTGGTGTTGCCGCTGTCAGGCAAAAAAACCGGTTCTTCCGCAAGTTCAATAGTTTCCCAGTGACGCAACCAGACGTTCAGCGCCGCCATCATGTCTGTTCTTGCGACCAAGTGTCCAAGACAGTGGTGCGCGCCCCCTCCAAAACCAAAATGCGACTTTCGACGGACGCGAACATCGAATTGGCCATTGTGACCAGTTCTCGGGTCAGTCGCAGAAGCATGTACTAAAATGTGAACGGTTTCACCCGAACGAATTGAGACATCACCAATAGTGACATCCTCCAAGGCTTCGCGGGTCGCCCAAGTCGTTGTAGGGCGCATCCTGATTATCTCGTCGATTGCGTCTGAAACCGCTTTCGGATTGTTCCGTAGCCAGGCCCACTGCTCTGGATACAGCGAGAACAGATGCGCTGCGAATGCCAATTGGGCGCGGGTAGTATCCACACCGCCAAAGATGGAAATTACGGTCAGATCAACTAATGCCTGACGATCTTCGTATTCTTCTGACATCAGGCGAGCTACAAAACTGTCGCGCGGGGGTGCATCGATTAATCTGATTGCCAGTTCCGTTAACCGATCTACCGATGCGTTAACCTCAGTTTGGTAGCGGACTGCTTCAGGGCCCATCGCAAGCCCAAGACACGTTGCATCTGCCGCAAGTCGTTCAGACATTTGAATCGGTAGTCCCAGAAGCGCCGTAATAGCCTGTCCCGCGAACGGCTCGGTGAAGCGATCAATTATTTCAAAAGGACCTGATCCCCGTAGGGATTCACATAGTGTTTCAGCGATTTTGGTGAATGTGGGCTCCAGTGCGAGGATATGTTCCTTTGCAAGAGCATTCTGGGCGATTTTCCGTAACGCGGCGTGGTCTTCACCCTCCAGCGAGATGATACTGCGTTTCCAGAACTCTGCAAAACTGCCTTCAAGCCCAACCGTTTCTGGCCAAGCGTAGCTGCCTTGACGGAACCTACGGTCTCGCAAAATCATACCGGCTTCGCGGTGCCGAAGAACTGCATAGCCGAACGGCGTTTCAGCGCACCAGGATGCTTCACGCGCGGTATGTACTTCCGGAGATCTTGTGGAAAACCCCGGCTTCTTGACGTCAAGAAAGGGAAGAGTTCGATCCATTGATTCCCAATCAGAAAGGGCCGCACACTTCGTGCGGCCCTCCGTTTAGCAAGGTTGCGTTTATTCCTTTAGTCTTTTGTAAGCATCGTGTTCGTGCTTTTGCCCGCTCCACAAGGCAAACAAGCAAATTAGAACCGCAAGTACGAACCAGAGCATCGGTGTGGAACCTCCAGCACCCATAAAGATCGGACCGCTCATTTCATCCACGTTTGCTAGGCTAAATCCCATTACTTCGTCTCCCTATTGTAAACATTACTCGGCAGGGTTGGCCGAAGGTGTAATACCTTCGGGGTACGCCTGCATTGGCACTTTCGTTAGGTCGAGGCCCGCTATCTCGGCTTCCTCAGTGACGCGCAGCATTCCCATTTTGTTGAGTACCCAACTGATGACGTACCCGGGCACGAAACCCACGAGGAAAAAGACCACGGCGCCGACTATTTGGCCAAGCAGCGAAACGGTCGCGACGTCGTCTCCTTGAATTGCAGGCAGTCCTGCACCCCAGATGCCAAACATGATGAGACCGAACAGGCCAATGGTGCCGTGAACGGTCACCGCTCCGACAGCGTCGTCGATGCCCCGGTTCTCAAGCCATGTATAGCAAGGCTTAAGCAGAGCACCGCCAGCAAAGCCCATCACAAACGCCAGTGATGGGTCATATACGTCTAAGCCTGAGGCGGTTGCGATGATGCCTGCGAGGGCGCCTGACATCATGAAGAACGGGTCCCTAGCGATTGCCCATGCACCAATGATTCCGCCTGACATGCCCATCAAAATGTTGAAAGCCAGCGAGCTCAGTGTCATCGGCGTGCCATAGATGGTAGTGGCTTTATCAGCATACCAACTCCAGGCCTCGCCTGGAACGATTACGCAGGCCATCAAGAATCCCCAGAAGCCAACGATGATCAGCATCAGGCCTGTAACTGTGAACGGCATGTTGTGACCGCCGATATGGTTGGCCGTTCCATCCTTATTGAATTTGCCAATTCTCGGACCGAGGTTGATGAGCACACCAAGAGCAAAGAAACCTGCCACTGCGTGAACCAACCCTGCCGCGCCAAAGTCGTGTACACCCCATTGGGTGACCAACCAACCGTCTGCGTGCCAGCCCCAAGCCGCAGCGACAACCCACGCGAAAGAGCCCAGAACGACTGCTAGGATTACAAATCCCACAACTTGGATCCGTTCGATAACCGCGCCCGAGAAAATCGATGCTGTGGTTGCCGCGAACAAAGCGAATGCGCCCCAGAACACACCGGTTGACTGATCGTCTAGGTTGGGGCCAGCACTATCGGACCATGGCCAAGCGAACGACGCGTATGTGGCGCCTGAGATCCCCATGGCACCTTCGGAGAAAGTGATCCCGGTTGGGAAGCCCCAGTAGACCCACCACCCGAAGAAGTAGAAGGTGGGCATCATGAACGCAAAGGCGAGAATGTTTTTTATTCCCGAAGCAAGCACGTTCTTTTGGCGCGATGCGCCCATCTCATATGCCAAAAACCCTGCATGGATGATGACCATTAATGGTATCGTGAGGTAATAGTAGGTTTCTGCAAACATCGTGTTCGTTACAGAAGTCGATGCTTCCAGTTCCGCGACCTTGGCCGCCAGTTCTGCTAGTTGCTCTTCCATGTTCCCAACCTTGCTTGGTTCCCGACCGTGCTTGTTCACCGCAGACAAGTTTCAAGAGTCTGCGACAAAATGCTACACTAAACCAATTCGAAACCAGAAGTAAAAAAATTGATCCAAAACTAAACCAAATAACAGCGGGCAGAATGACGCTTGGGAACAGGTGACTGTAAATTCTATGTCTATTGTGAATCCTTGTGGCGTTGTGAATTCAAGTCTTGCTAACCCGATTGGGTTCATCTCCAAGCTACAACGTTCCCGAATTTTGTGATTTTTCAATCCGCGCTAGCAGTCAATTTTTCGGCACAAATTGGACATACCCGATGCCGTTCCTTCAGGCTAAATTGACTTCATGTTTTGAGTGCAACGTTGTCATTTGGAAGAACTCAGATAAAACGATTGCGCGAACTAAAACTGTGTCTTTGGGTCGGCGATGGAAGAAATACTTCTTAGAATCAGCACGTTAGAAAGAAAGCGGCTGGAAGGTGAACGGATATTTCAGAGCATCCGAAAGTCTTTGGCTCTTGAAAAGCTAGACATCTCAGTTGTGCGTGCCTCACCGAAGCCCGGAGAAATTAACGAAAAAATTCACTACACAACGGAGATTGGGGCTCCCACGATACCTGATGTAGAGGAGCAGGTCGCTGAATTATTGGTTCAATTAACTGCAATGGTTTCTGATTGCATTGACATCCTGCTGGATTCTCGAGGGATTTCCAGCGCGAAAGGAGACAGCGAGTTTCGAGAATTGAAACCAAGAAGTCTTGAGCTTTTGATGGCGCTCATAAACGACAGCACATGTGAGGAAAACAAAAAACTATCGGCAAATTCGGCATACCAGAAAGTGAAGGAAAGCGAGATTGCGCTGGAACAAAACCGGCCACCTGCCCTAAGAATTTTGCCCATTGTCTTGGCGATTGAGGAAGTTGAGGTCCTAGTCTACGAAAACGCGCGGCTTTTGAGAAAGAGAGTCTCTGTGGTTGTGGAAAACGGGATTCTTAAATTCGGAAGTCTGGAGGTATCCAGCGTGGAGAATGTTGGTGGGGGGGCTTTGTGTCGGTTTTCACTTGAAATAGGTTCAAAAAGACTGCCGGGAGACTTTCTTACGCTCATTGAAGGCGCTTTTGAGCTTGTTGATATCTCAACAGTTGCAGCCCGATATGAACTAGGATTCGAACTCGATGGTACACGTTACCGCTTTGGAGTCGTAGACGTTCATTAGGTTTTGTCAGAAGAACTTTGCTTGAGGCGGGCAGGGGTGTTGCGTAGCTTTTGCCTATGACCAAACCTGCCTCCTTCAAGTACTTCAAAACTAGCCCCGAGATCATCCGCCTTGCAGTGATGCTGTACATCCGTTTCCCGCTCTCGCTTCGGAATGTCGAAGACTTGTTGCACGAGCGAGGCATCGACGTGAGTCACGAAACTGTACGGTATTGGTGGAACAGGTTTGGCCCGATGTTTGCTGCTGAAATCCGAAGAAAGCGTGTTCAGCAATTGAGAGCATACTGCAAATGGACGTGGCATGTGGACGAGGTTTTCATGAAGGTGAATGGCAAGCGCAATTATCTTTGGCGGGCCGTTGATCACGAAGGCGAGTTACTGGAAGCCGTTGTCACCAAACGCCGAAACAGAGCTGCAGCACTGAAATTCCTCAAGAAATTAATGAAGCGACACGGTAAGGCGGAAGCCGTCGTCACGGATCGCTTCGCATCGTAGCGGGCCGCTCTCAGAGAGCTTGGCGCTATCGAAAAACAAAGGACGGGTAGGGGGCTCAACAACCGCGTCGAGAATTCGCACCTCCCGTTTCGACGACGCGAGCGCGCGATGCAGCGTTTCAGGCGCATGCGAAGTTTGCAGAAATTCGCCTCCGTCCACTCTTCCGTCTACAACCACTTCAATCAGGAAAGATCGCTAGCCAGCCGAGACACCTTCAAGTTAACACGCGGCGCCGCTCTTAGTGCGTGGCGTCAGCTTTGTTCTGGATAGGTTCGTGGTTTCTGCGGCAAACTAAGGCTGGTTCGAATTCGTCTTGCAGCACCGGTGAAAGTTCTCCGCGACAAATCCCTGTGCTCCATCTTTCTCAAAAACCACTGACGAAAAACAATCGCGTCTATGAAAGCGCTTCAAAACAGACAAAGGTGATCAGTATGGAAAAAAACACTAGTGGAGCGAAACGCTGGAACTGATAGAGCTTGCTTCGTGGATCGGCAGCGGACCAAAGCGGTGCAAAAACTGCCATTGCCACAATTCCGTTGCGCCTTTTTAACTTCTCTTGTCGGTTTTTATCTTGTTGAAACTTCGTTGCTTCGTCAGCGGTCTGGAAATCGTAGTTGTCTTTCATTTTCTACTCCTCGTGACTAAAGGGAAGTTAGACGTTGAAAATCGATTTCCACAGTTGACTGAAAAAAGCGTCAATCTGGCACACTTAGCCGAACGGATGCCAGGTTGAAGCATCCGCATAGCTGTCGCGTTTGATAGTCGGAGAAACTGCAAATTTGGGCTTTCAGCAGTCGTTAGCGAAGGCTTGTCAAAATGGCCGCTTTGGGCCGCTTATCAAATCTCACGGTTTGCAGTAGTGTGCTAAGAAGGTATGATCGGGTTTGAATTCGACGATGGAAAAAGTATTAGGATTTGGAGGATTTTTTCGGGCAGAAGACCCTGCCACCTTGGCCGTTTGGTATCGTGACAATTTGGGAATTGATCTCGTTCCCAATGATTATGAAACGCCGTGTTGGACGCAAGAAGCAGGCGAGACAGTGTTTGCCCCGTTCGAAAAAGTAACAGAGTATTTCGGGAATCAGGAAAAGGCATTTATGCTGAATTTTCGTGTTCGTGACATCGATAGAATGATCGCACAGCTCGAATCTAAGGGTGTGGAAGTCCGCCGAGATCCAGATTCACCCTATCCGAATGGCAAGTTCGCATGGGTCAATGATCCGGAAGGAAATCCAATAGAGCTCTGGGAGCCAGCTTAGCCTCCAAGGTAAGCCATCATGAAACTTCGCAATGCTCGAATTTTCTTTCTTGGGACTTTTGGTTTTGGTTTCACAAAAGTTGAGTGTTCTCAATTGTCGCCGGTGCCCGTCAGTTTTTCGAGCGTCAGATGCTGAAGAAGAATGATGGTCTTTGCATCCCGAATTTCGCCCTCGGCAATCATCTGCATCGCGTCCGTTAGTGGAATGTGCATAACTTCAATATCTTCGCCTTCGTCGAAAGAACCTCCCCCTAAGCCAGTTTGATTTGAGCTTGAATAGGTGCCTTTGAAGAAAGACAGATACTCCGTGACTGAGCCTGGGCTCATATAGACGTCAAACAAGTGAATGAGACTGTCGATCTGATAGCCGGTTTCTTCTTCAAGCTCTTTACGCATTCGCTCATCGGCCTGAGCGCCGTCAAGCAACCCGGCGGGGGTTTCGATCAACCCATCAAACCCTCCATTGAGGAAAACTGGCAATCGGAACTGACGCGTGAGCAATACTTGGTCTGTGTCTGGGTTGTGCAACAGGCAAGTCGCCCCGTTGCCGCGATCATAGGCTTCTCGCGTTTGGCGCTGCCATTCACCATCCTGACGACGCAATTCAAACTCGTATTTGGTTAGAACGCCCCAATCATTTGCCAGAATTTGTTCTGAAATCGGTCGAAAAATCCGGCTTTCGGGCATTTTCCCGCTCCGATTCGTCATAGGTTCATACTCAATTCAAATTGGCGGACTGTCGGTACAGCTACGACACTTCCAAGAAACGACTGGAACTCTGTTGATGTGACGTCGATGTTGAGGAGGCGAAGCGTGCCGCCAGCCTGACATGTGTGGAGCAATGAGCGGCCGATCCCTTCGCGTCTTCGGTCTTGGCGAACGCAAATTTGGGCAAGGGTATTGTTTGTTTGCAAAATGACCGCATAGGCCGCCAGACCAAGGTTATCGGAAATGGCCCAGCATTGTGCTTCATCAGCTACGGCGCTGACGGACGCGATGTCGTTTTGCCAGGAGGGTTCCAATTCGATCATTGCGGTGGCGTCGCTCTGAATCTCTCTCCAGGGTACCTTTCGCACCATACCAGGAGCATCGGTACTCGGCAGCGGTGGAACGTCATAACACTGTAGAGTCCGGGCAGCTTTCATTCCCAGAGAGGCGTACAACTCATATGCCTTGCTGTTATCGGCCATTACCTCGGTCTGGAAACTTACCGTGTCTTGTTGTCGAAGGTGCACAAGGCAATCATCCGCCAATCTCCGAGCCAATCCCAGCCGTCGGAACGCAGGAACCGTACCGCTGGCAACGAGGTAGCTGTGGCGACCACGCAAAGACACCAACCAAATGGCGGCGATTTGCCCTTCAACAAGCGCAACGCGCGAGGCTCGGCGATCAAATCCCCTCTGCTTCAACATGAATGCAAATGACGGCCGGGTCAGTTGCATTGGAACTGCGTAGTCCGAAAACGCACTGTTCATTGCCAAGCGCAATTCCTCGAGTGAGACGTGTTCAGCCGATACGATCTTTGTGTTCATAAACTGTCCACTTGCAAGAGTTTGAAACAACATTTCTGACTTAGCGGCGCTTTCGCATTACCAGGATGATCTTTGAAAGTAACACCTTTCCGGCGGCGCTGGGTAATCCATGCCAATGTCTCTTTTCATGTGGCCCGACCAGTGTTGAAACTCGCCTAGGTGAACAGCTTTGTCCCGGTAGGTTGCATTACCCCGAGTCAGAAAGTTTTGAAAATACGTGAGCAGTCTCATATGGTCCTCACATTCGGTGAATTGATGGCTCTCATACGTTTGGCTGGTTTGAGGGCTGTAAAACAAACAAAACAGAGCCAAAGAGCATAAGGAAATTGAATGGCTTCCCGAGGTGATCTACCGCCATTGGCTGCAATTCGGGTTTTTGAGGAGGCAGCGAGGACCAAGAACTTCACGGTTGCGGCGGACAAGCTTGGGATGACCCAGGCTGCTGTCAGCTATCAGATCAAGATCCTAGAGGAACGGGTCGGCGCACCACTCTTCCGTCGCGAAGCACGCGGAGTATCTCTCACAGATATTGGGGCTGGATTCGCAGAAAAGGCGACCGAAGCACTCAACGTTCTGAGTGACGCGTTTGACGAGGCCAAAGGCGTTTCTCAGGAAACGCTCGCAATCAGTGTCATTCCAACTTTTGCCACCAATTTTCTTGCGCGGCACCTGGGGGGATTTCAGGTGGAAAATCCCAACATAGCGGTGCGGGTAGAAGTGAGTGAAACCCTGACTGATTTTAACTCCAGCGGTTTCGACGTCGCCATTCGTGGCGGCAAAGGCAAATGGCGCGGGCTTTCGAGTCATTTGCTAATTCAGACCCGCTTCACCCCAATGCTGAGCAAGGATCTGGCTGAAAGCATAGGCGGCGTTCATGACCCTAAGGACCTAATGCGCCTTCACATCCTGTCGCCCTCTGATCCCTGGTGGAACCGTTGGTTTGCTGAGGCGGGATTGGAGAGGCCGGAACTGTCAGATGAGGTCCGCCAACATTTCGGCCCGCAGGTATTGGAAGCTAACGCCGCCATGTCTGGCCAGGGTGTTGCAATGCTGACCCCCGCGTTTTTTAAGGACGAGCTTGCAAGCGGACGGCTGATCCAACCTTTCGATCTGACTTGTGAAGATGGGTCAGGCTACTGGCTAGTCTACCCCGAGAGTCACCGCAATTCGCAGAAGATACGGCGGTTCAGGAAATGGCTGGAAGCAAAGACCAAGGACTGGCGATCCTAGATGCCAAAAGCAGTTCCGATGTCTAGGGCTGGTCGAGGGGCGGCAATCTGTGCTCGAAGATCGAAGATTTTACGATGGACGTGTTGGTCTCGGCCCGGTCGTGGAAGGGCAGAAGGATATCGTCGAGTTCGCTGATCTCTTTCAAAAGCAGCCGTGCGACATAACAATCGTCGCCAGTGACCCTGTCACATGACATAAAACGAGGTTGCTCCTCGATCATCTTCTCGACAATGTGAAGCTGCCCGCTTCTTGGCTTGATCCTGACCAAAGCCTGGATTGTATAGCCAAAACGTTGCAAATCGATCCGGGCACCGAAGCCAGTAACGAACCCGCTTTCCTGAAGGTGGCGTAGACGTTCCCCGACAGCAGGGCCAGAAAGACCTACGTTCTTTCCAATGTCTGCGAGGCTGGTACGGCCAAAGCAGTCGAGAAGTTCTACGATTCGGTGGTCTGTTTGATCCAGTTCTTTTGACATGAAGGAAGTGTAAGAAACTGGGCAACGATGTGAAAGGATGATTCAGAAATTCCCTTCGCCAATGCTGGGACAGAACCCAGTGCCTTCCGATAGTTTGCTGCCAGCAGAACCAAGGAGACAGACATGGATATCCAGCGTATCGCGGCATTTAGCCAAGGAGCGGAAGGCGGCAATCCGGCGGGTGTCGTGCTATTGGATAGCGATACAAGTACCGAGGAAATGGCCCGGGTCGCAGCTGAGGTCGGGTATTCAGAGACTGCGTTTGCCGTCGCGCAGGATGACGGAGGAAAGAATTGGCGCGTTCGTTATTTCTCCCCTGAATCTGAGGTTCCATTTTGTGGCCATGCGACAATTGCCTTGGGCGCCGCGCTCGGGCGACACAGTGGGGCTGGAACTTATTCACTGGCCCTGAACGATGCCACGATCACGGTAGACACGAACACGACACCCGACGGCGTGGTGGCTACCCTGTCATCACCACCGACCAAGAGCCGCGCACTGGCAGACACTGAAACGCGCGATATCCTGGCGCTCTTTAATCTGACGGCGGACGACCTCGATCCGCGCCTTGCCCCGGCTCACATTCATGGCGGTGCTGATCACGTTGTAGTGCCATTAAAAGGTCGAAGCCGATTAGCCAACATGTCATATGATCTCGACAAGGGGCGGCAAGTGATGCGCGATCATAATCTGGTCACTGTGATGCTCGTTTTCATTGAGACCGATCAGACATTTGTTGCACGCAATGCATTCGCTTCGGGGGGAGTTCTGGAAGACCCGGCAACGGGCGCAGCGGCGGCGGCCTTTGCAGGGTACCTGCGTGATAGCAACTGGCCACATGGGGGTGAATTCACGATCCGCCAGGGTGAAGACATGGGCAGCCCATCCTTGATCCATGTGTCGTTGGATGATGTTAAAGGTAACTCGGTACGGGTATCCGGCACTGCGCGAGACATATTATGAGCAACCTTCCCGAAGTAATTGCAGCCTACATAGCGGCTTACAACCAGATGGATGTGGCCGGCATGATCGCTTGCCTTTCTGACGACGTGGTGTTTCGAAACATCGTCGACGGAGACGTCACGGTTGAAACGTCAGGAAAACAAGCCTTTTCCGATTTAGCCTCTGCCGGCGTGCAAGCGTTCAAAACTCGTCATCAAGCGGTGACAAACATGATAACGGTCGGAACCGTCACCTTGGTTGAGATCCACTATTCAGCGGTGGTTTCAACCGATCTTCCCAACGGGTGGAAAGCAGGGCAGCATCTGAGGTTCCAGGGCGCATCCGCGTTCCACGTCGAAGACGGTCGGATCGTCAGTATTACCGATCAGAGCTGAGCCAGCCAAAACAACCAATGATGTCAGGCCCTGATGTTTTGTTGGCGCTGATTTTCGACTTGGTCCAAGTTTTCGGCGGCAATACTACGAACGTGCAAAGGAAATCAAATGATCACACGTTTGGCTCCGGCTTCGCTGCGCGCTGTACCGGAACAGTATCAAGGTATCTATGTGCACGGCACCCAGATCACTGCTCCGCAGTCATTTTTATTTTTGTCAGGGCAAATCGGCGTCTCGCCGGATGGCAAAACCCATACGGGATTCGAGCAGCAATGCCATCAAGCGATGGACAACGTTGAGGCACTTCTCAAAGACAGCGATCTGAATACGTCCGACATTCTGCGCGTTGTTTACTATGTCACCGACGCGGTTTTCCTGCCCGAGCTTTCCAAACTGCGCCTGGCCCGTTGGAACCAAGGACATCCGCCAGCGGTGACGACTCTGGTCGTTGCGGCCCTCGCTGCGCCAGATCTTCTCGTTGAAATCGAAGTAACTGCGGCACGTTGACCTTGGTGAAACATGCCAGATCAGATTTGGGCTCTCATACTCTTTGCGCTGATCGCCACCGGCTCTCCCGGCGGGGCAACAGCGCTTGCAACAGCGTCTGGCGCGCGGTTTGGTTATCTACAAAGCTTGCCCTTAGTTCTGGGAATCGCCTTTGCACTAGCTCTATTGGTGGCTGTGTCCGGAACCAGTCTGGCCGCCACCCTGCAATCCACACCTTTTCTGAGTTCTGCTATTAAGGCAGCTGGGTCAGCGTATCTTGTCTGGCTGGCACTGAAAATTGGATTTGCCGGATCGCCTTCGGCCACATGCTTAAGCGAGGCACAACCCATGAGTTTCCTGGTCGGGTCGGCGCTGTTGCTTGTCAATCCAAAGGCCTGGGCGATGGCGATGGGAGTCGCTTCGTCTTTCTCCAACTTGGTCTCAGATCCCTTTTTGCTTGGCAGCATTCTTGCCGCTGTGTTTCTGGTGTGCGCTTGTATTTCCCTGTCGCTTTGGGTTTTGGCAGGAGGGTTCATCGCAAACTCACTGCGTACTGACTGGCATTGGCACATCTTCAATGGAGCGATGGCGACACTCCTATTGGTTTCGATACTACAGCTTTGGATTTGAGGGAAATGAGTTCACAGCTTTGACGGGCCGCACTGTCGTAGGTAGGACTAAAGCCTTACCATAGCCTGAAATATCGCTGCGTTTTCAAACGTGATCATGAATTGAACAGATGAAGAGATTCGAAATTTGAGAAACAGGTTCATCTTGCTGACGGGTTGCTCAGGCGGTGGAAAATCCACGCTCCTTGACGCTTTGAGCAATCGTGGATTTGCGACTGTATCGGAACCGGGTCGGCGTATCGTTGAGTATGAAATTGTTGGTGACGGCAAAGCCCTGCCTTGGAGAAATATGAAAGCCTTCGCCATGCGCGCCGTCGAAATCGCTCGATCTGATTTAGAAGCAGCTCAAGTACATCGCGGTCCAGTGTTTTTTGACAGGGGTCTCATTGATGCCGCGGTCGCATTAGAATACTCCTGCGGACCATCGTTAGGTGAAACACTAGGTAATGCCCGTGTTTACTCCGAGCCAGTGTTTTTGTTTCCACCTTGGAAAAAACTATTCGCAAGCGACGCGGCCCGCAGACATGATTTTCAAGCTGCGGTAGAGGAGTATCATCGCATAGAAAGTGGGTTGAATGAATTTGGTTACGAGGTTTTGGTTATACCAAGGTTATCCGTGAACGAGCGGGTTGAATTCGTGCTGGACAAAATTGGTACGGCTTAGTTTGGAAGACTGCTTGGTGCGCGATTTAGTCATCAAAAAGCTCTGGGAACTGCGCGCGGGCGCCAATGTCCTCTGCGCGGGCTGCGACCGCAGCATTCCCAGACCGTGCCCTATTTCGGCAATGGGCCGATGGCTGGGTCATGGCAAGCGGGGCAGGGGCTAATGCTGCTTCTGCTCCGAGGTTTGCAAAGAGCCCAAATAAAACCCTAGTGCTGGCGCGGCGAAGAAGAGTTCGGAACCTATTTTTGCGTTCTGTTGTCTTGCGTGTTTGTGGCAAAATGGCGAAGTCGAATAAGAACTGAACGGACAGCAGAAAATATGTAATCGCATTGCTGGCTGCGACCGAATGCACAATCAGCGCCGATTTGGCGAAGGTCAGGCATTTGAGAATTAGGGGTTGGCATGTGTTTGCTCCATTTGCGACGTGAACACCGTGCCTTCGCAGTCGGGTGAATACTTGAAGAGAGCATCCAGATTTTCTTGAGAAATTTTCGGCCTTCTCGGATTGCCTACATTGAGTCATGCTTTGTCTATGAAGGTCACTTTCGGAGATTGCGCTGTCGATACTGATCGGCAGATGTTTTGGAAGTCAGGTAAATCCGTACGTCTTGAGCCGCAGGTTTTCGACCTGTTGGCATACTTCTTGCGGAATCCAGAAATAGTAGTCTCGCGCGACGACCTTATTGAATATGTCTGGGATGGCAGAATTGTCTCAGATTCAACTATTTCAACCAGGATCAATGCGGTCAGGCGGGCCATTGGCGACAACGATCGTGCGAACCGCATGCTCGAAACGCTGAGTAAGCGGGGGTATCGGTTCTCTGTTGAAGTCTCCGGCGTCGCGTCGACAAGCCCTGATACAAAGACACCACGCTCTGATCGCCAGATCACTAAAGTTGCCCGATCCGTGGATGGCACTGTCATCGCCTACGCTACCAGCGGCGAAGGTCCGCCTTTGATGAGGGCTGGGCAATTCCTGACGCATCTGAATATGGATTGGGAGAGTGAAGTCAGGCGACCGACGCTTGATCGCCTTAGCGCACATTTTTCTCTTACGCGATACGATCAGAGGGGGACCGGGCTTTCGGGAGCCTCCGCGACTGACTTCGCGCTTGAACGGCTGGTCGAGGACATGCTTGCTGTGGCCGACGACGCCGGACTCGAACGCTTTCCGATCTGGGCGACTTCACAGGGGGTGCCTGTGTCGCTGGCATTCGCGGCCGCCTATCCTGAGCGCGTCAGCCGAATGGTCTTGTACGGTGGTTTTGTTCAGGGCCGCGCCGTCCGTGAGCCCGAACCCAACTCTGTTCAGGCGGATACCTTCCTTGACCTAATATCAGAGGGTTGGGGCAAGCCAAGCGGTGCATTTGGCAAAGCATATGCGACGTTATTTATGCCCGAAGCATCGGCGGCACAGATTGATGACATGTGTAAGATGCAGTTGTCCTCAGCATCACCAGACACTGCGATCGAACTCAGGCGTTCGATAGACACCTTCGACGTATCAAACATCCTCGACCAAGTACGGGTGCCGGTCCTCGTAATTCACACAACTGAAGATTCCGTCAATCCAATAAGCCAATCTAGCTTGCTGGCCTCGTTGCTGCGAGATGCACAGTTGAGAATCGTTGAAGGTAGAAATCACGTGCCTCTGCCAGGAACAGACGCATGGGAAACGATTATGCATGTATCGCTCGACTTCCTAAGGTCGGCTTAGTTCCGCAGTCTGTGGGTTCAACCTCAGGCTTTGCTCTTATGGCGAATGTCGACAATGCGAGCCGCAACCGCATCAATCTGAGTAATAGGTGAACGGCAGGTTTGGGCCGTTGGACGTGACGTGGAAAACGGGGCAGGGGCTTGTGCTGCTTCTGCACCGAGGTCTGCAAGGAGCCCAATTTGACCGACGTTGCGCGGTGCCCCAACTACGGCAATACAGAGAAAACAGACATTGCGGTGTTTTACGGCGGCAAAATTGAGTCGTCGACCATGTGCTCTTTATCTGGAATGGTGAGCGTGAAGGCAACGAGTTCCAATTTTAGAGGATTCTTGGCTTGCGGCATTCAGTCTAGAGGCGGCTTAGTTCCTGCAACAGAACTGCATGCATTTCGCTACATCGTTTCCGCCAACGGCAATGGGTTTGCGGCACAACACTGATCTTTATGATCGCACCCAGGAACAGCATGCCCGGAATAAATGTTTTTGGTTTTCAACTGTAGGTATCACGCGGTGTTGCCACGACTACCCAGTCACCGCTTGTCCCATATTTTGTACTCGCGCATCGAAACCAGTGTTTTGTAGCCGGATACAGGGCTGCCATTCAAATAGGTCGTTACGAACTCGTCAAATTCCGTCATGGAAGAGCAATGCAGGATAAGGACGATATCGTCGTCGCCCGTAACCCATAACATTCTGTTCACAGTCGGGCTTTTTCGCAGGTTGCGACAGAATTCATCCATTGTTTTTGGATTATGCCCTTCGATTGAAAGCAGGACAACAATAACCAGGGGGCGATCTTCTAGCTGTGGCGAAACAATAGCAACTTCTCTCTCGATTGCGCCAATTTTTCGCAACCGCTGCACGCGTCGCAGACAAGCAGCAGGAGATAAGCCGACATCGCCGGAAAGCTGATCGCCGGTCCGACGACTGTCCACCTTCATTAGCGCAAGAATGCGCCTGTCGAATTCATCAACTTCTTTCATAACCCGACACCCAATAAACGGCTCTACTGCGGAAATCTCGCAGAGATCGCGAGAGGATGCGAGATTTTAGTGCGACGGCAGCGCGTTTTACGAGTTCGCCGCTTCGGCAATTGTTAGGTCTTGTTTGCGAAAACGAAGGAGGCAAACAGGATGTTTATTGGAACGAAACACAATCCACCTAAAGTTCGAAACCGGGATAAACGTGCTTTTTTTGTACTTTCGCGGCTATGGCTCACCAAGCTTTGCACCGTCGCAGGCGTCCGCACATGAAACGCGGCGCGATTGCCATTCTGCCGCTTGCACTGGCTGCATCGTTCTACGGATTCGCATTCGGGATTCTGGCTGCACAAGCAAGTTTTACCTGGTGGAGTGTGGGCCTACTTAGTGCTTCCGTATATGCGGGATCATCGCAGATCGTCGCCGTCGAACAGCTTTCCACAACCGGCTCGGTTATTGCAGCAATCATCGCGGGGGCGGTGCTCAATCTGCGCTATGTTGCAATTGTTGCGTCTCTGTCAGAGGTTCTGGACGGTCTTTCCATCAAACAAAAACTACTCGCCATCCACCTGGTCAGTGATGAAAACTGGGCACTGACGATGGCGCAACGGGAAAGATCACCCGATGTTGGAGCGGCATTTCTTTATGGTTCTGGCCTCGTCATGATAGGTGTATGGGTCTTGTCCACCACGATGGGCGCTGCGGTCGGAAACACGCTGCCTGGCCTAGAGCGCTACGGAATTGGCTTTGCATTCACGGCTGCATTCATAGCGATGACTTATGGGCTATGGCAAAGAAAGTCACAGTTGCTACCCTGGTTGACCGCGGCAGTATTCGCCTTGGGAACCTGCAGTATTGGCATCTCTTCCGCGTTTGGAATTTTGGCCGGTGCCTTCGCAGGATTAGTCGCAATTTATCTTCAGAAAGTTCTGCAGGAGGAGCATCCATGACCTCGGCTCATTTGTATCTTATCGGATTTCTGGCGATAACGACGATAATGGTCAGAATATCGGGGCTCGCTGCCGGCCAATGGATTCGACGGTCCAAGCATTCCTGGATCCTGAAGGAGCTTCCTGGGTTGATCCTTGTCAGTCTGGTTGCGGTGTCGCTTGCAAATGAGTCTGTGGTTGGTTGGATCTCGGCGGTAGCGGCTCTTGCAGCAACCTATGTCACAAACAACGTCGTCATCGCGATGTTGTTTGGCGTGTTGGCTCTCAATGGCGTCGGCGTCTTTATTGGTTGAAGTTTGAGCCGACCTTTCAGACGAAGGCTGCGAGAAAGCCTCGCGATGAACCTTTACAAACTGATGGGATTTGGGGCTGAGATCTGCCACTCTTCGATAGCGTTCAGAAAGATCGGAGCGAGCCCAAACTACTGAATGCTGCACTTTGCACAAATGTCTACTTGCTGTGATAGCTTAAATATTCCTCGATGTGCTGAACACACGATTGAAGTTCGCGGTATCGAGAGCGCAGAGAGACTCAATTGACCGGTCGCTAGTCTGGTTTTGGAGCGAACAAGAGCTTCAGATATGTTCGAAATAGCATGATTTGCTCGGAGGCATTGTTGTGCTCTCGAAGCGCGCGTTGAAGGACCAAGCCACCCTCGACCACCCCGGAGACCATATCGCCTAAGGCATCCATGTTGACCGGCTCCTTAGGTTCGTATTTGGCAGCGATTTCTTCGAACATCCCCCGGAAGCGTTTGCGCCACCCCAATATGGCTTGGCGGTTCAACTCTCGCACCCCCTCGTCGAAGAGCCTGTCCTGATAGGCCGTGGACGCGATCACGCAGCCCGGGTGCCCCTCGGGCATCTCCTCGAGCATTTCGGCCAGCAACTTCAAGCCGATCAGCATGCAGTGTAGCGGATCATCGTTCAACTCACGGGCGCGCGCGAAGAGGTCGTCGTAGAGCGCGTCTTCGGTTTCGATGTAGCGTTCCAGCAATGCGCGGGCCAAGGCGTTCTTGTCTTTGAAGTGGTAAAAGAAGCCGCCACGCGAAATCTCGGCTCCGGCAACGATCTCTTCGATCGAGGTGGCTTCAAACCCTTTATCCAGAACTGCCGCCTCCGCAATATCGAGGATTCGGCTCCGCGTGTCGACTTTTTGCTCCAATGTCGGCCTCCCACTGTACCACGAGTCCAGTTGACCTTGTCCTGGCGAAAGGTGCGGTCAGCGTGCTTCGGGTTACCCTCTGAAATTACAGCAAAAAGACAAACTAAACAACCGGACCACGCGGCAACTATCTGTCGTGCGAAGGCTTAGGGTATCCCCTTGGTATCAACGAACAAGGACAGCTTCGATGCGTATTCAGAAACTCAAAGAGACCCGCCGGTTCTTCCTCTCTGACGGGGGACTGGAAACATTCCTGATCTTCGACAAAGGTTATGACCTGCCCTGCTTTTCGGCGGCGGTTTTGCTGGATACTGAACAAGGTCGCGCTGATCTGCGCGCTTATTACGAACGATTCATCGACATCGCGAAAGCATCGGGTCGCGGATTCATTCTTGATGCACCTACTTGGCGCGCCGGCACGGCTTGGGCGGGACCACTTGGTTTGACGCTGAAAGAGGTGATGGAGACCAATCAAACGGCCGTTTCCTTCGTGTCCATGCTCCGGGCTGAGCATGAGACGGAAACTTGTCCGATCCTGCTCAACGGGCTCGTTGGACCAGCAGGTGACGCTTATGCGCCGGACGCTGAAATATCGCGACAGGAAGCGCTGCTTATACATGCGCCGCAGATCCATGCGCTCGGCAAGGCCGGTGTCGACCTAATCAGTGCCATGACTCTCACTCACGCAGGTGAAGCCATCGGCATCGTGCAGGCGGCAAAAGAGATTGATGTACCAGTTGCTATCGCCTTCACGTTGGAAACCGACGGACATCTTCCATCAGGCCAGCCCTTAGGCGAA
This sequence comes from Ruegeria sp. AL11, assembly GCF_056540865.1. Taxonomy (NCBI): domain Bacteria; kingdom Pseudomonadati; phylum Pseudomonadota; class Alphaproteobacteria; order Rhodobacterales; family Roseobacteraceae; genus Ruegeria; species Ruegeria sp. AL11. The sequence goes on from NZ_JBQFXO010000013.1 coordinate 98,595, forward strand.
GCGATTGTAGAGGTCGATGCCGCGACCAATGGCGGCCCGCTTTATTACATGATCAATTGCGCGCACCCCGACCACTTCCGCGAGATTCTCGATACGACGGCGGCCTGGACTCTGCGCATCTGCGGTATCCGGTCCAATGCGTCCCGTCAAAGCCATGCTGAACTAGACGAAGCCGAGGTTCTCGACGACGGCGATCCGGTGGAGCTTGGCATGCTTAGCGCGGAGCTTGTCTCGCGCCTTCCGAACATCCGGGTACTGGGCGGGTGCTGTGGCACCGACCACCGGCATGTGGGCTGCATAGCGGGTCATGACCACCCGCTGACCGCAGCTTGAAATCTTCTCAGTCAAACCTCCCTGAAAGGACTCTTTATGTTTAAGACACTCATCACCTCCTCCGCCATCGCGCTGTCGCTGGCAACTTTCGCTTGGGCCGCAGCTCCCACCGCGTTCGACGTGGCCGAAGATCACACACGTATCTTCATGTCTGCGCAACCCGTTCACGAAAACGGCATGCCTGCGCACGGCAATGCTTTTGTAAGCCAAGGCTATATCTATCCTGAGGGCACGCTCGCCGATGGCACCGTGGGTGTCCTGGAAGATGGTAGCCCTGCTTTCCCCGATCTCGTTCTGGGAACTTGGACCTGCGATGGATACTTTGTTGGCGAAGGTGGTAACGCGACCACCGGTGTCTGGATCATCAGCCGCCAGACCTTTGCATTCAAAGATGGCGCGACCCTCGTGACACAAGGTACCGAGATCGCCGATATCGGTCAGCCCAACCTGCGCCCGGTGACCGGGGCAACTGGCGATTTTGCGGATATCGATGGTGGTTTGATCCAAACAACCCTCGGGTTCAATGACTTCTGGGGCCTTAGCGCGACATACGCGTTTGAAGCGCCCGAGATGGATGAGGCGAAGGCACAGGATGCGACTTACCTAAGCAATGGCGATCAACCTATGCCGGTCCATGAAGGTGACCACCTAGAATGGGATTCAGGCTCTCCGGTTGGACCAATCTTTGAAGAGCACATGATCCCGTCAACATGACGGCCCATGCAAAATGGTTGGGCGGCAACGCCGTCCACCCACCACCCCACATGTAAGAGAGAACAGAAGCATGAATAAGCAGACCACAGAATTTATCCGACAGGCCGAACCTTCGGATGCCAAAAGCCTTGCCAAACTGATCGATGTTGCTGGCGAAGGCATCCCGAATTGGCTGTGGACCCGCGCCTGCGTTGAAGGCCAAACACCGCTCGAAATCGGTATCGAACGCGCCAAGCGCAAGACCGGTGGATTTTCTTACACGAATGCGCTTGTCGCGGAAGCGGGCGGCAACCCAATCGGTATAGTGCTAAGCTACCCGATCACCGAGGGCCCAACCGAGAACCCAGATAATTTACCAGCGCCCATTGCCCCCTTTGTCGCACTTGAAAAACTGTCGGTGAACACCTGGTTCATCAATGCGCTGGCGGTTTTTACCGAAGATCAAAACCAGGGTGTCGGATCACAGCTTTTGTCCGCGGCAGAGAACCTCGCTTGCAAGAATGGCTTCGACAAGATGAGCATTCAAGTCTACGCCCAGAACACTGGTGCCGTGCGCCTCTATGCGCGGCAGGGCTACAAGCAGGTGGCAAGCGAACCTGTGCGTCTGCATCCAAGCCCGCCCTATTACACCGGCGACGTTCTGCTGCTGATGAAATCCCTCTCAGACGAAGCTGCCTGAGTCCAAACACACTCTGAAAGACGCCTCGATGTCCTCCTATTGGCTCATATTATCGGCCGCTGGTGCCAGCTTTACGCTGGGCAGCGTTCTTCTCAAACAGTTTGCGGACACAGGTCTGGGTTATGTCCTGCTTCTCGCCGTTCTTGCGTTGGGGCTTGGCAATCTGGCCTATATTCGTCTGCTGGCACACGGTCTCGGGCAAGGGGCCGTCATGTCCAGCATGAGCCAGGTCATCGCGCTGTCCCTCCTTGGGGTGGTGCTCTTCGGAGAGCGCCTCGCGATGCCGCAATTAGCGGGCCTGGGCCTCGCCATCGTCAGCATCTGGCTCTTCTCGCAATCGCGCTGACGTAAACTTGGTGACCGAAATGACCTCTCGCTGCTTGTCCTTGGTGTTGTGTGCCGCGCTCTCCGGCGTGGCGTTTGTCGCGGTTCTTTCCCCCGCCCGGGGTGACAGGGCTACATCCGAACTCTCGCTGCCTTCGCCGCTGAAGGATCAGGACTATTTGTACGATGGCGCACCCGATCCAAAGCTGGTCGAACTGGGACGAAACCTGTTTTTCGATCCGGTCCTGTCGGGCAACCGCAACATTTCTTGCGGTACCTGCCATGATCCAGCGTTTGGATCGGGCGACGGTCTTGCGCTTGGCATCGGAGAGGGCGGAACCGGTGCAGGTCCAAAGCGTGTGACGGCTGTTCCGGTCACGGGACGGGTGCCCCGCAACGCGCAACCGTTGTGGAACATCGGTGCGCGCAGCTATGTGTCGTTGTTTCACGACGGGCGTGTCGAAACGCTGAACCCGGGCGATGCTGCGGGCCCGATCCGTAATCCTGCTGGAGCCGATCTTCCCTCAGACGTTGCCAGCCCCTTGGCTGCGCAGGCGTTCTTTCCGGTCACATCACCAATTGAAATGGCAGGCCAGTATGGCGAAAGTTCTATTGCAAATGCCGCCCATTACGAAAACAGGCCAAAGATCTGGGGTAGCCTTGCGGCGCGGGTAGCCGACATTCCGGACTATCTGGAGATGCTGCGTGCCGCGTACCCCGAGATAACGGGTGCTGAGCAAGTCACATACGGTCATATCGCTGACGCCCTTGCAGCCTTTCAAACGACGGCGTTCCGCTCAGATGAGAGCCCCTTCGATACGGTTTTGCGCACTGGTGATCTGTCGACTCTCACACAGGATGCGCAAGAAGGCCTTACTCTCTTCTACGGGGCTGCGCGATGTGCAAGCTGCCACAGTGGACCCTTACTGACCGATCACCAGTTCCATGCCATCGCCGTTCCGCAGATCGGCCCTGGCAAAGGGCATGGGGGCGACATGACATACCTCGCTGAGACTGGTTTGGCGGCACGTATGGAGGACGAGGGTCGCTATCGCGTCACGGGGAACTCCGAAGACCTATTTGCTTTCCGAACACCGTCGTTGCGCAATGTCGCGCTGACGGGGCCGTGGGGGCACAGCGGGGCGTTCACTTCATTGGAGGATATGGTTCACCACCACCTCAACCCCCTTGCAGGTCTTTCGGCCTTTGACCCTTCCGATATCGCCCTACCGCCAATTGAGCACCTTAAGCGCATTGCCGCGCGAGGATCGCAATTGCGCTTCGTTCCCTTGGAAGCGGAACGTCGCCATGCGTTTGAACAGCGAGACACATGGGTGATGGCGTCTCCTCAACTTCGTCAACGCATTGCTGATAGGAACGAGCTTTCACCAATCAAGCTTACTGGCGAAGAGATCGAAAACCTGATCGCCTTTTTGCACGCGCTCACCGATCCGACGGCTGAAAGTCGGAGCCACATGATACCTAAAAGCGTCGCATCCGGCCTGCCGCCACAGCCTCAACCGAAGTATTGAAATGGAACTCGACCACAATTTTCTCTTTGTGAAGGACAAAGCGACTGCGCTCGAGATGATGGAGCACGCTGGATTTGCTAGATTCTCAAACACGCCGTAGTTCGCAAAGCGTTCCTTGGCGCAAGCGCTATGAAGTGGCGCTTTGTCCTCAATCTGTGAGTATGATCATTTCCAGATTTCGCAGTTGCAGCGAACGGCGGCAATACGGGCTGCGACCACAGCATCAGAGCTGGGTGGTGAGTGTCTCATATGGGCCGAGTAACTCACGGAAGAAAGGGTAGGGACCCATACTGCGGGGCTTCCGAGGTCTGCTATTTTCCCTTGAGCACTTCACCAACCAAGTGGTTCATAGCTTTTTTGTAAGTCACTGGGTCGCCCCCATAGGCGATCTCAAGAGCGGCGCGATCAAACGCTGCCGACAACAAATTAGTCAAAGCATCGATCTGCTCTGGTGAATGCTCAGGAAGAGCCCGCGAAAGCCCTTCACGAAGTTCTGCTGTTCCATTGGCTCGAGTCAACGCGACAGCAACGCTATGCCCTAATACCGCTGGTGCCTCTTCCATCAGGAGGCGCACCCGACCTGGAACCAACATCGCTTCAAAAAAGGCATTCGATCCTGTCACCATGGCCTGTTCGGGATCGGCCACATTGCGGGTTGCTTGGTCAATATGGTGTGAGATCGCTTTGGCCTCCTCTTCTGCGACGGCGCGGAAAAGGTCAGCCTTGTCCTTGAAATGATGATACAGCGCGCCCCGAGTTACGCTGGCCTTACGTACAATGTCTGGGGTTGCAGTATCGGCAAATCCCGAATCCACAAACAGTTCACGGGCGGCCACCAGGAGTTTGGCACGCGTTTCTGCGCGCCGGTCTGCCTGGCTGCGTCGGGCGGGTTTTTCTGGGGGCAAGATTGACGGCTCCGAATATCACTACAAGCACCCTACATACATCTTGCATGTATTTGCAAATCTATGATACATACACATTGCATGTAAGTTAGGGAGATAAAGAAATGCGTGTCACACAATATTACCCGGTCATTCAGTCTGAAACGGTTTCTGAAACGGCAGAGTTCTACAAACGTCACTTTGGCTTCCGCGCAGCATTCGAGGCGGATTGGTATGTGCATCTACAAAGTGAAGCGGATCCGTCGGTCAATCTCGCGGTCGTCCAGTCAAACCACGAGACGATCCCAGAGGTTTCCCGCGGTGCGTCTAAGGGTATGATCCTCAACTTTGAAGTCGAGGATGTCGACAAAGTGGATGAACGACTTCGGTCGGAAGGAGTTCCGGTGGCAAAGTCACTTGTGAGCGAGCCGTTTGGTCAACGCCATGCGATTTATCGCGATCCAAACGGGGTACTGATTGATGTTATCACTCAGATCCCGCCCTCAGAGGAATTCCTGTCTCAATATGCGGCCGACGCGGTGCCGTCGTAATTCAGGGTGCCGGGTGGCCAGGTTGGTTCGAAGCAGTTGGAACGATTTGCCCGCGTGTAAAGGGACCAATTCTGGACAGATCAGTGGCCCTCGCCGAGTTGGCCACCTTTGGTACTGGGGCGGCCTTGTTACCTGTGCCCATGTTCGAACGCTACATCGAACACGGCCGCCTGATACAACCCTTCAGTGAAGCCGTTAACGCTGGTAAATATTGCTTCGCCTAGCCTTCGGATCGCCCCGCAACGGATGATATGGGTAAATTTGCAGAATGGCTGATCGCCAACGTAGCCACTGAATTAAGTGACTTCACGGACCAAAACCGCGCAAATTGATCTGCATCAATATTTGGACCGCAAGCGAGAGTTATGGCGAACCGAAGCAGTTTGGATGAAGTCGCGGTGACAAAAGAAAAAGTTGGCCGAATTGTCTGGCACGATCTTTTCACGCCTGATGTGGAAGCTTCCAGGTCATTTTACGAAAGCGTGGCGGGTTGGAGCTATATTGTCGAACACGCCACAGATTTCGCATGGGGCGGTGGCCACAGAGATTTTGTCCTCGCCACTCTCGATGGAGAGGCAGGGGCCGGGATTGTTTCTCAAAATCTGGTGCTCTTTGAAGGGTGGATTCCTTATGTTGAAGTCGAAGACGTAGATCAGGCCGCCAAACTCGCCGTCAAGCTTGAAGGATCAGTAGTGAAACCTCCCTTTGAAGTTCCTGGGGTTGGTCGGAACTGCCTCTTACGTGATCCGCTTGGCGCATTCTTCGGTGTATCAGTTTCGCGACACGAATACCCTGTCCCCGCTCGTCAGTTTACGCATGAACACTACCTATCCCGTAGCGGCGTATTCCCCGACAACTTCTACCACCAAATGTTCGGATGGAATCTCTCACCTGCTAGAAACGTACCTTCGTCACAGAGACCAATTAGTCTAAAAGACGAAGTGTTGGCGATATGTGCAGCGGAACCTGCAGTTCCCAACAATAACGTGGCGTGGGCGCCGGGTGTTCGCGTCGACTTTCTCGAAAACGCGCTGAGCAAGATCAACTCAGGCCCAGGTTCCGTGCTTGCTCGTCATCAGAATAATAAAAACACTTTTGAGAAAGGTTTGGTATGCGATGCAGCTGGGGCATTGTGCTGTGTCGTCCAGAATTGATGCTCGGTCGCAAGGTTCGCAGTCTATTGTTTATAGCGGCATCCTCAAGTGGGTCAAAAATCTCAAATCTGACTGTAGTACAAGCGTAACGCAATTCCACTTTGCCCCGTTAGAGATAATACATTTAGCGCCAGTTTTCACAAACGCAGCGAAGGCAGGAAAGCGCGCTGCTGGCGAAGTGTGCGAGAACCATACTTAAGGTTCGAGTCGGGGCGATTGCACTTGATAGTTGTTAGTATTGTGAGCACGCAACATCCTGATGCGAAACGGCATTGTTTGGCCTTGAAAACAAGTACCGGCTATTCCAGGAAACCGTCAATGGTCGAGGCGACATCAACGGCGGTTTTCACATCGGACATGCTGGTGTTCTCAAACGCGCTGCCGCTTTCTATACTTGGCTTGAGCAGCTCGAATATAGAAAGGACTTCCTCTTCCAGATTGGCTGGCTTTTCCTCGGACCAGCTGGCTTTGGTCTTTGCAATATCCGTCGCCAATTTCATCAGATCAAGGCGCTGAGGTAGAGTTAGCATTGGTTGGTTCCGGGTCTGGTTGCGATGTCAGGACCAGCCTACGCACAGTGGTCGAACGGGCAGAGTGAGTCACCGTTAAAATCCTGACGGCCCGACCTCAGTCCAGCGCCCCGGTTGCGCGCAGTGCCTCAGTCATTTTCTGTGAGATGTCCGAAGGCACATGCCAGATCGTGTAGAGCGTCCGGATAAACCGGTCTACATCGGGAATGTTGGTCTTCAGGGCCAACAGGATTGAACCCAAGTCGGCATCCGCTTCCGTGTAAGGGACGCACATAAGCTCAAGCACTTCGGAGCCATTCCACATGCCACCCCCGACCTTGCGCGCCGCTGACCGCGCGCCGCTGTAATCACCTTTCATGAAACAGATCAGGAACGTGCTTGCGTGGTACCAGCCGGGCGGGTTGGGGCTCAGCTCGATCGCCCGGGCGCTCAGTCTCGCGGCCTCTTCCAGATCGCCGCGCAGGGCAAAGCAGGCCGCCAGATCGGCCAGCATGTCCGGATAGTTCGGATTGGCGCGCAAGGCTTTTTCAGCCGCGTCTTCAAAGCTTTCGAACTCGCCGCGATGAAAATGGGTCAGAAACAACGCGTGCTGGCCGGTGGCATTCAGCGGATCCAAAGCGACCGACCGCTGCGCGGCCTCCAGCGCGCGATCAAAGGGTGGGGGGGATTTGCGAAAATTGAACCCGCCGCGCACTTCGTCGCCGTAGACAATCGCGAGCATCCCCCAGGCCCCGGCATATTCGGGATCAATCTCAACGGCGCGCTCCAGCAGGTCGCGGACCTTCTTGTGTTTTTCGGCCGTCGGCTCTCGCCAGTATTCGGTGGCCAGCAACCGGCACTGATAGGCATCAAGCGTGTGCGTCTGCGCCCTGCGCTGTACGGCACCCGTTCGATGGATCACACCATGGGGTTCCGCGATTTCCGTGGCGATCCGCGCGGCGATGTCGTCCTGAATTTCAAACAGGCTGTCCGCGCTCAGGTCGCGGTCATACGTGTCGGCGGAAACCTGATGACCGGTTTCCGCATCAATCAACTGGGCGGTCACGCGCAGCTTGTTGTCCCAATGGCGCACGCTGCCTTCAACCAGATATTGGACGTCCAGTTCGCTTCCGACCGCGCACGGATCGCGGCCGCGCCCGCGAAAGCGAAAGGTGACGTGCCGGGACAACACGCTCACTTCGCGAAACCGGGCGATGGCCGAGATGATTTCCTCGGTAAACCCGTCGGCAAGATATTCCTGCGACGGGTCTCCGCTCAGGTTGTCAAAGGGCATCACGGCCACCGCAACCCGGCCTGTTGACGCCGGGGGCGTTTCGGCATCGGCCCGGCGTTCGGGGTCAAACGCGATCTCAAAAACCGGCGCGTAGGACCCCTTGGGAATATGAATTCGAACAGGGTCGTCGCGCCCTTCCTGAGCGTAATAGAGATCCAGCCGGCTGCGCATTTTATTGGCCTGAACCCGAACGATCGTGTCGATAGTGGGGTCGAAATCCTCGGGCTTGTCGAATACGTCAATGCCGATTGCATAGCCTTTCAGCGTCTCGGACCGTCCGGCAAGCGCTTCGCCGACAATATGCGACAGAAAGCGGTTCAGGCGCGTGGTATCCGCGAAATGCGGACTGACGAGGATGCGCTTCAGTTGTTCCTGAATGGCGCGCGGATCTATGGCAGAGCTTACTTCGGCAAGCATGTTTCCCTCCGTCGCCCAACTTTGTCCGATGACGAGCCGCGTCACAAGACAGCGCGGCGGTTTAACCGTGACTCACTCGGACGCGGGCCGGGGAATTGCGAGGGTCCGGGTCATGGCGCTCAAACGGGCCCAGCGAACATATGACCCATGAAAGGACTGAACCATGACAACATTTTCCGAATTCGTACAGAAAGCCAAGGACGACTATACCCGTGTCGAGGACGAGCTGAAATCGTTCGAACAGAAGGTCAAGGACGCGGGCGACGCGACCGACAAGTGGACCCAGGAGCAGGTGACAAAGCTGCAATCCGATCTGCAGGAAGCAAAAGATAAGGTCACTGACCTTGCTGATCGCATCCAGAAAGAAGGCGAAGACGCTGTGACGGAAGCGCATGATCAGGCGAAGAACCATTGGGAAGCCTTGCACGCCGCCGTTGCCGCCTATCGCGATCATCTCGACAATTCGGTCGCCTGACCCTGATCCCGGAGGTCGACATGACTGATTCAGTTAATGAAACCGTGCCGAATCCCGCGCTCATGGAAGAGGCCGCCGGTTGGCAGCCTCGACCGGTCTGGCTGATTGTGCTCGGCGTCGCCATGCTCTGTGTAGGGCTGTGCGCCGTAGCCTTCCCGCTGATGTCCACGCTGGCCGTCGAAGCCTTTGTCGGCGTGGCCCTGCTGGGCGGAGGCATCGTCACAGCGATTCAGGCATTTGCGGAAAAGGCGTGGAAAGGGTTCTTCTGGCTGTTGGCCATCGGTGTTCTGAACGCGCTTGCGGGGCTTGTTCTGTTGCTTGATCCGTTCGGCGGCGTTCTGGCACTGACCCTTGCGCTTGGCGCGGTTTTTCTGGCCGAAGGTGTGTTGCGGATCGTAATTGCCATTCGGTCGCGTCAGGAGCGGCCCATGGAGCTGATGATTGCGTCCGGCGCGATGGCCATCCTGCTTGGCGGCCTGATCCTGTCCGGTATCGTCAATGGCACGTCCCTTGTTCTGCTGGGGGTTCTTGCCGGCCTGAACCTGATATTCGCCGGTGTATCCCTGATGTCTTTGGGGCTGGCGCAGCGGTCCTTGGCGCATGGGGGCCCGCAAGCTTAAGCGCGCCCTGGCGAACCCGGAATGGCAGGGGCATCTGATGCTCCTGCTTTCCGTTTTCACTGCGCCGCTATATTCCTTGCCCGGCGCTCGCCGCCCGAGTGTCTTCAAACAGCCGGACCATGCGGTCCAGAAACCACAGCTTGCCACCCATAACCAGCAGCAACCCCAGAAGCGTCGGCCAGATTTGAAGCTGCCAAAGCCCCCAGACCAAGGGGCCGATACCGACAGCGCTGACTGCGGCCAGAACAAGAGGCATCTGGCGGTGCCTTGCAGGGATCGGCGATTTCGCGCGCGCAAGCCAGATCCGTTCCCCAAGTACACCTTTGGACATCCAGTTATCCGGATTGGCCGTTTTGCGGAAGGCGCGCGGGTTCCACCATGTCCAGAAGACAACAATTCCGATTGGGACAAGGCACCACCAGCCCAGCCAAACCCGGCTCCAGACGGCCAGAACGAACAGGGGCGGGATGCTCAGACGGCTCCAGCCGCTCCACGGGTTGGTGTGCCGGTCCCAGACGACATCGGTCATCGAACCCTCTTCCGAAGCTGGATCGCAATTATGGCCGCTTCTTCCCGCGTCGGCCAGAGCGGCAGGCAACGCGCGCCGCCCTGACCATGCGGGTCAAAGACCCGAGATATCCACATACACCCGGTAATCCGCGATCCTGTCCTCGCGAAAGTTGAACCGTGCAGCAAAGCGCACGTCGTGTGTGCTTTGGTCCTTGCGCGTGTAGTGAACGGTGCCGTCGCAGAACGCGGTATCGCCGCTGGACCAGATGCCGGTGATGGTATGTTGCATATCCTGGATCGTGGCAAAGAATTCCGCGTTCGCGGCTTGCACGGCTATGCGCCCGTCAATCTGTTCGAAATTGCCAAGCTGGAATTGCACGTCTTCGGTGACATGCTCGACAACGCCGGCTTCGTCGAGCGCGTCAACCGCTGAATAAAGGGACGCGATCCGGGGCGCGTGAGCCGCTGTGGTGGGGGCCGTGATTTGCATGTTTTGGTTTCCTTTTCTGTTTGAAAGTTTTCGGTGGGTCTAAGTCTGGTTGGCCTGTGACCCTCGGTGCAGGACCGTTGGGAGTTTCAGGTGGCCGTTGGTGACGGCTAGCCCAAGGAACAGGATTGCGAGGGACCCAAGCAGTCCGAGGCCAAGAGGTTCCCGAAAGACAATTGCCCCGATTGCGATGCCGGAAAGCGTGGCAAAATAGCCGACCTGCGCGAACCCAACGCCATCCGTGCGCCGCTGTACTTCGAAGGTCAGCGCATAGCAGAGCGCGGTGATGGATCCGATGCCTAAGATTGCGCCAAGCAGGGCAGGGGGCACCGAGACGTCGCTGATTGTGCTGCCGCGTCCCAGTAACAGGGCGGAAATCAGCACCAGCTGTGACAGAAGCGTTCCGGTCGCCAGCCCCAACGGATCGCCGCCGGGCGGGTAGGCATAGCTGCGAAAGACGTTGCCGCAGGCCAGAAACAAGGGCCCCAAAAGCGACAGGGCAATCCACGCGGGCTCGACACCCGACAGGTCAAATCCACCCATGGTGGCAAGGCTGACCCCTGCAAGGCCGATCAGAATACCAATCAGGCGGTGCAACGGCAGCGTCCTGCGCGCGATCAGTGCCGTTATCGCAAAGGTAAACAGCGGTGACAGCGTGACAAGGGCGGAATAGAACCCAAGGCTCACGTGCTCCAGCACCAGAAACCCGATCACAGCGGGGCCGCTGACACCGAAAACTCCGGCACCGACATAATAGGGGATGTGCCGCGTGTCGAGCGCCACCCGCTTCTTCGGCAGCAAACACAACGCCAACAGCGCGATGCTTGCCAGCAAAACCTGCCAGAACAAAGCGGTCAGAGCAGATATTCCCGCCATCGAGACGAATTTGGACAAAGTGAAACTGACCCCCACCAGGACGCCGATGGCCATGATCAGCGCTGATACACGGGATCTTCCTAAGTCACGTTTGATCACCTGATTTATAGGAAACTCCCAAATTACTGACAAGGACAAACGCATCTGTGCGAACGGTTTTTCTGTGTTTATTCGCTGAGGTTTGACCCGCTTTGCTTCAAGATTGAGAAGCAGAACATGAAGCAAATCCCCCAAAACAAACACACCACCGCGCGACACTCCGCGGATCTGCCGGGGTCACGCCCAGTGAGGTCGAAGCCATGAGTTTCCGTCAAATCTCATCTGCCCGGTTTCAAGACGCGAAGCGCTTCCACAACGGCCTTCCCGAGGGCTGGAACCGGGACCGGTTTCGGCAGCTCTGTGTGTGCCATGCCCAGATCAGAGGCGCATCCGCCCAGTGTATTCGCACCTTAGAGATCATCATCGATATGATTACGCCATGCGCGTTTCGAGACCCGTCTCAGGAACCCTTTTGCTACGCGCGCCAGGAAACCCTCATTGCCGGGCGAGGCGTGACAGATCGAACAATTTACAACCATGAACGCGAACTGGAATCCATTGGTTTGATTGAACGTAGGCTTGGGGCAAATGGCGCGCGGTGTAAGCGCAAAGGGCTTGGCCTCTTCCTGACCCCAGCCCTGAACCTCATTCCCGAGATGCGCGACGCGGACGTGCGCAGCAAGGCTGAGAAGAAAGAGCATGACGAGCTGCGCGGGGATCGATCACGGCTTTACCGATATGTGAAGTGTAGTCTTGCGGTGCTTTCATCACTCCCCTGCCCTCCTGAAAGTCTGGAAGGCATGAAGGAGGAACTTCGATCCTGGCCGCGCGCTGACAAGCTAAAATACCTGTCATTGGATGCCCTCAGATCACATGTTCAGGCGGCCCATGACCATTGGAAACGGATCGAAGAGTATGTCGCAAAACACGCTGGAATTTCGGGTGAACCCGAAGCAGGTTTCGGGCCCCATATACAAGACCAAATTGAAGAAAAAATTCTGTCCTGTAACGCCGATGGCGAGGAGAAAATGTCCTCGGCTAAAGCCTCGGAACCAGATTGTTCTGGCTCCGGGCCTGCCGGCCCTCCGAATTGCTTAGAAAGCAATCATCCGACGGATCTGATATCATGCAAGGCCCAAAACCTGCCTCGGGTGAACAATCACATCCTGTATGAACTGGCCTCACCCGAGTTGTGCATGCATATCGATATCGCCGGTGGTGGAGATCGAAATTCCAATCCAAGCCTCTATGCAATCGAGACCGGCACTTGGTCCCGGCTGTCTGAGATCGGCACCAATATCTCCGCCTGGCATGCGGCTATCGAACGGTTGACCGTGATGGGTGCAATCCTGGCCGGGTTGATCACAGACGCGAGGCTGAGCGATCCACGATTGCCACCAGTGGTTAATCCGGGCGGATATCTGCGCGGTATGGTGCACGCAGATGAGCGCGGGGAGTTGAATCTGATTTCCAGTTTCATGGGTTTGTTGGCCCGAAGGGCGCGGGAGGATGAGGATGGACTTCGCTAGGATACGAGATCGTTGCTCAAACCCTGCCCGTTGGTATGTTGCCAGCTTCGCAAATTCATGCGCCTCATCGGCAAGATTTTGCTCTGTTTCCGCCTCCAGAACAGAACAGTATTCAGATCTGTGATTGGCTACGGGAATTCCCGAGTGGTTTGTTCAGCTTTAGGTTGCTAATCGGCCCCAACGGCAACGCGGAACAGAAAGACAGCTTATGAAAATTGCGGATATTGGCAGTTCTGAACTGGATTTCAGGCAAACCGGGGAGGCGCACCTCCAGGAGATTTGCTCCAGGTTTGGACTGGAAAATGCGTCCTACGCCCATATCGACAAGCATCACAACGTTGTCCACGGTTGCACCACGTTTTCAGCCGAATGGGTCAGGTATTACGTCGACAACGATCTGGTTCTGGCCGATCCCCTCATTCGGTTTGGCGCCACAATGATCGCACCGATCGACTGGTCAGTGTTCGACAACCAGGCTGACTACGCAGCGCTTTTTGAGGCAGCCCGGAAATTTGGCGTTGGACGTAACGGTCTTTCCATTCCGGTTATCAACCCCTTCGGGGAGCGGGGCGTATTTACCGTCACGTCCAATGCGCCTCGCCCCGAGTGGGACGCATTGATCACGAGAATGCTCCCTGCCCTACGCCATGAAGCACAGGTTCTGCACCTGCTTGCCCTAGATGTCATTGAAACCGTATTCAACTTTCCCTCGGATTCCCTGTCTGGCGACGAGCTGGATGTGTTGAAGATGCTCGCGTCGGGTTTGATACCGTCTGTCATTGCCCGGCAGACGGGGCACTCTTCGCGAATGGTAGAGGCACTGACTGCTTCGATCACCACCAAGCTCAAAAGCCGGACGATTGAACAGGCAGTGGCGCGGGCAGTCAGTACTGGATTTCTTAAGTGGAGCGATTTCTTTGCCGACCCTGTGGCCGAACTGGTCAATATGGAAAGCCAGCGACTATGCGGTGGGATCGTCCGTTGGGGTGGCAGGTCTCACGAGTTTATCGCTTTTGAAGACGGCAGACTGGTTCGGAACGCTGACAGCTTTCAGCCGATCCAGATCACGGCTCTCGCGAGAGAGTTTAACTTGAGTGCAAACGAGGTGGTCGAGGAACTTGCGTGTAACCGTGATCAAAAATTGCGGATTAGGTATCTCTGAATTCGGCTAAAACGCACTGCTTTGTCTTTGAAAAGGCCGCAGGCGCAAGTTTCACATAATTTAGCTTCTGCGTTTTGGGTTGTTTTCATAACCATCTTGTCGGAGTACGTAAATAATGGGACTGAATTATTGAGACTCGCCTCCCATTGAATTCAACACCTTAGGTTTTTTCGCTTGTTTAATGTTTCGATGGTTCAGGCGCTTCAAGTCTCCGTCAAATGAACGCCAGTGAGCCTCTTAGCAACCTGGAAACCGGCGCAGTGTATCTTACTTGAGTTTGGTTGATCAGCACAATGCTCTGCGCCAGCACTGGGCCCAAACCTGCCGCTAAACAAAATCGGTGATCGCTTCAATGTGGTCCAACAAAGCCGCCATTCGCCGCAGCTGCAAACTTGAGTGCCCGGCGAACCAACGGTCTGCGGACAAAACCTGCCTCGGTGTTTCTCTCTCGAATAACTGTTGTATGCGCTTTGCAGTCGCGATGTGAGACACCTCTACTAAACCCTCCAGCAAATCCGTTGTGATTAGCCGACAATGCACTCTTAGGCTTCGCACGGAGAATCAACCGCCAGATGTTGTACTCGGAAGCCCGCCTTTCAGAACTCCATCTTTTTGGTAGACAAGTTCAAATGCCAAATTGACGCCTTGTGACAGCAGGCGGCTCAGATCGTTCAATAAGGAACTCTCCAATTCCAGAGCCAGATCGTCGCTGTCGGTTTCATCAATCAGCCAAGCCATTTTGAGTAATCGCTGACCAAAAGATGTGTTGGTGAAGCATCCTCCTCAACCTTAGAGAAACGTCCAATGGGCTCACGAAATACATTGTCTGTTTCATCGTCATTGACGGTCGAGACCTCACCAATCAGAACATCCCCACCTTCGCCCCAGAACGCGTGCCAATCACCAGGGCGTAAAGTGACGCTTTCACCGGGCTCCAAGCGCAGTTTCTCACCCGGACCAAAGTTGTGGCGGATGCCGTCTAACCAGACCACACCGCCACAGTCTTCTGCAAACCCACCGGTATCATCCGAGCCGTAAAGTTCCACGACCAAAGTTGCGCCGCCGCGGTTGATGATATCTTCGGCTTTCAGAACATGCGTATGCATAGGCGACAGCTGATCCTGCCGTGATATCAACAGTTTCTCGGCGTAGCACATGCCACCGCCCTTGGCTAAGTCGCTCTGTAGACCGTTACGCAGCGTAAAGAGAAACAGGCCCATCCTATCAAAATCACCGTCACCATAGTCAGTGATATCCCAGCCGCAACGCGCGTCTATGACGTGTCGGGCGTCACGTTCGCGTGCCTTGAACTCCTCGGGTGTCCAATAGGCGAAAGGTGGCAACGTGAAACCGTGAGAGCGAATTACGTCGTCTGCATGCGCCATAATCTCGTTGATGCGCGAGCGTTTCATGCGGGAACTTTTTGAATTTTAAGGGTTTCGATTACCATTGCAGCCGTCCAGGTGAAGTCTCCGCCACCACACGGTTCGCCGCTGATCGGATCATAGTATTCCGCAAAGCCACTTTTCTCGATCAGACGCATGCTATCTGCTAATAGACGTTGTGCCATAGCCTCTTGGCCCGCCAGGATCAGACCATCGGCGATCATATAGTTCACAATGAGCCATGATGGTCCTCGCCAATAGCGCCTGCTGTCAAAGGAGCTATCCGCAGGATCATGACTCGGCACCAAGTAAACACACCGCTGGGACAACAAGTTGATCCTTGCCACCAAAGCTTCAGCACGTGCAGTTGGCACTTGTGCAAACGCCGCAAGTATTCCGCCGACCGTAGGCGTGTCCTGCAAAATTCCCGCAGCGCGGTTGTAGCATGTGTATTGCCCAAGCTTTGGGTTCCAAAGACTTTCCATCGCCGCACGACCCTTTGCCGCCATCGCACGTGCTTCAAGGGCCATATCGGGATCACCTATGAGTTCGGCGAGCTCCGCGACATCGTCGCAGGATCGTATCAGGATGGCATTAAACCCCGGATCAACAAGGCGGAAAGGCGAAGCGTCATGAAGTAGTGCGTTGTCCCAACCCAAACGTCGAAAGGTTTGGACCAACCAGATATACCTTCGGTACTGCTCGTCCGTCGGACGATGATCAGGGTTGGCGTGTGTTGTATCGCGCCGTGTAAATGATGCGACCCCCTCCATGGGAACGCCTTCTAGCGCCTCGTCCCAATCTACTGAATTATCTCGCCCAGATTCCCACGGGTGGATGATCGCAACGAGACCAGAGGCTTCGGGATCACGATGCTCGTAAAACCATTTATGCCAGGCATGAATCTTGGGCAGTAGATTAGCAAGCCGCCTATGCGCTAGAACTTTGTCTTCCGAGCGATCAAAAATCTTGCGCAAGGCAAAGCCAGCGACGGCTGGCTGCGTAATACCTGTCGTGGGTACGTCTCGGTTTGTTCCCCAAACGTCGGGGCCAGGGAAATACCCATCATCAGGTTCATGGAAAATGATATGGGGCACCATACCGTCGGCCCATTGATGAGCCATTAAGGTCTCGATTTCGACCCATGCCCGATCAATATCGTAGTGTGAAAAGCCAAGCGCAGATAGAGCGCTGTCCCAATTCCACTGGAAGGGGTAGAGACCATGGGTGGGCACGGTGTAGCTGCCCCGGTCATTTCCGTCCATGACTTTGCGGGCCTGATCAATCAGCGCTTGGCTCATTGTGCTTCTCCTTTAGGCGACGGCCAAAGTGGTTTCTGGGTCAAACCAACGCCCCCTGCCCTCTTGGGGCGCCAGCGTAAGTACATCGCCGGGCTTCACGCTAAGCTCACTGTCCAGAACAGCGCGGAACTGGTGCCCGTCGACATCACAGGTTACCAGCAGATGTGCGCCCAAGGGCTCAACAACCTTGGCGCGTGCTGCAAAGCCTGCATCCGTGATGCGCAGATCTTCCGGGCGAATGGCCCACTTCAGATTTTTGCCACTTGCCGGTCCATCAAAGCTCTGTCCCGCCACTGTCCAGCGACCAGAGCCCGCAGCTTCAGCGGGGAGGAAATTCATCGGTGGATTGCCGATAAAACTGGCCACAAACTCGGCCGCTGGATCCCTATACACCTCGATAGGCGAGGCTGCCTGAACGATTTTGCCCTGATGCATAACGCTTATCCGGTCAGCCATTGACATGGCTTCGACCTGATCGTGTGTCACGTAGATGGCGGTGGTTTTGCTTTCGGCCAAAACACCTTTTAGCTCAGCCCGCATTTCCATCCGCAACAGTGCGTCGAGGTTCGAAAGCGGTTCGTCCATCAGGATCACATCAGGTTCCATTGCCAACGCCCGGGCAACCGCCACACGCTGACGTTGTCCGCCTGACAGCTCGCCCGAATAGCGCTTTAAGAGCTGCTCGATATGCATCAAACCAGCGGTACGCTCGACCCGGCGCTTGACCTCGTCATCAGGCAGTTTCTGCATCCGCAGACCAAAGCCAATGTTCTCGAACACCGTCAGGTGTGGAAAGACCGCATAATTCTGGAACACCATCGAAATGCCGCGATCCTTGGGCGATAGGTGATCCACACGACGCCCTCCAATCCAAACTTCACCGGTAGTAGCTGTCTCAAGTCCGGCGATGATACGCAAAAGAGTAGACTTACCACAGCCCGAGGCCCCAAGAAGAACCATAAATTCCTGGTCTGCGATGGTCAGGTTGATGTCGTGAAGAGCTTGGTAAGACCCAAAGCTCTTGGCGACGTTCTTGATCTGAATTTCAGCCATAACAGTTTCCTTTCAGCCACCGCTCAGCGGTTGGCGATGCCCCACATGGCAAAGAGATATTTGCGCACAGCGAAGATGAAGATCAGCGCAGGCACCACGAGGATGAAGCCGCCTGCGAATTTCAGGTGCAACGGAGCTTCCCCCAATGTCTGCAATAGGAACGCGGGAAGCGTCCGGTTCTCGATGGTCAGCACGGCGGCCGCGAATACTTCGTTCCAAGAAATCACGAAGGCAAAGATCGCCGAGGCCGTGATACCTGGCAGCACCAAAGGCAGGATCACCTTGGTAAATGCGGTCAAACGCGTGCAGCCCAATGTCCAGGCAGCTTCCTCCAGCTCCAACGGAATGCCCGAGAAAAGCGAGAAGGTGATCAGCACCGCGAACGGAATCGCCAGGGTCGTGTGCACAAGAGACAGGCCAAAGGCTGTGTCATCCAGCCCGGTGCGGATAAAGAGAACCGCAAGCGGAAGCGCCAGAAGCGGAAGCGGGAAAGCCCGCGTCAGCAAGATCAGCAGCCGGAACAGCTCTTTCCCGCGAAACTCAAACCGAGAGAGGGCGTAGCCAGCCGGCGCTCCGATGGTGATTGAAATCACCATCGTCAGCACTGCAACCACCACCGAGTTCCACAAAGCCATCAGCATCCCCTGGAACCCCATGAAGAAGTTTATGGATCCCATATTGAACTCCGGAATGAAGCTTTTCGGGAAGCTGTTCACCGTTTCCGGTGAAGACATCGTGTTCACGAACAATAGGTAGAGCGGTACGATCACCCAGGCACACAACAAGATCACTCCGGCCCGGTAGATCCCCCTGCCCGCCTTGCGGGCGTCAGGGGCTACAACATCAGCTACAGCGGTCATATCGTTGCTCCTTTCGGGACACGTAGTGCGCGCATGATGAGCAGAGTAAAGACGATCGAGATGATCAGAACGATGATCGCCAGTGCAGCTGCTCCACCGCCATTTTGCAGGTCAAATTGGTAGGCATAGATTTCGCCCATGAGCACCGGGAAGAGCGTGCCACCGAGCGCTGCGACCACTGCAAAGACTTCAAAAGCCAGAATGACGCGCAGGATCAATGCTGTTTGCAGCGAAGGACGCAACATTGGCAGGGTGATCCGTGTGAATTGCTTCCACCGGGAGGCTCCAAACACATCGGCGGCCTCATAATATTCTTTCGGGATCAAACCGATGCCCGCCACCAGGATCACAAGCATGATCGCGGTCGCGCGCCAAATCTCAGCCAGCATGATCGCTAGGAAGACGATCCACGGGGATTGATAGCTAAGCAAGCTCACAGGTTGGTCCGTGACACCAAGTCCCACCATCATCGAGTTCAGGAAACCCGATTGCTCGAAGATCGCCAACCAGATGATACCGGCGGCAAGGTCAGAGATGCCAAGCGGTATGGTCCAAATGTACAGGACCAGATCGCGGCCCTTTTGCATCTTTGTAACCATCGTGGCCATCAGAAGGGACAGTGCCAGCTGGATTGGCACGACAGCGGCGGCCAGAAGGAATGTATTCTTCATCGAAATCGGGAACTTCCAGTAGCTCACAACCTCACGAAAGTTATCCAGTGAAAAACCGTTCTCAGTTCCAAACGCCTCCTGCGCAACCAGCACAAACGGGTAGAGGAAAAATAGACAGAGAAACAGGGTCACCGGGAGGATCAGAAAGTATGGCAATAGCCGCGCTTCCATCGGACCGCTCCTTAGAATTGGGAAAATGCTGGGAAATGGGCCGCCGTCAAAACGGCCCAGCTATTTGTTTGGATTTATTCGACGGGACATGGGCCGTCTGAAGGCGCATCAGGGGCCCAGCAGGGAGCGCCAGTTTCGTTCATGATCTTTTCAAGCTGTTTCTTTTGATCTTCCAGAACCTGTTCGATGGGTTGCCCCGCCAAAACAATGCGCTCGAACGTGTCCACATAGACACGGTTGAAATCACCACCCATGCTGCCCAAACCTGCAGGCAGCAGTCCAGGATTGGCGTCTGCTGAACCGCTCATTGTTGCAACTGCTTCGCCTGCTGCCTTGACCGAAGGCGGCAGATCGTCTGGCAGTTCAACATCAACCACGGGGAAGAAGTTGGTTGCCTTTAGGGTTGCGATCTGCGTCTCAGGCTGCATCAGAAAAGTTACCAGAGCTTTCGCGCTTTCGGCATCTGGCGCGGTACGCGGGATGGCAACACCTGCCAGAACAGGCATGAAACCGCGACCAGTCGGACCCGCAGGTGCCGGGAAGGCAACGAAGTCGTCAGGGCGCTCGTTGAAGGCTTGCGCCAGACGTGAGGTGTGATCAAAAACGATCCAGGCATCGCCATTCAACAGCTGTTCCTGCATGAAAGAAAAGTTGGTCGATGCAGGGTTTGTGTGGCTCCACAGTTCTTTGAATTTCTCCCACGCCGTCACGGCCTCCGGCGACGCAAAAGTACGCACAACACCATCTGTGTAGGACGGATAGAGGTAGCCCTGGAAGAACCGGTGCTTCAGCCCCTTGGGACCCGCAGGAAAGCCGAATTTTTTTTGGCCGGTCGCTTCTTCAACATTGGCCGCCCAGGCAATCAATTGGTCATAGGTCAACGCATTAATGTCAGCACCGTCAGGCAAGTACTGCAGCGCTTCGGTGTTCGCGGCCATGATATAGCTCGCTTGCATCCAGGGCATGTAGTGAAGGCTGTCGGTTCCAAGCTTGGCCAGGTCGTTAAAAGTGTCTGAGGCCGACGTGACGCCCAGATCGCCGAGATCCATCAGGTCTTCGGGGTTCATCGCTGAGAAGTTGCCATGCAAGGACCCCAGCAAATCAATGCTGCCCGAACCAGCTTGCAACTCGGCTTGCAGACGGGTCAACCACGGCCCATCTTCGTTCGGCTGGTAATCAACTTCGCCATCAAAACCGCCGAGGACCTCGGTCCGCATCGCCTGCGCTTCTTCAGCAGGTCGGGCCTGCGTCGACCAGAACAGAGTTTCCGCTTGTGCGGCAGCGGCACCAACAAGCATGGCAACACCGGATACGGCACCCGCCAGTTTCGAATGAATAGACATGTTTTCCTCCGTTATGCCTGAGGTTGACCGAAAACTGGCAACCTCCCTCCCTCGCCGACGAACTTGGATTAGCCTATGGCGAATGGAGGCACTATGATACAACGTTATATCACGAGTCAAGTCTGAGATCATTTCGTATTCGTTTTAATTTACTTGATATTTTTTTAGCCTCCTGCAATTTTAAAAGAACGTTATATCTAGAAACTGCTGCCACGATGAAAAAGCCCACCCTATCCAGCGTTGCCAAAGAAGCGGGCGTATCGGTTCCCACCGTCAGTCAGGTGATGCGCGACACCGGTCGGATTTCAGAGAAGACACGCCAGAAAGTCCTGAGCGCAGCGAAGCGACTGCGCTACGTTCCAAACCATGCGGCGGCCACCATGCGGTCAGGTGAAAATCGCGAAATAGGGTTTATGCTTAACACCCTGGCAAACCCGTTTAATTCTGAAGTAGTCAGCAGCGCTGTAGACCTTCTTGAAACTGAAGGTTTCATGGTTTCGATTCTCGATGCGCAAGACGAACTTCAACGCCAGGCTCGTCTTATGGAAGCGTGTATCAGATTCGGTCGAGGTGGATTGATATGGGTTCCGGCGATCGACACAAACGAAGAATCATTAGAGCTTATAAAGGCTCATAGCGTACCCACGGTCACCTTCATGCGAAAGGTATCAAAGTCTCTTGACTACGTCGGCGTTCTGAACACCGAAGCTCTGAGTCAAGCCACCCAGCATTTGATCGACTTAGGGCACAGGCACATTGCCTATTTTGGCGGTACCGAGCAAACATCAGTACGTGAAGAGCGTATATCGGGATACCTAGACGCACTTAAGCAGCTGGATGGCGTTCAACCAATTGTTTGGCCTTGTGAGGAGAACAAGCGCGCCGGTTTTGACGCAATCGCTGCACTCCGCAAGCAGCACCCCGAGGTGACAAGCATCGTCTGCAATGGTGATGTTGCCGCACTTGGAGCTTGCTTGGGATTGATCCGGTCCGGATTAACGCCAGGACAGGAGTTTTCGGTCGTGGGCTTCGATGACATCGAGGATGCCAGTATCTCTACCCCTGGCCTTACTACCATGGCGATCAATCCCAAAATGCTAGGCACGCGCTTGGCCGAGATCCTGCTGGACCGAATGCGTTCACCAAATCTCCCCGTTCGGCATCTCGAATACTCCGCAACGCTGAAAGTGCGAGAAACTTCAGGAGTCGTGCCCAACCCTTAAAAACGTTTCAGCTCAGACTGTTACAGCAGCAGGTCGATACTCGTACAGCGCGTGGAACGAAGGATTAGTTTGCGTTGCGTTGCACCCTGGCATATCGACATCGTTTTCCCTGTAGTTATCGAACAGCCTTATGTCAGATGGAAACAAGAAAAAGCACTCAAGGAAGGTTGGCCAAAGGGTAACAACCATTGCAGACCTGTCCGAACATACTGGACTTTCCAAGAGCACCGTCTCACGAGCACTTTCCGGCTATTCCGACATATCAAAGGAAACAAAGCAAAGAGTACAAGATGCTGCGAAAAAACTTGGTTACCATCCGTCAGCAATCGCCAGATCCATTAAGACAGGTACGAGCCAGTCTGCAGCCATTATTTTGCCGCAGTGGTATGAGGAAGCTAATGCACTAGCAACGCTCGAATTGATTGAAGGGATTAGCAATGAGCTCCTGTCAAACGATTGGACGTTGACTGTTTGTTCGACGAACGGTCTTGATAGTCTCTCAGAAATTCAGCGCCTAATCATTCAAGAAAAACGCGTCGATGGTTGCATCATACCCGCTCCGGCGACTAACGATTCGCGCATTGAGATGTTAACTGAATTTGGGGTGCCTTTTGTCACCTATGGCCATGTTGACGGCTTAGACAGCCTGTATTGCGATGTCGATATCGATGGTTGTATCGCAAACTCTTTGTCCATTCTTAAAGACAGCGGACATACCAGAATTGCGTTTGTAGAGCTCAATAAAAACAATATCAAACCCGATCATTGGTTGCATGGCTTCCATCGGTCGATGAGCCAATCTGATTTGACCATAGTACCAGGCTTTCAGAGTAACGGCAGTTCAAGCGTGCAAGATGCTAAACAATTTGCTCAAGTCCTGCTGTCGTCAAGCAACCCCCCAACCGCTTTTCTGTGTGCAAGTGATACGGTTGCCTTCGGGGTGTATGCGGCGTGCCGAGAACTCGGGATTCCAGTTGGTGATCAAGTCTCGGTAATTGGATTCGGAAATCACACTTTGATCGATTGCATCTCCCCTGGATTGACGAGTTATTCGGTCGACTACCGAAAGTCTGGTTCCAAACTGGCAAACCTGCTCTTGGACCATATACAAAATCTGGACGCCCCTAGGTGCGGGTATCTCGAAGAAGCAGTCCTGGTCCGTCGAGAATCTGTGGGGCATAGGGATTCAATTGCAAGCTCTTGAGTAGAAGGGGAACCACCAATATTGCTTGGAGATCAGTTTTTATGCCAGCCGGGTTTGGAAGCAGTAGGGTTGCTCGGTTCCGCAACGATCTCAATATTGGTGGTTCTCTGCCAGAAAACGCACAAAGTGCACGGTCAGATTCTCGCGCCGTGACTGATCTGGCCACACCGCATAAATCCCGAGTGGGCGCAGCCTCCAATCGGGCAGAAGTCGTGCAAAGTTTCCCGATCTCAAGCCACGTTCGGCCAGATATTGAGGCAACACAGTAACACCAAGGTTCTGTTGTGTTAGATGGTGTAACGCATCAACGTTATCGACCTGGATCTGAGGGTTACCTGCCACCTTCGCGATCCTTCCGTTTCGAGCGATAAACTCGATGGTGTCAGACCGCTGGGCATAGCTGATCCAATCCCAGTCCTCTAAATCATTGGGTTGCTTTGGCTCAGGTCGAGACGCAGCATATTCAGCGCCAGCAACAAGAGCTCGGTCAATTTCACCCAGTTTTCGAGACATCATCGAGCTGTCATCAAGCCAACCTACCCGAATATTCAGGTCAAACCCGTCATCGATCAGATCTACAGGATGATCGGTAAACGACAGAGACAACGCCACATGCGGGTACTGTCTTGCAAATTCACCCATGGTGGTCAAAAGCTCTGACGACGACATGAAGGCCGGTACAGAAACTCGAAGCGCGCCAACAGGCTCAAGCGACAGCGCGTTCAACTCATTCAAACCGGTTTCAGCGCTTCGTATCATGTCGACCACACGGGCATAGAACACTCGGCCTTCATTGGTCAGCGCTATCTTGCGTGTTGTGCGATAGAGTAAAGTAGCACCCAGAAAGTTCTCAAGTTCCGTTACCGTTTCGCTGATGCGTGACGGCGCCAGGCCAATACTTTTTGCTGCCGCGCGAAACGAGCCCTCATCCACGACGCGGGCGAAGATAGCCATATGTCTAAGATGCTCAATCATTGTTCGGCT
The DNA here is from genome assembly GCF_056540865.1 of Ruegeria sp. AL11. Classification (NCBI taxonomy): domain Bacteria; kingdom Pseudomonadati; phylum Pseudomonadota; class Alphaproteobacteria; order Rhodobacterales; family Roseobacteraceae; genus Ruegeria; species Ruegeria sp. AL11. The sequence goes on from NZ_JBQFXO010000013.1 coordinate 122,879, forward strand.
AAACAGAACTATCTTATCGGAGTTTAGACAATTTTCATAACAGTGCGGCGAAAATATTTTGTGTGCAAGTCAGACGGAGCAAACCGATGCAACTGCACGCGACATTTATTACTCAACGGGGCGGGCGGTATATGGCGGCCTTGTGTCACCATTTCGGTCGTAAGGTTGAAGCATGTTGCGACGAGGATACCGGCTGGGTGAAATTCCCATTTGGTCGATGTGACCTCAACCAAGATGCTTCGGGTCTGCACGTGTTGGTCAGCGCAAGTTCTCAGGCGAACCTAGAACGGGTGGTTCAAGTAGTCACCAATCATCTCGAACGTTTCGCATTCCGTGAAAACCCGGAATTGGAATGGATCCACACCGCGGGAACGCAGCCCGACACCACGAGTGAATTCACCCCTCATCCTTAAATTGGAGCATCACATGACGATCAAAAACCTAGCGCTTTCGGCCGCATTCGTTTCAGTTGCAGGTGGAGCAATGGCGGACGACACCGCGACCGTGCAAAAATTCTATGATTTGCTTAGCAATCCAACGTCACAAGATCACGTGGCAGCCTTTGAGGCGTCAGTCTCTGAAAATTGGGAAAGCATCGGCGACTATTCAGGGTCCAGCAAGTCCAGCGAAGCCTTCCTAAGCCAAATCGGAGGTTTCGGGAAACTGATTCCGGATCTTGAATGGTCTGTACAAGCCATGCATCAGGCCGGGGATTTCGTGACCGTCCGCAGCCGCGCCACCGGTACGCCTGTTGGACCAATGTTTGGTGTCGACGGTGAGGGCCGGAGCTTCGACATCATGACAATCGATATCCACGAATTGAACGACGGCAAGATCATTCGCTCTTACCACGTCGAAGACTGGGCGGGTGCGCTGCAGCAACTCGCGGGTCGATAGTCTGACAATCAATTGAGCTCCGGTTCTGAGCAATTGGACAGGACGTCTTGAAGGGAAAATGGACATGGAACGTAGAAATGCTTTGAAGGTTCTGGGGCTCTCTGCTTTGGCAACCACCCTGGGCAATCAGGTGACTGCCGCTGATGGTGATGCGGACACGCAGTCAAGTTTTGATACCGTGATGGCATTCATGGGCGCTATGGGTAGCGGCGACATGGAGAGCATGGCCAACCTTATGGCAGATGACATGGTATGGCACAACGAAGGTGACACTACATTGCCTTGGGTAGGCGGCGCCGAGGGAAAAGAGGCGATTTTTGAGTTTCTCAGTGTATTCTCGTCAAACTTTGAAACCACAATGTGGGAAAATACCGACGCTTTCGCGTCCGGCGACACTGTCGCGGTTTTCGGTAAGATGAACGGGAAAACGACAAAGTCCGGCAAGGACATCGGCGAGTTTTCCTTCGCGCTTCGCGCCAAGGTTCGCGACGGGCAAGTCGTCTTGTGGCATTGGTTCGAAGACAGTTTCGCGGTCAGCCAAGCCTATCATGGATAAAGCTTGTCAAAAGGAGATTGGATCATGGAAGTTCACCGCCTGATTTGGACAGCTTCCTTTGTTTGCACCTTCGGGGCTTCCCACGCACTGGCCGACATCACGAACTTGCCAATGCGTGAGACACCAATTCCGCGGACAACGGACGGCGTCCCGCATGTTCAGATTGGCGTAAAGCCAGTCCCCGAGTTATCCGAAGCCCTCCTAGGAAAGGTGTCGGAATTGCCCGGTGTTGAGATCAGGCAAACGGTCGTGTCCTTGCCAGGAGCGTTGGGCTTTTGGATCACTGAAGATACAAAGCTGGCCCGACCGGACGTCATCGTCGGCGGTCGCGAGTTTGCCCACATACATCCCGACGGCAGCCTTCATGCGTCCCTGTCACCGGCGCTCGCTAAGATGGCAGCCGAAAAAGGATGGGCCGTCAGCCATCCCTGGGCAGATCAAAGACCAGGTTGGGGCGGCTTTGTCATGATCTTCACGCCGATGAACACGGACGAATTGGAAGTGGTTTTTGATCTGGTCCAGGCATCATACGAGTTTGTGACGGGCCTGGGCTTATCATCAAACTGAATTGACCCTCTGTCCCTTCAATCTGAAGTGAAGAAACTAGCCGCGCGAATTTTCGACGGAACACTGTTATTGACAGGTTCAAACTAGAACGTGGACGCTCCAACAATGAGGTTCTCGGTGCTTAGGCAAGTATTAAACTCTCGTTACTTTGTTTGGGGTCTTATCGCGCTGCCTTCAGTTCCGATGGTTCTTGCCCTGATATCTGGTCAACCTGGAAGAGAAGGTGAACCTGTTACCGAGCTGCTCCTGCATCCGACTGGTGAATTCTCAGCCCGTTTTCTGATTGTCGCAATGATACTCACGCCGATGCGTATGCTGTTTCCGGCCTCTAGATTCTGGAAATGGATGATGAAACGACGCCGGTATTTTGGAGTGGGTGCGTTTGCCTATGCGGCGTTCCATACCGTTCTCTATCTGTTTGATATGGGTAGTGTTCGGGCCATTCTTGGAGAGGCATTGGCTCTGGGGATTTGGACCGGCTGGCTCGCTTTCTTCGTATTTATACCACTTGCGGTGACCTCCAATGACTGGTCCGTCCGAAGGTTAGGCCCGGCTTGGAAATCGCTCCAACGCTGGGTCTATTTGGCAGCAGTTGCGACGCTGCTGCACTGGGTTTTCGTCCACAACAACCTTGGACCTGCACTTGTGCACTTTGTGCCCTTGGCTGGACTCGAAGCGTTCAGAATCTGGAAAAACCTCAGTCGCAGACGCGCACGCGCTGCTTAACGAAAGGACAGCAAATGAAGACGTGGATTCTGGCCATATCGATTGCACTTCCGACAACGGTTCAGGCTACTGGCATGTATCAGTGTGAGCCGGTGGAAGCTGAAAACTGGCTGACTAAAGAGCAACTGACCGAGAAGATCACTGCGGACGGTTGGACCGTGAACCGCATGAAACAGGATGGTGGTTGTTGGGAAGTTTATGGAAGCATGCCAGATGGCAAACGTGTTGAAGCTTATTTCCACCCTTCCACTGGAGAAGTGCGCCTGATCAACCAGAGAGGCACAATTCTCTACCGAGCGGGCGACTAAATTTTGATGGTTTGGCTGGTTTTTTCGCAAGTTTTAGATGGTGCTTTCGTTGGAATTGGCGATTTAGCTTAGGCGAACGCTCCTAGTGATATGAACGTCGGCATTTGACGCGACAGTTCGCGTGGTTAGCGCAGGCGGCGTATGTCTGAATTCCACCCTGTTTTCAAAACCACTTTGCCGGGAACCGTAGCAACAGCCGATCAAGTTCATTGTTCTGCTCCGGCTCGAGCTCGGATCTTAGTTCTTGCATCAAAGGTGCCCTACGAGAAGCGTTGGGGTAGCTAGAAAACCATGAATTCTAGAGTCTCAGAAACTCAAAACCCTAAGTAACTGATTTTGTTGGGACCACAGTTCCAGCAATTAAGTGATCCGACACATCTGTCGGAATGCGTAAATAATGGGATGGAATTGTTGAGACTCGCCTCCCATTGAGTTCAACATCTTAGCGTTTTGCGCGTATTTATTGTTTCGATGGTCAGGCCAAACTTGTTCGAACAGGCCCTCTGTCAGAACAACGAAGGAAATTCTTCCTCCAAGTCTAAGCCAAGTAGGCCCCTTGGTAGCATGCTCAGTCAGATTAAATGCCGTGCATTTTGACGGTGCTACCGCCCCATCCAGCCCCCGTCGACGACAAGGATTTCACCGTTGACGAAGTCCGACGCGGCAGAGGCCAGAAAGACCACCGGTCCGGCAAAATCATCAGGCGTACCCCAACGGCCTTGGGGTGTTCGTTCGAGGATCGACTTCGACCGGACCGGATCATCCCGCAGCGCTTGGGTGTTGTCGGTCGCGATGTAGCCAGGCGCAATCGCATTCACGTTCACGCCCTGCCCGGCCCATTCGTTGGCCAAAGCCTTGGTCAGCTGTCCAATCCCACCTTTCGAGGCCGCGTAACCCGGCACAGTAATGCCGCCCTGAAATGTTAGCAGCGAAGCTGTGAAAATGATCTTCCCAGAGCCGCGCACCAGCATGTCCTTGCCGATCTCGCGAGACAGAACGA